>NZ_BCZP01000002.1 GCF_001598795.1 Delftia acidovorans NBRC 14950 | reverse complement strand
ATTGCCGTGGCCATGTTCCTGGGCGGCATCTCGGGCTCGGGCCCGGCCAATGCCGCCGCCGTGGGCGGCGTGATGATCGCGGCCATGAGCCGCGCCGGCTATCCGGGCAGCTTCTCGGCCAGCGTGGTGGGCGCGGCTGCGGCCACCGACATCCTGATCCCGCCGTCCGTGGCCTTCATCATCTACTCGGTGCTGGTGCCCGGCGCCTCGGTGCCGGCGCTGTTTGCGGCCGGAATGATCCCCGGCATCCTGGCCGGCGTGGCGCTGATCATTCCTGCCGTGTGGATGTCGCGCAAGCACAAGATGGGTGCGCTGGAATCGTCCATGCCGCGCCCGCCGTTCTGGCGCAGCCTGCGCGAGGCCTCCTGGGGCCTGGCCGCTCCGGTGCTGATCCTGGGCGGCATGCGCGCCGGCTGGTTCACCCCCACCGAGGCCGCCGTGGTGGCCGTGTTCTACGGCCTGTTCGTGGGCATGGTGATCCACCGCACCATCACGCTGCGCGACCTCTACCCCATCCTGCGCGAGGCCGGCGAGCTGTCGGCCGTGATCCTGCTGGTGGTATCGCTGGCCGGCATCTTCGCGTTCTCGCTGTCCACGCTGGGCGTGATCGATCCGGTGGCCAAGGCCATCGTGGACTCGGGCCTGGGCGAGTACGGCGTGATGGCGCTGCTGATCCTGCTGCTGATCACCGTGGGCATGTTCCTGGACGGCATCTCCATCTTCCTGATCTTCGTGCCGCTGCTGCTGCCGATCATGCAGCACTACAACTGGGACCCGGTGTGGTTCGGCGTCATCCTCACGCTCAAGGTGGCGCTGGGCCAGTTCACGCCGCCGCTGGCCGTGAACCTGATGGTGTCCTGCCGCATCGCGGGCGTGCGCATGGAGTCCACCGTGCGCTGGGTCGGCCCCATGCTGCTGGCCATGTTCCTGGTGATGATCGCAGTGATCGCCTTCCCGCAGCTGGCTCTCTGGCTCCCAGCACGCCTGGGCTACTGATTTCCCAAAAATTCAACAAGGAGACCTTCGCAATGAAACTTCGCACTTTCCTCGCCAGCGGCCTGGCCGCGGCTGCGGCCCTGGCCCTTTCGTCCGCTCCCGCAGTGGCGCAGACTCCGGCCAAGTACAAGAGCGAGTACCGCATGTCGCTGGTGCTGGGCACGGCCTTTCCCTGGGGCAAGGGCGGCGAGATCTGGGCCAACAAGGTGCGCGAGCGCACCAACGGCCGCATCAACATCAAGCTCTACCCGGGCGTGTCCCTGATCCAGGGCGACCAGACGCGCGAATTCAGCGCGCTGCGCCAGGGCGTGATCGACATGGCCGTGGGCTCCACGCTGAACTGGTCGCCCCAGATCAAGGAGCTGAACCTGTTCGCCCTGCCCTTCCTCATGCCCGACTACGCCGCTGCCGACGCGCTCACGCATGGCGAGCCCGGCAAGCGCCTGTTCCAGCGCCTGGAAAAGGCCGGCGTGGTGCCGCTGGCCTGGGGCGAGAACGGCTACCGCGAGATCAGCAACTCCAAGCACGCCATCAAGACCCCTGCCGACCTCAAGGGCCTGAAGATCCGCGTCGTGGGCTCTCCGCTGTTCCTGGACACCTTCACCGCGCTGGGCGCCAACCCCACGCAGATGAGCTGGGCCGATGCCCAGCCCGCCATGGCCAGCGGCGCCGTGGACGGCCAGGAAAACCCCGTCTCGGTCTACATGGCCGCCAAGCTGCAGTCCGTGGGCCAGAAGCATCTGACGCTGTGGGGCTACATCAACGATCCGCTGATCTTCGTGGTCAACAAGGACATCTGGGCCACCTGGACCAAGGAAGACCAGGACATCGTGCGCCAGGCCGCCGTGGACGCCGCCAAGGAGCAGGTCGTGATCGCGCGCAAGGGCATGATCGAGGCCGACAAGCCGCTGCTCAAGGACCTGGCCGCCAACGGCGTGACCGTGACCCAGCTCACGCCTGCCGAGCGCGAAGCCTTCGTCAAGGCCACCCGCCCCGTCTACGACAAGTGGAAGCAGCAGGTCGGCGCCGACCTGGTGGATGTGGCGGAGAAAGCCATTGCCGCGCGAACTCGTTAGAATGCTATCGGTTGATCGCACACTCCGGTAGAAGCAAAAGGCCCCGCTCTGCGGGGCCTTTTTTTCGCCATCTTGCTTCGCAAGGGCGACCAGGACTTCAGCCGGCCCATCAAGGCATGCCTTGCTGCGAAGCTGGTCCAGCGAAATGGCACAGGCACAGCCCCTACTGCCTAGGGGGCAACGATGAGGCAGCGGTTCCCGCACCCGTCGCGCCACCCAGCAACATGTCTGTCCCCATCTCGCACAGCAGCTCCTCCAGTGCGCCCGAGGCGATCAGCGGCGAGGCCTCCAGCGAGGCGAAGCGCACCGTGCCCAGCACGGCCCGCGTGGCCACGTAAAGGCGCGCATAGGACAGCGAGGGGCCACCCCAGCGCTGCAGGTGGGCGGCCATGCGCTCGGCGGTCTCGCGCATGGACAGGGCAATGCGCTCGTCACCATCCTGCCGCCAGGCAAAGCGCGCCAGCTTGCGCCGCGCAGGCGTGCGGCCCGCAAAGCCCTCGACGATGCAGGCGACCACGCCGCGCGCCACGGCCTCGCGGGGCAGGCCCTGCTCCGACGCCTGCTCCAGCCAGGTCTCGATGGCCGCGACGGCCGCACGGCGCTGGCCATCGACCATGGCGCGGAAGACGGCCTGCTTGTCGGGGAAGTACTGGTAGAGCGTGCCGATGGAGACGCCTGCGCGCTCGGCAATGCGGTTGGTGGTGAGCGCGGCTTCGCCCTCCTTGACCAGAATCTGAGCTGCTGCCTGAACAATGGCCTGCAGCGTGCGCTGCGCACGGGCCTGTACGGGCTGTCTTCTTCTCTGGGATTCAGTGGTAGCGGAGGTATGGGAGGGCATGCGGCAAAACCTGAGCACAAGGCGAGTTTTCTGCCCGGAGTTTAAGCACTACAGTGGCCGGCCATTGCAGCAAATCCCAAGGAATACACCATGAAGAAGCATCAGCACACCGGCGCGTGGGAAGCCCTGCCGTGAAGGGCGTGCAACTGCTGGCCCTGGCCGCCGCCCTGTTCGACACGGCGACCGCGCTGGCCCACTTCGCCTGCATCGTCTGGGGGGGACGTGGGCTGCGGCTCATGGGTGCCGGCGAGCGCATGGCGCGCATGGCCGAGGCGGGGCACTGGTATCCGCCGCTGGTGTCGGCGGCCATCGGCGTAGTGCTGTCGCTGCTGGCGGGGTATGCGCTGGCAGGCGCGGGCCTGCTGGGTCCCCTGCCCTTCATGCGCCCAGTGCTGGCCGGGGCCGGCCTGGTGCTGGTGGCGCGGGCCGTGGCCTATCCGTGGCTGAAACCACGCTTTCCGGACAACAGCGACCGCTTCTGGCATGTGTCCTCGGCCATCTGCCTGGTCATGGGACTGCTGCACCTGGCCGCAGCCCTTGGGAGGTAAGGGACTGAATCCAGCTTCAGGCCGTGACCGGCGAGACCAGCGGGCGGCCTTCCAGGTGGCAGCGCATGTTGGCGATGAAGCGGTCCACCGAGGCCTGCACGGCTTCGGGCGACCAGCCGCCCACATGGGGCGTGAGCACCACGGCGTCCAGGTCCAGCAGTTCGGCCGGGGGCGCGGGTTCGCTTTCGTAGACATCCAGGCCCGCGCCGGCAAGGCGGCCTTCGCGCACGGCAGCGGCCAGGGCGACGGTATCGACCACGCTGCCGCGCGCGATATTGACCAGATGGCCCTGCGGGCCCAGCGCATCCAGCACCTGCGTGTTGATGAGGTGGCGCGTGCCCGGGCCGCCCGGCGTGGCGACCAGCAGCACATCGGCCCATTGCGCCAGGGAAAGCAGGTCGCCGAAGTAGCGGTGGGGCAGCTCGCTGCGCTGGCTGCGGTTGTGGTATCCGATCTCCATCTCGAAGCCCAGCGCGCGCTGGGCGATCTTGGCGCCGATAGCGCCCATGCCCAGGATGCCCAGGCGCTTGTGCGAGACATTGGGCGGCAGCGGCATGGCAGTGCGCCAGACGCCGTCGCGCGTGGCGCGGTCCAGGCGCACCAGGCCGCGCACGGAGGCGATCAGCAGGCCCATGGCGTGGTCGGCCACGCAGTCGTCATTGGTGCCTGCGCCGTTGCCCACGGCAATGCCGTGGGCCTGCGCATGGGCGACATCGATGTTCTCGTAGCCCGCGCCCAGCGCGCAGACCAGCCTGAGGGCGGGCATGCGCTGCATCTGCGCGGCCGACAGGCCGATGGAGCCGATGGTCAGCACGGCCTGTATGCGCGTGCCGTGCTCGGCGAGAGCCGCCTCGCATTGGCTGGCGTCGGGCGCGTAGAGCAGGTCGAAGGAGGGAAAGGCCTGGGCCATCTGGCGCAGATGGCCTTCGGCGTTGAAGTTCAGGACAAGCAGGGCAGGTTGCATGGCGAAAGAGCGGCGCCCGCTGCCGCAGGGAATCAGCGGCTTCAACGGGCTGTGGGCAAGGGAAAACCCATTGTCCACCCGCCAGGGGCCCTGCGCGGTGCCGCCCTACAGGTCCAGCACCAGCCGGGCGGATTTGGCGCGCGAGCAGCAGGGCAGGAACTGGTCGCAGGCGGCCTGTTCGTCCTCGGTCAGGTACATGTCGCGGTGCTCGGGCTCGCCCGAGAGCACACGCGTGAGGCAGGTGCCGCACACGCCCTGCTCGCACGAGGTCTGCACCTCCACGCCGATGCCGGCCAGCGCCTGGACGACGGTCTGCTCCGGCGCCACGCGCACCACCTGGCCGGTGCTGGCGATCTCGATCTCGAACCCGGCATCGCCCTCGCGCTGCACGGCCTCGCCCGCGAAGAATTCGTAGTGCAGGCTGTCCTCGCTCCAGCCCGACGTGCGTGCCATGCCCAGGGCCGCGTCCATGAAGCCGCGCGGGCCGCAGACATACAGGTGCAGGCCCGCCTGCGGGGCGCCGAGCAGTTGCGCCATGTCGAGCGCGCCCTCGCCATCCACATGCAGGTGCACGCGGTCGGCCCAGGGCACCGACTGCAGCAGGGCCGTGAAGGCCATGCGCTCGCGCGAACGCGCGCAGTAGTGCAGTTCGAAATCGGCACCCTCGCGCGCCAGCTGGCGCGCCATGGCCAGCACGGGCGTGATGCCTATGCCGCCGGCCAGCAGCAGATGCCGTGCGGGCTGGCCCGCATGCAGAGCGAAGTGGTTGCGCGGCGCGCCAATGGCGATCTGCTGGCCTTCCTGCACCTGTTCGTGCACGGCGGCCGAGCCGCCGCGCGAGGCGGCCTCGCGCAGCACGCCGACCACATAGCGGCCGGTGTCCTGCGGGTCGTTGCACAGCGAGTACTGGCGCACCAGGCCGCCGGGCAGGTGCAGGTCGATGTGCGAGCCGGCCGTGAAGGCGGGCAGGCTTTCGCCGTCCAGCGGCACGAGTTCAAGGCTGCAGATGTCCTGCGCCTCGGCGCATTTGCGCGCGACACGCACTTGAAGGATGGGGTTGGCTTGCATGGGGAAACGTGGGAATGGAGGGGTTCGGAAAAATCAGGCCGCCGCCAGCGCCTGGGCGCTGGCCTCGCGCAGCCGGTGGATGACGCGGCGCGCGCGGTTGGGGCCGGCGTCCACGTGGATGTCGATGACGGGGCGCGCGCCAAAGCGCTGCTGGTTGCGGAACTGGGCCTCGATGACGACCTTGTCCTCCTCGAAGGTGGCGGCCGTCTGGTCGATCACCAGGCGCGTGGTGTCCTGCATATCCGGATGCGGGTTGGTGGCAATGGTCCAGAAGTAGTGGGCCGAATGCTCGGTCTCCGGCGTCACGCCGTGAAAGCCCCGCATGTGAAAGCCTTCGCGCTGCGGGTCGTCCAGCTGCCCGCTGCCTGCGTCCATGGCGCCGGTCCAGATGCGCACATGCGAGGGGTGGAACTCCACCTCCTGCCAGCGGTCGATGCGGCCCGCGAACGGCCAGGCCGCCGCATAGGTGGGCGGCGGGTCGGAGTCGGGCATCCAGCGCAGCACGGTGACGCTGTCGCCCTCCTGGCGGACCTTGAGCTCGGCATTCATGTGGACGCCGGCATTGCCGCCGATGGTCTTGAGGTGCACATAGCCCAGGTGGCTGAGGTCCAGCAGGTTGTCGTGGATGAGCTGGTAGGGCGCGTCGTAGTGGTAGACATCGCCGCCGAAGCGGTAGCGCGCATCGCCGTGCACGGGATAGGCGGGCGGCTCCTGCGCGGGCACGGAATCGGGCGTGGCGCCCATCCAGATCCAGAGGATCTGGTCACGCTCGCGCAGGTCGAAGGACTTGACGCAGGCCTTGGGCGGTATGCGCTGCTGCCCCGGAATCTCCAGGCACTGCCCGGCGCGGTCGAACAGCAGGCCGTGGTAGCCGCAGCGCAGGCCGCGCGCCTCCACCGTGCCGCAGGACAGCGGCAGCTCGCGGTGGCAGCAGCGGTCTTCCAGTGCGGCCACGCTGCCATCGGGCGTGCGGAACAGCACGACGGGCCGGCCCAGCAGGGTGCGCGCCAGTGGCGCGTCCTGCAGCTCCCAGGCAAAGCCGGCGACATACCACTGGTCCAGCGGGAAGGCGGGCGTGGAGGCGGGTGCAATGGTGGTGCATTCGGTCATGGGGTTCTCCTTCTTGTCTGCAAGTCGCGCTCAATGCGCCGACAGCGTGCGGCCCGTGGCTGCGGGCCTGCCGGCTTCGGGCCCTTGCAGCCGGTGCAGCGACACGATGCAGGCCGCGAACACGAAGGCCGCGCCATAACCCACGTACAGCTGGCTGGCCGACCAGGAGGCGTCGAGCAGCGAGCCCGCGACCATGGGCGAGACGATGGCGCCGATGCGCCCTATGCCTATGCCCCAGCCCACGCCGGTCACACGCACCTCGCCGCCATAGACCATGGGCGCGATGGCATAGAGCCCCGCCACGCAGCCGTTGACGAAGACGCCGATCAGGAAGGCCAGCGCGTACGACAGCAGCAGCGAGCCCGGATTGCTCACGATGAAGCACAGCAACACGGCCGTGGCCAGCATGAAGCCGGCCAGTGCGCGGTGCACGGGATAGCGCGCCGCCAGCAGGCCCAGCAAAGTGGCGCCCAGGATGCCGCCCAGGCTCAGCAGCACGCCGCCGGTCACGCCCTGCTCGGGCGTGAGGCCCGAGGCGGCGAGCAGCTTGGGCGTCCAGCTCATGACGAAGTAAAAGCCGAACATCACCGCGAAGAACGACAGCCAGACCAGCAGCGTGGGCCGGCGCAGGCCCGGCGCAAACAGCTGCAGCGGGCCCTGCCGCACCGGCCCCGCCGATGCGGGCGCGGCAGGCGGCAGCGCCACCAGCGTGGGCAGGCCCAGCCGGCCGACCAGGGCGTTGAGCCGCTGCAGCGCGCCGGCCGGGCGCCGCGCCAGCAGGAAATCCATGGATTCGGGCAGTCGCCACCAGGCCAGGATCAGCACGCCCAGCGTCACGCAGCCGCCGAACAGGAAGACCGCACGCCAGTCATGACGCCCCAGCAGCCACACCGCGATGGAGCCGCCAATGCTGGCGCCCAGCGCGTAGCCCGTGGACTGCAGGGTGACGGCCAGGCTGCGCCAGCGCTGCGAGGCGTACTCGCTGGCGATCACGTTGCTGCAGGCCAGGATGCCGCCCACGCCCAGGCCCGTGAGCACGCGCAGCGCGGCAAGCTGGATGGCGCTGTGGCTGAAGGCCGAGCCCAGCATGCCCACGCCCGAGAGGGCCAGGCAGGCCAGGATCAGCGGCCGGCGGCCCAGCCGGTCGGCCCAGGGCGCGATCAGCAGCGATCCGCCCGCCATGCCGAACAGGCCTGCACTGAGCAGAAAGCCCAGCTGGGCTCCGCTGAGCTGCCAGTGCGCCGACACGGCAGAGGCCGTGAAGGCCATGACCAGGACGTCGAAGCCGTCGATCATGTTGAGCACCATGCACAGGGCTATGACCGACCACTGGAAGCGCGTCATGGGCCGCTGGTCGACGCTTGCACGCAGGTCGGCGCTCATGGCCGCAGCTCCCGCAACGGGCAGTTGGACGATGCAGCGGCGCAAGGCCGCTGCAGCCATGGGACAGGGGTAGAGGCAGTCATCGTGGGTCTCCTTGGGTTGAAGCTCTGTAGAAGCTTTCTTGTGTTCTCAGCACATCATTACGTATGCTGAATGTGATTCAGTTTACTGAATGAAAATCTGCGCCAGATACCGGGATTTCCCCGATCAGGCGGGGCCGCGCAGACTCGGACGCGGAGGCGGCCGGGCCGCCGTCAGTCGGATGAGGAAGCGTCGAGGGTGTCGCGTGCGTCGTGCAGCTGCACGAACTTGCGCAGCAGGCGCTTGAACTCGGCCTGCTCTTGGGGTTCGAGCGCGGCCAGCATGCGCTCGTGCAGTTCGTGGACATTGGGCACGAAGCCGGCCAGCATGGTCTCGCCCTCGGCCGTGAGCGTCAGGCGCCGCTGGCGCCGGGGCAGGATCTCGCGCAGCACCCAGCCCTTGGCCTCCAGGCGCGCCGCGATGTCGGCCGTGGTGGAGTTGTCCAGCGCCACCAGCCGCGCCAGCGTCACCTGGTCGATGCCCGGCTTTTCCTGCAGCATGCGCAGGATGGCGTACTGCACGGGCGTCACGTCCGGCCCCAGCACGTCGCGGAACAGCTGCGCCGCGATCTGCTGCGCGCGCCGGATCAGATGGCCCGGCTGGTCGTAGAGGTCGATGGAAAGCGGATCGGAGGCGGAGTGGACCATCGGTGGCGGCAGGCCTTGCGGCCCTGGGGTTGAAGCCCGCCGAGGTTACCCCATCCCCGGCGCCGCCCGCGCCTGCTGGCCTGGCCATGCCGGCAGCCTCAGGCCACGGCGGCGGCAGGCTGGGCCGCTGCTGCGGCCACCGCCGCCGCCTGTTGCTCCTGCGCAATCCATTTGTCGATGACCTTGCGCGACTGCACGCCGCCCGCATCGATGTTGAGCTTGAGCAGCTTGCGGTCGGGGTGGGCACTGAGGTTGCGCTGCTGCAGCTCCAGCATCTGCAGGTCTTCGCTGAAGATCTTGTGCTGGCCCTCGCGGATGCGGTCGGTGACTTCGGCATCGCCCGGATTGAAGCGGCGCGCCATGCCCCAGAAGTACCACATGGACTCCTCGGTCTCGGGCGTGATGAAGTCCACCACCATGCTGTAGACCTTGTGTTCGTCGGGCGCGTCGTAGCCGCCGTGGCCTGCATGGGCCACGCCGACCTCGATCAGCACGTGGCTGGGCGGGGTGAAGCGGCAGACCTGCCAGCGGTCCACAGGCACCTCGTCGGCCAGGCCGTTGCTGCGCAGCGCCATCTTCCAGAACGGGGGGGCGGGGATGTCGTTCATGAAGCGGCTGGTGACGACCTCGACATCGGCGCCCTCGCCGCGCGTCTCGGTCTTGCAGGGCGTCTCGTCGATCTCGGCCTGGCCGATGGAGCTGGCGTGCACATAGGTCTCGTGCGTCAGGTCCATGAGGTTGTCGATCATCAGCCGGTAGTCGGCCTGGATGTGGAACATGCCGCCGCCGTAGGCCCATTCGGGGTTGTCGTGCCAGGGCAGCTTCGGAATCAGGGCGGCATCGGCCAGCGCCTTGTCGCCGGGCCAGACCCAGATGAAGCCGTGGCGTTCCTCGACGGGATAGCTGCGGATCTCCGGGAAGCCGCGCACGCGCTGGCCCGGCATGGCAATGGTCTTGCCGTCGCAGCCCATCTCCAGCCCGTGGTAGCCGCAGACCAGCTTGCCCTCGCAGACAAAGCCCAGCGACAGGGGCGCGCCGCGGTGCGGGCAGAAATCCTCCACGGCGGCAACGCCGTGCTGCGCGCGGTAGAACGCGATGCGCTCGCCGCAGATGCGACGGCCCAGCGGCTTGTCCTGGATCTCGTCGGACGTGGCGGCCACGTACCAGGTGTTCTTGGGGAATGTGCTCATGGGGGTCTCCTTTATGGGTGGGGTCCGCAGTCCTTGGCGCTGCGGTGGCTGGGGCACGGGCGGCCTAGGCCGCCGGCACACATCAAGCGCAGATCAAGCGCGGATCAGACTCGAATCAGGCTCGGATCAACTGCACGCCAGGAACCGCGTGGCTGCCGGGCTCGCTCACGGCCTCGCGCAGGTTGCGGCGCGCAATGCGCGAGTGCTCTTTCATCAGCGCCTCGGCCCGGGCTCCCTCGCGCGCGGCAATGGCGTCCAGCACCTGGCGGTGCTGGTCCTGGGCCACCATCAGGCTGTGGCGCGCGCGCGGCGATTCGGCCCGCGCCAGCACAAAGCCCGAGGGCGAGGCGAAGGGCATGCGCACCACGCGCTCCAGCTCGCGCTGCATGACGCTGCTGCCGGCCATGGAGTGCAGCAGGTCGTGGAATTCGGAGTTCAGCGCCACATAGCGCGAGAAGGCCTCATCGCCCCAGTCGGCCGTCTCCAGCACACGGTCGATGGCATCCAGGCAGCGGCCGGCCTGCGCCAGCAGCGGCTCGGCCACGCCGCGCTCGGCCGCCCAGCGCGCGGCCAGGCCTTCCAGCGTGCCGCGCAGCTCGATGGCATCGGCCACATCGGCCTCGGAGAACAGCCGCACGCGGTAGCCGCGCCCGCCGGCCATGGCTTCGAGCAGGCCTTCCTGCTCCAGCCGCATCAGCGCGGCGCGCACCGGCGTGCGCGAGATGCCCAGGCGCTGCACCACGGTCAGCTCGGCGATGCGCTCGCCTGCGGGCAGTTCGCCCGCAAGAATCATCTCGCGCAGTTGCAGCTGGGCCTTGATGACCTGGGAGTGGCTTTCCGCTTCGGAGGCGGCGGGGGCAAGCTGGGGGCTCATGGGGCTTTGTCTGGATGGAATGGCGTGAATGTATACATCCAAGGCGATTCATGGTGCATTTTTCCGCAAAAACACGGGAAAACACCAATTAAATGTATACAACCAATCCCGGCAAAGACAGTGACCCGCCTGTTTGTATACAGCGCCATGGCATCATGGCCGGCTCCCTTTTTCCCCTGCCGCTGCAACCCAGGAGGTCACCCTTGCCGACGTTTTCACGACACCCCGCCATGGCCGCCCACATCCTCAACCTGGCACGGGATGCCAGCGCCGATGCGCAGGCTCCGCAGGCCTATCCGATCAAGGACTTCTTCCGCAATCCGGAGCGCGGCTTCTTTCGTCTGGCCGATGACGGAAGCATGCTGGGCTTCATGCAGCCCGTCAGCGTGGAGGGCCATCCGGCACGCATGAACATCCATGTGCAGGCACTGGAGGGCAGCACCCCTGTGGGCGAGCCGCGCCGCATCACGGCCGAGACCGAGCGCGACATCAGCAACTTCTTCTGGAAGGGCTCGGATGTGGTGCTCTACCAGAAGGACTTCGGCGGCGACGAGAACTTCCACGTGCTGGCGGTCAACGCGCGCAGCGGCCAGGCCACCGACCTGACGCCCTGGGACGGCGTGCGCGCCAGCATCGAGGACGACCTGGAAGACGACCCCGACCATGTGCTGATCAGCCACAACCAGCGCGATGCCGAGGTCTTCGACGTGTACCGCGTGAACGTGCATACGGGCGCGGCGCAACTGGTGGCGCAGAACCCCGGCAACATCGTCGGCTGGCAGACCGACCATGCGGGCCGCGTGCGGGCCGCCGTGGCCAGCGACGGCCTGAACAGCGCCCTGCTCTACCGCGACGACGAGGCCGGCGAGTTCCAGCCCCTGATCACCACCGACTACCGCACCAGCGTCAGCCCGGCCTTCTTCACCTTCGACGACCAAAAGCTCTACGCCCTGTCCAACCGGGGCCGCGACAAGCTGGCCCTGGTGGTCATCGACCCGGCCCGGCCCGACGAGGAAGAAGAAATCTTCGTGCCCGAGGAAGTCGATCTGGGCGCAGCCGCCTATTCGCGCAAGCGCCGCGTGCTGACCCTGGCCGCCTACCAGACCGACAAGCCGCAGTACCACTTCTTCGATGCCGAGACCGAAGCCCTGTACGGCCGGCTGGCTGCGCAGTTGCCGGGCTACGACTTCGCCATCCAGGGCGCCAACCGCGCCGAGGACAAGTTCATCGTCGCCGCCTTCAACGACCGCACGCCGGGCGCGCGCTACATTTACGACGCGGCCGCCGATGCGCTGACCAAGCTGGCCGACATCAACCCTGCCATCCCCGAGTCCGCCATGTCGCGCGTGCAGCCCGTCAGCTACACCAGCCGCGACGGCCTGACCATCCACGGCTACCTGACCCTGCCGGCCGGCCGCGAGCCCAGGAACCTGGCCTGCATCATCAACCCACACGGCGGCCCCTGGGCCCGCGACGGCTGGGGCTACAACCCCGAGGTGCAGTTCCTGGCCAACCGGGGGTTCTGCGTGCTGCAGGTGAACTTCCGGGGCTCCACAGGCTATGGCCGCGCGTTCTGGGAAGCGGGATTCGGCCAATGGGGCCTGAAGATGCAGGACGACATCACCGATGGCGTGCACTGGCTGATCGACCAGGGCATTGCCGACCCTGCGCGCATCGGCATCTACGGCGGCAGCTATGGCGGCTATGCCACGCTGGCCGGCGTGGCCTTCACGCCCGACCTGTATGCGGCGGCCGTGGACTATGTGGGCGTGTCCAACCTGTTCACCTTCATGAAGACCATTCCACCCTACTGGAAGCCGCTGCTGGACCAGATGCACGCCATGGTGGGCGATCCCGAGCGCGACAGGGAGCGCCTGGCCGCCACCTCGCCGGCCCTGCATGTGGACCGCATCAAGGCGCCGCTGTTCATCGCCCAGGGCGCGCGCGATCCGCGCGTGAACAAGGACGAGAGCGACCAGGTGGTGAAGGCGCTGCGCGAGCGCGGCGTCGAGGTGCAGTACATGGTCAAGGACAACGAGGGCCACGGCTTTCACAACGACGAGAACAAGTTCGAGTTCTACGAGGCCATGGAGCAATTCCTGGTCACGCACCTCAAGCCCTGAAGCCGTCCAGGCGCCCGGCCACCCGGCCACCCGGTCGCCCGGCCGCCCCGCGCTACAGCACGGCGGGCTCCCCGCTTTGCTGCAGCGCCCACATATCCGCATAGCGCCCGCCCGCCGCGACCAGCTGGGCGTGGGTGCCGCGCTCGACGATGCGGCCCGCGTCCATGACCAGGATCTCGTGCGCATCGACCACGGTGGACAGGCGGTGGGCAATCACCAGCGCCGTCTTGTTGCGCGCGGCGCTTTGCAGCTCGGCCTGGATGGCGCGCTCGTTGGCCGAGTCCAGCGCCGAGGTCGCTTCGTCAAAGATCAGGATGGGGGGGTCCTTGAGCAGAGTGCGCGCAATCGCCACCCGCTGCTTTTCGCCGCCCGACAGCTTGAGGCCGCGCTCGCCCACGCGCGTGGCATAGCCCTGGGGCGTGGCCTCGATGAAGTCGTGGATGCGCGCGGCGCGCGCGGCGGCCACCACCTGGTCGCGGCTGGCGCCGGGGCGGCCGTAGGCGATGTTGTATTCCACCGTGTCGTTGAAGAGCACCGTGTCCTGCGGCACGATGCCCACGGCGCCGCGCACGCTGTCCTGGGTCAGCTCGCGCAGGTCGTGCCCGGCGATGCGCACATGGCCGGACTGCACGTCGTAGAAGCGGAAGATCAGCCGCGCCAGCGTGCTCTTGCCCGAGCCCGAAGGGCCGACCACGGCCACGGTCTTGCCGGCCGGAATGGTGAAGCTCACGTCCTTGAGGATGGGCCGCTCGGGGTCATAGGCAAAGTCCACATGCTCGAAGCGCAGCTCGGGCGGCACGCCGTCGGCAGGCAGGGGCCGGGCGCCGGGCGCATCGGCCACCTCGCGCTCCTTGTCCATGAGGGTGAACATGCGCTCCAGGTCGGTCAGGCTCTGCTTGATCTCGCGGTAGATCACGCCCAGAAAGCCCAGCGGGATGTAGAGCTGGATCATGAAGGCATTAACCATGACCAGGTCGCCCAGCGACAGCCGCCCGTCCACCACACCCTGCGTGGCGCGCCAGAGGATGGCGACCAGGGCCGTGGCGATGATCAGCTGCTGCCCGCAGTTGAGCATGCTCAGCGTGGTCTGGCTCTTGAGGCGCACGCGGCGCAGCGCCTCCAGGTTCTCGTCATAGCGCCGCGCCTCGAAGCCCTCGTTGCCGAAGTACTTGACGGTCTCGTAGTTCAGCAGCGAGTCGATGGCCTTGGTGTGCGCCGCCGACTCCTGGGCATTGGCCTCGCGCCGAAAGCGCGTGCGCCACTCGGTCACCGTGACGGTGAACGTGATGTAGAACACCAGCGCCGCCAGCGTGATGACCGCGAACCAGATGTCGAAGCGCAGCGCCAGGATCCCCAGCACCAGCGCCATCTCGATGAAGGTGGGCAGGATGCTGTAGAGCGAATACGAGATCAGCGACTCGGTGCTGCGCACGCCGCGCTCGATGTCGCGCGTCATGCCGCCGGTCTGGCGCTCCAGGTGAAAGCGCAGGCTCAGCGCATGCAGGTGCTCGAAGGTGGACAGCGCAATCGCCCGCGAGGCGCCCTGCGTGGCCTTGGCAAAGACCAGGTCGCGCAGCTCGGTGAACAGCGAACTGGAAAAGCGCAGCAGCCCGTAGGCCAGCAGCAGGGCCACGGGCACGACGAGCACCGCGCGGGCGTCGCCGGCCTTCAGATCCAGCGCATCGACCAGGTGCTTGAGCAGCACCGGCACGCCCACATTGGCGAGCTTGGCCCCGATCATGAAGCCCAGCGCCGCCAGCACGCGCCACTTGTATTGCCACAGGTAGGGCAGCAGGCGCCGCAGCGCGTTCCAGTCCCGCGACGGTGCCGGGGTTGGGACTAAGGGTAAATCCGGATGGGGAGCGCTCTCGCGTCGCATGAAAGACAATTCTCGGTTGTTATATTGACCCGATTGTGCCCATGCCACCCCGCCCAGACCTCCCGCCCCATCCCTTGCCCGCAGACAAGGAGCTGGTTCTCAAGGTCATTCCCATGCCCGCCGATGTCAACGCCAATGGCGACATCTTCGGCGGCTGGGTCATGGCGCAGGTCGACCTGGCAGGTTCCGTGCTGCCCTCGCGCCTGGGCCAGAGCCGCATGGTCACCGTGGCCGTGAACGAGTTCATCTTCAAGCAGCCCGTGCGCGTGGGCGACATCCTGTCGTTCTACTCCAGCGTGCAACGCGTGGGCCGCACCTCGGTCACGGTCGATGTCGAGGTCTATGCCGAGCGCTTTGCGGACCAGGGCCGCTTCGTCAAGGTAACCGAAGCCCTGCTGACCTACGTGGCCATCGACGGCCAGGGCAAGCCCCAGTCACTGCCGGACAACGACCAGGTGCGTTCCTGGCGCGCAGCGGCCGAGCGCAATGCAGAACGCAAGCAGCAGCAGGCCGGCTGAACCCGCCCCGCCTCTGCAGCCATGAAAAAAGCGACCTTCGCAGGTCGCTTTTTCATTTCCGGTGCAGGAAGGGCTCAGGCCAGAGAGGGAGTGACGCGCGGCTGCAGCGAGGCCGCTGCGGTGGCCGCAGCCAGGGCAGCGGAACTGCTGGCGGCACTGTCGCTGGAGGCGGCCGACGAGGAAGAGGACAGGCTGGAGGCGCTGGATGCCACGGCCGAACCCGAGGATGAACGCGGCGAGGAACCGGCCTCGATCTGGCCCGTGAGCTCGCCGCCCTCTTCGATCACCACCTTGCCGTAGCGGATCTTGCCGCTGACCTTGCCCGTGCCGTAGATGACCAGCTTTTCGCGCACGGTCAGCGTGCCGTCGAACACGCCATGGATCTCGGCGATGTCGATCTCGGCCGTGCCATGGAAGGCACCCTGCTCGGCGATCTGGATCACGCGCGAGTCCATGGTGGCCTCCACCGTGCCTTCGACGACCAGCGTGTCGCAGTCGGTGATCTCCACGCCCTTGAGCTTGATGTTGGGGCCCACGGTGAGCTTGCTGCCCGGAGAGTCCTGCGACACAGGCGAGGCCTGGCGCTGGGTGGATGCCGGGCTGCTCACGCTGGAGCTGGGCATGACGGCTCCCGAAGGGCTGCCGCCCGTGCTGGCGGCGCCTGTGCCGCTGCCCAGGGTGTTGCGGGAGGTGAAAGCATCGTTGTCGCGCTTGCCAAAGAACGGGTTCTGAACAGCCATGGGTGGGTCTCCTTCGGAAAAATCCGATGCTACGCACACGAACTGGCAACAAATGCCGGCATCTCGCAAGAACGGTAACGAGATGGTTCTCCCGTTTCATGTGCTTGCAAGCCTTTCTCGATCACACACCGCGCATGCGCAGGTCGCGCAGCGGACATGCGCAAATCAATAGGTGCATCTACACTCATTTCCATTCCAGGCCACCTGCCCCACGCCCCATGACCTCCTCCACCTCAAGCGCCAGTCCGGTCTGCACCTGCTTCATGGTGCGCAGCCTGTCGCGCAAGATCTCGCAGCTCTATGACGACACGCTGGCGCCCAGCGGCCTGCGCGGCACGCAGTTCAGCCTGCTGGTGCAGGCACGCAATGCGCCCGACGGCCCGCCCACGGTCTCGGCCCTGGCCGAGCAGTTGCACACCGACCGCACGACGATGACGCGCAATCTGCGCACGCTGCAGCAGGCCGGCTTCATCGACCTGGTTCCCGGCGCGGATGCGCGCAGCCGCTGCGTGGTGGTCACGCCCGAAGGCCGCGCCCGCATCCGCGAGGCTGCCGCCCTGTGGCGCCAGGCCCAGCAGCGCGTGCGCGAGCTGTGCGGCAGCGAGCAGATCGGCGCGCTCGAAAGCCTGGTGCTGGGCATGCTGCCCGTGCTGGAAACCGCCACGCAGGAGAGCGCGGAATGAGCGCCGCCCTGTCCTCCGCAGCCCCGGGCGCTGCGGCCAGCGGGTCCGCGCATCCGTTGGTCAGCGGCCCCATCGCCTCCACCCTGATGCGCCTGGCCGTGCCCAACATGGTGGCGCTGAGCATGTCGGTGCTGGTCGCCGTGGCCGAGACCTACTACGTAGGGCAGCTGGGAACCGTATCGCTGGCGGCCATGGCCCTGGTATTTCCGCTGGCCATGCTCACGCAGATGATGAGCAACGGCGCCATGGGCAGCGGCGTGTCCTCGGCCATCAGCCGCGCGCTGGGCGCGGGCGACGGCGCGCGTGCCTCGGCACTGGCCCTGCACGCCATCGTGATCGGCGCCATCGCAGGCCTGCTGTACTCGCTCATCTTCGTGCTCTGCGGCGCCACCTTCTACAGCTGGCTGGGCGGGCGCGGCGAGGTGCTGGCAGCGGCCACGGGCTTTGGCGCCGTGCTGTTCAGCGGCGCCATCCTGGTGTGGCTGTGCAATACGCTGGCATCGGTGGTGCGGGGCACGGGCAATATGCGCATGCCGTCGGCCGTGATCTTTGCGGCCTCGCTGGTGCAGATCGTGGTGGGCGGCACGCTGGGGCTGGGCCTGGGCCCCATGCCGCGCTGGGGCATGCCGGGCGTGGCCGTGGGCAACATCGTGGCCATGGTGCTGGCCGTGGCGGCCTTCCTGGCCTACCTGCAGTGGGGCCAGCAGCGCCTGCAGCTGGACTGGCGCACGCCGCGCCTGGCCTGGCCCATGTTCCGCGACATCCTGCGCGTGGGTGCCCTGGCCTGCCTGTCCCCCGTGCAAACGGCGCTGGCCGCGCTGCTGCTGACAGGCATGGTCGCCCGCCTGGGCCCGCTGGCCCTGGCCGGCTACGGCATAGGCCAGCGGCTGGAGTTCCTGCTGATCCCCATGGCCTTCGGCGTGGGCATGGCCGCCGTGCCCATGGTGGGCATGGCCATGGGCGCAGGCCAGGTGGCACGCGCGCGCCGCGTGGCCTGGTCGGGCGGCGCCATGGCCGCGGCCCTGCTGGGCGTGCTGGGGCTGGTGGTCATGGTCTGGCCGCAGCTGTGGTCAGGCATCTTCACCGGCGACCCGGCCGTGCGCGCCTACGCCGACCTCTACCTGCGCACCGTGGGCCCGGCCTTCGGGCTGTTCGGCCTGGGACTGGTGCTGTACTTCGCCTCCCTGGGCGCAGGCCGCGTCTGGGCACCCGTGCTGGCCGGCACGGTGCGCCTGCTGATCGTGGTGGTGGGCGGCGGCTGGCTCATGTCCAGCGGCCTGGGCAGTGCCCAGTCGCTGTTCATCCTGGTCGCCGTGGCCATGGCCGCCTATGGCGCAGGCACGGCCTGGGCCGTGTGGCGCGCGCGCTGGGGGTGAAGAAACGCAAAAAGAAGGCCCGCAGTCAGCGGGCCATGCTTCAAGAAACGATGTACGCCGCCGTCCCCGTGGACAGCAAGCTGCCATCGGCCCCCAGGAATTCCATGCGCGTATTGGCCACGCGCGAGCCCAGCCGCAGCACCTCGGCGCGCAGGATGAATTCGCTGCCTATGCCGGGGCGCAGGTAGTCCACGCGCAGGTCGATGGTGCCCAGGCGCGAGAAGCGGTGCAGGCGCTGCAGGGGCGCATCGTCCATGTGCTTGGCACCGATGGCCGCCATGACGGCCAGGCCGCCCATGGAGTCCAGACCGGCGCTGATCACGCCGCCGTGGATGCGCTGGTAGGCGGCGTGGCCGATGAGCTCGGGCCGCATGGTGATGCGGCCTTCAACCCGCTCGGGCAGCACTTCGGTGATGCGCAGGCCCAGCACCTGGTTGAAGGCGATCTGGCGCTCGAACACTTCGCGCAGCCCGGCGATGAACTCGGGCTCGAACTGCACGGACGCCTCGGAGGCCTCGGAGACCTTCGTGGATTTCAGCACTGGCTGAAGTCCGGCTTGCGCTTCTCCATGAACGCGGTGAACGCCTCCTTGGCAGCAGGCCCGCCCATCAGCTTGCCGAAGCTCGCTCCCTCCTCGGCCATGCGCTCGCGCACCAGGCCGGACTGGCCGGCCTTCATGAGGCGCTTGGTCTCGATCAGGGCCGAAAGCGGCTTGGCCGCCAGCTTCCTGGCCTGGGCCTGGGCCAGCGCATTGCATTCGCTGGGCGGCACGACGCGGTTGACCAGGCCCACTTCCAGGGCGGCTTCGGCCAGGAAGGGCTCGCCCAGCAGCAGGGCCTCGGCCGCGCGGTGGTAGCCGAGCATCTGGGGCAGCAGCAGGCTGGAGGCCGCTTCGGGGCACAGGCCCAGGTTCACGAAGGGCAGCGAGAAGGCCGCGTTGTCGCCTGCATAGACCAGGTCGCAGTGCAGCAGCAAGGTGGTGCCGATGCCCACGGCCGGGCCGCAGACGGCGGCGATCACGGGCTTGGGAAAGGCGGCGATGTTGTGCAGGAAGCGCCAGACGGGGCGCTGCTCGCCTTCCGGCCTGGCGGCGCCGCCGGCCGACTGCTTGAGGAAGTCGGCAATGTCGTTGCCCGCGCTGAAGATGGCCATGTCGCCCTGGAAGACCACGCAGCGCACGGCGGCGTCTTCGCCGGCCTGGGCCAGCGCATCGGCCATGCTGGCGTACATGGCCTCGGTGATGGAGTTCTTCTTGTCTGCGCGGTTGAAGGTGATGGTGCAGACACCGGCTTCGGTGTGCACGCGGATGTCCTGGGTGGTTTCGCTCATGATGGTCTTGCCTTGCTTATTCCTTGAAATACACGATCTGGTGGCTGCTCGCCAGCATCACGCCGGCCTCGCTCCACAGCTGGGCGCTCTGGTCGAAGAAGCCGTTGCGAAATTCCTGGCCGCGCGCCTGGGCCAGCAGGTGGCCCGTGCCTGCGGCGGCCAGTTCCTCGCGCCCCGCATGGAAGTAGACGGTGATGGACACCGTGCCCGCCGGGGTGCGCTGTGCGCGGCGCAGCCACACGCGCGGGAAGAATACGTCAGCCAGGCCGGCCAGCGCGCAAAAATCCAGTGCGCGCGGCGGCTCGTCGCGCACCCACAGGCGCGTGAGGCTGTCGATCTCGCGGCCATCCCAGGTCTGGGGAATGATGCCGTCGAGAAAGCGCATGTCGTAGCGGTTGAGCCACTCCACGCCCCCCAGAGGCGGCACGCGCGGCACGGTGGCGGGCGCAGGCACCTCGGGCATGGCCAGGTCGGTGCCGCCCCAGGTGCTGCGCCGCACGGCCGTGACGGCCGTGGCCGTGGTGACGACCTGGGCATCGCCGTCCTGGTCGGGCTGGGTGATGGTCAGCAGCCAGTGCTGTGTGGAGCGGTTGGTGCGCACGGGGCGGGCTTCGATATCGAAGCGCCCCGCGCCCAGCGCAGCTGCGTAGTTGACGGTGATGGACAGCGGATCGCCCAGGCACAGCGGATGCTGCTGGATGGCCTGCACCAGCGCGGCGGCGGTGATGCCGCCGTACGGGCCCACCATGTTCCAGTAGTCCTGCGTGGTCTGGCCCTGGTAGTGGCCCACGGCGCCGGTGGGCGTGAGCGCCACGGCCTGGTCGAGAGGATGGATGTCTGTGCTCATGGCAAACGAGTGTGATGGCAAGCGGGGCCCGCGTCCGTCAAGCCGGCGACTCTGCGGGTGAGGGAAAGCGCGGGTGGGCCGCGGCGGCCGGCGCCTTGGTCCAGCCCGAGAACACGTCCACGGCCCGGCCCCAGAGCGCGTCGCGCATATCGGCGCGGAAGAAGCCGAAATGTCCTATGCGCCGCAACTGCAGCGCCTTGGGCTCGATGCGCTCGATGCGGCTGGGGGCATTGGCATAGAGCGCGAACAGGTGCTCGGTGCCGCGCCAGGTCATGAGTTCGTCGTCGCTCATGGACAGCGCCATCACCGGAAAGCGCACGGCGGCGTAGCTGCGCGCGGCGGCCTCGCCCTCGGCACCCACGCTGTAGCGCGGATTCAGGCACCAGCGGCGCCACTGCAGCATGACGCCGGCCGGCAGGTCGCCCACCTTGCGCAGGCGCCGGCCCGGAAAGTAGCCGCACAGGCGCGTGGCCACGGGCACCAGCACATGCCAGAAATAGGGAACCATGCGCTTGAGGCGAGGCGCATTGTCACGCCAGTAGCCGCTGCCGGCCGCAATGCTCAAAAGGCCGTCCACCAGCTGCGGGGAGCGCAGCAGGCCCGGCAGCTGGGCGCCCAGGCTGTGGCCGATCAGGAACAGCGGCTGGTCCGGCAGCTGCGCCTTGGCATGGGCGATCACGGTCTCGTAGTCGCGCGCCCAGTCGCACAGGTCGGCACGCACCTCGCGCAAAGACCCTTGCAGGGAATCGCCATGGCCCCGGTAGTCAAAGCTGGTCACCCGATAGCCCTGGCCCGCAAGCCAGGTGGCAAAGGCCTCGTAGAAGGCCTGGCGCACCCCCATGGCCCCGCCGATGACCACGCTGGCACGCGGCGGGCCAGCGGGCGTGTAGACGCGCAGCGCCAGCGTGGCGCCATCGCTGCTGAGTTGGTGTTGTTCCATGGCTGTCTCCTGGTCGGTGCCGTTTCTGTGCCGGCTCGCATGGATGGGAAAGGATGGGATGAGCGAAAAAGACAAAGCCCCGCGAACGGGGCTTTGAGCAACGGTCAAACCCGCTCGAAGATGCCGGCGGCGCCCTGGCCCATTCCGACGCACATCGTCACCATGCCGTAGCGCAATTGCTTGCGGCGCAGCGCATGCACCACGGTGGCCGAGCGGATGGCGCCCGTGGCACCCAGCGGGTGGCCCAGGGCAATCGCGCCGCCCATGGGATTGACCTTGGCGGGGTCCAGACCCAGCGTGTTGACCACGGCCAGCGACTGGGCGGCAAAGGCTTCGTTGAGCTCGAACCAGTCGATGTCGTCCTGCTTGAGGCCCGCATAGCGCAGTGCCGCCGGGATAGCCTCGATGGGGCCGATGCCCATGATGGCCGGCGGCACGCCCTTGCTGGCATAGCTCACGAAGCGCGCCAGCGGCGTGAGGCCGAAGCGCTGCACGGCGGCGCCGCTGGCCAGGATCAGCGCGCCTGCGCCATCGCTGGTCTGCGAGCTGTTGCCAGCCGTCACCGAGCCGCGCGCCGCGAACACGGTGCGCAGCTTGCCCAGGCCTTCCAGGCTGGTGTCGGGGCGTGCGCCCTCGTCCAGCTCCACGGTGCGCGTGCGCACCACGGGCTCGCCCTTGGCCAGGTCCAGGCCCCGGTCGGTGACCTCGATGGGCGTGATCTCGTCCTTGAACTCACCGGCCTGCTGCGCGGCCAGGGCACGGCGGTGCGACTCCAGCGCAAAGGCGTCCTGCGCATCGCGCGAGACCTTCCACTGCTGGGCCACCTTCTCGGCCGTCAGGCCCATGCCGTAGGCAATGCCCACGTCGCCATCACGCTCGAAGATGGACGGCGACAGCGAGGGCGCGTTGCCCATCATGGGCACCATGCTCATGCTCTCGACACCGGCCGCGATCATCACGTCGGCCTCGCCCACGCGGATGCGGTCCGCCGCCATGGCCACGGCCGACAGGCCCGAGGCGCAGAAGCGGTTCACGGTGATGCCGCCCACGCTGGTGGGCAGGCCCGCCAGCACGGCGCTGATGCGCGCCACGTTCAGGCCCTGCTGGGCCTCGGGGATGGCGCAGCCGCAGATGATGTCCTCGATAGCAGCCGGGTCCAGCCCCGGCACCTGGGCCAGCGCGGCCTTCAGCGTGGTCGCCAGCAGGTCGTCGGGACGGTAGTTGCGGAAAAAGCCCTTGTGCGACTTGCCGATGGGCGTGCGCGTGGCGGCGACGATGTAGGCGTCTTGGATTTGTTTCATGTCTTGTCTCTCCTCGATCTGCCTCAATTGCGGACGGGTTTGCCGGTGTTCAGCATTCCGAGAATGCGTTCATGGGTCTTCGGATGGCCGATCAGGTGGCAGAACGCCTTGCGTTCGAGCTTCATCAGATAGGCCTCGTCCACCAGGGTGCCCGCATCCACGTCGCCGCCGCAGACCACGTTGGCGATCAGGCTGGCCACATGCTGGTCGAACTCGCTGATGAAGCCGCCGTCACGCATGTTGACCAGCGAGCCCTTGATGGTGGCCACGCCGCTGCGTCCCGCCACGGGGAAGCTGCGCGGCAGCGGCGCGCGCCAGCCGCCTGCGGCCATGGACTTGGCCTCGTTGATGGCGACGAAGAGCAGCTCGTCCTTGTGCGGCACGATGAGGTCGCTGTCCAGCAGGTAGCCCAGCTTGCGCGACTCGATGGCACTGGTGCCCACCTTGGCCATGGCCGCGGCCGTGAAGCCTTCGGTCAGGAAGGGCAGCAGGTCCTTGCCCGTGCTGGTGGCGGCGTTCTCTGCCGCGCGGCGCGCGATATAGGTCAGGCCGCCCGCGCCGGGCACCAGGCCCACGCCGACTTCCACCAGGCCGATGTAGCTTTCCATATGCGCCACGCGGCGCGCGCTGTAGACGGCCAGCTCGCAGCCGCCGCCCAGCGCCATGCCATGGATGGCCGCAACCACGGGCACCTGGGCGTAGCGGATGCGCAGCATCAGGTTTTGCAGCTCCTGCTCCACGCTTTCGATGGCGTCTGCGCCGCCGATCACGAAGGCCGGCATGGTGGCTTCCAGGTCGGCGCCCACGCTGAACGGCGCATCGCCCGACCAGATGACCATGCCCTGGAAGTCGGTCTCGGCCACGTCCACGGCTTCCATCAGCGCTTCCATGACCTCGGGGCTGATGGCGTGCATCTTGTTCTTGATGCTGGCGATCAGGATCTGGCCGTCCAGCGTCCAGGTGCGCAGCGCCTTGGATTCGGCGATCGTGGTGCCAGCCGTCTTCCAGTCGGGCAGGCTGTCTTCGCCCAGCAGCTTCTCGGGGAATATCTGGCGTTCGTAGACGGGCAGCACGCGGCGGGGCACGAATTGGCCCTTGGCAGGGCTCCACGAGCCCTGCGCCGTGTGCACGCCGCCAGCCTCGGCCACCGGGCCTTCGAAGACCCACTTGGGCAGAGGCGCCTTGCTCAATGCCTTGCCGGCATCGATGTCCTCCTGGACCATCTTCGCCACTTCCAGCCAGCCGGCTTCCTGCCACAGCTCGAACGGGCCCTGCTTCATGCCGAAGCCCCAGCGCATGGCCTGGTCCACGTCGCGTGCGGACTCGGCAATGCTCTCCAGGTGGATGGCCGCGTAGTGGAAGCTGTTGCGCAGGATGGCCCACAGGAAGCGGCCCTGCGCGCCCTCGGCATTGCGCAGCAGCTTCAGGCGCTCGGCAGCGGGCTTCTTGAGCATGCGGCCATAGACCTCGTCGGCCTTGCCGCCGGCGGGCACGTAGTCCTCGCTGTCCAGCTCGAACTGCAGGATGTCGCGGCCGACCTTCTTGTAGAAGCCCTTCTTCGCCTTCTGGCCCAGGTTGCCAAGCTCGATCAGCTTGGCCAGCACGGGCGGCGTGCCGAAGCTGCCGTAGAAGGGATCGGTCTCGGCGCTGAGGTTGTCCTGCAACGTCTTGATCACATGGGCCATGGTGTCCAGGCCCACCACGTCGGCCGTGCGGAAGGTGCCGCTGGATGCGCGGCCCAGCTTCTTGCCGGTGAGGTCATCGACCACGTCGAAAGTCAGGCCGAAGTTCTCGACCTCTTTCATCGTGGCCAGCATGCCGGCGATGCCGATGCGGTTGGCGATGAAGTTGGGCGTGTCCTTGGCGCGCACCACGCCCTTGCCCAGGCCGCTGGTGACGAAGGCTTCGAGCTGGTCCAGCACCACGGGCTGCGTGGTCGGCGTGGCGATCAGCTCCACCAGCGGCATGTAGCGCGGCGGGTTGAAGAAGTGGATGCCGCAAAAGCGCGGCTTGATCGCGTCGGGCAGCGCCTCGGACAGCTTGGTGATGGACAGGCCCGAGGTGTTGGACGCCACGATGGCGTGCTTGGCCACATGGGGCGCGATCTTGGTGTACAGGTCGAGCTTCCAGTCCATTCGCTCGGCAATGGCCTCGATGATCAGGTCGCAGCCCTTGAGCAGCTTGAGGTGCTCCTCGTAGTTGGCGGGCTGGATCAGGTCCGCGTCCTCGGCCACGCCGATGGGCGAAGGCTTGAGCTTCTTGAGGTTGGCGATGGCGCGCTCGGCAATACCGCTTTTCGGGCCTTCCTTGGCGGGCAGGTCGAACAGCACCACGGGCACCTTGACATTGACCAGATGGGCCGCGATCTGCGCTCCCATCACGCCAGCGCCGAGCACGGCGACTTTCTTCACATTGAATCGGGACATGGATGTTCCACAAGTGGGAGGAAGGCGGCCGCTGCGGCCGCCCTCCGGAATGGTTTACTGCACGCGCACCCAGGTCTGGGTGCGGCCGAAGGGGCCGATGGAGCCGCGCACCTCGAGCTTGGCGCCGCCTTCGATGGGCGTCAGGCGCAGCGTGTAGGTCTTGCCGTTTTCGGGGTCGAGGATCTTGCCGCCTTCCCAGACGTCCTTGCCCTCGGCCTTCTTGGCGCCGCGGATGATCTCCAGCCCCTTGAGCGGCTGGCCCTTGCGGTCGTCCGAGCATTCGGTGCAGGTGGCGGCCGGATCGGCGCCCTTTCGCAGGATCTGCTCGATGCGGCCCGTGACCACGCCGTCGTTCTCGGCCACGCGGATCTCGGACTTGGCCTCGCCGCTCTTGTCGTCGACGCTCTTCCACAGGCCCACGGGCGTCATCTGCGCCTGCGCTGCGGCAGCCGTGAGGCCCAGGACCATTGCTGCCAGTGCTTGATATGCCTTCATTTCAAACCCCTTTCGCCTAGAAAGGCGCGCAGGCCACGCTGATGCGCACAGCCCGCGCTCCCATGTTGGAGTGAAGCCGTTCAGGCCAGCGCTGCGTCCGTGTCCATCAGCGACTTGCTGCCTGCGCGGGCCGTGCGCATGAGCGTGGCGGTCTCGGGCAGCAGCTTGGCGAAGTAGAAGCGCGCGGTCTGCAGCTTGGCCTGGTAGAACGGGTCGGTATTGCCCTTGGCGATTTCGCGCAATGCCACCTGGGCCATGCGGGCGAAGAAGTAGCCGAACACCAGGTGGCCCGCCACACGCAGGTAGTCCACGGACGCGGCACCCACCTCGTCGGGGTTTTGCATGCCCTTGAAGCCGATCTCGGTGGTGAACTTGGTCATCTGGTCGCCCAGGTAGGCGATGGGGTTGATGAACTCGGCCATCTTCTCGTTGACGCCCTCTTCCTCCACCAGTTGCGCCACCAGCTTGCCGAACTTCTTGAGCGATGCGCCCTGGTTGCCCAGCACCTTGCGGCCCAGCAGGTCCAGCGCCTGAATGCCGTTCGTGCCTTCATAGATCATGTTGATGCGCGCATCGCGCACGAACTGCTCCATGCCCCATTCGGTGATGAAGCCATGGCCGCCATAGACCTGCTGGCTCATGGTGGTGGCCGTCCAGCCGTTGTCGGTGATGAAGGCCTTGACGATGGGCGTCAGCAGCGCCACCAGCTCGGCACTGTCCTTGCGCACCTTCTCGTCGGGGTGGTTGAACTCCTTGTCGATCAGGAAGGCGCAGTAGGTGACCAGCGCACGGCCGCCTTCGGCATAGGCCTTGGCCGTCAGCAGCATGCGGCGCACGTCGGGGTGGACGATGATGGGATCGGCCGGCTTGTCCTTGGCCTTGGTGCCCGACAGGCTGCGCATCTGCAGGCGGTCCTTGGCATAGGCCAGGGCGTTCTGGTAGGCCACCTCGGTCAGGCCCAGCGACTGGTTGCCCACGCCCAGGCGGGCGGCATTCATCATCACGAACATGGCCTGCAGACCCTTGTTCGGCTGGCCCACCAGGGTGCCGATGGCGCCGTCGATATTGATCTGTGCCGTGGCATTGCCATGGATGCCCATCTTGTGCTCCAGCGCACCGCAGAAGATGGGGTTGCGCTCGCCCAGCGAACCATCTGCCTTGACCACGAACTTGGGCACCACGAACAGGCTGATGCCCTTGGAGCCTACCGGCGCATCGGGCAGTCTGGCCAGCACCAGGTGGACGATGTTGTCGGTGAAATCGTGCTCGCCCGCGCTGATGAAGATCTTGTTGCCGGTGATCTTGTAGGTGCCCTCGGGCGCGCCGGCCACGGGCTCGGCCTTGGTGCGCAGCAGGCCCAGGTCGGTGCCGCAATGGGGCTCGGTCAGGCACATGGTGCCGGTCCACTCGCCGCTGGTCAGCTTGGGCAAGTACAGCTTCTTTTGCTCTTCCGTGCCGTGCACATGCAGGGCTTCATAGGCGCCGTGCGACAGGCCCGGGTACATGGTCCAGGCCTGGTTGGCGCTGTTGAGCATCTCGTACACCGCCGAGTTCACCGCAAAGGGCAGGCCCTGGCCGCCGTAGGCCGTATCGCAGGACAGCGAAGGCCAGCCGCCTTCCACATACTTCTGGTAGGCCTCCTTGAAGCCCTTGGGCGTGGTGACCTCGTGGGTTTCCTTGTTCAGCACGCAGCCCTCTGCATCGCCGCTGATGTTCAGCGGAAACGTCACGTTGGCCGCGAACTTGCCCGCCTCTTCGAGCACGGCATTGATGGTGTCGGCATCGACCTCGGCATGCGCCGTCATCTGCTGGTAGTCGTCCGTGACCTTGAACACCTCGTGCATGAGGAATTGCATGTCGCGCAGGGGCGGGTTGTAGCTGGGCATTTGTCTTCTCCTGTGTTGGCGGGGTTTGCAGTGGATGCGGTGGAAACGGTGAAACTGAAAAATCAGGTCGGGCTGGCGTAGCGCGCCAGAATGCTCTCGAAGCCGTCGATGGCGCGCTGCATCGAGCCTTCATTGCGCAGGAAGCGCGCCTCGTAATGCAGGGCCAGGATCAGGCCGTGGATCTCGAACAGCAGCTGGTTCTCGTCCAGGTCGGCACGCAGGTCGCCGCTTTCGCGGCACTGCACGATGGTGCGGCGCATGGCTGCGTGCCAAGTCTGGACCGAGGCCGTCAGCGCATCGCGCACCGGCCCCGTGCGGTCGTCAAACTCCACGGCGCCGCTGATATAGATGCAGCCCGAGTCCAGCTCGATCGACGTGCGCTTCATCCAGTTGTCGAACAGCGCCCGCAGACGCGCCACGCCGCGCGGCGCCTGAAGCGCGGGAAAGAACACTTCCTGCTCGAAACGGTCGTGGTACTCATGCACCACGGAAATCTGCAGCTCCTCGCGCGAGCCAAAATGCGCGAACACGCCCGACTTGCTCATGCCCGTCAGCTCGGCCAGAGCGCCGATGGACAGGCCCTCAAGCCCGATGTGCGTGGCCAGGTTGAGGGCAGCCTCCACAATGGTGGCCTTGGTCTGCTGCCCCTTGTGCAGCGCGCGGCGCGGCGCGGGCGCAGCGGCTTCGTGCACGGAAGAGCCCGCCTTGGGATCGGCCGTGGCGTCAGCGGTCAAACGGGTGGTGCGGCGTGGGGCGGAAACGCTGGACATGCGAAATTCTTGTTAAAACGAACGTTCGTGCTATTTTGCATGGAAAGCTTGTCGCGGCGAAGACATGCGGGGGAAAACACCTAGCCAGCGGGCAGGCGCAAAAAAGCCGGCAGGAGCCGGCTTGGTTGTATGTCACGCCTCAGGACAAGTCCCACGGCAAATATCTTGAAGCCCTTGAAGCGCAGGAATTGACCATGGTTTCGGTCACTTCCCAGACCCGACTGTCCTCGAAGTGGACAGAGACCTCGGCAATGGAGGCCAGCACCACGCGCTCGCAGCCATCGCACAACCGGAGGGGCAGTCGGAAGCCGCCCTCCTTCGCCAAGACCTGCGCGCCTGCCGGCAGTTCGGCAGTTCGGCAGTTCGGCAGTTCGGCAGTTCGGCAGTTCGGCAGTTCGGCAGTTCGGCAGATAGGACCAGCGTGGCACCCACAGGCACCGTCGAATCGGTGAAGTGGGTGTATTCACAAAGCCTCACGATCTACTGTGAAGCTGGTGATGATGATCTCGGGTTCTTCGGTGCAGTCTCAAAGACCCCGAACCCGATAACATCCAAACGCTATACCGTTCAATCTCATGATATGCCTGACGAATGATTATATGCGGCAGTTCAATGTTTTCAAAGGCCTGCCGCATCAGATATCCAATGCCATTTATTCCAATATGCACGCTTTAATTCATTAGCATACCTTGTTAACCAAACTCGATAACCTCCCACGAGATAGCGGGACCAAACATGCCACCTGGACTCGACCGTATAGCGTATATCTCCAAGGTTGTCGCATTTAGAAGCCGTGCCGAAATTGTTGTTTCCCATCCCTCTGCACCACTGCTGTACTGAGTCAATATATTTACTAATGTCTTTGCTGGATTAACAGCAGAAATAGGCACCTTTATTGTGTAATTTGCATAAGCACCAGACTGCGATTCTGTAACCCCTCGCTGAACACCTTTGACCACACTCCCACCCCCAAAAAGCTGAGAAAAATTCGGCATTTCTTACACCCATCCTTTCGCTGAGCCGGAATACACAAGCGAGCCGGCTGCCCGCAGAACATCGAGAGTCATCACGCCGCTCGCTCCGCGAATGAGGGCGCCGTTGGGATGGATGGCCACGGCCATCGAATCGGACAGATCCGTGATCTGGACCACATCGCTCAGTGCCGGCGCTGCCGGCAAAGTGAGCGTGAGTGCCGCTTCGATCACGTAATGCATGCGTGTCTGCGCCAGCGTATCGGAGCTGATGCGTTGGATGGGGGCCGACATGGGCGCCCCCATCACCCACCAGTTGGCGGCGTCGGAGCTGGGGTCATTGCCACCGCTGCCGGCAAGCTTGCGGCGGTAGTTGAGGCCATTGGCCGGACTCCAGACCACGGCGCCCTCCGCATAGGCTGTACCCGCAGTCCATTTCACGGCACCAGCGGCTGCCGCAGCAGCTATGGCGCTTTGCGCGGCGGCGGCCTCGGACTGCGAGGCACCGCGCGCAGCGCCCTCGGCTGATCCGGCTCGCTCCTCCACATGCAAGGCGTTGGTGTAGGTCGCATCGTTCGTGGCGTTGATTTGCTGGCGATGCGATTCGAGCTGCCCCAGCAGGGCATCGGCATGCGCGTCGAAATCGGGATCTCCGACATAGGGAGCGACGGGAAGTTGTGCAATCAGAGGTGGTTTGACAATAGGCATTACATGGACTCCAAATCAATCTGGCTGTACGAGTCTTTCGCGTTGTTGAGGTCGATGGGAAAACGCCGGTAAGGGCCGAAGATCGACGCGGCTTCGGCATATCCATCGGTGGTGTCGTCATCCAGTGCAGCCCACAGTGCCGGGGCCGCATCCAGTTCCCTGCGCAGGCGCAGTGCGGTATCGACGTTGTCCTTGGGGATGCGGACCTTGACCGAGAGCGTGGGAACGCTACGCACAGGCTGCAACTTGATGCCGCCGTACTTGTCGCGATCGACCACCGAGAAATTCAGCGCGTCATTGCGCGGCGCCCATTCCGCATCGCCAATCCAGCTCTTCATGCCTAGTGCCGCATGCTCCACACGTACCGGGCGGCCACCTGCACGCACCAGCGTGACCACGATTTCCGCTCCGGTGAATGGAGGCAGGTCCGATATCAGAACCGTGGGAATCAGCGGAAATTCGCCAAAGAAATAGCCTGACCAAGTGCGCGTGGCGCGCGCGTTCAGCTTGCGCTCGCGTTGGGCGACGACGACGCCCGCGGACTTGACCTGCATCACCACCTTGTCGGCCTGTACCCCCCGCATGAACAGGGTGTCGAAGCGCTTGCCTGGGCGCAGGGTGAAGCTCAACGTCGCAGGGGCTTCGGTGGCATCGTTCGTGAGATGGCGGAACATGGCCCAGCGATTGCTGGGACGCAGGGGCATCCAGCGCCTGGAGTCCTGCTCGGGAGGCGTCGCATCGACTCCCGCAATGCTGTTCTCATAGCGCATCTGCGTCTCCAGCCGCAGAACCTGCGCGCCACGTTCATAGTGGGTTGTTGGCGACCACACTTTCTCGCCTGCAGAGGCATCCACCTCCGGAACACTGCAGTCGATCAGGCCAGTCGCCGTGATGGGCATGGGGGGGACAACTATCATGGTTTCCTCAAACGATGTTCCACCAGATGTTGGTGCCGTCCTTCCAGACGCACACCAGCCGAAAGCCACCCACGGCCACGTCGCAGACGAGATGGCTGTCGTGGCCATGGATGTAGGTGCCCGACTCCTGCCGGGCAACAGTGAACTGCGCGGACGCAGGCCAGGTGAGGTGAAGATTCGTGAACTCGACGAAATCGCCGAGCGCAACTTCGCTCTTCTTGGGCAGATGCATGGTGATCGCGCCGCCACCCGTCCAGATGGCATAGCGCCCCCCGAGCTGAAGCACGCCACCATTGGCCTCGCGCAGATAGCCGGCTCTTGCCAATTCGCGACCCCACGCCAGGGTTGGAATGGCCACCGGGCCCTGGGGTCCGGGAACGCCGGCATCTCCCTTGGCACCTGCCGTGCCCGGTAGACCTTGGGGTCCTGTTGCTCCCTGCGGCCCCTGCAGTCCCTGAGCACCCACATCCCCCTTGGGCCCGGCAGGTCCCTGAAGTCCTTGCTGCCCCTGCAGGCCTTGCACGCCGGCCTCGCCTTGAGGACCTGTCGCCCCACGCGGACCTGTTGCTCCCGCAGCGCCCGGATCACCCTTCGGTCCCTGCGGGCCGGCGATGGCCGCCGCAGCGATGGCATACGTGCGGCCCGTCCGGCGCAGCAGTGTCAGGTCGCCCGGCATCAACGATGCCGCCTGCTCGAGTTGATCGATCGTTGGCATCAGAGCTCCAATACGGCGCTGCCGCCAGCCGATTGCATGGCCACGCCGCCACGCGTTACACGCAACAGCACCTCGGCCGTATCGCGCACATGCTGTTTGATGTCCTGCAAGGCAGGATCCTGCTGTTCGATAGCGCGAATCAGGCGCTCGATGGCCAAAAGCAAGGGAGTGCCAGCAGCATCCGCACCACCGATCAGCGCCTGTCCCAGTTGGCTCTGGTTCCAAAGGCGCGCGGGTCCGGTGGCTTCGATCTCCCAACCACTTTCACCCACCATGCGCAAGCCACCACCGTGCAGGCCACCTTTCGCGAAGGCCGGAATGCCAGCGCCTTCGAACCACCTGCGCCAATCGGATTCATAAAGACCGGAAAGCTCCGCCAGATCTGCGGCGGTCAGCTTGTTGTCCTTGATCCATTGGTTCAGTCCGCTGGCGTCCCCGGTTCCGTCGAAGGCGTGATAGCCATCGTTGTACTTGTCCAGATGCGCTACACGATCCTTGTCAGTGACTGGCTCATACCAGGTGCCACCCGAACCATCCGTGCGTGCACGGCGGTAACGCGCATCCTGGCCCGCTCCAGGCGAAGGCGCCCCCCCAGGCCCCAGTACGGCCACATCGCCTCCCCCAGGGCCGGACTTTCCGCCGCTCTTCTCCGCCAGCAGCTTTGCCTGGAAATCACGCACCGCTTCATCGACGCTGCGCACGCTGATGTCTATGCCACGAGCAGCGTCCAGTTGCTGCTTGGAGGAAAGGATCAGTTCATCCAACCGCGCCAAGGAAGTCTCTTCGGCCGCCAATTGCTGTTCGGCCACTGACAACTGCTCCTGCCCCTTCTCACCGAGTTGTTCCAGATCTGCGGCCAGCGCTCGCCTTGCCCGCTCCTCATCGATACGACTGGCGTAGGCCGTGCGCGAAAGGCCATCGCGCGCCGCAGTGATGGCTTCGTCAAGTGCTTTTTGCTCTGGCAGGTAGCCGGTATTGCGGACAGCCGAGACTGCATCCTGGATGAACCGTCCGGCCAACGATGCATCCATTGCGGCAACCGTATCGACCTCACCCCAGAGATCACGTGCGGCACCGCGCGCCAGGTCCACCACGCCACGTGCAAGCTCGACCTGCTCGCGGGCGGCATCCAGACGCGCCTGAGCCAGGGTGCGCTCCGCATCGACGGAACGCTGCAGCAGGCTCCACGCCGCATCCGTATCGGCCTCGTTCTTCTTCTTCGCCTCTTGCGCCTGCTCCTCCTGCTTGCGCTTGGCTTCCTCGGCCTGTTTGGCCGAAGCCGCCGCAGCATCCTCGGATGTCTTGGTAACGGCCTTGAACGTGTCGTTGAGCTTGAGCAGCTCGGCAGCGGTCTCGGCCGAAGACTTGCCGGTGCCGCCGATATTGCCGATCAGCTTGTCCATACCGGCAGTGAAGTCGGCCAGCGACGTGCTGGTGTTCGCCAGGTTCTCGAGATCGGCCGCGAGTTTTCCGATATCGCCCGAACCTTCTCCCAGGGTGGTGCTGGCCCAGTCCTTGAAAGCGCCAGTCTTGGCCATGTCCTTGAGGCCTTGCGTGCCCTGGACCTTGGAGATGGCGTCCTTCAATACCTTGGCATTTGCCTCCTCGGAGTTGGCTGCCTTGAGCTTGTCCTCCACCAGCTTGCGGAACCGGGCCTGGGCGTCGTCGGCATCCAGGTCGATGTCCACGCCCAGGTCCTTGAGCTTGCTGCCCACCTCGCGCTTGGCGATGGTCTTACGCTCATCCTCGCTGTAGAAGTTCTGGTAGAAGCTGCCCGCGTTGGCATTCAGCGCCTCGATGCCGCCCGAAGCCTTGATCAGGGACTCGAAGGCCAGGTCGGTCAGGTCGGCAAAGCCCGTGATCTTCTTGCCCAGTTCCTCGAAGGAGCGGCCGATCAGGTCGATGGTCTGGAAGGCGGCCTGCAACGCCTCGACATTGGGTGCTTCGCCCAGCGAGTCCAGCGTGGTGCGCATCCAGCTGGGCAGGTCCGCCTTCTTGAGTTCGGACACCAGCAGGGAACCGGTCTGGCCCAGGAAGGCCTTGTAGGCCTCTTCCGGGTTGTTGCCCAGCGAGCGGTTTTCGAAGCCGGCCAGGATCATGCCGGTCGTCTTGTCGATGATCTTGGCGTAGCCGTAGGCGTCCTCGTCGCTGTACCGGCCGTTGACGGCAAAGCCGCCGACCAGGTCGATGCCGCGCGCGCTACCCGTCGCGTATTTGCTGAGGGACCCATAGACCGAGGCCAGGCCGTCCAGGCTGGTCTTGAGCTGCTTTTCGACGGCATCGCTGTGGCGCTGCGTCAGATCGTCATACCAGTCTCCGGCCGCACGGCCGAACAGCTGTTCGGCGGCCTTGTCGTTGCCGACGCCAGCGGTGCTGTAGGCGGCGCCGCCGTGGTTGGGGCCGCGGGAGCCGAAGGCCTTGTCCAGAGCTCCACCCAGAAAGCTGCCGACCATCGTTCCGATTCCGGGAAGAATCCACGTCCCCACGGCTTGGCCGACAGCTGCGCCATATTGCCCCTGAGACAGGCTATAGAGACTTCCCAAATAGCCTGCGGCAGACCCCAGCCCACCTTTAAATCCAGGGATGTCTTTCAACCAAGAGTCAAACCTACCCACGGTCCGGCTCAGGTCAAGCATCGCTCCACCGGCCTTGTCCCAGCCGTTCACGACGAGTTTGAATGCGGAGTCACTGAGGAACTCTTGAGCTGAGCTACCCCAGGTTGACCAGTCCGTCAGTCCCCCCCCCAAGCCCGCATCTGTCGAGCCACTAGGTCCAGAAGTTCCCGGAGCCCCTGTTTTACCGAAGAGGTTGCCGATGAATCCTTGCAACTGAGCAATCACAGGAACAAGGAATGGCCGTGCGAACGCCTTGTACATCTCGTCGGCGACCGTGGCCTTGAACGTCGCGCTCAGGTTCTTGGTGAACGTGCGCCAGCCTTCCGTACCGTTGGCCAGCATGTCCGTGAAGCCCTTGCGGAACATCTCGTCCATCTGGTCAACGGACTTCTGGGTTTCCTGCATGCGGGTGCGCTCGGCGACATTGGCCTTGGCCTGGTTCGCAGCGGCCGTGGCATCTTCCTTGAGCTTCTGGGCGGCAGCGGCATCCGAGGGATTCTTGGCCGCGATGTCCTGCAGCTTTTTCTGGAGATCTATCTCGATCCTGTACTGCGCCAGGGCAATCTCCCGATCGCGCTGCGACATAGCGGCCAGGGACTGCTCGAACTGGGTCGCCTCGTTGGCCTCCTTCACGCTTTGCGCGTACTCGGCCACCATGCGTGCCGAGTCGTTATAGCCTTTGACCCTGGCGAGTTCGCGCGTGGCATCGGCCTCTTTGCCCACGGCCTCGGCGACGTCCTTCGAGCATCGGACGCTCTCTTGCTTGGCTGCGTTGTCTTGCAGTTCCGCGATGGTCTTTTCGACCTGCTCCTGCCGCAGCTGTCCCAACGCATCGCCAGTCAGACCGATCGCGAGGGTCTCCTGCCGGGCGAGGTCCAGGTTCTTTTCTGCCAGTTCGGCCTTGGTCTGGTGTTCCTTGACGAGCTGCGCCACCTCCTGCTGCCTTTTCTGCAGTTCCTGATCGCGCTTGAGCTCCTCATTGTCCTGCTGCGTTCTGGCTGGCACGGCCGGTGGCGCGTAGCTGACGGTGCGGGGTACCGCAGGCGGCTCTTTCTTCTGCGCAGGCGCGTCGGTTTTCTTGCTTTGCTCCTGCGGCTGTGGCTGTCCCACCAGCGGCGGGTTGATGAACCCGCGGCCGCCGCCTGCATTGCGCTGACCCTGTGCCGCCATCAATTCGCGCTGCACCTGCTGCAATTTTTCGACCAGGCGCTGGGCATCGTCATGGGCCGTGCGCACCCACACATTGCGCGATGTCGCTGCCCCCTTGGCCTGCAGCATCTCCAATTCAGCCCTGGCGCGCGGAAGCTCCTTGGCCAGATAGGCTGCCTTTTCCGCATTCGACTGGAAGGCCGTGCTGACATATTGCAAGCCCACCGCGCGCCCGGCGATGTTTCCCAGCCCGCTGCTGATCTGGCCCAGGAAGCCCGACCCGTTGTCACGCGCGCGCGACATGGACTCCGAAAAGGCGTTCATGTCGTTGGCCGCTGTGTTCATGCCAAAGGAGATCATCTGGCTAATGCCGGAATCTCCCACGGCGGACTTGAGCTTGTCCCAGGCGTTGGCCATGCGTTGGGTGCCGGCATCCAGCCTGTCCGCCGCCTTGTCCGTCCCCTCTCCCAGGGAGCTTTGCAGCGCCTGCGAGAAACGGGGTAGAAAGTCCTGCGTCACGACCTCGCCGGTCTGCAGCATCTGGGAGAACCGCTCCTGTGTCACACCCAGTGCCTGAGCGCCGACCAGCGCCGCATCCGGGATATGTCCCAGTTTGTCGCTGAAGTCCGACGCGCCTATCGTCCCCTTGCCCATCAGGTCGAGTACGGCTGCCAACGAGGCATTGCCCTGCTCCACGGAAAGGCCCATGGCCGCGTTGGCCGAGGCAATCCCCGTGAAGATGGTCTGCACCTGCGCACCTTCCAGCGCCGTACCACGCGCCTTGGTGGCGAAGTCGGCGTAGGCCTGGCCGGTGGCATTGAGCTGCAGGCCCAGCCGATCGGCCAGGGCCGTGACATAGGCCAGTTCCTGCGCGCCCTTGCCGCCGGTGGCAAGGTCCAGCCGCGTACGCAGATTCTCTGTCTGGGCACTGGCCGTGTAGAGGGCCTCTCCCACCTTGGCCGCCGAACCCGCCACCTCCAGCAGGGCATTGGCGCGGCCGGCAATCTTGCCCATGGAAGTAGACAGGCTCTCGATATCGACGCTGGCACGCGCCGACACAAGTGCCGTGTCCGTTGAGGCACCTGCGAACTGCGACATGCCGGCATACGCCTGCTGCAGCTTGCCGTGGAGTTTGTCGAGCTCCTGGGAGAACTGGGCATTCTGCGCACGCAGCTCGCTCAGGCTGGGCGTCTCGGCGATGCCTATGCTTTTGACCGCTGTACTCATGCTGATCTCTGTTCGGTATGCTTGACCGCTTGTGTTTGTCTTGAAAGGCCGGAGCCGAGGCCCCTATGCCTCAGCCCCGGTTGAGCTGGCGCAGCGCCTGCGCCTCCAGTACCTGCAACTGCGCGAAGACCTCGCCGCGCTGCGCGGCGGGCACCGCGTAGCGGCGCATCACGATCTCGGCCCCGGCGTAGTCCAGCCCGTCCCAGTGCCAATGGCCCCAGGGCGTGGCCGTCCTGCGCCACTGGGTGGAGCAGCCGAGGTACACGCTCCAGGCCATCGCATGCTCCGGCCACAGTTCGTAGTCCTCGGGGTGCTGGCGTTGCAGATCGCCGGGCACCATCCGGTCGGGGTCGATCCCCATCTGCGCGCACTGGGCGCGCAGCTCGTCGTCTACGAGATAGCGGTCTGCGCCGTCGAGGCCGAGGTGATGCCGGACAGCGCCACGGAGTTTTTTGTGGCGGCATCCCGCTGGTGCACGTTGAGTCCGTCGAACCAGGCCACGGCCATGGCCTGCTCCAGTCCCGGGTAGGACTCCTCGGCCGCCAGGCGCTCGTCGCGGCTGTAGGGCACAGGTGTTCCTTCGTCGCCCAGCATCCCCTCCCAGCCCACAACCACTTCGTCGAGCAGTTCAGGGATGGTCATGCGCCGTACCTCCTGCGAGCCATCGGGCTGCGTGGCGGGCTTGCCGACGACGATGAGTTCATTGATCTCGTCACGCCGCGCCTTGCCCAGGCGCTTGAACACGACGGCAAAGTGATGGGCTCCGAACCTGCCCTCATCGACGGGCAGGTACAGCGTTGCGGGAACGGAGATGGTGGGCTTGAGCCCGGAAATCTTGACGGCCATGGTGATCCTTGGATGTGTAGTTGTCAGGCAGGGAGGTGAGGCGTCAGATCTCGATGGACCACTCGTCGTTGCCCGCGTCGGAGGGAATGAACGACAGGGGGATGGTGATCATCTGCACGCCATCGCTGTCGCTGTAGGTCGGCTTGCCGATCTGGGCGCGCGCGCTCTTGAAACTGACGGTGTTGGTGGCGCCCGGGCCGTGCTTGAGCGTGACGGGCACGATGGCGCTGGCACGCGCCAGGCCGATCCAGTCCTTGGTGGCCACGCTGGTGTTCTCGAAGGTGACGCTGCCCGTGGACTTGCGGTCCGTGATTTCCACGGTGTCCACGTTCATCAGATCGCGCTTGACCACCTGGTTGCCGCACTTGAAGCTGAAGGCGCTGCAGGCCACCGCCAGGCCGTCGAGGGTCAGTTGGGTGTTGGTCTTGTTGACGCCCAGGGGAGCGACGAAGTCGCTGTAGTCCACAGCCGGCAGGGCCTCATCCACTGCGGGGACAAAGGAGCCCGTGAACTCGAACTTCCACTTGGGAATGGCCTTGGCATCGGTGCTGAACTCCACCTCGCCGCGTGCGCCATGCATCTTGTAGAGGGTGCCGTCCACGTTGCCGTAGATGGTCACGCTCTGGATGCCGTCGGTCACGGGAGCGAAGACCGTCTTCACGCCAGTCTCGGTGCTGGCGCTGGCGGCACACGCACGCAACAGGTCGGTCACGCCGGGACGCTCGCCTGCCGCGGCCACACCCGCGAATTCCACGGAGAACGCCACCTTCTGGTATTCGGTGACCAGGGTGCTGCCGCTGGAGCCGAAGAAGGGACGGATGTTGTTGCGCTCGACCACGTCGCCCTCGATGGGGGTGAGGGTCACGTCGCTGACCAGCATGGCATTGGCCGCCAGCGGTACGACGGCCGTGCCGACAACGGTTTCAACCAGGGCCAGGAGGGCCATCTTGCGCATGATCTTTGCTGCCATTTGGAAAATCCTTTGAAGAGATGAGGAGAGGTTTCGCGGCCTTGGGCGCCGTTCTCCAGCGCCGCGGGCCACAGTGGTTGCGGGAAAGGTGCGAGGTGTCCGGTCTAGGCCCGGTTTGGTGGTGTGCAGGTCACAGGTAGCTCCAGGTTCTGAGTTGCAGGACAACGGAGTGGCAACGCACTCCCGCGAAATCCACAGGCTCGGCTCGCACGACCTGCACGCCATCGGTGCTGTCGTCGCTGCCTGCCAGGGGACCGGGCTGGCACGCGCCGCCCAGGGTCGGATCGGCTCGCACCAGGGCGCGGAACTGCTCGACCAGGTCGTCCAGCAGCAGTTCGCCGGCCTGGGTGTCGGCGATGGCCAGGTAGCCATGCAGCGTCCACTGGTGCACGCTCACCGTGCGGGCCGTGCTGCTGCCGTGCTCGGCCGTGCTGCTTCTGCGCAGCCACCAACCGCGGACATGGGCCGTGCCTGCTGCAGGCGGCGTGTACGTGAACAGGGCGGCCAGCTCTGCATCGCTGGCGGCATGGCGTTCGCGGTCCTGCACAACGCCGATCTGCGGCACCGAGGCCAGGACGGACACGATGGCGTTGCGATGCTGGGCCAGTGCATTCATGAGCGCAGCACCGGAAAGGCCGCCGCCACGCTCGCCGCAGCCTCGGCCACGATGGGCCGCAGATGAGCGGCAAAGAGCAGGAACAGTTGTGCGATGGCGTACATGGGTCACTCCGTGGGGGACGCAGAAAAAGATGCGTCGTTGCGATGGAGTGACTGTGCCGAGGCAGGCAAAAATGAATAAGGCCTGCATATGCAGGCCCGATTTCAGCGTCCACAGGAGCGCGCCTTCTCAGGCGCAGCGGATCTGGATGCCAGGCACATGTGCCTTGGCCCGACACACCCCAACGGCCAGGCAAGCGCAAACGTCCTGCCGCTCGGGCAGGCACGGACGCACGAAAGAGGAGGACGAGAAAGGCTGGGAGAAGACGGAAGCGCGCAAGCTGGCCTCAGGCCTGCGGCAAAGTCTTTGGAGCGATGCTGGGCGGCGCGGCCCGGGGGCTAGAGTTCTCCGCCGTGCCAGAGGACCCGGCCGCAGATGCGCAGCCGGTTGGCCGCTTCGCCTTCCAGAACCTGGGGCGGATAGGCGGGGTTGTAGCTGACGATACGCACACCGCCCGTGCTGAAGTCGCGCTCCAGCAGCTTGACGTAGTTCTCACCCTCCAGCTCGATCACATAGACACCATCCTGGGTCAGCGTATCGACCGAGGTGTTGACCAGCAGGATGTCGCCATCGTTGATGCGGTCCGCCATGGATCTTCCACGGGCACGCACGATCTTGGCGTTGTGCCTGCCCAGTCCTTTGGACTGCAGCCAGGACGAACGGAAGGCGAAGCGACCTATCACCTCGTCGGGGCCGTTGACGGCCCCATGCCCTGCGCTGACGTGCGCATCGAGCATCTCGATCTGCGTGAACTCGTCCTCGGCCGCCCCACCATGCCGGGCCCCAGGCTTCGCTGCACCCGTGCCGTTGAAATACTCCAGCGGCCGGCCCGCTCGCTGCGAGGCCCGCAGCAGTTGCCGTGCTGGCACTTCCCCGCGCTTGCGCCAGGTCCGCACCGTTTCAGGCTGAACCTCCATGCCCGCCATCCAGTCGGGTCCCAAGGCTTCAGCCATGCGCGCCAGTACCTCATCAACGTTGGATGTAAGCGCATCAGTCACAGGTTTTGCAGGCATGGCGAATCTTGACATTGGTTCGTTATGGACCAAGAATATGGTTCAAATTGAACCGTTTCCTTTTGAACCAAGAGCGTACAGCCAAAATGCATTCCGAACACCATCCGGCACCTGTCTTCCAGGGCTTTCGGCCTGCTGCCCTGCCCCCCACCATCGGCATGCACACGCCCGTGGCAGCTGCCTCGGACCCGCATCATGGCACTTGCAGCGATCTGCTTCCGCCCCTGCTGCAGGACTTCGAGCGCCTGATCGGGCTGCAGTCCACGATGGCCCTGGTGCAACGCTGGGGTGGACTGCGCATCTACATTCCCACACCGGACAAGGTCACAGCCGAGCATCCCTATGCGGCCACCATCGGCGTGCCAGCCTTGCTCCAGCTCGCCCGTGAGTATGGCGGCCTGCCCCACTTCCAGCTGCCCAGGGCAGCGCGTGCACTGCAGGCACTGCGCAACCAGCGCATCGCTGCAGACTACGCCACGGACAAAACGGCCCGGCAACTGGCTGCCGAGCATGGGATTACGGAAGGCCAGGTGGGGCGCATCGTTGCGGCGCTGGGCGTGACAGCACCGGCCAGGCGACGGCGCAATCTCGTGGGCTGAGCACAGCCACCGCGACGAAGCAAGGCCCTGGTCGCAAAAAAAGCCACCGGCGCAAGCGGGTGGCTTTGCTGCAAAGCGGACCCTGGGGTCCGCTGGGCCATGTTCAGACCATCAAGGCCAGGCTGGCTTCCAGATGCTCGGTCGGCAGGCGGCGGAAACCCGAGCGCGCGTAGCGCTGCAGGCGGCCCAGCGCGAACGATGTCAGCACGCTGGCGGCCACCTGTGCATCGACCGTCGGGGCGGAAGAGCCCAGCGCACCGGCGGCGGGGCGCAGGCACTGGCGCAGCGTGGATTCGATGCGGTCGAAGAACTGGTTCATACGGGCCTGCAGGCGCTCGTGCTCGAAGACGATAGCATCGCCCACCATGACGCGCACCATGCCGGGGTTGCGCTCGCCGAACTGCAACACCAGGGAGATCACGCGGCTGGCCTGGCGCATTCCATCCACTGCGGGCCGCTCTTCCTCCGGCACGTCCCGCCCGACGATCTGCTGCACGAGCGTGAAGACGGATTGCTCGATGAACTCGATCAGTCCTTCGAACATCTGGGCCTTGCTGGCGAAGTGGCGGTACAGGGCTGCCTCGCTGACGCCCAGATGGGCTGCCAGCGCTGCCGTGGTGATGCGTTCTGCGCCCGGCTTCTCCAGCATGGCCGCAAGCGCCTGCAGGATCTGCTCGCGCCGCTCCCCGGGTTTGGGGCGTTTGCGCGCAGGCGTAGGGGCGGAAGCGGAGGCGGCTTCGTCGGAAACGACATCAGCGCCAGGAGCGGATAAAGGCGACAGGACTTCAGACTCGGACATAAGCAGATCAACTATTTGTAAGTAATTCTCTCACAGCCCTCGGCGGCAACTCCGCACAAAGCTGTCCCCATGAGCGCAACCGTCAGGATCGCTTGCCTGTTGCTTGCGCTGCTATTGTTTCCGAGAGCATGGCCGGCATTTGCAATGGAAGCTCCAAGCGTACCAGCAGGCCCTTGCCTTGCGCTGCGGCGCCAAAGGCCAGAGTGCCCTGGTGCAGCAGGGCGATTTCTTCGGCAATGGCCAATCCCAGCCCGGTGCCGTCACCGGCCGCGCCCTGCGCGCGGTAAAAGCGCTGCGTGATCTGCGAGCGCTCGGCCTCGGGCACGCCGGGGCCGTCGTCCTCGATCTCCAGGAAGGCCCAGCCTTGCGGCTCATCCGCAGACTGTGCCGCGCCATGGTACATGCCGCAGCGCAGCGTGACGCTGCCGCCGGGCGGCGTGTACTTGATGGCGTTGTCCACGAGGTTGGAAACCAGTTCGCGCAGCAGCCAGCTGTGGCCCCAGACACTGGCGGCCGCCACGTCAAGGCCGAAGTCCAGCCCCTTGGCGCTGGCCTGGTCGAAAAACATTTCCAGCATGCTTTCGCACAGGTCCTTGAGGTCCACCTTCTGCAGCGGCTGGACTTCGGCATTGCGGGCGTCGGCACGTGACAGCGCCAGCAACTGGCGGGCCAGCTGCGAGGTGCGCCGCGTGGCGTCGCGCAACTGCTCGATCTGCGTCACGCTGAGCACCACCTGGGCCTCGGTGCCCTTGCGCCTCGCCTCGGCCTGGGCAGCCTGCGCGCTCAGTGCCCAGGCCTCGACCTGGGCCTGCAAGGCCGCCAGCGGCGTGCGCAGTTGATGGGCCGCATCGGCCACAAAGCGCCGCTGGCCTTCGGCCTGGGCGTTGACCAGTGCAAACAATCGGTTGAGCGAGCGCACCAGCGGACGGACTTCGGCCGGCGAGCTGTGCTCCGAGATGGGACTGAGGTCGCGCGGCGAGCGCCGTTCCACCGCCTGGGTCAGGGTCAGAAGCGGCCGGAAAGCCCGGCTGACCGACCAGTAGATGGCGATGCCGGCACCCGCAATCAGCAGCACGCTGGGCAGCAGCACATGCAGCAGCAACTGGCGCACCCATTGCTGGCGCACATCGCCACCGTCGGCCAGCACTAGCACCATTTCACCGGCACCATAGGTCTCGGCGCGCATGACGGCCACGCGGTAGGTCAGGCCGTCATGCTCCTGGCTGTGGAACTCGGCCAGCGGCGTGGAAGGCACGTCGAAGCGGATCCAGGTATCGCCGGCAACGACATGGCCCTGCAGGTCACCTATGGCATATCCGACGTCGTCGCCGCGCTGGCGCAAGACGTCCTCGATGGCGGGCGTCAGCGCCACCAGGGGCGGCGTTCCCTCGGCGATCGACGGCGCCAGCACCGAATCGGCCAGCGCAGGCAGCAGGCGCAGAAGGCGCTGGTCATGCTGGGTGGAGGCCTCGTCTGCCGAGCGATAGCCGAACCAGCCGCCCATCAGTGCCAGCAGCGTCAGCGGCACCACCAGCAGCACCAGCAGGCGAAGGCGCAGATTGGCTGTCATGGGCGGTCAGCGCCTGGGGCCATGCGCCATGTCCGCATCAGGCTGCGGTATGCGAGAGTTCCAGCCGATAGCCGAAGCCTCGGATGGAACGAAGCGCCACGCCATGCGGCTCCAGCTTGCTGCGCAGGCGAGAGACATAGACCTCGACCGCATTGGGCGTGATCTCGCGGTCCCAGCCCGTGAGCGCCTGCAGCAGCTTGTCCTTGCTGGCGGGCTTGGGCGCGTGGATCAGCAGGTATTCCAGCACGGTCCATTCGCGCGGACCCAGGTCGATGGGCAGCAGTTTTCCCTCGCTCTCATCGTCTTGCGCAGGCTGGCGTGCGCCGGCGCGGCGGCCTGCCGTGTCCAGCTCGATGGGGCCAAAGCTCAGGACGGCCGATGTGGCTGCCTGCGAGCGGCGCAGCAGCGCACGCAGCCGGGCGAGCAGCTCAGGAAGCTCGAAGGGCTTGACCATGTAGTCGTCGGCGCCCTGATCCAGGCCCTGCACGCGGTCCTGCAGCGCATCGCGCGCCGTCAGGATCAGCACGGGCATGGCCGAGCTCTCCACCGCGCTGCTGCGCAGGCGGCGCGTGAGCTCCAGCCCATCGATACCGGGCAGGCCGATGTCGATCACGGCCAGGTCGAAGGCTTCCTGGGCCAGCACCTCCAGGGCGCGCTCGGCACTGCCGACCCAGTCCACGGCATAGCCCGCATCGGACAGCCCCAGCTTGATGCCGCTGGCCACCATCACATCGTCTTCCACAAGAAGCAAACGCATATCAAACCTAAAAAACAAAAGCCGCCCAAAGGCGGCTTGCAGCAAACCGGCCCAGGCCGTCAGACCACGCCCGGGCCATGCGCGATGGTAACGCGAACCGCAAAGTCCGCGCCATCGGGCCTCAATGGCTGCGGATCATGGTGCCGTAGGCCTGGTCGGTCAGGATTTCCAGCAGCATGGCATGCGGCACGCGGCCGTCGATGATGTGCACGGCGTTGACTCCCGCCTTGGCGGCATCCAGGGCGCCGCTGATCTTGGGCAGCATGCCGCCCGAGATGGTGCCGTCGGCGAACAGGGCGTCGATCTCGCGTGCCGTGAGGTCGGTCAGCAGGCTGCCGGCCTTGTCCAGCACGCCGGGAGTGTTGGTCAGCAGCACCAGCTTTTCGGCCTGCAGCACGGTGGCCAGCTTGCTGGCGACCACGTCGGCGTTGATGTTGTAGCTCTCGTTTTCCTCGCCAAAGCCGATGGGGCTGATCACGGGGATGAAGGCGTCATCCTGCAGCGCGCGTACCACGCTGGGGTCGATGGAGACGATGTCGCCCACCTGGCCCACGTCGTACTCGATGTTCGGATCCTTGTTGTCGACCATCTTGAGCTTGCGTGCGCGGATCAGGCCACCATCGCGCCCTGTCAGGCCCACGGCCTTGCCACCGGCCTGGTGGATCAGGCCCACGATGTCCTGCTGCACCTCGCCGGCCAGCACCCATTCCACGACTTCCATGGTTTCCGCGTCGGTCACGCGCATGCCCTGGATGAACTCGCCCTTCTTGCCCAGGCGGTTGAGAGCCGTCTCGATTTGCGGCCCGCCGCCATGCACCACCACCGGATTCATGCCCACCAACTTCAGCAGCACCACGTCTTCCGCGAAGTCGGCCTGCAGGGCCGGATCGGTCATGGCGTTGCCGCCATACTTGATGACCATGGTCTTGCCATGGAACTTGCGGATATAGGGCAGGGCCTGGGCGAGGATTTCGGCCTTGTCGCGGGGGGCAATCGAGAGGATATCGTTCATGGTGCTAGCCCTGGGGCGTGGAAGTAGTCAACAACAAGGCGGGCATTGTGCCGCAACTGCGCGGCAGTGTTGCATGCCCGGATGACGGAACGCCCACTGGCGCCCGGCCATCATCCATTGTTCTGCATCCAGCCCGGCAGCTTGAAGCGCACGATGGCCAGATAGGCGATCACATAGCTGACCACGAACAGAAGGCAAAAACCCACCAGAACGGGCGTGTTGCTCCAAAACAGCAATGCCGGCACCACGGTCAGCAGCGTGAAGGCCCACAGGTAGGGTGAAGTCCGGTTATTGCGGCGCAGCATGCGCCGTGCCAGATCGTCGTCGAACACACCGCGCACGATGCGCCGGTAGATCAACTGGTGGAAATGCAGGGCATCCGCCATGCCCGGCGACATGCCGCGCATCAGCTTGCGGTAGATGGAGAACACCGTCTCCCAGACCGGATAGATCAGCAGCAGCATGGGAAACCATGGCGAGACTGCGGAATTGCGCTGCACCAAGGCAATGCTGGCCAGGGCAATCGCCAGCCCCCAGACATAGGCCCCGCCGTCGCCTGCAAACATCATGCCGCGCGGGTAGTTCCAGACCAGGAAGCCGCAGGTGGCGGCGGCCAGCGTCACCAGCATGGCGGCCAGGGTCCGGTCCCCCACCTGCAGTGCCACGTGGGCCAGCGCCAGGCAGATGATGGTGGCCACCATGCCGGCCAGCCCGTTGTAGCCGTCGATGATGTTGAAGGCATGGGGCAGGCCCGTCAGGGCCAGGACGGCCAGGCCCATGCCCAGCCAGGGCATGGCCGGACCCAGTGCCTGCTCCAGCCAGGGCCAGCCGAGCCGGGGCACAGTGAGGCCGCACAGCAAAACCGCCAGCACGGCGCTCAGCAGGGTGAGCACCAGCCGGTAACGCACGCTCAGGCGCTGCGATACATCCTCGATGATCCCCCCGACCACGGCCGGCAGCATGGCGGCCAAGCACACGACAACCCACAACTGCATGCGCAGCGAGGAGGGATCTCCGCGCATGCTCAGCCAGGTGCCCACCCCCCAGGAGACAGCCAGTCCGAGGTACATCGGCACGCCCCCAAGCCGGGGCACCTCGCCGATGTGAAAGCGCTGCGGCTTGTCGTATCCGTAAGAGGACGTCGAGGACCGCCCGGCCCAGCGCACCAGCAGTGCACAGCCGGTGCAAGACACCATGAAGGCCAATACCGCCATCCAGATCACGATGGCTCCCCATGCAGGCTGCGCAGCGAGGGCGCTGCCTGCGGCAAGGCTCGGGCCTTGCGGTAGGCCGGACGGCTCCACAGCCGCAGCAGGCTGGCCACGTGCCATGCGCCATGGCGCAGGCTGCGCCGGCTCGCCCTCTGGCCCGCATGGACGACAGGCAACTCACCGCGCCGAAGCTCTCCGCCCAGCACCCGCAGGCGAAGGCACAGATCCACATCCTCACAATACATATAGAAACCTTCGTCAAACCCACGCAGGCGCATCCAGCTATCCCGGCCCAGCACCAGGCAAGCCGCATTGACCCATTCCACACGCTGCTCCACACGCCCGTGCAGCTTGCGTCGCAGCAAATTCCAGAAAGATGGCAGCTCCCGCTCGGAATCCTGCAGCGTGCCGTCTTCGCCGATCTGCGGGGGATAGGCCAGCGCCAACCCCGGCCGGGCCGCCAGCGCCAGAAGCTCTTGCAGCGGCTCTTCCTGCGCTCCCCAGTACACGTCAGGATTGATCACGCAGACAAACGCCTCCCGGGCATTCGCCAGCGCCCGGTTGTGGTTGCAGCCAAAACCCAGGGGTTGCGCATTGCGCCGTATCTCCAGGACAAAAGGCCAGCCGGTCGCTGGAGCCCGGGGCTCCGGTTCGGGAATATTGAGCGTCAGCACCACGCGGGACATCGGCGCAAGGCGCGCCGAACCCAGGCATTCAAGCAGCCTCTGTATATGAGCGCCATGTCCGTGGCTCACCACCGACACGACCAACGATGAACCCATCAATGCCGCCCTTCAGATCTTCAAATTCCAACCCGCATACCTGCGCCGAAAAAACGGCGGCTCCGAGTATTCAGCGGAAGGCGCCCGGAAGGCGTCAGCGGGTATGCCGTGATGCAAGGAAATGCAACAGCCGCACAAAATGTCATTAACCCGCCATGCCAAGCAATCACTGCGGTGGCCGGGATTATGATGCGCGACAATCTGCCGCCCGGACTTCCGGGATTTTTTGCGCCTGGCGTGGGCGTGCCCTGCTGCTCTCTGCGGACCGGCCACGGTCGACTGGCGCAGATGAATATGACGGGCGATCGATCCCTGCCCGGACCGCGCCTGGCACCTCATTTCCTATGACCACACCCATTCCCGATCCCCACGTCTACCTGCGCACCGTCGATCTGAACGAGCGCACGTCGCTGTCCGTGCTGGCCGGCCATGTCCGCGCCCAGGCGCACATACTGGATCTGGGCTGCGGCAGCGGCGCGCTGGGCGCCTTCCTCGCCGAGCACAAGCAATGCGTCTGCGACGGCGTCACCCTGAGCCAGGAAGAGGCCCGCCATGCCGCGCCCTTCTACCGCCATGTCCATGTGGCCGACCTGGAGGACTGCGACCTGGACCAGCTCTTCGGCGACGCGCGCTATGACTACATCGTCTGCGCCGACGTGCTCGAGCACCTGCGCCAGCCCGAGCGCATTCTGGCCGCCTGCCGCAAGCGGCTGACACCCGAAGGCCGTCTGCTGATCTCCGTGCCCAATGCAGGCTACAGCGGCCTGGTGGCAGAACTGCTGCACGGCGAATTCCGCTACCGCGAAGAAGGCCTGCTGGACCGCACCCACCTGCGCTTTTTCACGCGGCGCTCGCTGTCGCGCTTTCTGGCCGAGCAAGGCTGGCAGGTGGACGACATCGACACTATCGAGCGCGCTCTTCCCGAATCCGAATTCCGCGTCGCCTACGACAGCCTGCCCCCTGCCGTTGCCCGCCACCTTCTGGCCACGCCCGATGCACTGGCCTACCAGTTCATCGCCAGTGCGGCGCCCGCCGCCCAGGCGCTGCCCATCGAGCCGCCACTGAACTACCCCCAAGGGCATGCACTGTTCACGGCCCAGCTCTACATGGCGCGCGCTGGCCGCTATGAGGAAGAGAGCAAGCTCTCCACCACCGGCATCATTGGCCAGGCACGTCAGACATTGCGCTTTGCACTGCCCGACCACAACACTTCGCTGAGCCATCTGCGCCTGGACTTGGCCGACCGGCCGGGCTTCGTACATCTGCACCGGCTGGCCTTGTTCGATGCGCAAGGCGCCGTCGTCTGGCAATGGCTGCCCGAGGATTCGGACGCCGCCTTGCTGGGGCAACGCCCGCATCATCAGCTCGTGTGGAATGGACTTCATCCGGCAGGCGCCTTCTCGCTGATGCTGCTGCTGACCGGCGATGACCCTTGGTTCGAACTGCCCATTCCTGCAGAAACCCTAGCTGCGCTGCGTGGCGCCTCGCTGGAGATCGAGATGGGATGGCCCATGTCGGCCGACTATCTGGCGCTGGCTGGCGCCGTGCAGCCGCTTGAACGACAGATCGCGCAGGAGCGCAGCCGGGCCAATGATCTGCAGGATCAGTGGAACACACAGCGCATGCTGCTTGAGCAGCAGCATGCGCAGGATGTCCAGCAACTGGAAGAGCACAGCGCTGCGATCCATAGGCTGCAGCACCGCAATGCCCTCCTGGAAGACAGCCACCAGTCACAGAGCAAGGAGCGCGCCATCTGGCAACAGGAAGCCACCCGCGTACAGCGGGACTTCGCACGGCTGGAACAACACCTGCGCGACATAGAGAACTCCACCGTCTTCCGGGCCACGCGCCCCCTCGTCCACGCCAAGATGCGCATTGACCGCCTGCTGGGCCGCACGCCCGTGCCTGCCCCTGTCCTCCATACCCCCGTACCGCAGCCGATGCCCCAGCAGCCCGTCGATGTGATCGTGCCCGTGTACCGGGGGCTGGACGACACACGCAACTGCATCGAATCCGTGCTGGCCAGCCCCTGCCGCACGCACTGGCAACTGGTGGTCATCAACGATGCCAGCCCGGAGCCCGAAGTCACGGCCTGGCTGCGCGAGAAGGCGGCACAGGAGCCCCGCATCACCCTGCTGGAGAACGAGGAGAACCTCGGCTTCGTCGGTACCGTCAACCGGGGCATGGCGCTGAACACCGCCCATGACGTGCTGCTGCTCAACAGCGACACCGTGGTCGCCAATGACTGGCTGGACCGCATCCGCCAGGCTGCCTACGGCGATGCACGCATCGCCTCCGTCACTCCGTTCTCCAACAACGCCACCATCTGCAGCTACCCGCGCTTTTGCGAGGGCAACGATCTGCCGCCCGGCATGGACACCGCCGCCATCGACGCACTGTGCGCGCGCACCAACCCCGGCCAGGTGGTGGACGTGCCCACCGGCGTGGGCTTTTGCATGTACATCCGCCGCGACAGCCTGAACGCCGTCGGCCTGTTCGATACCGAGCACTTCGGCAAGGGCTATGGCGAAGAAAACGACTTCTGCCAGCGTGCCGCAGCCGCTGGCTGGCGCAACCTGCATTTGCTGGACACCTTCGTGCTGCACACTGGCGGCGTGAGCTTCGGAGAAAGCAAGAGCCCGCGCGAACGTGCCGCCATGGAAACCCTGCGCCGCCTGCATCCGCGCTACGAAGCCGATGTCATGGCCTTCGTCCAGGCCGACCCTGCGCGCACCGCACGCCTTGCGCTGGACGTGGCACGCCTGCAGGCAGAGGCCGCACACCAGCCTGTGGTGCTGGCCGTGCTCCACGACCGGGCGGGCGGCACGGTGCGCCATGTGCGCGAACTGGCGCAGTTCCTGCAAGGCAAGGCGTTGTTCCTCATGCTGTCCCCGGCCGCCGGTGGCGTCGTGGTCCTGCGCCGTGCCGAGGAGAAGGAAGCATTCGAGCTCGCCTTCCGCATCAACGACCAGATGGAGGAGCTGGTACAGGCCCTGCGCCAGCTGGGCGTGGTGCATGTGCACTACCAGCATCTCCTGGGCCATAGCGAAGCCATCCTGGACCTTCCCGCCCGTCTGGGTGCGGCCCATGACTTCACGGCCCATGATTTCTATACCTACTGCAAGAACATCTCGCTGACCGGCATCGACAACCGCTACGTCGTGCCGCCCCGCGCGGGCGAGTGCGGCTGCTGCGAACCCACGGACACAGCCCCCTATGCCGGCACCGTGGCCCAGTGGCGCCACCGCAATGCGCTGCTGCTGAACAACGCGCGCCATGTGCTGGCCCCCAGCCAGGACACGGCCAGCCGGATCTCCGGTTTCGTGCCCGGTGCCCGCGTCCAGGCGGTTGCCCACACCGACCTGCCGGCACAGTTGCCGGCCCCGGTGGCACACCCGCTGGCCGCCACGGCCCCGCTCAAGATCGTCGTACTGGGAGCCATGAGCGCCATCAAGGGCGCCGACGTACTGGAAGCCGTGGCGATCGAAGCCGCCAAGCGGGGAGCTCCTGTGGAATTCCATCTGCTCGGCTATGGCTACCGCAGCCTGCAGACCCAGCCACGCGCACGCCTGACCGTGCACGGCGGCTACAAGGAAGAAGAACTGCCTGCTCTGCTGCAGTGGTTGCAGCCCGACCTGGCCTGGTTCCCTGCCCAATGGCCGGAGACTTACAGCTACACCCTGAGCGCCTGCCTGGCCGCCGGGCTGCCGATCGTCGCGCCCGACATAGGGGCCTTTCCCGAAAGGCTGGCGGGCCGCGACTGGTCCTGGGTCATGCCCTGGGACGCCAGCGCCGCCCAATGGCTGGACTTCTTCGCGCAAATACGCGAACGCCACTTCATTGAAGGGCAGCCACCGCAGCAACCCACCGCGACAGGGAGTGCGGCCGCCCAGCCGGGAACCACTTTCTATGGCGACGGTTATCTCCAGGGGCTGCAGCCGCGCGATCAGGCCCTGCTTCAGCCGCTGGATGCGGCCTTTCTGGCCACACATCGCCTGCAACGCCAGGACCATGCGGCAAGATCTGGGGCCTTGATCCTGCTGGCCCATCTACGCTCGCTACCCATCCTGCGCGGCGTGGCCAGGCGCATTCCCGCGCACTGGCAACGCCGGGTCAAGAATTGGCTGCAGGCCTAGGCGCCGCCCAGGCAACGCCAGCCATCGCTGCGCCATCCGGATGCAGGGCCGTTCCACGCCATACCATGACATCAAGGCCAGGCCCAATGTCAAGGCAAGCGACAGCAGCATGCAGATGCCCAATGACCAGCCCTCACGCAGGCAAATGGCCGTCATGGCCTGCTGGACGGGGAAGGCGTAGATGTAGACGCCATAAGAAAGATCGGTGCGCCAACGGTGGCTTGCGGCCACATGGCCTGCATGGGCAAGATAAAAACTTGCGCAGGCCACCAATCCCCATACTGCCACCTGGCGCATCCAGGTGCTGGCGGTGAGCAATGCGCATACAGCCAGCACCAGCGCGACTGCAGCCATCCATGTGCGATGGCGTATGCCATAGGCAGCCATCGTGCTTCCCAGAAAGAAGGGAACACCAAATCCACAGAAGTCCCGCCAGCGGAACATATCGACCAGCGGGGTGTGGATGGCATCCAGGCCCTGGTCCCACCCCTTGACTCTGGCCATCTGCCACAAGATCGCCAGTACGCCAGCCATGAGGGGATGGATCCAGCGCTTGCCTCTTGCAAGCCATGCCAAGGTGGCCAGCACAAGGTACATCGCCAGCTCATACCGCAACGTCCACAGGGACCCGTTGACCGTATAGGCAAAGGGATTGGATTCGAATACGCCCGGCAGTATCTGAACCGTGGCCTGCCCTGTCATGTTGTTGATCAGATGACTCCAGGTTTGCGGTGACTGCCAGTACTGCAGCGAATCAAGCGAGGTCATCGCCCAGCCAATGACGAAAACCGAGAAAACCACGGCCATGATCAGGCCCGGAAAAATCCGCATCAGCCGCCTCAGCCAGAAGGCATGCCAGACCGGCTCGCGCATCCAGCTCTGGCATACCAGATACCCGCTCATGAAGAAGAATACATAGACCGCAAGCGACCCCAGGCTGTGGCCGGCAAAGGGTTCGGCAAGACGCAGGCGGTAAAGAAACTCTCCGTGCGCAACAAACACTGCAAGCGCCGCCGTCAAGCGCAGCATGTCAAAGCGGTTCCCCCTCTCTTCAACGCTGCGCATGGCACTCCCTTCTAGGTGCGGTACACCAAGTGTTTGAGCCGCAGCATCGGCGACTCGACCAAGTGCCAGGAGGCATAGCCAGCAGCCAGCGCAAGCAGCCATGCAAGCGCCAGACTGGAGTGGAATGGCAGCTGAGGCCACAGCGCCTGAACTGCCTGCTGGATGGGACAGCCCAGCACGTAGACACCATAAGAAGGATCTCCGAGTCGATGCAACCCGGAAAACACCCTAGAACGCATGGAACCCAAATAGATGAGCAGCGGCGGCAGCAGCAGCAGGCCGGCAGAGTGCTCCAGCTTCAAGCCAAAGAAAAGCACCCCAGCCACAGGCGCCAGGATCAACAGCAAGTTTCGACCATGGGCAGCAAAGGCAGGCTGCAATAGCGCGATCAGCGAGCCATAGGCGAAATAGGCCGGATACTCGAACCAATGAAACATGGTTCCAGCCAAATCGGCATTGCGCTGTGTCAGGAAAAAGACCAGATATCCAGCTGCAGCCAGGCTGGCAAGAAGCCTGGACCGCAGCACTCCCAATATGCCCAGTGCAGCAAGCACCACGTAGCACATCAGCTCGATGGGGATGGTCCACAAAGGGCCATTCATCAACCCTGGCAGCGGATTGGAAGAAAACACGCCCGGCATGAAGGCGTAGTCCTTGATCAGCAGCAGATTGCGCCAGTGATCCAGGGTCTGCGGATGAAGCCAGAACTCCTTCAGTGGCAATGAAGTAAATACCGGGCCGAACAGCAGCACGCCAGCCACAACAGCCACCAGCATGCCCGGCCACAACCGCAACAGACGCTTGGCCATGAAGGCCGCCGCCCGAGGGTCACACAGCCAACTCAGCGTGACAAGAAAGCCGCTGATCGTGAAGAAAGTCATCACTGCCACGCCGCCCACCATGTCCGCATGCAGCCACGATGGCGGTCTGGTGCCCGTGATATGGAAATGATGGCTGTAAATGACTGCAGATGCAGCGGCTATGCGCAGTGCATCAAAGCCATTGGAATATGCAGGCCGCACGGGTGAAGAGATCGTGGGGGCCAGCTCCTGCATGGCTTCGTCAGCTCTTGCCCAGCAACAGCAAAATCTCGTTGTTGCGCAGCCACTCCTCGGGGTAGCGCCCCGCCAGCGCCTCGGGAATGGCCATGTCCACCTGGCGCCGCTCCTCGCGCAACACCTCAAAGCCGGCCTGACGAGCGATATCGACCAGCTCGTCTGCCGTCAACCGGTTCAGCGCCTGGTACTCCTTGAAGACAAAGCGCTTGTAGCCATCGACACCGAAATCAGCAAAGCCGAAGTCCACCTCGGCGGCGTCCAGCGGACCTTCATGCTTTTCGATGATGCTCCACAACTCCTCCTCCGACGCCAGCAAGTGGTGCCAGGGCACATCGTCGTAGCGGCGCAGGTGCGAGCCCCAGGGAGAATGAAACAAGGGCTCGATTTGCAGGAAGAACACGCCTCCCGAGCGCAGGCAGGCATGCAGGTCGGACAGGATCGGCAGCACCTTGTCGCGCTGCACATGCTCGAAGGTGGACCAGCTGAGCAATCCGTCATAGTTCGCATGCCGGCCGGCCAATGGCGAATTCGGCACGATGGTCTCGAAGCTCAGCGCAGCGGGAATGCGCGACATGCCCAACTGCTCGCGTGCAATGCGGGGCAGCTTGGCGTACTCCTGACGGATATCGATGCCATGGATGGAGGTTGCGCCATGGCGCAGTACCAAAGCCAGATCGGTGATGCCATCGCCACATCCGAAATTCAGCAACCTGGCCTTGGACAGGTCCAACGACCGTCCGAGCCAGTCATGGGCCAGATCCGCTGCATAGTTGAAATGCGCACGAAACCACTCATCGGTGATCTTACCGGCGTCCCATGGCGCCAGGCCCAACAGCCGTTCCTGCAAACGCAGCATCCAACTCATGCAATCGTCCTCTCTGTTCTCTCTACAACCCTGTCAACACGCTCACAGCCGCTGAAGCACATAGGCATCCTGGTGGTTCCAGAAATGCACAAGTGATCGATGGCGCAGCGCATCGGTGCCCCAGGTTTCGGCAATGCGGTCCAGGACGAATTGCTCGGAAGTGAACGCCGTTCCATACTCATTGGCATCGATGGCATTCGACTCGCTGGACGGGGCAAAGAAAAATCCCTCGTCATCCAGCTTCACGCTGTCGAAATTTGCGGCCTTCATGCCGTGCGTGCTGAAAACCAGCAACCCGCCAGGAGCCACCGCATCGCGCAGCACCTGCAGCCAGCGCGTCCAGGTCGAGCGCGGCAGATGGCTGAACAGCGAGAGCACGAACACCAGCTCGTACTGCTGCGGCCAGCGTACCTGCTCCGGCACGCTGGCCGAAGCAAAGCCCTTCACGCCGAAGGTCTGCTGCGAAAAATCCACAGCATCGACCACGATGTCCGAGACGGTGACCCGTTCCGCCCCCAGCGCCTTGACCAGGTGCCGCGTAAAGCGGCCGTGACCGCTGGCGAACTCCAGGACGCTGGCCGTGCGCAGCAAAGGCTTGTCCACAGCCTCAAGCAGCAGCATCAGTTCCGACAGCGTGCGCCAACCGTCGGCGAAGTAGTCGCGCAGGGGATTGACGCTGGAAGGGTGACCACGGAAGAAGCCGAAGATATCGTCCTGCGCAGAAATCCGGCAATCGAGTCCCGTCATGTTGGAAAACGAACCCACCAGACCATTGGCCTCGATCAGGGAATGCGCCTCCAACAGGCTGTCGTCCATTTCGCGGGCACGGGCTAGGACCTGTGCTGCACCAGCCCGGTCGCCGCTTGCCAGCAATTGCAGGGCTTCATTCAGCAAACGCTGCCCATCGCTGATGGGAGTAGAAGAATTGTCAGATGTCATGGGGTATGGAATAGGGAGACAGCCGAGCCGCTTGCGCGGGTGTGGCAGAGCCGCTCAGCTCCAGTGGTGGGGCAGGCGCACCAGTCCAGGCAGGGGCTTGGGGAAAATAAAGCGCAGGTGCAGGAACTGGAACCATTCGTCATAGACGGCCAGCCCGGTTTCATCGAACAGGAAGGCGCTGATCACATAGTCTCCGCTGTGCAGAGGCAACTCGGGAAAGGTCAGCACGGTCTGCCAGCTTCCGTCTGGCAATTGCCGCGGGGCTGCACCATCCTCATGCGTTGCCAGCGAAGTAATGCCCACGCCCTTGGACTGCTCGATCATGAAGCCGATGTGCGGCCGCTCGTTGCCACGTCCTCTCGCGGTAATGGTCACAACCAGATCCTGGCTCTGAAGCAACCCTGGCTGATCCCCCACAGGTTCAGCCAGATCCTTCACATCCACGGACAGGATGCAGGCTGTGCCGCTGTCCACGGCAGCGACCGGCGCGGGAGGCACTTCATCCGCAGCAGGCGCTGGCACAGCGGGCTCCACTTCAGCAGGCAGCATCTCGCCGCACAAAGCCCTCTGCTCGCGCTCCTGGCGCTCGCGGGTATGTGCATCGTAGGCGGCCAGCACTGGCTCGGTCGCACCAAACTGCGCCACATGCCCGCCGCGCAGCCACAGGGCTGCATCGCAAAGATGGCGGATGTGATAAGGGCTATGGGAACAAAACAGGATGGTGCAGCCGCTGTTGCGGAAGGCCATGATGCGCTCAATGCACTTCTTCTGGAAATGCTGGTCGCCTACAGCGAGCGCCTCGTCAATGATCAGCACATCGGGCTGCACGGCCGTCACCAGTGCAAACGCCAGGCGCACCGCCATCCCCGAAGAGTAGGTCTTGACCGGCCGCTCCAGTGCTTCGCCCAACTCCGCAAAGGCTGCGATTTCGGGCTCCAGCTCACGCATGCGCTCAGGGGAGATACCAATCAGGCTGCCACCGAAATACAGATTGTCGCGTCCGCTGAAATCAGGGTGAAATCCCGCGCCCAACTCCAGAATGGCCGTGACCCGACCCACACGCTCTATTTGCCCGCAACTGGGCTGCAAGGTGCCAGCAAGCAGCTTGAGCAGCGAGCTCTTGCCTGCACCGTTGTCGCCAATCACACCAATGCACTGGCCTCGGCGCAATTCGAATGACACATCCCGCAATGCCCAATGGCTTCGGTGCGTGGCAACACCGGTCAGCAAGGCCTTGAAGCGCGCTCGCGGCGAGGGATAAAGTTTGTATTCCTTGCCCAGATTGCGCACACGCAGTACCAGGTCATCAGGCAATTCGACATGCTTGGCGTTCATAGCCAGTCCACCAGTTGATCACGGCTGCGTCGCACCAAGCCATTGAGCAGCACAGCCAAAACCAGAATCCAGATGCCCAAAGCCGCCCAGACCGCCATTTGAGGCCACAGCCCCTGCAGCAGCACATTCTGGTAGCCAAGAACCAACGCCGTCATGGGATTGGCCCATAGCACCCAGCGCCAGCGCTCGGGAAACAAGGCCAGCGGAAAAAGAATGGGCGAGAGATAGATACCGACGGACAGAAAGAAGGTCACAAGCTGCCCCACATCGCGCAGTGCCGCCGTCAGAATAGCCAGCGCATAAGCCAGCAGGGCGCACAGCAGCAGCTGGCCCAGCAACAGGGGGATGAGTGCCACGAGCGACCAGGTCAAGCCGTGCTGGGGCAGATAAGCCAAGGCCACCAGCAACAACAAGGGTCCGAAGATCACACTGCTGGCCAGTACCGCACGCATGGGAAACAGCACTGGCGGCAACGGGTTCTTTTGCAGAATGCCACCCGCCTCGACCAGACTGTTCATGCCACGTGCCGTAGCGTCGCAAAACGCCATCCACGGCAAGGCGCCCACAACAAGAAACGCGCCCACGGCATGCGTGGGTGCGTTGTCGCCAAGGCGCATCGAGAACACCACGTCGAACACGAGGTAGTAGGCCGCCACGGTGAGCAGCGGCTGCAGATAGGGCCAGAGCACGCCCGCGGCCGTGCCTGCGTGGCGGGCAGCCACTTCGCGCCGGGTCATCACCCACAGCAGGCTGCGAGCCTGCCACAGCGCGCGGCATTCGCCGAGTAAAGAGTACATGCGTTGTTATGCGACAAGTGCCGCGCGCCAGAGACGGCGGCGGCACTTCAGTTCATGCCAAACCTGGCATTTTCGCGCATCACAGCGTCACGTGCCTACGATGAAGACAAAGCATTTCAAATGCTTGCAACAACAAGGCAACACATGGCTCGATAGCACACGCGCGGCTCAATGCTCAGGGCTTGGGTTCGTTCTTTGAAGCGAAGGCTTCAACCGCAGCATTGTCAACCTTGACATCCGCACGGAGTTGCTCGGCCGTTGCAGAGCGCACGTCCTTGGCAGCGATGGAGCGGATTTCTTTGACCATACCTTCGCGCACTTCCTCGAAAGGCTTGATGCCGGCGGGACGACGTGCTTCCAGTTGGATGATGTGCTGACCAAACTGGGTCTCCACGACAGTGGAGAGATCACCGGGCTTTTGCAGCGCGAAAGCGGCCTTCTCGAACTCCGGAGCCATGCGATCCCTGCCGAAAAAGCCCAGGTCACCACCACGCGCTGCACTGCCCTTGTCAGCCGACACTTCCCTGGCCAACGTTGCAAAGTCTGCACCTGACTTGAGCTGCGCCAACACTTGTTCTGCCTTGGCACGCGCCTCGGCATCCTTGCCTGAAATCAGAATGTGGCGCGCACGCACTTCTTCACCAACCTTGAAGCGATCTGGCTGTGCTTGGTAAATGCTGCGCGCCTGCTTTTCTGCGGCCTCCAGGCTGGGCATGTTCTTTTCATCCAGCGCATCCATCCAGGCGTTGGCAAGCACCCGGTCACGCGCAACCTGCAGGGCAGCAGCCACCCGGGGATCGCGCTCCATTCCCAGCTGCTGCGCCATCTTGGCCATGTTGCGGAAGACATAGAGATCAGACGCCATCTGCCCCACATTCTGTGAGCGCGCCAGAATCAAGGGGCGCACATCTGGGGGGATGCGTTGCGCATCCGCCTGCACGTCCAGATCCGTGATCACTATATTCTGGCCTTGTGCCAGCGTCTGAACAGCAGCGGGCTTGCGGGCATCCGCAGCGTCGGGCAACTTGGCTTCAGCCCAGGCCCACTGGCCTGCCATCATGGCAGTCAACATCAGCGAGGCCATCGTCAGTCGTTGGATGGAAGCAGTCATAAGTCCTTTCCGAAAAAACAAAAAAGGCGGGAGTTTCCTCCCGCCTTCTCTAGATCACGCTTGCGCGTGAAAGTGCCCGATTACTGAGCGGCAGAGCCGTAAGCGTGGGGCCAGGTGATGCCGTACGTACCCACGGTGCCAGGAACGGCTTGGGGGTTGGTCAGCTTCAGGAACGCAGCGCCCAGGACGGGAGCGCGGTCCGTACCGAAGCCGATGGTGCCCCAACCGTTAGTGTAGGGAGCAGCCACGGTCTGACGTGCCACAGCAGCGCCCAGAGCCGAAGCATCGGACGTGAAGGACAGCACGCTGACTTCACCGCACAGCTTGGCCGTCTTGGTCGTGCCGGGCGAGAAGATCGCGCCGCTGGACTGCACGTTTTCTTCACGGTCGTAGAACTCTTGCTTGGAAGCCGTCACGCACAGCTGACCTTGGTCATTGGCGGAAACCTTGGCACCTGTCGAGAAGATGTTGCCGGTCACAGCGCTGTTGATGTACGTGTAAGCGTTCAGTTCAGCAGTCGTAGGCGTGCCAGTGGCAGACACATTCAGCTGACCAGCATAGTTCGTGGCCGTCGATGCATAGTTAGCAGCCACAGTGTAGCGGCGGGTAGGCATCGAGAACACCCAGTCGGTCTTAGCAGAGATGCTGAGATCCGTTGCGTACTGGTTCATGATGGTGTTACGACCCAGAGCATTCGTCAGGTTCGTAGCATTGGTGTCGGCGTCGGTCTGGCTCGTCAGCGATTGGCTGGCGAAGTAAGGCGTCGACAGGTCAGGCACGTCATAGTGCTGAGCCTTGATAGTGCCAGCAACCATCAGCGGGTCAGACGTCTTGAACGTGGTTTCGCCTTCAACTTGGGGCGAGAACACGACGCGTGTAGGAGCATTGCCCACCAGAGCGGGAGCGGCGCCAGAGAACGTCGTGGACTGAGCCACGTTGATCACATACCACGAACCGGTCAGCGTCGCGGTGGGCGCGGACAGTTCGTTCTGCGAAGTCATGGCGGGGTAGCCCAGCAGCGTGTCTTGCAGGACCGAGGAGGTGCAAGGAGCAACGCCGTTCGCGTGCTTCGTGGCCTTGTACAAGGACGAAGCAGCAGGGTTCAGATTCGAGATGTCGGCCATGTTGAGGATTTCAACGTAGCCTTCACGAGTCTGAGCAGCCTTGTCCGCGTCAGTCCAGCCTTGACGAGCCAGACGATCGGTCACGAACGGAACAGGCGTGTTCTTGGCGATAGCGGGCAGCGTGCAGGTGTTGTCTGCAGTCACCAGCTGGGCCTTGCCAGCGGCGTCAGCCGTCACAGCAGCGGTCCACACGTCACCAGGCGACATGAAGACTTGGAAGTCAAGCACGTCGTCGGAGTTCGAAGCACCGCGGAAACGCACCTTCACAGCCTTACCACGGATGGTGTCGGTGTTGGTCAGGTGGAACACGGACATGTTGCCGTTCTGGGCGGTGTAGTAGGGCACCACCAGGATGTGGCCTGTGCCGCTTTCGTTCACTTGGAACGATTGTGCGGACGCAGCGCCAGCGAAGCCCAGGCCACCAACCATGGCAGCAATGCTCAGGGCCAGAACATTTTTCTTCATAAGAACTATCTCCAGTAAAAAGATAAGGTAGTTGCAACCACCACGATTGATCGCCAGGGAATCGTAGCACAGCCGGTCATGCCCCCATACCGCTTTTCGGAGGCGCCCAAGCCTTGTTTTGAAAAAAAACAACACTTCCCTAGCGAGCACCAGATCAGGGACGGCGCATTATGGCAAACATTGCTTCCAGCGCCTACCCTGCCCGACTTTTGGCTTCGTCCATACCGAGCATGAGGCATGCCCGGAGAACGCTACCAACCTTTGGCCTGACGCCAGCCCGCACGGCGCGCCAGATCCATAGCCGCCTTATTCCAGGAACAGCCACCACTGGCCGTCTTCCTGCGTCCACACCTCGCTGATAGAGATAGGAATCTGTGTATTGCCCATGACCGGGCTGCTGGTGGTGAAGTTCTTGCGAACCTCGCAGCGCTTGTCCTCGCACTTGACCCAGGCGATCGAGCCACCACTGAGGGACGGGACGGCGCCGTGGTTCAGCCGGTACTTCTCCAGGCTGTTGACCGCACGATAGCCTGGAGTGGTGAAAGCATAGGCCTGACCGACATCCCCCGCCATGCGAACCTTCCAGAACTCGTTCGATCGCTGCGTTACGGCCTCCTCGGGTTTCTGAGCCTTGCTCTGCTCGCCCCCTGTTGTGGTGGCACAGCCGGCCAGCACCAAGGCGCCAGCCACACCCGCACCCCACAAAATCCGGCGCATGCCTGCCAATGCAGGGATCTTTGTCAACGTGTTCATATGTGTATCTTGGTCCAAAAAGGTATTTGGAACATCTTTGAAGAAGAATGTTCCGGGAACTTGAGCTGCTAGCGCTGCTCAGGCGTCAGGGGCCCCACCTCCACCAGCGGCTTGCCCCTTGCACCGTCGTCAGCAGCAGGAACTGTATTGGGTGACTTCAGCAAGGGCGTCAAAGAACGCATTTGCTCACGCAAATCGTCGCTGACCACCCGCACATCAATGTCCGTGCGAACGACTCTTGGCGTGATGACGACAAGCAGCTCTGTTCGATCCCCCACGTTCGATGTCTGCCCGAAGAGATTTCCAACCACCGGAAGATCATGCAGTATGGGGATGCCACTGCGCGTGTTGGTAGAGCGCTCCTGGATCAGTCCGCCCATGACAATTGACTCTCCAGAGCGCACTGCCACCCTGCTGGAGATCTGCCGCTGCGAGAAGGAGGGATTGCTGGACCCCCCTACAGTTACATTCGAGCCCAGCGCCGAGACAGTCTGATCGACATTCATGGTGACGATATTGCCGGAATTGACCGAAGGAGTGACTTGCAGGATGACCCCGGTATCCTTGTACTGAATGTTGGTAGTAACTCCCGTCGTTGTCGATGTGGTGGAGCCCGCCGAATAGGGCTGCTGTGTGCCCACCATGATGCCCGCCGTATGGTTATCCAGCACCATCACCGTAGGGCTGGCCACCACCTTGACATTGGTCTTGCCCGAAAGAGCAGTGAGCACTGCCTTGATATTGCCCAGCGAGTTCTTGACCGTGTAGTTGAAGCCTGAGCCAAGAGTTGCCGCCAGTCCGCCAGTTTCTGCGAATCCTGTTGAACCGGGAGCATCCCCGGTCAGCACACTGCCCGTACCGCTATAACCCTTGTTGCCGACATCACCACTGAAGGCCCATTGCAAACCGTACCGCAAGGTGTCGTTCAGCGTCACCTCCACGATGCTTGCCTCTATCAGCACTTGCGTGGGAGGCAAATCCAGTTTCTTGAGCGCCGCCTCTATACGCTCGTACTCTGCGGGCGTACCCCAGACCAGCACGGAGTTGTTGAGTTCATCCGCCATGACACGAACGCTGCCCAGACTGGTGGCTGCGGCGCTTGCCCCTGCCACTCCGCCCAACTGGCCGGTGCTTCCGGTCTGCCCGAAGCCACGCCCCGCCCCGCCGAGTCCACCACCACCAAAGCCACCGCTGCCAAAACTGCCGCCACCAAAGCCGCCACTACTCAAACCACCGCCGCCAAAACCACCACTGCCAAAGCTGCTGCTACCCAAGCCGCCGCTTCCGAAGCTGCTCCCCCCCATGCTCGTCGTGGATGTACCCAGTCCTGGCGCCACGCCGCTGTTGGTAGACATACCTCCGGCAGACCCTCCAAAAATACCCGACAGAACACTTGCCAGGTGCCGAGCATTGCCGTTTTGCACTTTGTAGATATTGAGTTGCGGCTGCGCCCCACCCGTGCCAGCCTGGTCGAGCTTGGCAATCCAGCGGCGCGCCTCATCCAGATAGGAGGCGCGAGGCGTGATGACCAAGATACTGTTGAGCCGCTCAATGGGAATGATGCGCAGGGCACCAAATAGCGGATTGCCTTCGCCCAGAGCCGCCATGGAAGCGCCAGGTGCTGCAGTCGCCGCCCCCCCTGGCCTTGCCGTAGTTGCAGCAGGAGCCACACCCGCGCCAGGAGCCCCAGCCCCAGGGGCACCGCCCCCGCTCATCAGTTGCAAAGCGGCACTGACTTCCTGGATAGAGACATATTTGAGAGGAAAAACGCCTACCGACATGCCTTCCAGAACATTTACGTCGAAGGTGCGAACCATCTCAAGCCAACCTTCCGCCTGTGCACGGGATCCGGCCATCACCAGCATGTTGCGCACGTTGTCAACACGAAGAATGGCATCACCCGGCACCATGGGACGCAAGATGGCCGCCATTTCATTGGCACCTATATAGTTCAGCGGCACAACAATGGCTCCGTATCCTGGCGCCAGTGGCTGAGTGGGCGACGCCTGCCGTACTGCAGCCCCCAAGCCCTTGAGCGCATCAAGACGGCCGACATGGTAAGTGCCACGAGCATCACGCGCTATACCCATGCCATTGGCCTGCAAGGCCGCCTCCAGCAGATACAACGCGTTGTCCCCCGAGACATTCTGCTGCGTGCTCAGGGTGACTGTTCCAGTAATCGGCGGGTGCAGCACATAGTCAAGCGCAAGAATATCCCCCAGCACTGTCCGCACGACCTGGGCCAGAGGCGCATCCTCGAAACTGAGCTTGACCTGCGCATCTTTCAAGGCCTTGGACGGCTTGGCATCGGCCAGCAATTTACCAGTCCCCTCAAGGAGGCGTGGCTCGGGCGTCGATGATTTTTCGGAGGCCTTCTTGCCCACGCTTTGATCTTCGTCATTGAACACATAGCCTTCGGATTGCTGACCCGCGCCGAAATGGCTGACATAGTTGTTCTGCTGGGGCTGTGCACAGGCAACCAACAGCTGGCAAACCGCCAGCGACAGCGCCGTATGAAAATGTCTGTTTTGCAATTTCATGGTTTTCTTAAGAAACTGTTTCATTTGCGGCTCGAGGTTCCGCCGAATACGGCACGCGGTGCTGGCCGAGCCGGGGGGGCGCCTGCCTCCCCTTCTGCGCGCTCAGAAGCCGATTCGCCAGAGTTGCTGCCAGGCGAAGGCCCCGCGCCGACGGAAGGCACGCGCATGCTGGCCGGAATGCTAGGGCCTTTGTCGAGGACGGCCTTCGCCAATTGCAACGAACGTATCTGACCGCCGCGCTCCAAAAGGATGCTGCGCTGCTCTATGCCTTGCAGCTTCCAGCCCGCAAAACTCTGGTTGAGCATGAGCCGTCGCTCCTTGCCATCGATATGGACAATGATCCCGGTGACAGGCCCCTCAAAAATGCCTGTGACACGCGCCTGCACCCAGGCATCAGGGATTTCTTCGACTTTTTTCTCAGGCTCTGGCGGTGGGGGAGGCGGTGGGGGCCTGCGGTTCATCACGAACAGCGGCCGTTCGTGCATCTCCAGCAGCTGCATCTCGCCCTGCGGCTTGTTACCAGAAAGTGCCTGCTCGGCAGGCACAAGCGATTGAATATCTGCCTTGATCGGATGCGGAGCCTCCCAGCCAGCGTTTTTGAGCTGCATCTGCGGTGTCAACCACATCCACGCAAGTGCTCCCCCCAACAGCGCCACGGGCACGGACAACCCTGCGGTCCAAAGAATGCGCTGGTTCACGGCTTGCTCCGAAGAATGCTGAAAACAAACTGCGCGCTGATCTTGGGCGGCACTCTGAGGTTGTTGCTTTCCAGATTGCCCAGCAGATTCAGTTGCAGATCATCGAGCCACACGGTGGGCGTAACTTCGGGTAATGACATGATGGCCAATTGGATGGCAGACCATTCGCCCTCTGCCGTCATCGACACGGAAATGCGTTCATAAGGACCCTGATCAGATTCACCTGATTCAGAGGTAGGACGCACTTGGCTGCTGACCACGGAGAGTCCCGCTTTGTCCAAGACGGTCCGCAAGCGTTGCTGAAGTGCATTGCCAGTCTGAGTGCTGTCCTGCTCTGCCGGGTAGATGTGCAGAGCCTTGGTGGACTCGATCCTCTTCAGCGCTTCCTGAATTTCCTCCGTCTGCCCCTGCATGCCGGCAAGCCTCGCGTAGCGCGGCTCCAGTGTGCCCAGTTGTTCCTGGGCCCATTGGTGCTTGGAATAAATCCAGCTTCCCAGGAGTAACAGTGGAACAACCAAGAGGACGGCGATCCCACCAAGAAGGGCCCATTGACGCAAGGTCAGCTTCTGCGCGCCTGCTGTCATTGGACCTCCTTGGCAATCGCCCCGCCTTCCGCTGGCGGCTTGTCCTCTTCTGCCTTGGCGAGCATGCCCAGGACCTGCGGATCGATGTTCGCCTCCAGCGTAAAGCTCTCCTTGCCAGATCCGGGGACACGCGTCACGGCCGTTGGCAGTCGTACTTCCTGAAAGCCAGGAGTCTTAGCCAGCAATGCCACTACGTTAGACGCATTGTTGGTAAGCCCTTGGACCGTAAGTTTGCTGCCTCTGAACACCACGCGCTGAGCTGCTGTGTCATCGGGCAATACCTTTGTCAGCGTCGCCAGCACCTGCAGGTGATTGATTTGCTGCTGCACACGCTCCTGCAGTTTGCCCAGATCTTGCACTCCTTCAACCAGGGCCTGGCGCTGTGCCACAACCTCGGAGGTGGATTTGCTGAGCCGGGAAAATTGTTCTCCCGCATCGACCGCACGCAATCTCAGTTGCGCGGTAGGAGTGACCGCCAGGGCCAGGGCCATGACGAGCACCCCGATCACGCCCAACCCGATCCAGCCGCCCCGCTTTGCTTCGCCACGCCAGCGCGATGTTTCGCCAAAACCCGGCAACACGACAGGGCTGCCACTGGTGGGGGCCCAAACCTCAGGGTGGACACCCTCCGGCATGCTTGAAGCCCGCTGGCGCAGCACCTGTTCAACTTGCGCACGCGAGGCAAGTACCACTTCAACATGCAGCAGCGCACCAGCCCGCGCAGCGGGCCGGACCGCATAGGCCCAAAGCGTGTCCTGTGGAGCAAAGGGCGTCATCGTCTGCACGTCCAGCTCAATGGCGCCCCTCATTGCAGTCGGTCCCATTTGCGGAAGCTTCAGAACCCGCTGCAGAACCTGATCGTCCTCCAACAGAACCGCCGTGTACTGTGCTTGCGCCAAGAGAGTGGTCGATCCATCGAGCCACTCGATGTTGACGCCCTGCGCCCTAGCGACGATAGGCGCCTGGGCACCAACCCAGACTTGCACCATCGATGCCGGAAGCAGCCGGCTGAGCAATGGTAGGCGCTGAAGTGCCTGCCATGCCTCACGAAGCTCCGATGAAAGCCCCCGCAAGTCCAAACCGAACAGTTTGGCATCAGAAGTCATCAATGTCATACGACGCCACAACCATTCAATAGTATTACTTTCACTTTCTTTCCTTCCGGCTAGCAGCGGTCCAGCGCTCTCCTAACTTCTGGCGCCACATCCGATTGAGTACATCACATACGCCCAGCCCACACCTGGGAAGCGGACAGCACCACCCAGGGCAGTGAATTCTGGCGTGCCCTTGAAACGTCCACATCTCGGATGACCAGCACGGCGCCCCCTCCCTCGACGGGTACTCTGGCCGTCAGTCGATAACGCGTACTGGTGATATTTCCGCGAACCGCCCCATCCTCCACACCCTCAAGCAGCCTCAGCAGCAGTTCCGGGGCCGCCTTCAGGTTGACTCCGGATCTTCCGCCTGTATCTGCAACGATCAAGGGCCGCATTTGTGCGTAGATGCCATAGGTCATCCCTGGCACCTGCAGCAAATCCTCGGGGGATTCCCAGGCCACGCCCGCAGATCCTGCCCTGACCACCTGGCGTGTTTCAACCAGCGTCTGCGCCAAAGCTTCGGACTGAGGTACACCCAGTTTTTTCAACACCACCGCCAACAGATTCTGCGGGGCAGCATTGATGTTGATCAGCCCGCTCCAGGGGGCGACTTCGACCTCTATTATCTGCCCCCCCCAGGGGACACCCTCTACTCGGCGTTCCGCAAAGTCTGAGGGTTGGATTGCTATTTTCTGCAGTAACCGGAAAATGGCTGCTTCACCAGCCCCTCGGCCATAGATGGAGTTGCGCACCACGCTGGCCACCGCCGCTTCCCTGCGAACCACGCCACCCAAGCTGTTAGCAAAGATGGCAAGCGCCGCAACGATCCACAGCACAAGAACCAGCGCCATCCCCTTGTTCGAAGCCGCTATCGGCCAGCGTTGCAGACTCTTCATCGCTGACCGCCCCCAAAGACAGCCCCGCCGCTGGTAGAGCGATTCGTCGCCGGTGGTGTATGGAACTCCACGGCAATCAGGGGCCAACTGCCAGAACCGCCTTGAAGCTGTATTTGTACCGCCGAGGGCAGTTCCTTCTCATTTTCCCATTGTGGCGACCACTGCGAGACCCCTACTTTGACATTTTGGTAACTCAGGGCAAAAGCCGTGACGCCCCGGTCGATCACATACGACTGCCCCTGCGCCCAATCAGGTGCAACATCCGCAGCCTTCCACGGCGCGAAATACAGTGTCAAGGCATCACCCTCGACAGCCAGCCTGAAATGCGTACGTCCGCCCATCCCGAACCGGGCCGGCATGATGCCCAGCCATTGCATGCCGCGCGGTCCCCCTTGAAAGAAGAACTCGCTCTCACCTTGTTTGCGCATCCCTGCTTGGCGCCTCACCGCCGATATCTGTCCGAGAGTGGACCGCAAAAAACCAATCGCCACGCGCTGATGATCCATGCGGTCCAGTCGAACATCGACTCTCTCCTGAGTCTGCGATACGGTGGACATCACCGAGGCCAGCCCCAATGTCAGCATGGAAAGCAGCACCATCGCAACCAGCAACTCCACCAGGGTGAAGCCTGACTGGTACGGCCGAGCGGGTCGCAACTGTCTTGTCACCGCGACACCTCACCCTGTTGCAGTGGCCGCTGCGGACGAAGGGTCTCGAACACCCAGCTGCGCCCTTCAGAAACAATCGTGATGCGCAGGGCATGCAGCGGGACGGCCGTTTCTGGGAGATCACCCACAGGAAAAGGCGCTGACGCAACTTGCCACGTATAAAACCCATCTTGCCCCGAGGCCTGGGTTCCACCTGGATCGACCATGGAAAAAGCATCCATCAGCGACTCTGCCAGCATGGCAGCGCCCTGGTTACGCTCCAACTGCGTCACGCCCCGGGCTGATCCACCGACAGCGCGATATATCAGAGCGACGGAGATGGCCATGATGGTCAATGCCACCAGTAACTCCAGCAGGGTCATGCCTCCCGCGAAGCCGCGGGCTGCAGTGTGGCGGCGCATCACAAGCCCTCTTTGGTGACCAGGCCGGACAGCCAGTCCACGCGAAGGCGTACACCGCTGCCCTCGCCGCGAATCAGCGAGATGCTGCCCCCAGTGGCGCCACCTTCCGGCAGGAACACAATGGTCTGGCTGCCATCGGCCAGGGCCGTGCCCGCAGCCGTGGTCAATTGCACTGTCAGGGTGTCTGGCAATTTGGCAGTCGCCTGCCCGGCAATGCCGTACTGGCGGCTATTTGTATTGACGGCAAACGCCACGGGCATGCCCTGCAGCGTCGCCTGCTGCCGAGCCTTGCGCAGCAGGGCCGTGACGTCCTGCACGGTCTGGCGGTAGGCGACGGCATCCCGCAACTTGCCCATGGCGGGCGGCACGATGCCGATGATCGCGGCAAGGATGCCGAAGACCACCAGCAACTCGATCAGCGTGAAACCATGGGCGCGCTTCAAGACATATTCCCGGCACGGAGGCAGCGTTGCACTACGGCGTCAGACCAGCAACTTACTTGGTGTTGCGGATATCAGAGGCCTCGCCCTCGCCACCGGGTGTGCCGTCGGAACCCAGCGAGAGGATCTCGAGGTCGCCATTGGCAGCCGGGTAGGTGTAGCGGTAAGGGTTGTTCCAGGGATCATTGGGCACGCCGCCCTTGAGGTAGGGGCCCGCCCAGCCGGCAACGCCGGCAGGCTGCTTGACCAGCGCGTCCAGGCCCTGCTGCGAGGTGGGATAGCGGCCCACGTCGAGCTTGTACAGCTCCAGCGCCTTTTCGATGTCGGCGATCTGCACGCCGGCCGTCTTGGTCTTTGCTCCACCCAACTGGTTCAGCACCTTGGGGCCAACCAGGCCGGCCAGCAGGGTCAGGATGGCCAGCACGACCAGCAGTTCGATCAGCGTGAAGCCACGCTTGCGGGCGCGGGAGGACAGTTGCTTTTGCATGCGCATCATCTTCTATATACCTTTCAGACAATTCAGATTCATCAGACGGCCAGATCGTTGACGGACAGGATTCCGAGCAGGATCGACACGATGATGGAGGCGATAAGGATACCGAGGACCAGGATCAGCGCCGGCTCCAGCATGGTCAGGAGGCGTTTGATCGCGTTTTCGACCTCGCGGTTCAATATGTTGGACAGCTCCAGCATCATGTCGCCCAGCCGGCCGGTTTCCTCGCCGACCCGCACCAGATTCAGGGCCAGGGGCTCGAATTCTCCGGTTTTCTGGGCGGCATGGGCCATGCGATGGCCTTCCTTGACCATGGGACCCATTTTTTCCAGGCGCTCGCGAATGGCGACGTTGGAGACCGTGTCGCTGGCAATGCGCAGTGCGGTCAGCAGTGTGACGCCGTTGCCCAGCAGCGTGCCCAGCGAGCGGCTGAACAGGGTCAGCTGGTACTTGCGCACCACGCCACCCAGGCCCGGCAGGCCCAGCAGCCACGATTGCCAGGTCTGACGACCCTTGGGACTCTTGGCCCAGCGGGCTAAGACCCAGCCCAGCGCGCCCAGCACGATGAACACCGCCCAGCCGTAGCTGCGAAACGCATGGCCCAGCCCCATCACGAATTGCGTGGGAAGGGGCAGCGCGTCACCCATGTCGTTGAAGAGCTGCTCGAACTGCGGCACGACGAAGCCCAGCATGGCCACCAGGGACAGCACGGCCACGCCCAGCAGGATGGCAGGATAGATGGTGGCCGAGACCACGCTGTCGCGCAGGGCACGCTGGCGCGCCATGTGTTCCACCAGCCGGTTGAGCACGCCCGACATCTGGCCGCTGGCTTCGCCCGAGCGCACCATGTTGATATAGAAGTCGCCGAACAGGTCGTGGTGCTTGCCCAGTGCCTGGCTCAGCGGCATGCCGGCCTTGACGCTGTCGAGCACGGACTGGAGCATGGCCTGCATCTGCACCTTGTGGCTCATCTCCACCAGGACCTTGAGCGCGTTGTCCAGCGACAGGCCGGCACGCATCATGATGGCCAACTCGGTGGTCATGCCCTGGATGTCGTCGGCCTTGATGCGGCCTTTCTTGAGCGCACGCACCGCAAGCGGCACATTGCCCAGGCCCACGGCTTCCTCGACCTTGATGGGCGACAGCCGGCTCTTGCGCAGGTGCACCACCACCTCGGCCACGGCCGCAGCGGAAAAAGTGCCCTTGACCATCTGGCCGCGGCTGTCCACGGCCTCCCAGCTGTAATCAGGCATCGCTCTGGTCCTGGGTCACGCGCAGCACTTCGTCCAGCGTGGTGGCGCCCGAGGCCACCTTGCGCAGGCCGTCGTCGTAGAGGCTCAGCATGCCGCTCTTGGCCGCCATGGCATGCAGGGCGTTGGCGTCCTGGCCTTCGATGATGGCGCGGCGCAGCGGCTCGTCGATGACCATGAGTTCATGGATGCCGGTACGGCCCTTGTAGCCCGTGCCCCGGCAATGCTCGCAGCCGACGGCGCGGTAGATGGGAGAGCCCTCGCGCAAAAAACGCTTGAGCCCGCTGCCCTCGACGGCGGCGGCCGGCAGCGTGTCGGGCTGCTTGCAGTGCGAGCACAGCGTGCGCACCAGGCGCTGGGCCAGCACGCCGTTGACCGAGGACGTGATCAGGTAGCTCTCCACCCCCATGTCTCGCATGCGGGTGACGGCGCCTGCGGCCGTGTTGGTGTGCAGCGTGGACAGCACCAGGTGACCTGTCAGTGCGGACTGCACGGCGATCTGCGCGGTTTCTCCGTCACGCATTTCGCCGATCATGATGATGTCCGGGTCCTGGCGCAGGATGGAGCGCAGGGCGTTGGCAAAGGTGAGGTCGATCTGCGGATGGACCTGGATCTGGTTGATGCCGTCGAGCTGGTACTCGACCGGGTCCTCGACGGTGATGATCTTGTTGGAAACCGCGTCGATCTTGGACAGGGCCGCGTACAGCGTGGTGGTCTTGCCCGAGCCCGTGGGCCCAGTGACCAGCACGATGCCGTGCGGCTTGGCCAGCAAGGTGTTGAAGCGCTCCAGCGTATCGGCCTCGAAGCCCATGCTTTCCAGGCGCAGGCGCACGTTGGCGCGGTCCAGCACCCGCATGACGATGCTCTCGCCATGCACCGTGGGTGCGGTGGAGACACGCAGGTCCAGTTCGCGGCCCTTGGCGCGGGTCTTGATGCGGCCGTCCTGCGGCAGGCGCCGCTCGGCAATGTCCAGATGGGCCAGCAGCTTGACGCGCGAGCCCACGGCTGCGCTCAGCCGTGGCGGCACGAGTTCGGCCGCATGGATCACGCCGTCCATACGGTAGCGCACCTGCAGGCCAGCCTCGAAGGGCTCCAGGTGGATGTCGGAGGCGTGCAGCTCGATGGCGCGGGAAATGATGCCCGTGACCAGGCGGATGACCGGCGCCTCGCTGGCCAGGTCCTTCAGATGCTCGACGAAGTCGCCACCCGTGGCGTCCGACTCCCAGTCCTGGCCTTCTTCGCCTTCGGGTTCCTGGCCGGCTTCGGACAGGGCCTTGCGGATATCGGCTTCCAGCGCCAGCACGGGCTTGATCTGCAACCCGGTGGCAAGGCGCAGCGCCTTGGTGATGAAGGGGTCCTGCGGCACGGACATGGCCACTTCGAGCACGCCGTCCTGCAGCGAAATGGGGCAGACGCACTGCGCATCCAGAAAGCTGGCCAGCAGGCCCGGCACATCGGGCAGCAGATCGGGAAACTCTTCCGCGCGCAGCCAGCGCATGTGCAGCTGCTCGGACAGCGCCTGGGCCACGTCGGCTTCCGCCACCACGCCCAGCTGGACCAGCACCTGGCCCAGGTAGCCGCCCAGCTCCTGCTGCGCCTGCAGGGCGTTTTGCAGATCGCGCTCGTTCAGCTTGCCGGCGGAAAGCAGGCGTTCGCCCAGCCGCCCCTTGATCGGGGCTTCGACACCGGCAATCGGTTCCATGACGTGATTGGTGGAAGACATTGCCGCGGATTATCCACTGTCGCCGCATCCCCCGCGAAAGGCTCCGGATGTGGGGTCCACGGCCGCCCCCGCACCCGGCATCAGCGCTGTCATCAACTGTTACGCAACGGATATAACGGCGCGATGCTGCGCCGCACGATCGAAGTGGCTTCAGGCCGCTTTGACCGCGTCGGCAGGCAGGCCGCTGGCATCGCCCCAGCGGCGCTGCGCCATGACCAGCAGGCCTTCGAAGATGAGGTTGTCCACCAGCTCGAAGGGCCGCGTCATGCTGGGCACCATCTTCCAGCCTGCACCGCCGGCCATGACGCAGGCGGGCTCCATGCTGCAGTGCATGTACAGATGCTGGTACATGCGCTCCACGGCCCCGGCGATGGCGTAGGTGCCGCCACTGGTCAGCGCGTCGCTGGTGTTGGTGGGGAATGGCGTGACCGCACCCGTGGGCACGTGCAGGCCGGCCGTGCCGCTTTCCAGGGCGCGCAGCATGATGCCGTGCCCCGGCAGGATCAGACCGCCCATGAAGTGGCCGTGCTGGTCCAGCGCATCCACGGTGACGGCGGTGCCGATCATGACCACGATCAGGGGCCGCTCTGGCCCGCGCTGCAGGATGTGCTGGCGCGCGCCGATCATGGCCACCCAGCGGTCCGCCCCCAGGCGCGAGGGGAAGTCGTAGCCGTTGGTGACTCCGGCCTCGGCCGCGCCGGGCACGGCCCACTGCGGCTCGAAATCCCAGCCCAGCATCATGTCGATCTGGTCGTGCACGCGCCGGCGCGCCGTGTCGCCGGCCACCACGCAGCCCAGCATGCGCGTAGGCGTGGGCAGGTCGCTCCACGGCCCTTCGGCCAAGTGCTCGATGTGCTCCAGGAACTCCGCGCCGTGCGCCAGCAAAGCGGCGCCAGGCCGATGCGCGTCGTACATCGCCCATTTCAAGCGGGTGTTGCCGATGTCTATGGCCAAAAAAGTCATGGGCGCGATTATCGGAGTTTTCCGGAGGATAGCGTCAGCCATGGACGACAACTGAGTGAGGACGTGAACGCAAGAATGGCGCAAATGTCAAAAATCCGGGAGCGCTCCTGCCCGGCAGCGCGCGCTGCCACTGTTAGGCGTTACATTGGCCTTTCCGTTTTTCCACCCACCAACAGGAGTCACCCATGGGACTTTTCAGTTTCATCAAGGAAGCCGGCGAAAAGCTGTTCGGCGGCAGCGCCGCACAGGCAGCCGAGCCTGCGCAAGACCTGAATGCCAAGGCCGCCAAGGCCATCGAGACCTATATCGGCACGCAGAACCTGGGCGTCAGCGACGTGAAGGTGCAGTTCGATGGCTCGCAGGGCAAGGTCACGGTGCTGGGCACGGCCCCCACCCAGGCGGTCAAGGAAAAGGTGACGCTGTGCTGCGGCAACGTCTCCAGCGTGCAGTCGGTGGACAACCAGATGACGGTGACCAACCCCGAGCCCGAAGCCCAGTACCACGACGTGGTGCGCGGCGACACGCTGTCGGCCATTGCCAAGAAGTTCTATGGCGATGCCAACAAGTACCCGGTGATCTTCGAGGCCAACAAGCCCATGCTGAGCCACCCAGACAAGATCTACCCCGGCCAGAAGCTGCGCATTCCGGCAATCTAAGCCCCCCCTGAGCGGCGTCGCCGCTTCCCCCTGAGGGGGACGACACCCTCGCGGCGGGGCGGCCCTTGCTCGGTGTCTCTGACTTGGCTCATGCCAGTTCTGGATGCCGCGAATTAGACCAGCCCCGCTCCGAGAAAGGCCGCAATAGCGGCCTTTCTCAAGGAAAGATTCAGTATTTACCGCTCAACAGCGCACCGAATCCCGGAACGGCTGTCGGCAAGCCCAGGCGCTTGAGCATCATGAACGTCGTGGCTACCGAGGAAGACAGTACCGGCAGGCCCACGCGGTCCTCGATGGGCTGCACCGAGGCCAGCGAGGGCATCTGCACGCAGGCCGAGGCGATGACCGCGTCGGCGTTGGCCGTGTTCAGGCGCCGCGTGATCTCGATGGGTGCGCGCGCATCCTGGGCGCCCACCTGCAGGTTGTCGGCAATCTCCAGCGAGATGCTGTCCACCACTTCGATGCCTTCGTTCTCTATGTAGTCGATGACCAGCTGCGTCAGCGGCTTCATGTAGGGCGCCAGCAGCGCCACCTTCTTCGCGCCGATGGCGTGCAGGCCATCGACCAGGGCGCCGGCGCTGGTGACCACGGGCGCGGGACCGCCGTTGTCCACGGTGCGCTGGTGCAGGCGCGCTTGCGAGACACGGTGGTAGCCGCGCCCCATGCTCATGATGGCCACCAGGCAGGCATAGCCGAGCACATCGACCCGCGCATCCGACAGTTCCAGCGCGCAGCGGTCGCTGTCGCCGTCCATGGCGGCCAGTTCCTCCTTGGTCACATGCTTCATGCGCATGCGGCTGGAGTGGAAGGTGAAACGCTCGGGCGCCAGGGCCTCGCGGGCGCGCAGGATGGCGGGGATCTCGGTCTCCATCGTGGTGTTGGAGCTGGGCACGATCTGCCCGATGCGGAAATGGGTTTTGCTAGTCATATCAGTTCTTCATAGCGCTGGACATAAAACTGGCGCGCCCCCACTCAGAGACACCGAGGAAGGGCCGCCCCGCCCCGAGGGTGTCGTCCCCCTCCCCCGCGAAGCGAGTAGAGAGGGGGAAGCGGCGTAAGCCGCTCAGGGGGTGCCACCCATCAATCCATCGTGATGTGGTTGGCCTTGATCACCTTGCCCCAGTGATCGGTCTCCCGCTGGACCAGGGCGCCCAGCGCCTGCGGGCCGAGGAATCGCGGCTCCACGCCCTGCAGGGCCGCGCGCTTTTGCACGTCGGGCGACTCCAGGGAGGTCTTGAGCGCGTCCGACAGCCTGGCGATGGCGTCGGGCGGCGTGCCCGCAGGTGCGAACAGGCCAACCCAGGCTTCCAGCTCGAAGCCCGGCAGGCCCGCTTCGGCCGTGGTGGGCACATCGGGCAGCATGGGATGGCGCGTCTTGCTGGTCACGGCCAGGGCCCTGAGCTTGCCCGTCTGCACATGGCCCAGCACCGAAGGCGGCGTGGTGATGAACATCTGCACCTGGCCGCCCAGCACGTCCTGGATGGCAGGGCCGGACCCCTTGTAGGGCACATGCGTGATCTGGGTCTGGGTCACCTGGGCGAACACGGCCGTGCCCACATGGGACAGCGAGCCATTGCCCTGCGACGCGTAATTGACCTTGCCCGGGTTCTTGCGCAGATAGGCAATGAACTCCTGCAGATTGTTCGCCGGAACGGAAGGATGAACGGCGATCACATTGGTGGCGGCCACGATCAGCCCCACGGGCGCCAGCTCGGACTGCGCCCAGGGCAGCTTGGGGAACAGTGCCGGATTGCCCACGTGGTAGGCCGAATACGAGGCCAGCAGCGTGTAGCCGTCCTTGGGCGACCGGGCCACCATCTGGTAGGCGATGTTGCCGCTGGCGCCGCCCCGGTTGTCCACCACCACCGACTGCCCCAGCAGGCGCGACAGCGGGTCGGACGCCAGGCGTGCCGCCGTGTCCACCACGCCGCCGGGCGGGTTGGGGACCACGAGGGTAATGGACTTGGTTGGAAAGGCCTGGGCCTGGACGGTTCCTGCGCCCAACAGGGCGGCCGCTGCCAGGCCGGCGGCCTGCAGCACAATGCGTCGATTCATGCTTGTCTCCATGTTCTCTTTGTACCGGCGCATTCTTGCGGGCCTGCACGCGGCCGAACAGCCGTATCTCGTTGATCCATCCTTCGTCTGTGGTGGAGGATGGGAATGATCAACCTGCACCGATTCGATCTGCTGACGTTGCGCCTGTATGTGGCCGTGGTCGATGCCGGCAGCCTGACGGCGGGCTCGCGCACGCTGGGGCTGTCGTTGGCAGCCGCCAGCAAGCGCGTAGCCGAGCTGGAACAGCACTGCGGCGTGACCCTGCTGGTGCGCAGCAAGCGCGGCGTCACGCCCACGCCCGCCGGCCAGAGCATGTACCACCATGCCGTGGACGTGGTGGCCCGGCTGGAACATCTGGCCCTCGCCATGGACGACTTTCGCAGCGGCGCCACGGGCCAGTTGCGCCTGTGGGCCAACAACTCCGCATTTGCGGGATTTCTGCCCCGGCTGCTGGCCGACTTCATGGCGGCCCACCCGGGTGTGTCGGTGGACCTGGAAGACGCGCTGAGCGAGGAGTCCGTGCGCGCCGTGCTCAGCGGCGTGGCCGAGCTGGCCATCATCGGGGAGAACACGCCCCTGGAAGGGCTGAGCACCCAGATCTGCGATGTGGACGAGCTGGTGCTCGTCATGCCGCGCGGCCATGCGCTGGACACGGACGACGCCTCCCCCGTGCCCCTGGCCACGGTGCTGGACCACGACTTCGTGAGCCTGGCCCGCTCCACCTCGCTGATGCGGCGCATTGCCGCTGAGGCCGAATCCATCAACCGGCCCGTGCGGATCCGCATCCAGGTGCGCAGCTTCGACGCCATGTGCCACATGGTCTCGGTGGGTCTGGGCCTGGCCATCCTGCCGCGCGCCGCCACCGCGCCGCACCTGGCAGCGCGGGCACTGCGGCTGCGCCCGCTGGGGGCGCTCAACACCCGGCGCCGGCTGCTGCTGGCCATGCGCTCGCAGGCCACGCTGTCGGGACCGGCCCAGGCCCTGGTGGACATGGTGGCCGCCCGGGCGGTGGCGCTGGGATTCGCGGAGCCGCCGCTCTGAACGACGCCAGGTCCGCGCCGGCTTACTGGCGCCAGGGCAGGCCGCGCAGGCGCCAGCCGCCGACATGGCCGCGCTGGCCGTTGGCGTCCACATCGCCCTCGAAGCCTTCGAGGATGTTGTAGGCCTCGATGCCCAGTTGCGCCGCGCGCTGGGCTGCGGCCACCGAGCGCACGCCGCTGCGGCACAGCAGGACCACCTTGCCGCCTTCAGGCACGGCGGCGCGCAGCTGGCTGTCGAAATCGGGGTTCATCGCCATGGACGGCCACTGCTTCCAGGCCACGGCCACGGCACCCGGTACGCGGCCCACCCAGTCGCGCTCTGCATCGGTGCGCACATCGACGAGCACGGCTTCGCCGGATTGCAGCCATTGCCAGGCAAGTTCGGGAGGAATGTCGCCTGCATAGCCCGGTGCGGGCTGGACGGTCAGGGGAATGGCTGCGGGAACGGGAGCGCTTGCGGACATGGATTGGCTTTCTTGATAGGACGCGGTTGTGTGCCCGGCAAGAATAACCGTCCAGCCCGACTGGCGCCGGCTCGCCGGTGCCCGGATCGCCTATTCCCAGGGAGGCAGCAGCCTGTCACGCAGCACCTGGCGCTGCGCCTCCCAGCCCGGCATCACGCTGGCCACAGTAGCCCAGAAGCGCGGGCTGTGGTCCATGTACCGCAGGTGGGACAGCTCGTGCACGACCACGTAGTCGATGACCTCGGGCGCGTGCTGCATGAGCCGCCAGTTCAGCCGTATGGCGCCCGCCGAGTTGGCACTGCCCCAGCGCGTGCTTGCGCTGGTCAGTCTCAGGCTGGTCCACTGCACGCCCAGGAGCGGCGCGTGGCGCTGCAGGCTGGCCGTGAACCAGGAGCGCGCCTCGCGCAGCATCCAGGCCTGCACGCAGGCGCGCACCTCGGCGGCCGATGCCCCGGGCGCCAGCGGCAGGTGCAGGGACTGGCTGCCGTCGGCCGCCTGTTCACGGTGTACCTGGCGCGTGCGCAGCGTCTGGGTTTCGCCGCCGGTCAGGCACAGCTGCAAGGGGCGGCCCAGATAACCGATCTCTGCGCCGTGCTCCCAGCGGATGCGTGCCGCCTGCTGGGCTTGCTGGCGCTGGCCGGCCTCATGCAGCTTGCGCAGTATCCAGCCCGATTTCGCCTCCAGCGCCTGCGCGATGGCAGCCATGTTGACCCAGGAAGGTGCGCTGACCACCAGCCCCTGCGCGCCGATGGTGAAGCCTATGGTGCGCCGGCGCGAGCGCTGCAGCCGGTAATGCAGCACCTGCCCCTGGAGGACCGCCTGCTGGTTGGCCTCCGGGTGGACGCGGGGACTGGGCTCGGGGATGGTGGATGAAGATGGGAGAGATGGAGAAGAAGGAGGAAGAGGCGCGGACGAAGGCTGGGCGGGGGGAGTGGCCCTGTCACGGCGCGACTTCAGCCCGCCGTCCTGCGTTTGCACGGCAGGTGGCAGCAGCCAATCCCAACTGCGCTGTGCCGGGTCCGCCATGCCGGTCTCCGGCGCCTCAGGCGCGGTAGGCCTCGGGGTCGAGGCGCTGCATTTCGGCCTCGATCCAGTTTTCGACTTCCACCATCAGCTCCTCGTGCTTGCGGCCCACGGAAGGAATGGGCTTGCCGATGGAGACATCCACCACGCCCGGCGTCTTGATGAAGGCCTTGCGCGGCCAGCACTTGGCCGAGGTGACGGCCACGGGCACGACAGGCACGCCGGCCATGATGGCCAGGCGCGTGGCGCCGGTCTTGTACTCGCCCCTTTGGCCGCGCGGGATGCGCGTGCCTTCGGGAAACATGATCACCCAGGTGCCCTGGCCCAACAGGCGCTTGCCCTGCTCGACCACCTTGTGGAAGGCGCGCGAGCCGTGCTTGCGGTCGATGTGGATCATGTCCATGCTGCCGATGGACCAGCCGAAGAAGGGCACCATGAGCAGCTCCTTCTTGAACACATAGGCCAGCGGGCGCGGCATGATCGCCGGCATGAGGAAGGTCTCGTAGGTGGACTGGTGCTTGACCAGCAGCACCACGCCCTGCTTGGGGTCGGTAGGCAGGTTCTCCATGCCCTGCACGCGGTGGCGCACGCCCATGATGACGCGGGCGCTGTCCACCGACAGCTTGAGCCAGGCGCGCGCCACGGCATAGACTCGGCGCGGCCCGCCACCCAGCCAGCGCGTGAGCAGCACGGCCAGGGTGTAGGGGATCACGGTGATGCCCATCCAGAGCATGTGGAGGGTGGAGCGGATCAGGGACATGGCGGCAGTGTGGTGCAGAAAGCGGCGCAGCGGCCGGGCGGCAGGCCCGGGCATTGCGCCCTCAGGAATCGGAATTCACAAAGATAGCATTGTGCGCAGGACGGCAGGCCGGCGGCGCATGGGCAAAGCGCCGTTCAGGCGTTCAGGGAGCGGGTGCGGCATCTGCCGGAACCAGCGCATCGGCCAGCGCGGCCAGGCTGGCATGGCGCTGGGTGCCGGGCGGCAGTCCGGGCGGCAGCGCCCCGTCCAGAGACACTCCGGCGCTGGCGCCCGTGCAGACCAGGTGCAGGCGCGCGCCCATGGCGGCGCCGGCCTGCAGGTGGGCCACGCAGGAGCCGACCACCCACAGCTGCTGCCCCTCGACGCCGAAGCGCTCGGCAATCTGCTCGAACAGCGCCGTGCCGGGCTTGCGGCAATGGCATTCCTCGTCCGGGGCATGGGGGCAGTAGAAAACCGCATCGACGCGCGCGCCTGCCGCCGCCATTTCGCGGTGCATGCGCGCGTGCACGGCATTGAGCTCGGTCACGTCGAACAGGCCCCGGCCCAGGCCCGGCTGGTTGGTGGCGACCACCACATGCCAGCCCGCCCGGTTCAGGCGCGCCACGGCTTCCAGCGCCCCGCGCTGGGCCTTCCAGGCCTCGGCAGAGCCGATGAAGCCCTCCTCACCGATCTGGTTGAGGGTTCCGTCACGGTCCAGGATCGCAATTTTCATGGTCGGGTCCCAGGGTGGAAGACGCAGGGCCCGGGCGGCAGATGCCGCCACGGGATCAGGAGGCCAGTCGCGAAAGGTCAGCCACGCGGTTCATGGCTTCGTGCAACGTGGCCAGCAGGCCCAGGCGGTTGGCCTTGAGGGCCGGGTCTTCGGCGTTGACCATCACATGCTCGAAGAAGGCATCGACCGGGGCGCGCAGCGCGGCCAGGGTCTGCAGGCTGGCCGTGTAGTCGCCGGCAGCAAACTGCTGCTGCGCCTTGGGCGCCACCGATTGCAGGGCTGCGTACAGGTCCTTCTCTGCCACCTCGGCCAGCACGGCCGCGTCGACCTGGGCCTGCACGGCCTGGTCGGCCTTCTTGAGGATGTTGCCCACGCGCTTGTTGGCGGCGGCCAGGGCCGGTGCCTCGGGCAGCTCGCCGAAGGCGCGCACGGCTTCCAGGCGCTTTTGCACGTCGGACAGGCGCTGCGGGCGCAGGGCCAGCACGGAGTCCACTTCCTGGGCCGAGAAGCCCTGCTCGCGCAGGTTGCCGGCCAGGCGGTCGTAGATGAAGTCGGCCAGCTGGGGCGTGGCGTCCTCGATCTTGTCGCCGAAGGCCGGCAGCACGCTGACCAGCAGGGTTTCCAGATCCAGCGCCAGGTCTTTCTCGACCAGCATGCGGATCACGCCCAGCGCATGGCGGCGCAGCGCGAACGGGTCGCGGTCGCCCGTGGGCAGGTTGCCGATGCCGAACATGCCGACCAGGGTTTCCAGCTTGTCGGCCAGGGCCACGACCACGCCGGCGTTGCCGCGCGGCAGTTCGTCGCCCGCAAAGCGGGGCTTGTAGTGGTCCTCGATGGCATCGGCCACGGCCACGTCCAGGCCGTCGTTGAGCGCGTAGTAACGGCCCATGGTGCCCTGCAGCTCGGGGAACTCGCCCACCATGTCGGTCACGAGGTCGGTCTTGGCCAGTTGCGCGGCCAGGTCGGCCTGCTGGGCCAGGCCCGTGTCGCCCAGCTGGCGGGCAATGCTCTTGGCGATGGAGCGCACGCGCTCCACGCGCTCGCCCTGGGTGCCGAGCTTGTTGTGGTAGACCACCTTGCCCAGCCCTTCCACGCGCGAGGCCAGGGTCTTCTTGCGGTCCTGGTCGAAGAAGAACTTGGCGTCGGCCAGGCGCGGGCGCACCACGCGTTCGTTGCCGCCGATGACGGCGCTGGCATCCTGCGGGCTGATGTTGCTGACCACCAGGAACTGATGGGTCAGCTTGCCGGCGGCGTCCAGCAGCGGGAAGTACTTCTGGTTGGCCTTCATGGTGAGGATCAGGCATTCCTGCGGCACGTCGAGGAATTCCTTCTCGAACTCGCAGACCAGCACATTGGGGCGCTCGACCAGGGCCGTGACTTCGTCCAGCAGGGCCTCGTCCTCGATGGGACGGACACCGCCGCCCAGGCGCTCGGCAGCGGCCTGCAGCTGGCGCGCGATCTCGGCACGGCGCTCGGCGAAGCTGGCGATGACGGCGCCCTCCTCGCGCAGCTGCGCGGCGTAGTCATCGGCGGAGCGGATGACCACGGGATCGACCGCCGCCTCGAAGCGGTGGCCATGCGTGGCCGTGCCGGCCGTCAGGCCCAGGGCCTTGACGCCGATCAGCACCTCGGTGCCGTGCAGCACCACCAGGCCATGGGCCGGGCGCACGAAATGGACACTGCTCCAGCCGTCGGCCAGCTGGTAGCGCATGACCTTGGGGATGGGCAGCTTGGCAATGGCTTCGTCCAGCGCCTTTTGCACGCCATCGGCCAGCATCACGCCGCGCACGGTGGAGGCGTGGAACAGGGCCTCGGCCTTGCCTTCGCCCTGACGGGTCAGGCCGGCAACGGCTTCTTCGCCGGCACCCAGGGCGGCCAGCTTCTTGATCAGGGCGGGCGTGGGCTTGCCGTCGGCGTCCAGGCCCACGGAGACGGGCATGAGCTTTTGCGACACGGCCTTGTCCTCGGCCTGGGGCAGGACTTCGGTGATGTGGGCGGCCAGGCGGCGCGGCGAGGCATAGGCCGTCAGGCGCGCTTCGCTGGAGGCCAGCAGGCCCTGGGCCTTGAGCTGCTCGAACAGCACGCCGGCGAAGGCGTCGCCCAGCTTTTGCAGCGCCTTCGGGGGCAGCTCTTCGACAAACAGTTCAACAAGAAGATTCGATGCGTTCATGGTCTGGTGTTCTCTCGGTGCAGCGGTGTCCGCCTCAGGCGGCCTTCTTGCCCTGTTGTTCGGCGGCCTTGGCCAGCTCGGCCAGCACTTCGTCGGCATGGGCCTTGGGCGCCATGGGGAAGCCCAGGCGCGCACGGCTGTCCATATAGGCCTTGGCCACGGCGCGGGCCAGGTTGCGGATGCGGCCGATGTAGGCGGCACGCTCCGTCACGCTGATGGCGCCGCGCGCATCGAGCAGGTTGAAGGTGTGGGCGGCCTTGAGCACCTGCTCGTAGGCCGGCAGCGCCAGCTGTTCGCCGATCAGGTGGTTGGCCTGCTTTTCGTAGGCGCCGAAGGCGGTGAACAGGAAGTCGGCGTCCGAGTGCTCGAAGTTGTAGGTGGACTGCTCCACCTCGTTCTGGTGGTAGACGTCGCCGTAGCTCAGGCCGTCGGTCCAGGTCAGGTTGTAGACGTTGTCCACGCCCTGCAGGTACATGGCCAGGCGCTCCAGGCCGTAGGTGATCTCGCCCGTGGCGGGCTTGCAGTCGATGCCGCCGACCTGCTGGAAGTAGGTGAACTGCGTCACCTCCATGCCGTTGAGCCAGACTTCCCAGCCCAGGCCCCAGGCGCCCAGCGTGGGGTTCTCCCAGTCGTCCTCGACGAAGCGGATGTCGTTCTTCTTCAGGTCGAACCCCAGGGCTTCGAGCGAGCCCAGGTACAGCTCCAGGATGTTGTCGGGCGCGGGCTTGAGCACCACCTGGAACTGGTAGTAGTGCTGCAGGCGGTTGGGGTTGTCGCCATAGCGGCCGTCCTTGGGGCGGCGGCTGGGCTGCACGTAGGCGGCCTTCCAGGGCTCGGGGCCCAGCGCGCGCAGGAAGGTGGCGGTGTGCGAGGTGCCCGCGCCCACTTCCATGTCATAGGGCTGGAGCAGTGCGCAGCCCTGGTCGGCCCAGTAGGACTGCAGCTTGAGGATGATTTGTTGGAAAGTGAGCATGACTTGTTTCAGGCGTCGCACGCAGGCCGGGGCCGCGCCGGTGAATGAGAGGCGGCTCGCGCCGCGCAAACGACGATTTTAAGGCGCCGCCCGGCCATGCGCCGTGCTGCCGGCCTGCGGCCCCACGGCAGACGCTCCACAGGGCGATCTGCATCAAAAAACGGAGCAGGCGACACATGCCGGCAAAGGCCGTGGCGCGCGAAGACCCGAAGGCCCGCCTTGCACGACGCATCCGGATCATTTTTTGACAATTCACCAGGGCAGCGGCCGGTGACCGTTCGCCACGCCGCCATGCACGCCCCCTAGAATGGCCCATTGACCTTTTTTGTCGTGGACCACCACCGCCCCGGAGCCTGCCATGAACCTGATGAACATCATCACCAAGCAACTGATAGAGATCATCGAGTGGACCGATGACTCGCGCGACACGCTCTCCTACCGCTGGCCCGATGACGACAAGGAAATCAAGAACGGCGCCCAGCTCATCGTGCGCGAGTCGCAGCAGGTGCAGTTCGTCTCGGCCGGCCAGTACGCCGACCTGTTCAGCCCCGGCAAGCACACGCTGACCACGCAGAACATTCCCATCCTGTCCACCATCCAGGGCTGGAAGTACGGCTTCAACTCGCCGTTCAAGTGCGATGTCTACTTCATCAACACGCGCCTGTTCACGGGCAACAAGTGGGGCACCTCCAACCCCGTGATGGTGCGCGACAAGGACTTCGGCGCCGTGCGCCTGCGCGCCTTCGGCACCTATGACTTCCGCATCGTCGAGCCGGCCAAGTTCCTCAAGGAAGTGGCGGGCACGGACCAGAACTTCCGCATCGACGAGTTCGCCGACACCATGCGCTCGCGCATCATCAGCGTGTTCACCGAGTCGCTGGCCAAGGCCCAGGTGCCCGTGCTGGACGTGGCCCAGCGCTATGGCGAGCTGGGCGATGCGCTGCTGCCGCTGATCAATCCGGCCATGACGGACAAGTACGGCCTGGAGATCACCAGCTTCGTGCTGGAGAACGTGTCCGTGCCGCCCGAGGTGGAGCAGGCCATCGACAAGCGCTCCAGCATGACGGCCATCGGCAACCTCAACGACTACGTCAAATACCAGATGGGCCAGGCCATGACCACGGGCGGCGAAGGCGCTGCCGCAGCCACCCTGCCCGCCACCATGGCCATGGGCTTCGGCATGGCGCAGGAGATGATGAAGAGCATGCAAAACGGCGGTGGCGGTGGCGCACCGGCCGGCCAGGGCCAGGCGTCCGATCCGTTCTCGCCCGCTGCCGCACAGGCGGCCCAGGCCCCCGCAGCGCCCGCCGCCGGTGGACTGCAGGTGCTGACCCCGGCGCAGGCGGCCCAGGTGCTGGGTGTGAGCGAGGCCGATGTGCTGGCCGAGATCCAGGCCGGCAACCTCAAGGCGCGCCAGATCGGCAGCCAGTGGCGCATTGCGCAAAGCGCTCTGGACGAGTTCCTCAAGGGCTGAGCGCCCTCGCTTTCTGTTGGCTTGAACCTTCCCGGCGCCAGGCCCTGCCTGGCGCCGTACGCTTTCCAGGACCGATGCCGTGAGCGCGCCCTCCCCCCGTTCTTCTTCCACTCCCGCCTCCGGCTCCGGCTCCTGGGAGGCGGCCGCCGCCGCGCCCGCCATGGTGCGCAAGCACCCCTGCCCCGAATGCGGCGCCAACCTCGAATGGAATGCCCAGGCCCAGGCGCTCAAGTGCCCGTACTGCGGCACCACGGTGCCCTGGAGCGAGGAAACGCGCGAGGAACTGGGCCGCGATGTGGTCGAGCAGGACCTGGCCGAGGCGCTGCGCAACCCCAAGTCCGGCCGGGGCTGGGGTACGGAGGACCGCTACGAGGTCCAGTGCCAGAACTGCCGTGCCATCTCGGTCTTCGTGAACCGCACCGTGGCCCAGCGCTGCGACTTCTGCGGCTCCCCCTCCATCGTCGCCCATGAGGACCAGGGCGATGCCATCACGCCGCAGAGCATCCTGCCCTTCAAGATCAGCGACGGGCAGATCCGCGACCGCATCCGCCAGTGGTACGGCAGCCGCTGGTTCGCGCCCAACCGCCTGAAGTCCGCCGCGCTGACCGACACGCTGCACGGCGTCTACCTGCCCTACTGGACCTTCGACGCCCACGCCAGCGCCGACTGGCAGGCCGAGGCGGGCTTCTACTACTACACCACCGAGTCCTACCGCGACAGCAACGGCAATGTGCAGACGCGCCAGGTGCGCCATGTGCGCTGGGAGCCGGCCGCGGGCAGCCTCGCCCATTTCTTCGACGACGAGCTGGTGCCCGGCACCGTAGGCGTGCACGCCAACCTGCTGCGCCAGGTGGAGCCCTTTCCCACGACCACCGACCTCAAGCCCTACACGCCCGAGTTCGTGCGCGGCTGGACCGTGGAGCGCTACCAGATCGACCTGGGCAAGGCCGCCCAGGTCAACGTGCAGGACATGGACGAGCAGCTGCGCGCCCTGTGCGCGCGCCAGGTGCCCGGCGACACCTACCGCAACCTGCAGATGCAGCGCGAGTACCAGGGCCGCACCTTCAAGCACATCCTCGTGCCGGTCTGGCTGGTAGGCTACACCTACGGCAGCAAGACCTTCCAGATCATCGCCAACGGCTACACGGGCCAGATCGCGGGCGAGCGCCCCTACAGCGCCCTCAAGATCACGCTGGCCGTGCTGGCCACGATCATGGTGCTGGCGCTGCTGTGGGTGATGTTCGGCAAGTAGTAGGCCGGCTACCGCTCACCACGCGCTCCAGACCTCTTCTGCAAGCCCGAAGGCGGTGCTCGCGCCGGAACCTCCGGTGACCGCCACCACACGCGTGGCCTCGTCGGGCGCATGCACCACGCAGGGCGCGTCCTGCGCACTCGGGTAGACGCCCACCCAGCGCTCCACCACCTGCGCATCGCGCAGGTTCAGGGCCTCGTTCATGTGGCGCAGCATCAGCCGGTCCACGGCCTCGCTGGCAAAGGGCTGGGGCGCTGCGCCGTAGTGGTGGGAATCGCCCACCACCAGGCTGCCGTCGGCGCTTTGCACGGCGATCAGGTGGATGCCGTGGGCCAGGCTCTCGCCCTCCTCCCGCTCCAGTTCGGCGCGCAGCGCGGCGGCTTCGGGCAGGGCGCTGTAGCCCTCGTATCTGACCATGCTCAGGTCACCCATGACCGAGCCCTTGAGCCGAAAGCCCGGCTGCGGCCGCACGCGCAGCATCTGCAGCTGGCACAGCTGGATGCGATGCGGCGCCCACAGGCCGGCGAACAGGCCGCCCGGGTCGGCGTTGTTGCAGACCACCACGCGTTCGCCGTGGTAGCTGGCGCGCGTGCTGCGCACCCGGGGCGCGGCCACGTCGAGCACGGCCTCGCCAAAGCGGAAATCCACGCCCATGGCCTGCTCCAGCCACTGCGCCAACCTGGGAATGGCCGTGCGCGACTCCACGCGCAGTTCATGCGGGCTGTAGAGCACGGCGGACAAATCCTCGGTACGCAGTGCAGGATGGCGCTCGGCGGCCTGGGCCGGCGTGAGCAGCTCGCAGCGCTCGCCCATGGCGGTGCTTAGAAAGGCATGGAGCACGGCCTCGGCGCTGGGGCGGCGCGCCGTCAGCCACAGGCCGCGGTGCACGACCTCGATGCCGGCCTGCGGCGCGATCTCGGCCCAGGTGTCGCGCGAGCGCATGGCACGCCGCCAGTGGGCCCCGGCCTGCTGCCCCGTGACGGTCACAAAGCCGAAGTTGCGGATGGAGGCGGAGATGCAGGCCGCGTCGCGCTCGATGACGAGCACGCTGCGGCCACGGCGCGCGGCCGCATAGGCGTGGGCCAGGCCGACAATGCCGGCCCCCACCACGATCAGGTCGTAGTTCTTCATGGGAAAAAACGGAGGGGGGAAGAAAGAAGGGATCAGCGCTGGCGCCAGCGCTGCGTGCGCCGCTGCACCCAGGCATCCAGCGCCGCGATCAGCAGCCGGCCCGTGGCGGCGGTGGCAAAGATCAGCGTGGCCATGGCGGCGGCCGGCGCGGTGTCGCCCGCGTCGTCCATGGCCAGCACGGCCACCGAGGCCAGCGTGGTCTCGGGCGAGTAGAGGAACACCACGGCCGACACCGTGGTCATGGCGTTGACGAAGAAGTAACCGGCCACCTGCATCACTACGGGCATGCACACCGGCAGGTGCACGCGCCACAGCAGCGTCCAGAAGGCCACGCCCAGAGAATCGGCCACGCGCTCGTATTCGGCATCGAGCTGCTGCAGCGCGGCCAGTTGCGTGATGTGCGCCACCGAGAAGAAATGCGCCACCGAGCACAGCACCAGGATGGCCATGCTGCCGTACAGAAAATGCAGCGGATTGCCCTGGGCATTGAAGAACAGGATGTAGCCCAGGCCCAGCGCCAGCCCCGGCACGGCCATGGGCAGCGTGGCCACGGCATGCAGCCACTGGCGCGTGCGTGCCCAGCGCTGGGGCTTGGCCACCAGGTAGGCGGTCACAAAACTCAGCACCGCCCCCACCACCGCCGTGGCCAGCGCCATGGACAGCGAGTTGCCATAGCTGGCCCAGCCGCCGCCGTCCATCATGTCGAAGCGGTAGTTCTTGAACGTCAGCGTGAGGTTGTAGGGCCAGTAGCTGACCAGGGAGGCCAGCACGGCCGTGCCCATGACGGCCAGCAGCGCCAGCGCCACCAGCGCGCAGTACGCAAGCAGCGCGCGGTCCAGCGGCGCATGGGGCTGGGGCACCAGCGGCACGGAGCGCACGCCCATGGTCGCCGCCTGCCGCGCACGCAGATGGCGCTCTGCCGCAAAGGCCAGGCCCGCAGGCACCAGCAGCAGCATGGCCACCACGGCACCCATGGACAGCTTTTGCTGGCCTATGACCTGCTTGTAGATATCGGTGGCCAGCATGGCCGTGTTGCCGCCAATGACCTTGGGCACGCCGAAGTCGGTCACCACGAGCACGAAGACCACGATCCAGGAAATCATCAGCCCGTAGCGGCTGGCTGGCAGCGTGACCTGGCGGAAGCTGCGCCAGCGGCTGGCGCCCAGCGTGGCGGCCGCCTCGTACAGGCGCGCATCGCCCGAGGCCAGCGTGGTGCACAGGATCATCAGCGCATGCGGAAAGGTCCAGAGCACCGAGCCCACGATGATGCCGAAGGGCCCGTAGGCCGAGCCCCCCTGCAGCCAGCCCTTGAGCAGGCCCTGGCTGCCGAACAGGTAGATCAGGCTGATGGCCATGAGCAGCGAAGGCGCCAGCAGCGGCACCAGGGCCAGGCCCCGGAACCAGCGCGCCAGCGGCATGCAGCTGCGCACCACGCCATAGGCGTAGACATAGGCCAGCAGCACGCAGACCGTGCTGCTCACGGCCGACAGCCACAGGCTGTTGAACAGCGATTGCGCCACGCCCGGCATGCGCGCATAGGTGATGAACTGGGCCAGGCCCGTGAAGCGGCCCGCATCGTCCCAGAAACTCCTGCCCAGCAGGCTGGCGACCGGCAGGGCGATGGTGGCCAGCAGCCAGGCCAGTGCGCCCAGCACCAGGGCGCCCAGCCACCAGCGCTCCCAGCCTGCGCTGCGCCCCCGCGGACGCACGGGCCCTGCAGGCGCGCTGCGGCGGGCGGAAACGGAGCGGTCCACCGGCACGGGCACGGGCACGGAAATGGCCGTGTCCATGGGATGCGCGCTCATGCGGCCTTCCTCACGTCGGGCGCCGCCAACGGCTGCAGCGCAGCGGCGGGCAGCTCCATCAGCACCTCGCCCTGCAGCCAGTCGGGCAGGCCCACGTCGTGGCGCAGGGGCCACTGGGCGTCAACCTGGCATTGCAGCGTGGGGCTGAACAGGCGCACCAGGGCCATCGATCCCAGGAACGAGGTCTCCACCACGCGGGCGCGGAACAGGTTGGCCAATGCCGTGGGCTGGGCCGGGTGCAGCACCACGCTCTCGGGCCGCACGCCCACCAGCAGGGCGTCGCCACGCTCGAAGCCGGCCAGCGCGCAGCGCAGGCTGGCCTCGCCGATGCGCACCTCGTCCGCCGATGCGGCCGTGGCCGGCAGCAGGTTCATGCGGCCCACGAAGCCGGCCGCGAACTGGCTCACGGGCCGGGCATAGAGCTGCTCGGGCGAGCCCTGCTGCTCGATGCGGCCCTGGTGCATGAGCACCACGCGGTCGGCCATGGACAAGGCCTCTTCCTGGTCGTGCGTGACCATGATGGAGGCAATGCCCAGCTGGCGCTGCAGCTGGCGGATCTCGCTGCGCAGCTCGGTGCGCACCTGGGCATCGAGCGCGGACAGCGGCTCGTCGAGCAGCAGCAGGCGCGGCCGGGGCGCCAGCGCACGGGCCAACGCCACGCGCTGCTGCTGGCCGCCGGACAGCTGGGCGGGGTAGCGCTGGGCCTGCGCGCCCAGGCCCACCAGGGACAGCATCTCGGCCACACGCTCGCGCGCCTGCGCCGCAGGCTGCCCGTTCAGCCCGAAGGCCACGTTCTGCGCGGCCGTGAGATTGGGAAACAGCGCATAGCTCTGGAACACCACGCCAAAGCCACGGCGTGCGGCTGGCCAGCGCGTGATGTCATCGCCCTGGAACAGCACCCTGCCCTCGTCAGGCATGTCGATGCCGCAGACGATGCGCAGCAGCGTGGTCTTGCCGCAGCCCGAAGGGCCGAGCAGGCTGACGAACTCGCCCGCCTCCACGTTCAGGTCAATGCCGCGCAGCACCTGCTGCTCGCGGTAGCGCTTGGCGATATGGTCTATGCGCAGCATGGCGTGGCTCCGGCTTACTTTTTCTCTGCCTTGGCTTCGTAGCGGCGGCTCCACTCGGCCAGGATGCGGTCGCGGTTATCGGCGGCCCAGTTGAAATCGTTCTTCGCCAACCGCTTTTCCAGATCGGCGGGAATGAACTCCAGCTTCTCCTGCGCCTCGGGCAAGGCCAGCACGGCGAAGTTGGCGGCGTACAGCTTGTTGGCCTCTGGCGTGACGGCCCAGTCGGCCAGTGCCTTGGCGGCTTCCTGCTTCTTGCTGGTCTTGAGGATGGCCGTGGCCTCCACGTCCCAGCCCAGGCCTTCCTGCGGGAAGACGATGTCGATGGGCGCGCCGTCCTTCTTGGTCTTGCTGGCGCGGTACTCGAAGCTCAGGCCCACGGGAAACTCGCCGGCCCCCGCCTGGCGGCAGGGCTTGGAGCCGCTGTGCGTGTACACGCCCATGTTCTGGTGCAGGCCGTCCATGTAGGCCCAGCCCTTTTCCTCGCCCATGATCTGCAGCCAGGCCGCGACCATCAGGTAGCCCGTGCCGCTGGAGGCCGGGTGGGGCATGGTGATCGTGCCCTTGAACTCGGGCCTGACCAGGTCGGCCCAGCTGGCGGGCACCGGCAGCTTGCGCTTGCCGGCCTCCACGGTGTTGAAGCAGATGGCCGAGGACCACAGGTCCATGCCCACCCAGGTCGGCTGCGCGCGCGGATCGCGCATGTTGGCGCGCACCTTGTCCAGGCCCTTGGGCGCGTAGGGCTGCAGCATGCCCTGCTTGTCCAGCAGCATCAGCGAGGTGGCGGCCACGCCCCAGATCACGTCGGCCTGGGGATTGGCCTTCTCGGCCAGCAGGCGGGCCGTGATGATGCCCGTGCTGTCACGCACGAACTTGAGCTCGATCTCGGGATGGGTCTTCTCGAAGCCGCTCTTGTAGGCCTTGATCTGGTCGGCTTCCAGCGCGCTGTAGACCAGCAGTTCGGTCTTGGCCGCGTGGGCAAGGGTGGCGAAGGAGGCGACGGTCAGCGCCGCAGAGGCAATGGCGAGGCGGCGGCCCAGGGAGGCAAGGGTGTGGCGCATGGCGTGGCAGTTCCGTTGTGGGTTCGTGGACAGGTGGCAGGTTCACCACCTCTGACACCCACTTTAGGAAGCGCAGGTGAAACGCCCGTGTCACACAACGGAAATTTGGCGAAGCGGGTATTGGCGGATTTGGGTGCCCCACCCATCGCCCACCCCGTCTCGTCAGCCGCGCGGCTTGCCCCTGCCTGTGCGCGTTGCCTGGGCCGCCTGGGCCGCCTGGGGCTGCAGCGCATCCAGCAGCCGGTCCTGCAGGCGCGCGCGGTGGGCAAGGTTCTCATCCAGCCGCGCGGCCAGCGCGTCGATGTGCTCGCGCATCAGTTGCTCGGCGCGCGCCATGTCGCCGGCCGCCAGCGCATCGACGATGGCCTCGTGGTCGGCATTGGAGTGCTGTGCCTCGGTCTGCGACTGGTACAGCGCAGACACCAGGGTGGTGCGCGCCGACAGGTCGGCCATCATGGCCGTGAGAAAGCGGTTGCCCATCTGCTCGGCCAGGCAGACGTGGAAGTCGGCCAGCAGCACGCTGCGCTGGCCGGCGTTGTCGGCCTCGGCGATGGCGCCGCGCTCCTGCGCCACATGCTCGCGCAGCGTGCGTATGGCCGCCTGCAGCGGCCGGCCCGCGTCGCGCAGCATGCCGGACTCCAGCACGCGGCGCGCGGCATAGGTTTCCTGCGCTTCCTCGAACGAGGGCTCGACCACGTACCAGCCCTGGCGCGAGCGCACCTCGACGAAGCCGCGCGCCTGCAGCTGCATCAGCGCCTCGCGCACCATGGTGCGGCTCACGCCGAAGACCTCGGCCAGTTCCTTTTCGCCCAGGCGTTCGCCAGGGCGCAGCTTGCGCTCGACGATGGAGCGCATGACACGCTCGGCGATCAAGGCCGGCCCGGTGGCCGGCGCATCCTGCGGCTCGGACATGGCGGCCTCCTCAGGCCGCGGCCGGAATGCGGCGCGGGCGCAGCGTGGCCATCACCCAGTACACGCTGCCGCCGATCAGCACGCCGAAGAACCAGCCGTAGGTGCCCCACCAGACCGGCAGCAGGCTGGTGAAGTTGGGCAGGATGGTGGAGAACACGCTGCCGATGCCGGTGGCGATGAGCGCGTTGACGTTCCAGCCGCCCTCATAGCGGTACTCGCCATGCTCGTCATACAGCGCGGCCACGTTGATGTTGCCCTTGGCCACCAGGTAGTAGTCCACCAGGATGATGCCCAGCAGCGGCCCCATGGTGGCGCCGATGGCGTTCACGAAGTGGGCAGCGCCGCCCTCCCATGGTGCAAAGGGGTAGAGAGCCAGGGCGATCAGTGCGGCGATGTATCCGCCGCGCTTGAAGTCGATGCGCTTGGGAAACACGTTGGAAATATCGAAGGCCGCCGAGACGAAGTTGGCCACCACGTTGATGCCCAGCGTGGCCACGGCAAAGGTGACGGCCGCCAGCAGGGCCAGCACCCAGCTGTCGAACTTGGCCGAGATCTGCTCGGGGTGCAGCAGCACCTCGCCATAGACCTTGAAGGCCGAAATCGTGGTGATGCCGGCCACCAGCGAGAACGCGATCAGGTTCACGGGCAGGCCCCAGAGGTTGCCCTTGGCGACCGCCTCCTTGTTCTTCGCATAGCGCGAGAAGTCGCAGAAGTTCAGATACAGCGCCGCAAAGTAGGTGATCCAGGTCGCGCCCACGGCCATCAGCGCCCAGAAGCTGCCCGGCGCGCCGCTCACCCCCGCATCCTTGGTCTTGTCCAGCAGCACATCCATGGGAATGCCGTGGTCGAAGCTGAAGCCGCCGGCCTTCACGCACAGGCCGATGGCCAGCACCAGCATGGCGATCCACACGGCAGGCCCGGCCCAGTCCTGGAATCGCCGCACGGTCTCCATGCCCCTTTGGATGATCAGCAGCTGCAAGGCCCAGATGACCACGTAGCAGATCACCTCCAGCCCCGAATGGCCCAGCCAGTGCGTGGTCTGGTGGAAGGACAGCAGGGCTTCATTGCGCACCAGCAGCGCCACCATGGCGCCCGAGGCGGCCGCCGTCTGCGCGCCATACCAGAAGCAGGCCACGACGGCGCGCACAAGCGCCGCCAGATTCGCGCCCCAGACCCCGAACGAGGCGCGCGCCAGCACCGGATAGGGCACGCCGGTCTTCTCGCCCGCATAGCCCACCAGGTTCATCAGAAAAAAGATGACCAGGGAGCTGATGCCGATGGCGATCAGAAAATTGACGAAGCTGCCGCACAGCAGAAACAGGCTGGCCGCCAGGTAGTAGCCCCAGAGGCTGTGCACGTCCGAAGTCCAGACGTTGAAGATGCTGAAGGCGCCCCAGCGGCGGTCCCTGGTGGGCGCCAGATCTTCGTTGTAGAGACCTGGCGAGGGGTTGCTGATGTCCATTGATGCGCTCCTTGACCACGAGTAATCACTGACACAAGACCAGCCGAAACCCATGATCAGCTGGCACACAAACTGGCACGCAAACTGGTATGCAAGAAGTGTGCCTTCGGGCGCAGGAGTTTTTTCCCGGGACATACCCGGCCACCGCAGGCCTTCAGGCTGCGGCGACATGGTGAAATATGGAGCCGCCCCCTCCCTCCAGCCCCGCCATGTTCGTCACGCAGCTCAAGTCCTTTTTCTGGGTCGCCCGTCTTGGCAGCATTACGCAAGCCGCGCGCCAGCTCGCACTGAGCCAGCCCACCGTGACCACCCAGATCCGCGCGCTGGAAGAGCACTACGGCGTGGAGCTGTTCCATCGCCAGGGCGGACGGCTGTCCATCACCGATGCCGGCTTGCGCCTGCTGCCCCAGGTCGAGCAATTGCTGCTGCAGACCATCCAGCTGGAGTCGGCGCTGCGCCATTCGGGCGATGCCAGCCAGGGCCAGCTGCGCATAGGCGCGACGGCGCCCTACTACGTGCTGGACATCGTCAAGCGCTACCAGCGGCGCTTCGAGCGGGTGGAAGTGGCCATCGTGGGCGGCAACTCGCGCCAGATGGTGCAGGCGCTGGTGGACTACCAGGTGGACCTGGCGACCTCGTCACACCTGGAGAGCGATCCGCGCCTGCTGCGCGTGGAGCTGGGCCAGGACCCGCTGGCCCTGCTGGTGCACCGCAGCCACCGGCTGGCGCAGCGCACCATGGTGCAGGCATCCGATCTGGTGCACGACACGCTGATCCTGCGCGAGCGCGGCTCCATGACGCGCCAGCTCACCGAACAGATGCTGGCCGCCGCCGGCCTGGCACCGCGCCACATCATGGAAATCGCCAGCCGCGAAGCCATCCGCGAGGCCGTGATCCGCGACATGGGCATCAGCGTCTTCGCCCGGCATGAAGCCTCTGCCCACCCCGACATCGTCGTCCTGCCCTTCGCAGGCCCCGTGCCGCGCCTGCCCGAGTACCTGTACTGCCTGCGCGAACGCCGCCAGGCCCGGCTGATCGCCGGCTTTCTGGAGGAAGCCGTGCCGGGCGGGGTGCTGCCGGACCAGATGTGAACCGGCTCAGGCCAGCTCGGCATCCGCCAGCAGCGGCTGCTTGAGATCCTTGTCCGACAGCGACAGCTCCACATCGAGCTGCGGCCACTGCACACCGATGGCCGGGTCGTCCCAGGCAATGCCGCGATCGGCCTGGGGCGCGTAGAAGGCCGTGGCCTTGTAGAGGAAGTCGGCGCTGTCGCTGAGCACCACGAAGCCGTGGGCAAAGCCTGGGGGCACCCACAGCTGGCGGTGGTTGTCTTCCGTCAGTTCGGTTCCCACCCATTGGCCGAAGGTGGGCGAGCCCTTGCGGATGTCCACGGCCACGTCGAACACGGCGCCGCGCACCACGCGCACGAGCTTGCCCTGGGCATGGGGCGGCAGCTGGTAGTGCAGGCCGCGCAGCACGCCTTTCTTGCTGCGGCTGTGGTTGTCCTGCACGAACTGGTGGTCCGTGCCCGTGGCCTGGTTGAAGGCCTGCTGGTTGAAGCTTTCCAGGAAGAAGCCGCGATCGTCGCCAAAGACCTTGGGCTCGATCAGCATCACCTCGGGAATGGCCAGGGGTGTTGCCTTCATGCGTGCGCCTTTTCCTTGAGGATCTGCAGCAGGTACTGGCCGTAGCCATTCTTGGCCAAGGCCTGGCCCAGTGCCTCCAGCTGTGCCTGATCTATCCAGCCCTGGCGAAAGGCGATCTCCTCGGGGCAGGAAACCTTCAGGCCCTGGCGCTGCTGCAAGGTGGCGATGAACTGGCCGGCTTCCAGCAGGCTGTCGTGCGTGCCCGTGTCCAGCCAGGCATAGCCACGGCCCATGAGCTCCACATTGAGCTGGCCCTTGTCCAGGTACAGGCGGTTGAGGTCGGTGATTTCCAGCTCGCCGCGCGCCGAGGGCTTGATGGACTTGGCCAGCTCAACGACCTGGTTGTCGTAGAAATACAGGCCCGTGACCGCGTAGTTGCTCCTGGGCTGCCTGGGTTTTTCCTCCAGGGAAAGAACCCGGCCCTGGGCATCGAACTCGGCCACGCCATAGCGTTCCGGGTCCTGCACATGGTAGGCAAACACCGTGGCGCCTTCGCTGCGCTGGTCGGCACGCTCGAGCAGCTTGGCAAAGTCGTGACCGTAGTAGATGTTGTCGCCCAGCACCAGGGCGCTGGGTGCACCTGCCAGGAAATCCTCGGCAATCAGAAAGGCCTGTGCCAGGCCGTCCGGGCTGGGCTGGACTGCATATTCGAGCTTCAGGCCCCACTGCGAACCATCGCCCAGCAACTGCTCGAAGCGCGGCGTGTCCTGCGGCGTGCTGATCACGAGGATCTCGCGGATGCCCGCGAGCATGAGGGCGCTCAGCGGGTAGTAGATCATCGGCTTGTCGTAGACCGGCAGCAGTTGCTTGCTGATGGCCAGCGTGGCCGGGTGCAGGCGGGTGCCGGAGCCGCCCGCGAGGATGATGCCTTTGCGTGTCTGGTTCATGTCCTGGATCCTGGGGTTCTTACTGGAGCGCGCAGCCGCGCTCAGATGATTTCCTGCAGCATGCGGTCCACGCCGGCTTGCCAGTGCAGCAGGCGCAGGCCGAAGGTCTGCTGCAGCCGGTCGGTGTTCAGCCGGGAATTGTGCGGACGCTGCGCCGGGGTGGGAAAGGCGCTGGTGGGCACGGCAGCTATGCGCTGCACCTTCCAGGGGCGTTCGGGCGCGAGTTCGCGCGCCTTGGCGATCACATGGCTGGCGTAGGCGTGCCAGGTGGTCTCGCCACCGGCCACCAGGTGGTACAGGCCCTGGTCGCCGGGTTGGCGCTGCAGCTGGCGAATGGCATGGGCCGTGACGTCGGCGATGAGGTCCGCGCCCGTCGGTGCGCCCCATTGGTCGTCGATCACGCTCAGCGCCTCGCGCTCCTGGGCCAGGCGCAGCATGGTCTTGGCGAAGTTGCCACCGCGCGCCGCATAGACCCAACTGGTGCGAAAGATCAGGTGGCGGCAGCCCGAAGCCTGGATCAGTTGCTCGCCTTCGAGCTTGCTGCTGCCATAGACGGACAGCGGCGCCGTGGCCTCGGTCTCCGTACGCGCGGCGCTGCCGCTGCCGTCGAAGACGTAGTCCGTGCTGTAGTGCACCAGCAGCGCACCGGTCTGCGCCGCCTCGCGGGCCAGCACCTGGGGTGCCAGCGCGTTGAGCAGCCGCGCCTGGTCAGGCTCGCTTTCGGCCTTGTCCACGGCCGTGTGGGCCGCGGCATTGACGATGACATCGGGGCGCAGAGCGCGCACGGTGCGTGCAAGCTCATCGAGGCGCGAGAGATCGCCGCACAGGCCCTGGCCACCGGCGCCGCCCTGGCGGTCCAGCGCAATCAGTTCGCCCAGTGGAGCCAGGCTGCGCTGCAGCTCCCAGCCCACCTGGCCATTGCGGCCCAGCAGCAGCAGCTTCATGCGCCGGCTCCCTCCGTGTACTGGCGGCTGACCCATTCGCGGTAGGCGCCGGACTGCACATCGGCCACCCATTCGGGGTTGTCCAGGTACCACTGCACGGTCTTGCGGATGCCGGTCTCGAAGGTCTCGGCAGGCTTCCAGCCCAGTTCACGCTCGAGCTTGCGCGCGTCGATGGCATAGCGCCGGTCATGGCCGGGCCGGTCCTTCACATAGGTGATCTGTGCGCTGTAGCTGGTGCCATCGGCCTTGGGGCGCAGCTCGTCGAGCAGCGCGCAGACCGTGTTCACGATCTCGACGTTGGGCTTCTCGTTCCAGCCGCCCACGTTGTAGGTGTCGCCCAGCCTGCCGGCCTCCAGCACGCGGCGGATGGCGCTGCAGTGGTCGCGCACATAGAGCCAGTCGCGCACCTGCATGCCGTCGCCATAGATGGGCAGCGGCTTGCCGGCCAGGGCGTTGACGATCATCAGCGGGATCAGCTTCTCGGGGAAGTGCAGCGGGCCGTAGTTGTTGCTGCAGTTGGTCGTCAGCACGGGCAGGCCGTAGGTGTGGTGCCAGGCGCGCACCAGGTGGTCGCTGGCGGCCTTGCTGGCCGAGTACGGGCTGTTGGGCTCGTAGAGGTGGTCTTCGGTGAAGGCCGGTGCCGCAGGCGCCAGGCTGCCGTAGACCTCGTCAGTGGAGACATGCAGGAAGCGGAAGGCCGCCTTGGCCTCGGCATCCAGCGCGCTCCAGTAGCCGCGCACGGCTTCGAGCAGGCGGAAGGTGCCGACCACGTTGGTCTGAATGAAGTCCTCGGGGCCATGGATGGAGCGGTCCACATGGCTCTCGGCCGCGAAGTTGACCACGGCGCGCGGCCTGTGCTCGGCCAGCAGGCGGGCCAGGGTCTGGCCGTCGCCGATGTCGGCCTGCACGAACACATGGCGCGCATCGCCTTGCAGGCTCTCCAGGCTTTTGAGGTTGCCGGCGTAGGTGAGCTTGTCCACGTTGAGTACCGGCTCATCGCCGGCAGCCAGCCAGTCCAGCACGAAATTGGCACCGATGAAGCCGGCGCCGCCTGTGACAAGAATCATGGTTCAACCTTGCAAAAATTTCATTGTTCTTGGGGCGAGGATTCTGCAGCAGCATGGGGTGCAGCCTCCCGCCCGGCCTGGGCATTGTCGGCGCTCGCCAGTAAAAAAGCCCGCAGGAGGCGGGCTTTTTCCTTCAGGACACGCCTTTTACACACCAGGGCGTGTTCACTGGCCCTGCCAGCGGCGCAGCACCAGCGAGGCGTTCGTGCCGCCAAAGCCGAAGCTGTTGGACAGCACGGTGTTCAGTCGGGCATCGCGCGTGCGGGTGACCAGGGGCATGTCGCCCAGTGCCGGATCGGGCGTGTCCACGTTGACCGAGCCTGCGATGAAGCCCTTGTTCATCATGATCATGCAGTAGATGGCTTCCTGCACGCCGGTCGCGCCCAGCGAGTGGCCGGTCAGCGACTTGGTGGAGGAGAACGGCGGCACCTGGTCGCCGAACAGCGCGCGCATGGCGCGCACTTCCTGCATGTCGCCCACAGGCGTGGAGGTGCCGTGGGTGTTGATGTAGTCCACGCCGCCTTCGATGCCTTCAAGGGCCTGCTGCATGCAGGCGATGGCTCCGTCGCCCGATGGCGCGACCATGTCCTCGCCATCGCTGGTGGCGCCAAAGCCCACGACTTCGGCCAGGATGTTCGCACCCCGGGCCTGGGCGTGCTCCAGGCTTTCCAGAACCACGGCACCGCCGCCGCCTGCGATCACGAAACCGTCGCGGTTGGCGTCATAGGCGCGCGAAGCCTTTTCGGGCTGGTCGTTGTGCTTGCTGGACATGGCACCCATGCCGTCGAACAGCAGGGCCATGCCCCAGGACAGCTCTTCGCCGCCACCGGCAAACATCACGTCCTGCATGCCCCAGGCAATCTGCTGTGCCGCAGCACCGATGCAGTGCGCCGAGGTGGAACAGGCCGAGGTGATGGAGTAGTTGATGCCCTTGACCTTGAAATTGGTCGCCAGGCAGGCGGACACCGTGGAGCTCATGCAGCGCGTGACCTGGTAGGGACCGACGCGGCGAATGCCCTTCTCGCGCAATGTGTCAGCCGCCTCGATCTGGTTGGCCGGCGAGCCGCCGCCCGAGCCCATGATCAGGCCCGTGCGCGGATGGCTGACCTGCTCGGGAGCCAGGCCGGCCTGGGCGATGGCATCTTCCAGCGCGATCTGCGCATAGGCTGCCGCATCGCCCATGAAGCGCAGCTGCTTGCGATCGATCCGTGCCTCGACGTCGATCTCCGGCACACCGGCCACCTGGCTGCGCATGCCCAGTTCGGTGAACTTCGGCATGGCCTTGATGCCCGTGCGGCCCTCGCGCAGCGAGGTCTCCACGGTATCGAGGTCGTTGCCGATGCACGAGACAATGCCCGCGCCGGTGATGACTACGCGACGTTTGGTCATGCTGCCGTTCCCTGGCCTTCACCCTCGCGCAGGAACAGACCCACGCGCAGGTCATTGGCCACGTAGATTTCCTTGCCATCGGCCAGCAGGCGTGCATCGCCGATGGCCATGTTGAGCTTGCGCTTGATCACGCGCTTGATGTTGATTTCGTAGGTCACCAGCTTGACGTCAGGACCCACTTCGCCCGTGAACTTGACCTCACCGGCGCCCAGGGCGCGGCCGCGGCCGGGAAGGCGCAGCCAGGTCAGGTAAAAGCCGATCAACTGCCACATGGCGTCCAGGCCCAGGCAGCCGGGCATGACGGGATCGCCCCGGAAATGGCAATCGAAGAACCAGAGATCAGGCTTGATGTCGAGCTCGGCGACGATCTTGCCCAGGCCGTGGGCGCCACCATCGGTGTCGATGTGCGTGATGCGGTCGAACATCAACATGGGAGGCAGGGGAAGACGTCCGCTGTCTGCGGAAAACAGCTTGCCTTCGCCCGAAGCGATCAGTTGCTCATACGAAAAAGAATCGGCCATTGTCTAACTTGCTCCACGGCGGCACTGACGCCACCTCTATCTCTGAATGGGTGCGGCCCGCAGCGGACCATGCAGCCGCGCATTATCGGGGTTGAACGTTGCCAGACTGCAACAAAACCCCGAGGCCGCATCAAAACTCTGCCACAAAAGCCACGCCGACCCAGGTCGCGGGCCTTGGCTACAGGCCCTGGACCGGCCGCTTGCGGCGCCTGATCCACGCCACCGCCAGCACCGCCAAGGCAGCCAGGCACAGCGGCACCAGACCTGCCGCGTGTACCCAGCGTGCGAATGGCGTCAAGGCCTCGCGCCCCTGCACGCTGGCCTGCAGCACGGCGCGCTCGTAAGGCACCAGCGCCTGCGTGACCACACCCCGGTGGTCGATGGCAACCGTGGCGCCGGTGTTGGTGGCGCGCAGCATGGGGCGCTCGAATTCCAGCGCGCGCATGCGGCTGATGGCCAGATGCTGGTCGATGGCCACGCTGTCGCCAAACCATCCGATGTTGCTGAAATTCACCAGCACCGTCGGCGCCGTCGCCGCGTTGCCAAAATGCGCACCCAGCTCCTCGCCAAACAAATCCTCGTAGCAGATGTTGGGCGACAGACGCTCGCCGGCCCAGGCCATGGAGGGCTGGCCCAGCGCGCCGCGGTTGAAGTCGCCCAGCGGTATGTTCATCATCTGCGTGAACCAGCGGAACAGCGGCGGGATGAACTCCCCGAAGGGCACCAGATGGTGCTTGTCGTATTGGTAGTCCTGGATCTGGCCGGGCTGCCAGCCCACGACCGAGTTCGTGTAGCCGGTCTCTTCCGACCCCAGGGGAATTCCCAGCAGCGCAGCCTGCCGGCCGTCCTTCTTCAGATACGGTTCGCGCAGCAGGTCCAGGTATTCCTCGGGCAGTTGCTGGGGCAGCAGGGGAACGGCCGTCTCAGGCGCCACGACCAGTTGCGCGGTGGCCGCGCGCAGCTCGCGCCCGTACCAGCCCAGCGCCAGCGGAATGCCGCTGCCGGCCTCGAACTTCTCATCCTGCGGGATATTGCCCTGCAGCAAGGCCACGCTCAGCGCCGGCCGTTCGGCCGACGGTGCATTGATGGCGGCATCGCGAAGCCACCACAGCCCGCCCCAGGCCAGGACCAGTGCCGCTGCAGTGGCCACCAGGCGGACGGGCCGGAGACGCTGTCTGTCCAGCAAGGCAGCCAGCCCATACGACAGCCCATATGCCAGCCAGGCCGCCACGGCGCCCGTGCCATAGACGCCAATCCAGCGCGGCAGCACGGACAAGGGGCCTTCCACATGGGCATAACCGCCCGCGCCCCAGGGAAAGCCGGTCCACAGCCAGCCACGCGCCAGCTCGGCCAGCAGCCAGACGGCGGAAAACAGCAGCGCGCCACCCGCCGCACCAGCAGGGCGCAGCCTTTGCCAACCCCAGGCGGCCACCGCGTAGTAGCTGCCCAGAAACGCCGCAAGCGCCAGTACGGCGGCAACGGCCAGCGGCGCAGGCAGGCCGCCATAGACATGCATGGAGATGAACAACCACCAGAAGGTGGCCACCAGCCAGGCCGTGGCGAACAGCATGGCACGCCCTGCCGCCTGGGCCGGACGCTGCGCCGTCTGCAGGGCGCGCGCCAGCACGGCCAGCGACAGAATCTGCAGCCACCACAGCGGGCGGCCATAGCCGCCGATGAGGCTCAGCGGCCCGTCACCTTGCCCGCGCGCCCAGGGCCAGGCCAGTGACAGGGCCTGCGCCGCACCGGCCACAAGCAGCAGCACCCCATGGGCGAACCGGCCCATGCGCCGGCCGTCTTGCGAGAAAGCGGAAGAACTGGACAGGGGCATCGGCCGGTTGTGCGCAAAAAGAGGTAGGTCTCGGGTGAGAGAGGTCCAGCCAAGGGCAGGTTCAGCCGCAGCCTCAGCTGCGCAGCAGGCTGTCGGCGGCGGGATCGCGCACCACCTTGAACCAGCGCACGGCGCCGCCCTTGGTGTGCAGCACGGTGAATTCCAGGCCCGCCAGATGGATCTGCTCGCCGCGCTTGGGCACATGGCCCATTTCGTGGGCGATCAGGCCGCCGATGGTGTCGAACTCATCGTCGGGATCGCGGGCATGCAGGGCGACCTCGAAGGTCTCGTTGACATGCTCGATGGTGGTGTCGCCCGCCACGCGGTAGCTGTTGTCGGCCAGGGCGAAGATGTCGCCCTCGTCCTCGGGGATGTCGAACTCGTCCTCGATCTCGCCGACGATTTCCTCCAGCACGTCCTCGATGGTCACAAGGCCCGCCACGCGGCCGAACTCGTCGATGACCACGGCGAGGTGGTTGCGGTTGCCCCGGAACTCGCGCAGCAGATCGTTCAGGCCCTTGCTCTCCGGCACGAAGGCGGCGGGGCGCAGCAGGGCGCGGATGTTCAGGTCCGGCGAACGCTGCAGCTTGAGCAGGTCCTTGGCCAGCAGGATGCCGATGATGTTCTCGCGCTCGCCCTGGTAGACCGGGAAGCGCGAATGGGCCGTGGTGATGACCTGGTGCAGCAATTCATCGAACGGCGCGTCGATGTTGACCAGGTCCATGCGAGGGGCTGCGACCATGACGTCGCCGGCCGTCATGTCGGCCATGCGGATCACGCGTTCGAGCATGACGCGCGACTCGGGGCCGATGACCTGATTGTCCTCGGCGTCGGCCAGGGTCTCGATCAGCTCGTCGGGAGAGTCGGGGGCCGGGTGAATGAACTCGGCCACCTTTTGCAGGAAGCTTCGCTTGCTTTCCTTCTCGGAAGAGCGCGCAGGATGGGGGTCGGACACTGTCTTGGAGTGCAGGACGTGCGGTAGTGAAACAAGCTGCAAGGATAGCGGATTGCTCCGTCACCCCTGCATGCGCTGCGCCAAATCCCCTTGCGGCGTTTTGCGCTTATTCGCCGGCCTGGTGGCGGCCATCCTGCACGCCACGGCGGATTTCCTGCACGTCGGCCAGGAAATCCCAGAACTGCTTGGCCTGCTTCTTGAACTGGTAGTCCACCTCGCCGATGTGCTCGGTCATCAGAGACGCCATGTGCGTGTCGATGCCGGCGGGCGGCAGTTGCAGGTAGGCCTCGGATTCGGAGCCGTCGCGCTTGATGGTGGCGCCGGCCTTGCGCGCAATCCTGAGCATGGCCGTGTTCTCCGACAGCGCGTGGATGAACATCATGGACACGCCCTTGGTGCGTGCATGGATCACGGCGCGGTTGAACAGGCGCCCGCCATAGCCACGGCCACGTGCCTGCTTGAGCACGGAGACGCCGAATTCGGCGCAGCTCTTGTGCTCGGGATGCGAGGCAAAGGCCAGGTGCGCCATGGCGATCAGTTCGAGACGGCGGTTGTAGATGCCGAAGATGTCATCGCGCTCGAAGTCGAGCTGCATGGCATAGCGGCGGACCTGCTCGTCGCTGGCGGCATAGCCGAAGCGCAGGTAGCGGTCACCTTCATCGAGCTTGAGCAAATGCGCCACCACGCGCTCGCGGTGGGACGGGCCCAGCGAGCGAATGGGCACCATGGACGCGGAGCGCCCATCGGGACGGTGCGGCTGGCCTGCGCTCGCACGCAACATGTCCCGGCCGGCCTGCCAGGACGCCTTCAACCAGTCTTTGGATGCATTCATGGCTCAAATATAGGTAAAAACCCGATGTCGAGCAACGGAGATATTGCAATGCAACAAAACCGTAAGGTTTTGGCATGCAAACCAATTTTCCCTCCCTGCACCTATCGACGGCCAGGCCCCTGTCCGAGCCTTCGTGGCTACAGAGGCACCGCCGTGGTCACCTTCACCCGGTCCATCACGAAGCTGGTCTTGCAGTCCTGCACGCTGGGGTGCTTGAGCAAGGTGTCCATGACGAAGCGCGTGTAGTGCTGCATATCGGCCACGACCACGCGCATCAGGTAGTCCATTTCGCCGGTCAGTGACACGCATTCCACCACCTCGGGCCAAGTCTGCACGCTGGCGCGGAACACGTCCATGGGGTTGCGCTTGCTGGTCTCGGTGTACTTTTCCAGGCGCACGTTGAGATAGGCGGTCAGCCCCAGGCCCACCGTCTCGGGCTGGACCAGGGCCACGTAGCGATCGATCACACCGCCGTCTTCCAGGCGCTTGACCCGGCGCAGCACGGCGCTGGGAGAGAGGCCGACCTGCTCCCCGATGACGTCATAGGTTTCCCGGCCGTTGGCCTGCAGACGGCGCAAAATGGCCCGATCCAGTTTGTCGATGTTGTGCGTGGCGCTCATGGCGGTGGACTCGTAAATAAGTACGGATTTCTTCAGGGTTAACCCGAATTAACCAGTTAAATTGCGATAAACGAAAGAATTCCGCAATTTTCATGCATTTCGCATTTTCCCTCCACGGGCAAACGGCAAAAAGCTGAAGCCCCTCCCGCCTACAGTGACAGCACCGATCGAGAAGACGCAGGCGCCGGCCATGGCGCCCGTCCGACTGTCCTGCATTGAACTGGCCGGAGATCCCCATGAATGCCCCGCTGAACCAGGCTGCCGCCCAGGCCTGCGCGCAAACAGTCAAGCGCCAACGGGACATGCCTCGTCCACGCCTTCCGGCCTGCCCACGCTGCCTATACTGCGGGGATCGCCTCCATTTCGCTTCACGCCATGACGCCCCGCCACGACGCCAACCGCGCCATGTCACGCCATGCCCGAGCGCCTGCGCCAGCCGGCCCGCAGCTGTCGGCCCGGTTGGCGCGGCGCAGCCTGCTGGCAGCACTGGCCGCCCTGCCCTGGCTGCCTGCGGCGGCGCAGGCCCAGCAGCCCTCCGCCGCCCAGGCGCGCGATGCGAAGTCCGACTCCCTGACCCTGATCGTTCCCTATGCGGCCGGCGGCCCGCTGGACCGCACGGCACGGCCGCTGGTGGAGGCCAGCACCGCGAAGCTGGGAGCCATCCAAATCCTCTATGTGCCGGGCGACGGCGGCGCCAAGGGCTCCAACATGGTGGCCCAGGCCACGGCCCAGGACCGCTTGCTGCTGATGGGCGCGGCCGCCACCCATGCCGTGCTGCCCTGGCTGCAGCCCCAGCTGGGCTACGACCCGCTGCGCGACTTCCAGCCGCTGGTGCTGGTGGCGCGCATGCCCAATGTGCTGGTCATGCGCAGCGATCTGGCACGCCAGTGGCGCATACGCACGCCGCTGGACCTGCAGCGCTTTCTTGCCAAGCACCGCCAGCCGCTGCGCTATGCCTCGGGCGGGCCGGGCAGCAGCGGCCACCTGTCGGGCGAGATGTACCAGATGCTCACGCGGCTGCCGCTGCTGCACCTGCCCTTCGGCGGCACGCAGCCGGCACTGTCGGCCCTGCTCGACGGCTCGGCCGACCTGCTGTTCGACAGCCTGGCGTCTTCGCTGCCGCATATCCGCGCAGGGCGACTGCAGGCCCTGGCCGTGACCACGCTGGAGCGCGCGCCCCTGCTGCCCGAGGTGCCCAGCCTCAACGACACGGTGCAGGGCTTCAACATGGCCAACTGGTTCGGCCTGTTTGCGCCGGCCAGCTGGCCCGCGGAACAGGCGCAGCGCCATGCCGCCGCGTTCTCGCAGGCCATGCGCAGCCGCCCGGTGCAGGACACCCTGTCCGCCATGGGCGTGCTGCCCGAAGAACTGCAACTGCAGGAGTTCGCGCGCTTTGTGCGCTCCGAGCACAGCAAATACGGCCTGCTGGTACAGGCCGCCCGAATCCGCCAGCTCTGAGCCGCGCAGGTGCCTTGCCTGCCCCCGGCCCGGGGCGGCAATGACAAGATCCTTGGAGAGCACCATGATGAGCACCGCAGCGACCCCCACCTCGTCCCACGCCCACGCCCCCGGTGTGGCACCCGTGGTCTACGGCCAGGCCGACCGCCCCCCGCGCGGCGACTACAGCCGCGCCAGCGACGACTACACCTGCGCGCAGGACTACGACGCCTACACCGAGGCCGACCACGACACCTACCGGCGCCTGTACGAGCGCCAGTCCGCCCTGCTGCCGGGCCTGGCAAGCCAGCACTTCATCGACGCCCTGCCCTCGCTGGGCGCCAAGGACCGCATTCCGCGCTTCGAGGAAGTCAACGAGCGCCTGCGCCGCGCCACGGGCTGGGAGATCGTCGGCGTGCCCGGGCTGATTCCCGAGGTGCCCTTCTTCTCGCTGCTGGCCAACCGCAAATTCCCGGTCACGGACTGGATCCGCAAGCCCGAGGAGTTCGAGTACATCGTCGAGCCCGATGTCTTCCACGACCTCTTCGGCCATGTGCCGCTGCTGTTCAACCCCGTCATCGCCGACTACATCCAGGCCTACGGCCAGGGCGGGCTCAAGGCGGCCGAGCTGGGTGCCTGCGAGATGCTGTCGCGCCTGTACTGGTACACCATCGAGTTCGGCCTGATCCGCGAGCAGGGCGGCCTGCGCGCCTATGGCGCGGGCATTCTCAGTTCATCGGGCGAACTCAACTACTCGGTGCGCAGCCCCGAGCCGCAGCGCCTGCCGCTGTCGCTGGAGCGCGCCATGCGCACGCTCTACAAGATCGACAGCTACCAGCACACCTACTTCGTGATCGACAACCTGCAGCAGCTGTTCGACCTCACGGCCGCCGATTTCGAGCCGCTGTACCGCCAGCTGCGCGATCAGCCCACCGTCGCGGCAGATGCGCTGCTGCCGGGCGAGGTCGCTCTGTAGGAATCGGCGCTGCAGGAATCTGCAGCCTGAAGCCGCTCGCGCAGCGCCAGGCAAAAGCGCCAGACGCGCTCGTCGAACACCAGCTGCACATGGGCTACATCGTCCAGGCGGTGCGCATCCTGCCCCGGCAGCGTGGCCACGGGCGATGGAAAGACGATGTTGTCGCAGCAGCTCCACCAGCAGCTGAAGGACACGTCCGAGGGCGGCGGCCCCAGGCGCTGCAACCAGGGGCTGTCCGTGCGCATCTGCAGCGCCGGCAGGCCATGGGCGAAGCGCGCCATCCAGGTGCCACGGTGCGGGGTAGCCAGCGTCACCACATGGGCCGCCAGTTGCGGGCGCTCCTGCACCGACAGTTGCCCCAGCCAGGCCCGCACCACCAGGCCGCCCATGCTATGCGCCACGATCAGCGGAGCGCGCCCGGTGGCCTGGGCCATGCGGCGCGCGCAGACATCAAGGTCGGCCACCATGGCGTCGATGGATGCGCCATGCGCCGGCTCCAGCGTCATGGCCGCGCAGGCAATGCCGCCGTCCTTGAGCCGCCGCAGCCAGGGCGCCCAGACCGCGCGGTTGCAAAAGAATCCGTGGACCAGCACCACGCCCACCTGGCCCATCGCACCCACTTGGCCGGTGGTGCCGCCCTCAGGCCAGCCATTGGCCTCGGCACGGGCGCGAAACGGCAGCTGCCAGCCAAACACCTGCACGGCCAACCGCCACTCGGCCAGCCAGGCTGCCGCCACCGTGCGCCATGACGGAACGGGCGCGCCCGCCTTGCGCACCACGCGGCGCATCAGCAGCATCTGCAGGCCCAGGTGCAGGCCCGGCCAGCACAGGCCCAGCAGCGCCCCCGCCAGCGCCAGCCCGGGTGAACGCGGCCACCACCATGCCAGCCAGGCCGCGGCGCCCGCCAGCGTGCCCAGCGCCACCATTTGCAGAATGCGTGCGTTCACGGCAGCCCGTCCCCAATGAAAAAAGAAGCCAACGTAGCACAGGCCCTAGGACAACCCCGTGTAGACCGCAAAGCACCCGCCTGACCAGAATCGGCCGCAGCGGTGGCCGGCCGACCGGCGCCTGCAACTTCGCTGTCCCCCTGTCTTCCCAGCAACCCAAGGTACCCTGCATGGACGCTGCGCCCTGGCTCAAGAACTATCCCGCCGATGTGCCTCACGAGGTGCATCCCGAGCAATACCGCTCGCTCACACACCTGCTGGAGGAGGCCTTCACCCAGCATGCGGACCTGCCCTTCTCGGTCTGCATGGACCGCTGGATGAGCTACCGCGAGCTGGACCAGCTGTCCACCCGCCTGGGCGCCTGGCTGCAGGGACTGGGCCTGGAGCCCGATGCGCGCGTGGCCATCATGCTGCCCAATGTGCCGCAGTTCGCCGTCAGCATGGCGGCCGTGCTGCGCGCCGGCTACACCTGCGTCAACGTCAATCCGCTGTACACCCCGCGCGAGCTGGAGCACCAGCTCAAGGACTCGGGCGCCACGGCCATCATCATCCTGGAGAACTTCGCCCACACCCTGGCCGACGTGATCGAGCGCAGCGCCATACGCCATGTCTGCGTCACGGCCATGGGCGATCTGCTGGGCGGCATGTACGGCAGCTGGATCACCTTCGCCGTGCGCCACCTGGCCAAGATGGTGCCGGCCTACAGCCTGCCGCTGGACGGCGCGGGCGGCACAGTGCGCGAGGTCACGACCTTCTCCCAGGCGCTGGCGCGCGGCGCCCAGAAAGAGCTGCGGCCCAGCCAGGCGGGGCTGGATTCGGTGGCCTTTCTCCAGTACACGGGCGGCACCACGGGCCTGTCCAAGGGCGCCGTGCTCACCCACCGCTGCATCGTGGCCGCCACGCTGCAGGCCCATGCCTGGTTCACGCCCGCGCTGCATGGCCGCGTGAAGGCCCAGGACACGCACATCATCGCGGCGCTGCCGCTGTATCACATCTTCGCGCTCACGGTGAGCCTGTTTGCCATGCGCATGGGCGCCAGCCTGAGCCTGATCCCCAATCCGCGCGACATCCCCAAGTTCGTCAAGGTGCTGCAAAAACGGCCCTTCCACATCCTGCCGGCCGTCAACACCCTGTTCAACGCCCTGCTCAACAACGCCCAGTTCCGCGAGCTGGACTTCTCGCAACTGCGCGTGTCGCAGGCCGGGGGCATGGCCGCCAGCGAGGGCACGGCGCGCCAGTGGCAACAGGTCACGGGCAGCGTGATGATCGAAGGCTGGGGCATGAGCGAGACCTGCGCCATCGGCACCAACAACCCCGTCATCACCACCTCCTTCAGCGGCACCATCGGCCTGCCGCTGCCGGGCATCTCCATCGCCATCAAGGACGACGAAGGCCGCGACCTGCCCATGGGAGAGGCCGGCGAGCTGTGCATCAAGGGCCCCAACGTCATGCGCGGCTACTACAACCAGCCCGATGAAACCGCCAAGGCCTTCACGGCCGACGGCTACATGCGCACCGGCGACATCGGCGTGATGGACCAGGAGGGCTTCACCCGCATCATCGACCGCAAGAAGGACATGATGGTGGTCAGCGGCTTCAACGTCTATCCGAACGAGCTGGAGAACGTGATCTCCATGTGCCCCGGCGTGCTCGAATGCGCAGCCGTGGGCGTGGCCGACGAGCGCCAGGGCGAGGCCATCAAGGTCTACGTGGTGCGCAGCGACCCGGCACTGACCGAGGACCAGGTGATGCGCTTTTGCCATGACCAGCTCACCGGCTACAAGCGCCCGCGCACGGTGGAGTTCCGCGACGAACTGCCCAAGACCAACGTAGGCAAGATCCTCAGGCGCGCCCTACGCGATCCCGCCTGAAACCCGCACGGCCGCAGCTGTAGCCCACGCGTCAGCCGTGGCTGCCTGCGGCTGTTAGCCTCGGGCAAAAGCCGCCCACCTCCTCATGACAACTTCCGCCCCAACCAGCGACAGCGCCGCGCTGCCCCCCGGCATGACCGTGCTGGAGCGCGGCTGGCTGTCGGCCAACAACATCGTATTCGCCGCCGATGCCGATGTCCCTGTAGACGACCCGCAGGACGACGGCGCTGCCGTGGTCGATACCGGCTACGTCAGCCATGCCGGGCAGACCGTGCTGCTGGTCGAGCAGACGCTGGCCGGCCAACCGCTGGCACGCATCCTCAACACCCATCTGCACAGCGATCACTGCGGCGGCAATGCTGCCTTGCAGGCGCACTGGCCGCAGGCCAGAACCTACGCCGCACCGGGCCAGGCCGCCTTCGTGCGCGACTGGAACCCGGCTGCACTGAGCTACACGCCCACCGGCCAGGAATGCCCGCAATTTGCGCTGACCGGCGTGCTGCAGCCCGGCACCAGCGTGCGGCTGTCGGGACGCGACTGGCAGATCCATGCCGCGCCCGGGCACGATCCGCACTCCATCATCCTGTTCGAGCCCGCCAGCCGCACCCTGATCTCGGCCGACGCGCTCTGGGAAAACGGCTTCGGCGTGGTCTTCCCCGAGATCGAGGGCCTGAGCGCCTTCGACGAGGTGGCCGCCACGCTCGACGTGATCGAAGGCCTGGCACCGCTCACCATCGTCCCCGGCCACGGCGGCGTTTTCACCGGCGTGGCCGCCGCGCTGGACACGGCGCGCCGCCGCCTGGACGGCTTTGTGCGCGCCCCCGAGCGCCACGCGCTCTACGCGGCCAAGGTGCTGCTCAAGTACCGGCTGCTGGACTGGCAGCGCATACGCACCACCGATCTGCTGGCCTGGCTGGCCGCCACGCCCTACTTCGGCATGCTGCATGCGCGGTATTTCGCAGCCGGCTCCGCCCACGACTGGGGCCGCACGCTGGTGGACGCACTCGTGCATTCCGGCGCGGCGCGGCGTGAGGAGGAATGGATCCTCAATGCCTGAATGTCGCCAAACCGCCCAATAGACAAAAAGAAAATTAAGACCTTTCCTATAGTTTTTGCAAATCACAATGACTAGCATTTGTGTATCAGCAAAGGCATCCGGCCATCCACGGCCACCCCTGCAGGCTTCTCGCCCACGCTGATCAGGAGCAAGCTCCAGGTCTGCCAAGCGACGCTCCGCGTCCAGCCGCCCCCCGCCAGCCAGCATTCAATCTTGCACAGCGAGGGAGGCGGGCATGGCTCACCACACCAATCACATCACCGGCCGCAAGCACTGCGCGGCTGCGACACGGCCGCATGCCGTGGGCATCGCCGCCACGCTGATGGCACTGAGCCTGCCGATGCAGATCCAGGCGCAGCCCACCACGCCAGCTCCGCTGGACCTGACACTCAGGGAAGTCCAGGTCCGCGACCGCCATGACGGCGGCTACAAGGCGCAAAAGGCAGCATCCCCAAAGTTCACCCGCCCACTGGTGGACACGCCCCAGACCCTGTCGGTGATACGCCGTGAAGTCATGGAGGAACAGGAAGCGACCACCTTGCAGGAAGCCTTGCGCAACACGCCCGGCGTGACCCTGTTGCTGGGAGAAGGCGGCAACTCCAACAGCAAGGACAACATCTTCATGCGCGGCTTCGACACCACGGGCAGCATCTTCATCGACGGCGTGCGCAACCTGGGCAGTTCGGTGCGCGACACCTTCAACATCGAGGACATCGAGATCGTCAAGGGCGCCTCGGGTTCCGAGTACGGGCGCGGCGCGCCTTCCGGCAGCATCAACATGCGCACCAAGCTGCCGATGCTGGGCGATCTGTCGCAGATACGCCTTGGCACCGGCACCGCCGACACCAACCGCACCACCGCAGACCTGAACCGGCAGCTCGGCGACACCGCCGCCCTGCGTCTGAACGCCATGGTCCAGAGCAGTGGTGTCGCAGGCCGCGACTTCGTGCGCAACCAGGGCATGGGCATGGCGCCATCGCTGGCCCTGGGTCTGGGCACGCCCACACGCTTGCTTGCCGACATGCAACTGCTGCAATACGACAACCGGCCCGATGGCGGCGTGCCCACCGTGGGACTGCCGGGCTTCTACAACGGCGCACTGTCCGCACTGGGCCTCGGGGACGTCCGCCCCGTGGACCCGTCCAACTTCTACGGCAGCCTGGGCGACTTCAGCAAGACCGAGCTGAACCAGGCAACCGTGCGCTTCGAGCACGATCTGTCGGCCGGCACCACGGTGCGCAACATCACGCGCGTGGGGCGCAGCAAGATCGACCAGCTGCTCACGGGCACCTCGGGCATCGTCAGCGACGGAAGCGGCGCGAGCGCCGTGGGTCGCCCGGACCCCGCCACCTGGACCGCCTCACGCTCGCGCCAGTTGCGCTGGCAATCCAACCAGTTGTTCACCAACCAGACCAGCCTTTCATCGAACTTCAGGAGCGGCGGGCTGCAGCATGCGCTGAGCGCGGGCCTGGAGCTGATCTACGAGAAGCAGACCTCCCGGGGGCGCACGGGCGCAGGCGCCATGGCGCCCGCCAATCTCTACGATCCCAGCGTCAGCGATGCGATCACGGGCCAGGACATCCGCTATACCGGCCAGCTCAACGAAGGCGATACCAAGACCCTTGCGCTGTACGCCTTCGACAGCATCGAGTTCAGCCCGCAGTGGCAGCTCAACGGTGGCCTGCGCTGGGACCGCTACCGCAGCGCCAATGACAACACCACGGCGCCCAATGCCAGCACGGGTGCGCAGACCACCACCCAGTTGGGCAGCAGCGGCAGCCTGCTCAGTGCCAAGCTGGGACTGGTCTTCAAGCCCGTGGAGTACGGCAGCATCTACGCCGGCATTTCGACGTCGCAGCAGCCGCCGGGCGGCAGCAACTTCGCGCTCAGCGCCACCGAGGGCAACATCAACCACTCCGCCATGGACCCCTCCAAGGCCACCAACCTGGAAATGGGCACCAAGTGGGACATCCTGGACAGGCGACTGCTGCTGACGGCCGCGCTGTTCCAGACCACGGTGCGCAATGACCTGGGCACCCGGGACAGCGTCACCGGCGTGGTCACCCAGTACGGCAAGAAGCAGGTCAAGGGCATTGAGCTGGGCGCCGTCGGCCAGATGACACCGGCCTGGAACATCACGGCCGGCCTGGCGCGCATGAACACCAACATAGCGCAGGGCACGTCCTCCCAGACCGGCGCGCACCTGAACTGGTCGCCCAGACTGAGCTTCACCAGCTGGAGCACCTACCGCTTCGGCAACGGACTGACCCTGGGCGGAGGAGCCCGCTACATGGACAGGATGGCACGCCTGGTCAGCAACTCCGCCGTGCAGGCCACCACCAATATGCCCAGCGCCCAGGCCTACTGGGTGTATGACGCCTTCATGGCCTACGAGGTCAGCAAGAACCTGCGCCTTCAGCTCAATATCTACAACCTGGCCGACAAGAAATACGTGGCCAGCCTCAACAACGGCGGCGCGCGCTACATCCCGGGTACGGCACGCTCGGCCAGACTGGTCGCGACGCTGAAGTTCTGAATGCAAGGGCCGGGCACCCGGCCATCGCCCCCGTCAGCCCCTCTCCCCGCCGAGGCTTCCCGATGCAAGGACATACACCATGATGCTGCACATTCCCCATGTGCTCACGCGCGAGCAGGTTGCCGCCATCCGCTCGGCCATCGATGCCGCCGACTGGGTGGATGGCCGTGCCACGGCAGGCAGCCAGGGCGCCCGGGTCAAGCGCAACCGCCAGTTGCCCGAAGACTTGCCCGTGGCACTGGAGCAGGGCCGCATCATCGAGCAGGCGCTGGCGGCCAATGCGCTGTACTTCAGTGCCGCCCTGCCCGCGCGCACCATGTCGCCGCTGTTCAACCGCTATGCGGACAGTGAAACCTATGGCCTGCACGTGGACGGTGCGGCGCGGCGCCTGCCAGGCGCGCAGCAGTGGATGCGCACCGATGTGTCCTGCACCCTCTTCCTCTGCGATCCCGAGGACTACGACGGCGGCGAGCTGGTCGTGGTGGACACCTACGGCACGCACGAGGTCAAGCTGCCGGCCGGCGACCTGATCCTCTATCCCTCCACCAGCCTGCACCGCGTGGAGCCCGTCACCCGGGGCGAGCGCGTATGCGCCTTCTTCTGGGCGCAAAGCATGGTGCGTGACGACACACGCCGGGCCATGCTGTTCGAGATGGACCAGACCATCCAGCGCCTGCGCGAAAAACTGGGCGAGACCGATGAAACCCTCAGCCTCGCGGGCCACTATCACAACCTGCTGCGCATGTGGGCGCAGACCTGAGGGATCGGATCGCTTCAGGGTTTGTGCTTCTCGGCACAGCCGATCAGGTGGTTGTAGCTGCTGGACATGCACTGGTACATGGCCTTGGAGCGGCCCGTGGCGGCCTGGCAGTCGGCCACCGTGGCATGGGTGCGCGCCTCGCGGAACTTGCCCGCAGTTGCATCGAACTGCGCCTGGGTGATGTAGCCGCCCTTGACGTTCTTCTGCCCGTTCTCGACCATGGTGTCCACTTGGCTGCGGATGTTGTCCACGGCGGCGGCGCAGTTCAGCGGCACCTCCTTGGAGTCGACCTTGCTCAGGCCCTTGGCCACGCCGTCCGCCATCTCGCGCACCTGCTTGGGCAGCTTCTTCGTGCCGTCGGGATTGCGCTCTTCGCCAAACCGGCCCGAGCCTGCGCCCGAGCTGCCATTGGGCGACACCTTGATCTGGCCGGCATCGGCTTGGTCGGTGGGCAGTTGCGATCCGTAATGCGTGCGCCCTTCCGCGTCCACCCATTTGTAGACCGGCTGCGCTGCCGCCGTGCACGCCCATGCAAGACCCAGCGCGGCCCAGGCCGCGCGGCTCCATGTTGTTGTCATTGTTGAAACCCCTGCGGTATCCGGGGCCGCGGCATGCGGCCCGCCTGTCGGTAACCAAGTGTAGCAACGCCAGGCGACGCTGCACCCCGCAGGAATGTCAAGTGCGGCTCAGGGCAGGTCCTTGCTGGGGTCGGGCGTGGCTGCATCGCGGGGGCCGATGGTGCCCAGGCGGCTCTTGAGCGACTGGGGCTGGCCCGTGATGAGCGCCGCGTAGTTGGTGGTGTTGGACAGCACCTTCTTCACGTAGTCGCGCGTCTCGGTGAAGGGAACGTTCTCGGCCCAGATGGCGGCGTCGAGCACCGGGCCGTTGCGCCAGTTGCGCGGGCGGCCGGGACCGGCGTTGTAGCCGGCCGCAGCCAGCGCCATGGAACCGTCGAAATCGTCCAGCGCCAGCTTCAGATAAGCGGTGCCGATGGTGATGTTCACCTCGCGGTCATTGATCATGGACGGGGAAAAGTCCGTCATGCCGATCTTGCGCGCCGTCCAGCGGGCCGTGGCCGGCATGACCTGCATCAGGCCCGAGGCGCCCACGCCCGAGCGGGCGTCCATGATGAAGCGGCTTTCCTGGCGGATCAGGCCATAGACGTAGGCCGGGTCCAGGCCGATGGAGCGCGAGCGCGCCAGCACCGTGTCGTGGAAAGGCATGGGAAAGCGCTGGTTCCAGTCGGCAAAGCTGCGGGTGCGCTCGCTGGTGTTGATGCAGCGGTCCCAGACCTGCTGCTGGCAGGCCAGATCGGCGGCGGCCAGCAGTTCGCGGTCGCTCATGCCGCCGGCCTGGTGCAGGTTGGTGGCGTAGTTCCATTCGCGCACGCCTTCGCTGCGCAGGCCGTTCTGGATGGCGTAGAGGCCGCGCACCAGGCTGGGGTTGGCGCGGGCGGCTGCCTTCTCCTGTGCCGTGGGCGGCGCAGGCGGAGGTGGCGCCGCCACGCGCTGGCCGATATCCTCCAGCGCCAGCTGCTCGTAGAAACTGCCGGGGCCGGCCATGTCCTCCAGCAGTTGGCGCGCCTCGGAGCGCTCCTGCTCGCTGGGGCGGCCTGACAGCAGGGCACGCGCCTTCCAGTAGGTCCAGGTGGGATCGGTACGCTCGGCACCCATGGCGTCAATGGCGCGGCGCACCGTGCGCCAGTCGCCGGCGCGCAGCGCGGCACGCACCTTCCAGCCCAGCAGTTCATCGCTGAGGTCGCCGTCCTTGCGCACCTTGCCGAAATAGGTCGCCGCCTCGGGCTGCAGCTTGAGTGCTGCCTGCTTGCCGATCACGCCCCAGGCCCAGTTGTTCTCCTCGGCCGTCAGCCGGGCACCCCAGCCGCCTTCCAGCTGGGTGGCCGCCGCCGCCGGGTCGCTGGAGGCCATGCGGATCAACGCCAGCAGCGCCAGCTCCTTGGGCACGGCACCGCGCACGCGCGTCTGCCCGGCCAGGTACTTGGCGGGCGAGGCAAAGACCTGCGCCACCTGGGGCAAGGCCTCGGGAGCGACGATGGCCACCGCATCGCGCGTGGCCTTTTGGCGATTGGCCTCGGCCGCCTGGCGCGCCTTGCGCCAGACTTCGGGTTCGCTGATCTGCTTGGCCGCGTACAGCTCGCCGGCGGCGTAGGTGCAGCCGTCGTCGGCGTCGCGCTGGGCCCACCACAGGTCGCGCACCTGCTGGCCCAGGTTGGCAGCAGGCTGGCCCTTGATGCTGTCGATCAGCAGGGCGTAGCAGCTGACGGAGCGGTCATCGCGCATGCGAAACGCACCATGCACCTGGTCGAACATGCCCCAGTCGCGGCGCTGCCCCAGCAGCAGCAGCCAGTCGTTGCGCAGCCGATCTTCCTGGTAGGTGCCGGGCCAGCGCTTGAAAAACCCCAGAACCTCATCGGCACTGGCTTCATCCAGCCGGGCCTTGAGTTCCCAGTACGCGGCCCAAGGTTCGAGCACATGGCCACGCGCAGAAGGCAGCAGCTGCGTGAGCTTGGCCTTGTCGCCTTTGCGGAAGGCCTGCTGCATTTCCAGCAAGACATCGTCGCCACGGTTTTGCGCCAGCGCAGGCGTGGCTGCGGTGGTCCAGAGGGAAGCCGCCAAAAGCGGTGTCAAAATCTTCAGCCAGTGCATGGAGGAAATTATCTGATGGACAAAGCAGCCCTGCGCCGCAGCTTGATAGACCAGCGCCTCAATCTTCCTGACCGACTGCAGCGCGCCGACGCGCTGCAACAGGTCATGCGCTTTTGGCTGATACAGCGGCCCGACACCGTGATCGGCGCCTATTGGCCGATCAAGGGAGAGTTCGATCCGCTGCCCGCGCTTCACCGCTGGAAGGAAGATGGCGAGCTACAGGGTACCCCACAAAGGCGCCGAATCGGACTGCCGGTGATTGACAAGCAGCGTAAGACACTCAGCTTTCACGCCTGGTACCCGGGCTGTCCCATGGAAGAGGATGCCTATGGCATCCCTAAGCCCAAGGACACCGAAACCCTCACCCCCACCCTGCTGTTCGTGCCCTGCGTGGGCTACGCGGCTGGTGGCTACCGCCTGGGCTATGGCGGCGGTTTCTACGACCGCACCCTGGCCGAACTGCAGCCCAAGCCCTTCACCGTGGGCCTGGGCTACGGCTGCGGCTATGTGGACGAGTTCGAGCCCGAGCCGCATGACCTGCCGCTGGACGCCATCCTGAATGACCATGGGGTCGTCTGGCCGGTGTAGAACAAGCACCCCCTGAGGCGCTGCGCGCCTTCCCCCTCTCTGCCCGCTTCGCGGGGGAGGGGGACGACACCCTCACTGCGGGGCGGCCCTTGCTCGGTGTCCCTCGCTTTTGGCCGCGCCGGTTTTTAGCGCTGTGCTTCTTTAGTTTGCTGTCTCGCGCTGCGCCTGCCATTGATGCCAGCCGCGGGCTCGCAGGTCGCAGGCGGGGCAGGTTCCGCAGCCGTAGCCCCAGTCGTGCAGCGTCTCGCGCGTGCCCTGGTAGCAGGTGTGGGTGTCGCGCTGGATGAGGTCCACCAGGGTGTCGCCACCCAGGTCGTGGGCCATTTTCCAGGTTTGGGCCTTGTCTATCCACATCAGGGGCGTTTCGATGCGCAGGCGCCGCTCCAGGCCCAGGTTCAGGGCGAGCTGCATGGCCTTCATGGTGTCGTCTCGGCAGTCGGGGTAGCCGGAGTAGTCGGTCTCGCAGACGCCGGTGACGATCACCGACAGGCCGCGCCGGTAGGCCAGCGCGCCGGCCAGGGTCAGGAACAGCAGGTTGCGGCCGGGCACGAAGGTGTTGGGCAGGCCGTCGGCCTGCATGGCGAAGGCCACGTCCTCGGTCAGGGAGGAGCCGCCGATCTGTTGCAGCACGTCCAGCGAGAGGACATGGTCATCGCCCAGGCGCGGAGCCCATTGGGGAAAGTCCCTGGCCAGCCGCTCGCGCACCTGCTGGCGCACCTGCATTTCCACGCTGTGGCGCTGGCCGTAGTCAAAACCCAGGGTCTCGACGCGCTCGTACAGCGACAGTGCCTGCGCCAGGCAGGTGGTCGAATCCTGGCCGCCGGAAAACAGGACCAGCGCAGCCGTGTGGCGCGCCGCTGGCGCCTGGGGAGAAGAGCTATCGTTTTGCATGGCACGCATTAGAGCGCGCTCAGGCAGCGCCCGGCTCCTACATGGGTTTTCCTGCCATGCTTGCTAAGCTGTAGGGCCTATCGCGGAGGTTGCGGCCATGCTCACGCTCTATATCGGCAACAAGAATTATTCGTCCTGGTCCATGCGCCCCTGGGTGCTGATGCGCCAGGCCGGCATTGCTTTCGAAGAGGTCATGCTGCGCTTTGACAGCTTCGAGGAGCAGTCCGCCTTCAAGCAGCGCGCCCGCGCGCTCTCGCCCTCGGGCCGCGTGCCCGTGCTCATGGATGAAGGCATGGCCATCTGGGACAGCCTGGCCATCTGCGAGTACCTGGCCGAGAAATTCCCTGAAAAGCACCTGTGGCCCACGCTGGCGCTGAACCGCGCTCGCGCGCGCAGCCTCTGCGCCGAGATGCACAGCGGCTTCGGCGCCCTGCGCTCGCTGTGCCCGATGAACATCGAGGCCCAGCTGCCCGAGGTCGGCGCACGGCTATGGGCAGAGAACGTCGCACTGCGCGACGATGTGCAGCACCTGTCCAAGCTGTGGCAACCGCTGCTGTCCACGGCCAGCGGCCCCATGCTGTACGACCAGTTCAGCATCGTCGATGCCTTCTTCGCCCCCGTGTGCATGCGCCTGGCGACCTATGAGCTGCCCGTGGCACCGGCCATCGACGCCTATGTGCGCCGCGTGCGCGCCCTGCCGGGCGTGCAGGACTGGGTGCAGGGCGCACTGGCGGAGCATGATTTCCGGCCGTTCGAGGAACCGTACCGCACGGCTGCAGCGGGCTGAGTGCCTCCTGTCTGCTGCCAGTCCGGCGCCTGTCAGAACGGCTCGGCCAGCAGATGCACCAGGCTGTGCACGCCATCGAAGTAGTTGCCCAGGCGCATGTTCTCGTCAAAGCTGTGCTGGTTGTTGTCGGCATTGACCAGGGGCACGATGACGAAGGGAATCTTCAGCGCCTGCACGGCCGCGCCCGTGGGCACGGTGCCGCCCATCATGCGGATCTGCACCGGGTCGCTGCCCCAGGCCTTGTTCATGCCCTTGCGCAGCCACTGGCCGACAGGGGCGTCCAACGGTGTGCGAACGGCAGAGCCGGAGGCTGATACACCGCCCAGCCTGAGGGTGGCCAGCTTGGGGTGGCTGGCACGCTGCTCGGCCGTGGGCGGGCCATCGACCAGATGGAAGCCCTGCGCCTCGATATGGGTGCGCAACAGCTTCTCCAGCCGCTCGGGAGGCGTCTCGGGCACGGTGCGCATGTCGATCTCGGCCACGGCCACGGAGGGCACGACGGTACGGGCCTTGCTGCCCACCTCGGCGCTTTGCAGGCCGCGCACATTCAGCGAGGGGTACTGCATGGACTCCTGGTAGTTGCGACCCACGGTCTCGGCCTTCGCAATGCCCAGGCGCTTGCGCAGGGCCGCCTCGTCGTCGGGCACGGCCTGCATCACCTCGCGTGCCTGCGCATCGAACTCGATGCCGTCGTAGTAGCCCTGGATCAGCACCTTGCCGTCATCGCCCTTCATGCTGGCCAGCAGGCGCGCCAGGGTCTGGGCCGGATTGGCCGCGTAGTTGCCGTAGTGGCCGCTGTGCAGTTCCTGGCTGGCGCCATAGACAGTGAGCGTGGCCTGGGCAATGCCCCGGTTGCCGAACACCAGGGTGGGCCGGTTGCTGGCGTGCATGGGACCGTCGAGCACCACCATGGCGTCGGACTTCAGCGCGCCCAGGTTCTCGCCGATCACGCGGCCCAGCGTGGGAGAGCCCTTTTCCTCTTCGGAATCCAGCAGCACCTTGATGTCCACGCCCGGCTGCTTGCCCTGGGCCTTGAGCGCATCCAGCGCCGCCAGCAGCATGACGATGGGCGCCTTGTCGTCCGATGACGAGCGCGCAAACACGCGCCACTGCGGATCGGGCTGCTCGCCGTACAGCTGCTCCAGCGGCAGCGCGGCCCAGCGGCCGTCCGGCTGGCGCTGCTTGAGCGTGGCCTGCCAGGGGCTGGCCTGCTGCCACTCCTCGGGCTTGACGGCCTGGCCGTCAAGGTGGGCATAGAACAGCACGGTCTTGCGCCCGGGCCCAGCCGACGGCAGCGTGGCCATCAGCATGGGCTTGTCGCCATTGGCCAGTTGCCGCACCTCGAAGCCCCGCCGCTCGAAGGCCTTGGCAAACCAGGCCACGTTCTTCTGGATGTCGGCCGGCACATTGGCGTCGTTGGGCAGGGCCAGCACCTCGACCCATTCATGCAGGCTGGCACGGGCCGCCTGCCGGGTGGTGTCGGCCAGCGGTGCGGCGCTGGCTGCGGACAGCAGGCCGGCAGCCGCCAAGCCCAGGATCAGGGCGGGAACACGCGGTCTAAAGGACCAAGCCATGGTTTTGTCTCCAAATGGAAAATGGGCATGCGGCGCCCCTCGGCGCCCGGTGCAGCCCGCCATCATGTCACCGCCCAGGCCGTACCATTGCGGGATGAGCGAATTTCAGGTGTACATGGTGGGCGGCGCGGTGCGCGACCGCCTTCTGGGGCGGGCCGTGCATGACCGCGACTGGGTCGTGGTCGGCGCCACGCCCGAGCAGATGGCCGAGCGCGGCTTCATGCCCGTGGGACGGGACTTCCCCGTCTTCCTGCACCCCGAAACCCACGAGGAGTACGCACTGGCGCGCACCGAGCGCAAGAGCGGGCCGGGCTATCGCGGCTTCGTCGTCCAGGCGGCGCCCGACGTCACGCTGGAGCAGGACCTGGCCCGGCGCGACCTGACCATCAACGCCATGGCCGCCCCGCCGGATTGGGATGGCAAAGGCGCCATCGACGATCCCTACGGCGGCCAGGCCGACCTGCAGGCCCGGGTGCTGCGCCATGTGACCGATGCCTTTCGCGAAGACCCGGTGCGCATCCTGCGCGTGGCGCGCTTTGCGGCACGGTTCCACGAATTCACGGTGGCACCGGAAACCATGGCCCTGATGCAAGAGATGGTGGCCGCCGGCGAGGTGGATGCCCTGGTGCCCGAACGCGTCTGGCAGGAGATCAGCCGGGGCCTGATGGAGCGCCGGCCCTCGCGCATGTTCGAGTTGCTGCGCGAATGCGGTGCGCTGGCCGTGCTGCTGCCCGAGCTGGAGCGCCTGTGGGGCGTTCCCCAGCGCGCCGAATACCACCCCGAGGTCGATACCGGCGTGCACGCCATGATGGTGCTGGACATGGCCGCGCAGCTGGATACCCCGCTGCCCGTGCGCTACGCCTGCCTGGTGCACGACCTGGGCAAGGGCACGACCCCGGCCGATGTGCTGCCGCGCCACATAGGCCATGAGCACCGCAGCGCCCGCCTGGCCGAAAAGGTGGGCGAGCGGCTGCGCGTGCCCACCGACTGCCGCGAACTGGGCGACGTGGTGGCGCGCGAGCACGGCAACATCCACCGCAGCGGCGAGCTCAACGGCGCCGCCATCGTGCGCCTGCTGGAGCGCTGCGACGCCATCCGCAAGCCCGCGCGCTTCGAGCAGGCCCTTGCGGCCTGTGAATGCGACGCGCGGGGGCGCCTGGGTTTCGAGGACCGGCCCTATCCCCAGAGCGCCCGCCTGCGCGATGCGCTGGCTGCCGCGCTGTCCATCTCCACCTCGGACATCGCGGCCCAGGCCGCCGCGCGCGGCAAACAGGGCAAGGCCATAGGTGAGGCCGTGCAGGCAGCCCGCGCCCAGGCCGTGGCCGATTGGTTGGCCAGGGCCTGAGGAGCCGGCATCAGGCGCGGCGACGCAGCTTGCGCACACCAGCCATGGCCAGCAGCGAGGCCATCAACATCATGGCCCACTCGGAAAGCGTGGGCACCGGCTGGGGCACGGGCACAGGTGCAGCCGTGACCGTCAGCAAGGCCGTTTGTGTGCCTGCGTCAAAGCCGGCCTGGGCAGCCTGCGACGCTGTGATGGTCGTGGTTCCGGCGGAAAGCAGCGTCAACGCGCCCGTCGCGGGATCTATGGCCGCCACGGCCGGATTGCTGCTGGCATAGCTGATGGGGGCGGGGCTGTCACTGGTTGCCACCATGGTCTTGCCGGTCGCGCCCACCGCGGCGCTTGCCGGGGCCAGGGTGATGTTGGCTGGCAGGCGCGTCACCGTCAGCAAGGCAGTTTTCGTCGCTGCGGCAAAGCCGGCCTGTGCGGCCTGCGAGGCCGTGATGGTCGTGGTGCCGGCGGAAAGCAGCGTCAAAGCGCCCGTGGCAGGATCAATGGTCGCCACGGCAGGATTGCTGCTGGCATAGCTGATGGGCGCGGGACTGTCGCTGGTCGCCACCATGGACTTGCCGGTCGCGCCCACGGGGGCGCTCTGCGGGGCCAGGGCCATGTTGTTCGGCAGCAGTGTCACCGTCAGCATGGCCGTTTTCTTCCCTGCGGCAAAGGGCAGTGGGTCGGCCTGGGCGGACTGCGATGCCGTAATCAGCGTGGACCCTCCGGCAAGCAAGGTCACGGCACCCGTGGCGGGATCAATGGTGGCCACGGACGGGTTGCTGCTGACATAGCTGATGGGCATGGGGCTGTCGCTGGTCGCCACCATGGACTGGCCTGTTGCAACGATGGACACGCTCAACGGTGCCAGGGTGATATTGGGCACCACGCCTGCGGAGAAAGTCACGCTGCCAGTAAAGGCTTGCGCAGGGAACGTGGTCGCGACCATGACATAGGTGGTCGTTGCATCCAGATTGGCAACAAATTGAGGCAGCCTTCCACCAGCGCTGTCGTCATCGCAGCCCACCAAGTTCGCTGTGGGGTTGGCAGGATTGAAGCTGTTTTTGTACAAGGCCAGAAACGAGTCGCTGGTTCCCACCTGAGCCGTGCCCGTGAAGGAATAGGTTGCAGCATTTCCGGTGGTAAAACTTGCCGACCCATAGTTGTGCGAGCCGACAATAATGTTGCAGTTGGCCAGCCCGCCCAATGGGTTGGACGCCACGTTGAAGCTCAATGCTCCGTTGACGTTCGCGGTGGTGGTCGTGGCAGCAATCGCCGAGGCGGGCAAGCAATGCGCTGCGGCAAGCGCTAGCAGTGCCGCCAGATTCCGTGGGGTATTTTTCATGCCTGATTCAATTGGAAACTATTGGAAACAATTGCCATTGAATTTAGCAAGCATCGCCCAGACGAATCTGAGCGAATCTGAGCATCGATCCTTACTCGCCGAATGCCTGCGCAGGCAATGCCATCCGCAGGCACACGGGCACCTCCCCGCCGCAGGACACCAGCGTCACGCTGCCTCCCAGCCGTTCGGCGATGCGCCGTACCAGATACAGACCGAGGCCTGCGCCCGGCCGCTGCCTGGCGTTTTTCCCCCGGTAGTAGCGTTCGAACAGTTGGCCCTGGTCCTCTTGCGCGATCCGCTCTGCGGGATTCGAGACCTGGATCTCCAGACCCTCACCCTGCTTGGTCACGTCCAGGCGGACCGATTCGCCCTCGGGCGTGTGGCGGTCTGCATTGGCCAGCAGATTGCGCAGCGCGATGCGCAGCAGGCCGGCATCTGTGATCAATTGCTGCGTGCCCCCGCCCAGGTGGCAGACGATGCGGCCGGGCGCAAAGTCCAGGCACAAGCCATCCACCAGCGCATGCAGGTCGCAGGGCTGCAGGCGTGGCTCGGCATGGGGCTGGGGGTCGGCCATGCGGTCGTCGGCCAGGCAGTCGTCCACCAGCGCCAGCAGGCGCTGGGCGGCTTCGCGGATGTTGCGGCTGCGTGCCAGCGTCTTGTCGGGCGGTGCCGCCAGATTGCGCGCCAGTTGCTGCGCACTGGTCAGGATGATGGCCAGCGGTGTGCGCAGTTCGTGCGAGACCATGGCGACAAAGTCGCGCTGCTCCTGGCGGACCCTGCGCTCCAGCACCAGCGCCTCGCTGAGTTCACTTTCGCGCAACTGGCGCTGCACAAGCTCGGCCTCCAGCAGCACCTGCTCCCGCTCTCGAACGCGGCGCCTGTGCTCGTATCCGCCGATGATCCAGCCGCTGAGCAGCAGCATGTGCGCCATGGTGCCCAGCGCGGACGCATGCGTGGACACCAGCGCGGTCAGCGCGTTCATGGGCAGCCAGCCCAGGTTGCGCAGAAAAGAGATCAGCACGCCGGCATAGAAGATGCCGAACGCCAGCATGAAGAACCGTGCCGGGGCATGGCCGCGCCGCCACAGCCAAAGGGCGAACGCGAGAAAGCCCAGGGCCAGCGGCAGGGTCATGGCCTGCACCGGGATCATGCCCGCCGAGTAGTGCCCCGACACCACCAGCAGCATGCAGCACAGGCTGAACAGCCACAGCAGCGGCACGATCTGGCGCACCAGCCGCGGATACAGCGACGCCAGGTCCAGCTGCCTGCAGGCCAGTTGCATGGAGATCGCCAGGGCGGCGGCAATGCCGCATCCCAGCAGGCGGTCGCTCCAGAACCCGGGCAGGCCCGTCAGCTGCTGCACCAGCCCCAGCGATACCACCTCATTGAGCACGCAGACGCTGAGATAGGCCAGGAACAGGCCGCTCAAGGGGGCCCGCGTGCCCAGCCAGAACACCAGTTGCACGCCGATCAACAGCAGGTACAACCCGAAATACAGGCCGAATGACAGGGCCTCACGCCGCGTGTGGTTGTCGAACGCCAGTCGCTGCCACAGATCGATGCGGGTGACGAGCGCGTTGCGCGCGCGCAGGCGCACCAGCAACTCGTAAGACCCGGCAGCAGGGGGCTCGAACTGGAATGCCGGACTGCGGTAGTCCACCGGCCAGGCGTGGCGCGGCACTTCTTCGCCGCTGCGCCCCAGCAGCTGCCAGGGGCCACCGGATCTGCGCACGTGAACCTCCACCTCGTCCAGCAGGGCATTGCCCAGCAGCAGCATCCAGCTGCCGGGCTGCTCCACCTGCAGCGGCATGCGCAGCCAGACCGCCACCTGCGTGAAACTGGCGTTCAGGTGACCGGGCAGCGGCTGCCATCCAGGGGCGGCGTCGGCTTGCCCGGCGTCGAGCAGGCCAGCAGCGTCATCGAGCCGCTGCCACTGACCGGCAGTCTCCAGCATCGGCAAATCGGGGTTCAGCAGGAGCGCCTGGGCCTGGGTCAGCAGCGGACACAGCAGCCAGGCCAGCAGCAGGAGGGTTGCACGGTAATATCGCATCGGAGGTCCACCACAGGGCCGCCAGCGTACACCAGCCTCCCGGCCTCGCCGCTCAGCCCCCTTCCCCCATGCTTGATGTGATCCTGCTCGAAGACGAGCCCGTGCTGCGCCATGAACTGGGTGAATTCCTGGAGGGCCTGGGCTACGCGCCGCAATGCGTTGCCAGCCTGCAGGAGTTCGACCGCCACTTCGACGCCCGGCGCCACCGCCTGGCCATCATCGACATCGGCCTGCCCGATGGCAGCGGCCTGGCCCTGATCCAGCGCCTGCGCCAGCAGGGCCAGCAACTGGGCATCATCGTGTTCAGCGCGCACAACACCAGCGCCAACCGCATCGACGGCCTGGAAAACGGAGCCGACCACTATCTGGGCAAAGGCTGTGATCTGGACGAGCTGGAGGCCACGCTGGCCGCGCTGGTGCGCCGCCTGGGCCTGCAGCAGCGCCAGGCGCGCTGGCTGTTGCAGCTGGGTCCGAGCCGCCTGCTGCCCCCATCGGCCCCGCCGGTCGCGCTCTCCCAGCAGGACCTGCTGGTGCTGCAGTGCCTCATGGGCCAGGCAGGCACCGAGGTGAGCCGCCGAAAGATCGTGCAGGCCCTGGGCGGCGACTATCTGGTCTACGACCAGCGCCGCCTGGACACCCAGATGCGCCGGCTGCGCCGCAAGGTGGAGGAGGCCAGCGGCCAGCAACTACCCGTCAAGACGCTGCGCAACAGCGGCTATTGCTTCTACCAGCCGGGCGAAGTGCAGGCCTGAAGGCGGGCCTGAAAGCCCCCGGCCTTGGGCCCGCAGAGAAATCAGACGACCGAACGCACCCAGCGCACGATCTCGCCGGCTGGCAGGGCGCCGGAGACACGGGCGATCTCGCGCCCTTCCTTGAACACCACCATGGTCGGGATGCTGCGGATGTTCCAGGGCGCGGCGGCCTGGGGATGGGCTTCGGTATCGAGCTTGGCCAGCTGCACGCCGGGCGCCAGCGCCTGCGCCGCCTGCTCGAAGGCCGGCGCCATCATGCGGCAGGGGCCGCACCAGGGTGCCCAGAAATCGACCACCACCGGCGCCTGGCTGCGCCCCACATGCCTGGCAAAGCTTTGCGCATCCAGCGCCACGGGCTGGCCGGTGACCAGCGGCTGGTGGCAGCTGCCGCAGTCAGGCGCGCTGCCGAGCTGGTCGGCCGCAATGCGGTTGGTGGTGTGGCAATGGGGGCAGACGAAATGCAGCTTGTCGGACATGGGCGGCCTCTTGTTGGCGAGTCATGGGGGCAATTGCATGCATATACGGGCGCTGCGCCCGTGCTTCAAGCCATGCTCAGACCAGCTTGGCGATCAGGGCGGCAATCACGCTGAGCAACACGGTGCTGGCAATGGGCAGAAAAATCACGCGGCCGAACAGGCGAAAGCGGAAGTCGCCCGGCAGGCGGCCCAGGCCTATGCGCTCCAGCCAAGCGTGCAGACCATTGAACAGCAGCAGGGCCAGGAAGATGACGAGGAGCCAGCGGATCATGGCGCCGAGTGTACGGCGGCGGCGCGTCATGGGCAGGACACATGGGCGTCCTACATTGGGAAAGTCCCGTGGCGGGAGGCTTCGGGACCATTCGCGACAAGCCCCTTCTTCCATGGCTCCATGCCGCAACAAGACAACCCCACCATGCAACACACATCCAGGCGCCTTCTTCTCGCCATCCTGCCTGCCGCCCTGCTGGCGGCCTGTGCCAGCGCTCCGGCCCCCACCACGGCAGCCGCAGCGTCGGGCGCCATCGACAACAGCGCCCTGCAGCGCAGCGATTTCCGCGCCCACCAGGCCACCTATGGCCTGGTCTACCGACTGCCGGCCGATGCCACGGCCATCATGGACAGCCAGGTCACGCCCGTGGTGCACGAGCAGTTGCTGCGCCTGAAGCTGGTGGCCGAGGCCAACACCTTCAACCTGCCCCATGTCACCGTGGTGCATATCCACAGCGCCGACCCGACCACGCCGCGCAAGATGCTGGCCGCCCTGCCGGCATTGCCGCCCGTGCTGCAGGACGTGCACCTGAAGAATTTCTACACCACCGAGGCCGCCAAGGGCGCCGGCAAGCCGTGGTGGCTGGACCTGGGCATCGTCAAGTCCGGCCCGGCCTACGAAGCCATGATGGACTTCAACACCCGCGCCACCGCCGCCATGGCACCGCTGCGCGACGGCCCGCTGCCGCGCGTGACGGGGCCCGTCTATGCCCGCATGAACGATTCGGCCAAGGCCATGGTGCAAAGCGTGGGCGTCAGCGGCATCAACCAGGTGCAGGCCGGCAAGGAGGTGCGCAGCCACAACCCGCACAACACCCTGGTCTACAGCGAAGCCACCTTCACGCCCGAGATCGAGCGCGCCATGGGCGAGACCGCCGCGCGCCTGAACCGCATCCTGCCCGGCGGCTTCACGACCACGTTCGAGAACCTGTCCATCGTGGAGCTGGGGTTTTCCGGCAACGTCACGCGCGAGATCTACCGCATCAACCTCAAGGACCAGACGGCCTACGAGGTGAGCAACGGCCGCAGCGTCCAGCGCTGAGGCCGGGGCGGAGCTCTGGCCGGCGGCTACAGGCGGTGCGTGCGATCGCCGCGCACAAAGCCCATGGCGTCCCAGGGCTCCACGCCCTTGGCCAGGCCGATGACCTTGAACAGCTCGCCCATCTCGTGCTCCATCATCAGCTTGGTGGCCATGGCGCGCGGCCCCTGGGCCAGTGCGTCGAGCTTGGGCCCCAGGCCGCAGTTGATGAGGAAGTGGGCCTGTGAGGTATAGCCCAGCACCTCGAAGCCCGCCTCCTGCGCGGCCACGGCCGTGCCCGTGAAGTTCACGTGGGCCGTGATGTCCTTGAGGCCGACCTCGGCCAGCGGGTCGTCGTCCACCTTGTGCAGGCGGTGGCAGACCAGGGTGCCCATGTGGCGCTGCGGATGGAAGTACTCGGACTCGCCGAAGCCGTAGTCGATGAAGAAGGCAGCGCCCCGCGCCATGCGCTCGCCCAGCGTGCGGATGAAGGCCTCGCCCTGCAGATGGATCTCGGTCAGGTAGTCGTGCTCGCCCTCGATCTCCATGGGCGGGCGCAGCTGCGTGGGCCGGTCTTCCCAGCCCAGGCTGCCGTCCGGCTGCAGCACCACGCCGCGCTCGTGCCAGACACCTGCCTTGCGCACCAGCAACTGCACGGGCATGGCATCCAGTACCTCGTTGCCGATGACCACGCCTTCGAGCCGCTCGGGCAAGGCATCGGCCCAGTGCACCAGTCCTTCGTACTTCACCAGCCTGAGCTGCTGGCGCGCACGCAGCGTGCCCGACAGATCGACGATGGTGTAGCGGTCCGGCCGCACGCCCAGGGCGGCCAGCTCGTCCAGCACCTGCAGTGCCAGCGCGCCCGTGCCGGCACCAAACTCCCAGACTTCGCGGGTGTGCGTGCGCTGCAGCGCCTCGGCCACCTGGGCGGCCAGCAGCTGGCCGAAGACCGGGGACATCTCGGGCGCGGTCACGAAATCGCTGCCCGACGATGGCATCAGCCCGAACTTGGCGGTGTCATTGGCGTAGTAGCCCAGGCCCGGCTCGTACAGTGCCAGGGCCATGAAACGGTCGAAAGCCAGCCAGCCTCCAGAGGACGCAATCTCTTGCGCAACACGGGATTGCAGGGCGGCCGTTAAAATTGAGGGTTCTGTCGTCACGATCCGTAGATTGTCCTCGAATGTCCACACCTGCCCGAACACGCACCGTTTTGGTGACCGGCGCGGCCCGCCGCCTGGGGCGCGACATCGCGCTCGCGCTTGCCAGCGCCGGCTGGCAAGTGGCCGTGCACTACCGCGACTCGCACGACGAGGCGCTGGAGACGGCCGCCGCCTGCGCTGAACTGGCCGGCGACAGCGCCGCCCTGGATGCCGATTTCTTCAACGAGGATTCGGTGCGCTCGCTGGTGCCGCGCGCCGTGGCGCACTTCGGCCACCTGGATGCCGTGGTCAACAACGCCTCGCTGTTCGAGCATGACGACGCCGGCAGCTTCAGCTACGTGGCCCTGGAAGCCCACCTGCGCAGCAACACCGGCGCGCCCATCCTGCTGGCCCAGGCGCTGCATGCCCATATCGAAGAGCGCGTGGCCGCCGGAGAGGAGCATGCCAGCGGCGCCGTGATCAACATGCTGGACCAGAAGCTCTGGAACCAGAACCCCGATTTCCTCAGCTACACGCTGTCCAAGGCGGCTCTCGAGGCCGCCGGCACCATGCTGGCGCTGGCGCTGGCGCCGCGCGTGCGCGTTGTCGGCGTGGCCCCGGGCCTGACGCTGACCAGCCACATGCTGAGCCAGGAGCGCTTCGAGTCGCTGCACCGCCTCAGCCCGCTGGGCCGCTCGTCCAGCGCGGCCGACGTGGCCGCCACCGTGTGCTTTGCGCTGGACAACCAGTCCATCACCGGCACCACCTTGCTGGTCGATGGCGGCCAGCACCTGCAGCGCTTCGAGCGCGACTTTTCCATGATGTAGGCGCCTGCGCGCGCCACCCCAAACACTCCACGGCTTTTCCCCATGCACTCCGCCACCGGACAACAGATCCTGACGCTCACGGGTTTGCGCTTCGACGCCAACCTGGGCATCCTCGCCCACGAAAAACAGACGCCCCAGCCCATCCAGGTCGATGCCGAGCTGAGCCTGGGCACCCAACCGCTGGCGCCGCGCGACGACGACATCCTGCATGTGCTGGACTACCGCAAGGTGCGCCAGATCATCATCGATGAATGCACGGCCGAGCATGTGAACCTGCTGGAGAGCCTGATCGGCAAGCTGGCCCAGCGCCTGATGCAGCTGCCCGGCGTGCTGGGCGTGCGCGTGAAAATCGCCAAGCTGGAAATCTTTGAAGACTGCGAAGTGGCCATTCGCATAGAAACCGGACAATGGTGAACCCCATGAATGCAGTGACCGACAACCCCTGGCTGGCCGAAGAAGCCGCCCCCGAAACCGCCGCCGCCGATGCGGATGCCCAAGCCAATACCGCGAACGGCAACCGCATCAAGATCGAGCGCGAGCAGGTCAAGCTGGAAAAGCGCCTGTGCCGCGAGGTGGGCCGCGCCATCACCGACTTCAACATGATCGAGGAAGGCGACAAGATCATGGTCTGCATGTCGGGCGGCAAGGACAGCTACACGATGCTGGACGTGCTGCGCAAGCTGCAAAAGCGCGCGCCCGTCAAATTCGAGCTGGTGGCCGTGAACCTCGACCAGAAGCAGCCCGGTTTTCCCGACCATGTGCTGCCCGAGTACTTCAAGAGCATCGGCGTGGACTACCACATCGAAACGCAGGACACCTACAGCGTGGTCAAGCGCGTGGTGCCCGAGGGCAAGACCACCTGCGGCCTGTGCTCGCGCCTGCGCCGGGCCATCCTGTACAAGGTGGCCGACGAGCTGGGCTGCACCAAGGTGGCCCTGGGCCACCACCGCGACGACATCGTGCAGACGCTGATGCTCAACATGTTCTACGGCGGCCGCATGAAGGGCATGCCCCCGAAGCTGGTCTCGGACGATGGCAAGCATGTGGTGATCCGCCCGCTGTGCTACGTGCCCGAGAAGGACACCGTCCGCTGGGCCCAGTACCAGAACTTCCCCATCATCCCCTGCAACCTCTGCGGCAGCCAGGACGGCCTGCAGCGCGTGGCCGTGGGCGAGCTGCTGCGCGAATGGGACAAGAAATTCCCGGGCCGCGTGGAAAGCATGTTCCGCGCCATGGGCCACATCGTGACCACGCACATGATGGATCCCGGGCTGCACGACTTCAAGAACGCCAAGGCCACCGGCATTGCCGACCCCAACGGCGACATGGCCTTCGACCATGAAGAGATGCCCGTCTCCGCATCACTGCCCGGCCTGCAGGTGGTACAACTGTCGTCCTGACGGCTGAACCTATAACAATCGCCCCACTCCAACCAAGGCCCGTGCAAACGGGCCTTTTTTCGACCAAGGAGTACACCATGAAGCTGCGCTGCATCCATGTCCTGGCCATCGTGGCCACGGCCTTGCTCACGGGCTGCGCCAGCGTGCGCGAAGTCCAGAGCACCGTCCAGAGCTATTCCACGCTGGGCGCCCTGCCCGCGCCGCCCACCTACCGCCTGGAAGTGCTGCCATCGCAACGCGAGGCGCAGACGCACTTCGCGGCCATCGAGTCCCAGGCCCAGCAGGCCCTGGGCCGCGTGGGCCTGCAGCGCGATGACTCCCGGGCCAGCCTGATCGTGCAGATCGGTGCCGACGCACGCTATGCGCGCGACTACGCCGCCTGGCCCTACTACGACCGCTGGGGTGGCCCGCGCTGGGGTTGGGGCGTGGGCTACGGGCGCGGCTGGGGCATGGGCTTTGGCGGCAGCTTCATGTTCGACGGCCCGCCGCTGGAGTACTACCGCGCCGTCAGCATCGTGATGCGCAACGCCACCACGCAGCAGATCGTCTATGAGACCTCGGCCCAGCGCCAGGATGTGTGGACCGACGACCCGGCCATCTTCGGCATCCTGTTCGACGCCGCCCTGACCGGCTTCCCCAACCCGCCCAAGGGCTCGCGCGTGGTGCGCACCACCATCGGACCGGTGCAGCAGGGTGGCGCGCCGGCGCAGCCGCCGGCTCCGTCGGCACCCACTGCAGTCCAGGCCGCACCGGCAACGCCAGCACCAGCCCGGTAAGCCATCGCGCCCCCAAAGCAAAGGCCTGCATACGCAGGCCTTTTTTGCATGGTTATGACGCGTGAAGCAGTGCCTCAGTGCACATGCTCCATATCAGGCACGGCAGCCATCAACGCGCGCGTGTATGCATGCTGCGGTGCATCGAGCACGGCGCCGGCCTCGCCGGCCTCGACCAGGCGGCCGCGCTGCATGACGCCGATGTCGTCGCACATGTGGCGGATCACGGCCAGGTTGTGGCTGATCAGCAGATAGGTCAGGCCGAACTCTTCCTGCAGGTCGCGCATGAGGTTGAGCACCTGGGCCTGGACCGAGACGTCCAGCGCCGAGGTGGGTTCGTCGCAGATGATGAATTCGGGCCGGCTGGCCAGGGCGCGCGCGATGGCGATGCGCTGGCGCTGCCCGCCCGAGAACTGGTGCGGGTACTTGCGCGCATCGTCGGGCTTCATGCGCACGCGGCGCAGCGCCTCCTGCACGCGCTCGGCCGTCTCGTCCTTGCCGGCCGTGAGGGCCAGCACCTGCAGGGGCTCGGCAATCAGTTCCTGCACGGTCCAGCGCGGGTTCAGGCTGGCATACGGGTCCTGGAAGATCATCTGGAAGCGCCGGCGCATGGCCACGGTCTGGGCGGCCGGGCTCCACTTGTCCACGCCGTCGAACAGCACGGTGCCGCTGGTGGGAGGCGTCAGCCCGGCCACCATGCGCGCCACCGTGGATTTTCCCGAGCCGGACTCACCGACCAGGCCGAAGGTGGAGCCCTTGCGGATGGAGAAGCTGACGCCGTCCACGGCCTTGAGGATCTTTTTGTCCTCGCGCGCCAGCAGACGGGCCAGCCAGCCGCTGGACAGGTCGAACTCCTTGCACAGATCCCTGACTTCCAGCAGGGCAACCGCGGGCTCCTGCGCACCGACCCCAGGCTGCCAGGGCACGGCGGGCGCGGCCGGGCCGCCGCCCACCTCGGGCACGGGCAGGCGCTGCACGCGGTGGTGCACGCTGGGAATGGCACCCATCAGCACCTGGGTGTAGGGCTGCTGCGGTGCGTCCAGCACCTGGCGCACGGGGCCGGTTTCCAGCACGCGGCCCTGGTACATGACCATGACGCGGTCGGCCGTCTCGGCGATCACGCCCATGTCGTGGGTGATAAGCATGGCGGCCGCGCCGCGCTCCTTGCACACGCGGCGCAGAAGGGCAATGATCTGCGCCTGCACGGACACGTCCAGCGCCGTGGTGGGCTCGTCGGCGATGATGAGTTCGGGCTCGGCGCACAGCGCCAGGGCGATGGCCACGCGCTGGCGCATGCCGCCCGAGAACTGGTGCGGATACTGGGCCATGCGCTCGCGCGCCTGCGGGATCTCCACCTCTTCGAGCAGGGCCAGCGCGCGGGCTTCAGCCTCCTTCTCGGAGACGGGCAGGTGCGTGCGGATGGTCTCCACCAGGTGCCGGCCCACGGTGTAGACCGGGTTCAGGCTGGTCAGCGGGTCCTGGAAGATGGAGCCTATGCGCCGGCCGCGTATGCGCCGCAGGTCCTCGCCGCGCAGCGTGTCGATGCGCTCGCCGCGCAGCTGCACCGTGCCGGCCGAGATGCGGCCCGGCGGCTCGATCAGGCCGATCACGGCGGCGCCCGTCATGGACTTGCCCGCGCCCGACTCGCCGACCACGCCCAGGATCTCGCCGGGCGCGATGTCGAAGGACACATCGTCCAGCACCTGCACGGGGCCCTTGTAGGTATCGAAGGTGACGGACAGGCCGCGAACGCTCAGCACCGGAGGCTGTGCAGGGGGCTGCCCGGATTCTTGTGTCGTGCTCATTGCAGCTTGGGGTTCAGTGCGTCGCGCAGCCAGTCGCCGACGAGGTTGACGGACAGCGCCAGCGCCAGCAGCACCAGCGAGGGGAACAGCAATATCCACCACTCGCCCGAGAACAGGAAGCCTTGGCCGATGCGGATCAGCGTGCCCAGCGAAGGCTGGGTGGGCGGCAGGCCCACGCCCAGGTAGGACAGCGTGGACTCGGCCACGATGGCATGCGCGAAGCTGATGGTGGCGATCACCAGGATGGGCGCCAGCAGGTTGGGCAGGATGTGGCGCACCAGAATGGCCACGCGGCTGCGGCCTATGAGCTGGGCCGCCAGCACGTAGTCCTTGTGCTTTTCCACCATCACCGCGCCGCGCACGGTGCGTGCGTACTGCACCCAGTCGGACAGGCCGATGGCCACGATGATCACGAAGACCGCCATGTCGTCGCGGTAGCCCTCGGGCAGCAGGCCGCGTGCGATGCCGAAGACCAGCAGCGCCACCAGGATCACGGGAAAGGTCAGCTGCACATCGGCGATGCGCATCATCAGCGTGTCGAACCAGCCGCCCGCATAGCCGCAGACCAGGCCCAGGGGCACACCGATCAGCAGGGACAGCCCCACGGCCGACACGCCCACCAGCACCGACATGCGCAGCCCGTAGAGGATGGCGCTCCACACATCGCGGCCCTGGTCGTCCGAGCCCAGCGCGTACAGCGTGCTGCTGGTGCCCGCCTGGCCCGGCGGCGTGAAGGCATCCATCAGGTCCAGATTGGCCGGATCGAAGGGGTTCTGCCAGGCCAGCCAGGGCGACAGCAGCGTGGCCGCCACGATCAGCGCCAGCACCAGCGCCGCCGCCTGCACCAGGCGCGAGCGTGCAAAGGCGCGCTTGACCGGCGAGTCGCTGGCGCGCCAGCCCGTGGGAGGGATTGCTTGTTTGGCGGAATCGGTCATCGGTTTCTCAAGCGGGGGTCCACGATCACGTACAGGAAATCGACGAGCAGGTTGATGCCCACGTACAGCAGCGCGATGAACATCAGGTAGGCGGCGATCAGCGGCACGTCCACGCCCTGGATGGAGGAGATGAACAGCAGGCCCACGCCGGGCCACTGGAACACGGTCTCGGTGACGATGGCAAAGGCGATCAGCGAGCCGATCTGCAGGCCCGCGATGGTGATCACGGGAATCAGGGTGTTGCGCAGCGCATGGCCAAAGTACAGGTCGCGCTCGCGCAGCCCGCGCGCACGGCCGAAGCGCATGTAGTCGGCGCGCAGCACCTCCAGCATCTCGGCGCGCACCAGGCGCATGATCAGCGTCATGTTGTAGAAGCCCAGCGTGATGGCCGGCAGGATCAGCGCCGACCAGCCCGAGGCCGTCAGCAGCCCGGTCTCCCAGCCGCCCAGCTTCACTGTCTCGCCGCGCCCGAAGGACGGCAGCCAGCGCAGCTCCACGGCGAACAGGTAGATCAGGGCGATGCCGATCAGGAAGGTGGGCAAGGACACGCCCACCAGCGACACCGTCATGATCGAGCGGCTCAGCCAGCCCTCGCGCCGTATGGCCGTATACACGCCCAGCGCCACGCCGATGACCAGGGCGAACAGCGCCGCCGTCATCGCCAGCTCCAGCGTGGCGGGCAGGCGCTCGGCAATGATCTCGGTCACGGGGCGCTTGAGCCGGTAGGAGATGCCCAGGTCGCCCTGCAGCACCTTGCCCACGTAACCCAGGTACTGCAGGGGCACGGGCTTGTTGAAGCCCAGGCTTTCCGTCAGCGCCTCGCGCTCGGCAACCGTCGCGTCCTCGCCCAGCAGGCTGATCGTGGGATCGCCGATATGGCGGAACACCATGAACGAGACAAAGGAAACGGCCAGCAGGACCAGGGCGGACTGGCCCAGCCGGCGCAGCAGATGGACCAGCATCGGCGCTTACTTCTTCTCGAACTTGACGAACTTGAAGTGCAGCGCGTTGTCCGGGTGCACGGGCACATTGATCCGGGGCACGGACGCGAAGTGGATCACCTGGTCATGCAGCGCAATGTAGAAGCGCTCCTTTTGCACGGTCTCCCAGATGCTCTTGATGGTGGCATCGCGCTTTGCCTTGTCGCTCTCCGAGGACAGGGACAGTATCTTGGCATCCACATCGGCATTGCTGTAGTGCGTCGCGTTCTGCGCGCCACGGCTGTCCTTGCCGCGCGTGTGCACCAGGAAGTCGAAGATGTAGGCCGAGTCATAGGTGGGCACGCCCCAGCCGTACAGGTAGAAGTCGCTGTCCGCCTTGGTCAGCGACACGCTGTGCATGGCAATCGGCCGGGCCGAGACTTCGGTCTTGATGCCGATGCGGCCCAGGAAGCCCGCGACTGCCGTGGCAATGGCCTCGTCGTTCACATAGCGGTCATTGGGCGTGTTCAGCGTGATGGTGAAGCCGTTGGGGTATCCCGCCTCGGCCAGCAGCTGCTTGGCCTTGGCGGCATCCGCCTTGGGATAGGCCGCAAAGGCCTTGTCGTAGCCATTGACGAACGACGGCGCGATCACGCCCGTGGGAATCGACAGGCCGCGCATCACCGAGCGCTTGATCGCATCGCGGTCGATGGCCAGCTCAATGGCCTGGCGCACCTTGGGATCGGCCAGCGGATTCTTGCCCTTGACGTTGCTGCTCTTGAGCTCTGCCGCACCCACGTTCAGGCCCAGGAAGATGGAGCGGTTCTCGGGACCTTCATTGATGCGCAGGCGCTTGTCCTGCTTCAGGCGCGCCACGTCCTGCGCGGGAATGTCCTGGGCGAAGTCCACCTCGCCCGACAGCAGGGCCGCCACGCGCGTGGCCGGGAACTTGATGGGCAGGTAGATCAGCTCGGTCACCTGCAGCGGGAACTGGCCCTTGCCCCAGTAGTCGGGGTTGAGCTTCATCACCGTCTTCGAATCGACCTCGCGGCTGGCCAGCACATAGGCGCCCGTGCCGTTGGCCGCGCGCGTGGCGCCGTTCTCGGTCTTGCTGGCCGTGTCCTGCGTGGTCTCGGCGCCGTTGGCCTTGGACCACTTCTCGCTCATGATGAAGAGGTTGGTCAGGTTGTCGGGGAAGATCAGGTTCGGGCCCTTGGTCTTCACCTGCACCGTGAGATCGTCCACGGCCTTGGCCTCCTCCATCGAGGACAGCAGGGACTTGACCTGGGCGTTCTCGCCCTTGGCGCGGTTCAGCGAGAAGACCACGTCGCGCGCCGTGAACGGCGTGCCGTCATGGAACTTGACGTTGGGACGCAGCTTGAACTCCCAGACCGACGGGTCGGAGGTCATCTTCCACGAGGTGGCCAGCGTGGGCACCAGCTTGCCGTCGGCCGAGCGGATGACCAGGGTTTCGTAGATCTGGTGCAGCAGCACGAAATTGGTGCCCACATTGAAGGCATGCGGGTCCAGCGAAGTCGGATCGGAGCCGCGCGCCCAACGCACGGTCTCGGCCTGGGCCAGCGCGGCCGAGGTCAACAGGCCTGCGGCCAGCAAAGAACTGCCCAGAATCTTCATGATCATTTGTCTGCTCCCCTGTGGATTGATTGGAATGGCGGCGGTCATGCGACGCAGCAGCCCGGGCGCCGCAAGAAGCGGGCCATATAGGTGCGCCCCACTGTAAATAACTTTTACAGCTTGTTGAATTGATTTTTATACTTAAAAGCCATTTCCAAATAACAAGACCGCCGCCTGCGGCCCGCCATTGGCGTGCGGCCATTATGGACAGGCCAACGGCTTTGACAGCTAGTGAAAACGCGAAAGACCGCCACGGCCTGCTCTGGCAAAGGTTTGCAATCGGGCACAGGTCTGCGCCGCACGGCGTGCTAATTTCAGGCCCTGTATCGAGCCTGCGGGTTGCCGCGGAAAGGAAGCATCCATGAAGACATCCATTGCCAGCGCACTGCTATGCGCCATGCTGGGCCTGGGCGCCCTGCCTGCCCAGGCGTCGGGCCTGGGCGACTCGCTGCGCCAGGCCTCCGGGCTTGGCGGTGACAAGGCCGCCGCCAGCAGCGAAGGCGCCGGCTCCGGCCTCGGCGGCATGCTGGGTGCGGGGGCAGGCGGTGCGGGTGCGCTGTCCGCCCTGGGCCTGAGCCCCTCGGCCACGGCCGGCAATGCGGCAGGCGTCATCTCCTACTGCATGAAGAACAACTACCTCAATGCCGACAAGGCTGCCCAGGTCAAGGACCAGTTGCTGGGCAAGCTGGGCATGCAAAAGCAGGAAGAGCCCAAGGACACGGGATTCCAGAACGGCCTGGGCGGCCTGGTCACCGGCTCCAACGGCAAGAGCTTCAGCATCGACAAGCTCAAGGGCGACCTCAAGGAGAAGGCCTGCGACTTCGTGCTGGACAACGCAAAATCGCTGATCTGACCCCCTGAGCGGCTGCGCCGCTTCCCCCTTCTCGCTTCGCGGAGGGGGACGACGCCTTCGGCCGGGCGCCCCCGCCGCGAGGCGGCTCTTGCTCGGCGTCCCTGAGTTGGGCCGCGCCAGTTTCAACGGTGGCGCGCGATGCAGGCTTGCCTGGCTTGCGGGACAATGCCTGCTCTTTTTGCAGCACCCCACGCCAGCCCCTCATGCAAGCCACGCGCATCATTGCCATCCGCCACGGAGAAACCGCCTGGAATGTGGACGCCCGCATCCAGGGCCATCTGGACATTCCTCTGAACGACATGGGACTTTGGCAGGCCGCCCAGGCCGGCAAGGCCCTGGCGGGTGAGTCGGTGGCCGCCATCTACAGCAGCGACCTTCTGCGTGCCTATGTCACGGCCGAGGCCGTGGCCGCAAGCACGGGGGCGACGCTGACGGCCGACAAGGGCCTTCGCGAGCGCTGCTTCGGCAGCTTCGAGGGCCAGACCTTCAACGATATCGAGGCGTCCCACCCTGAGGATGCGCTGCGCTGGCGCAAGCGCGATCCCGAGTTCGTGCCCGCAGGCGGCGGCGAGTCGCTGCTGATGCTGCGCGACCGCATCTCGGCCACGGTGAACCGGCTGGCCATTGGCCATCCCGGCGAGCAGATCGTGATCGTGGCGCATGGCGGCGTGATGGATGTGCTCTACCGCCTGGCCACGCACCAGGAAGTGCAGGCGCCACGCACCTGGGCGCTGGGCAACGCGGCCATCAACCGCCTGCTGTGGACGCCCCAGGGCCTGGGCCTGGTCGGCTGGGGCGATGTGCAGCACCTGGAAGGCGGTGCGCGCGACGAGGTTTTCAGCTGAGCACCCGCACGGGGAAAGGCGCCGCAGCGCACCTCCCCGCCGCTTGTCGCTTACCAGTTGTCGTCGTCCTTCTTGCCGACCGGGGCATCGGCCTCCTTGGCGGGCGAGGCCGCGCGGCGTGCTGCGGGCGGTTGTGCAGCACGGGCCGGTGCGGCCTGGGGCTCAGCGGCCGCGGCCGTATCGCCTGATGCAGCCTGTGCGGCCAGCACCGGCGCGGCGGATGCCTTCAGCACCTCACGCACCTGCAGCCCGCCCGGTGGCAGGTCTTCCATGCCGCCGCGCATGTTCTCCAGGTGGCCGTAGGAGAGGTTTGGAGTCACGCGATCGACCACCAGTTCGCAGCACGGTGACTCCAGGCGCCCCAGGCTTTGCCCGGTCTGCGGGTCCTTCATCTCCTTGCCCATGGCCACCACCTGGTAGCGCGCGCCCTCCTTCACGGCCTGGCCGCCCTGGCTCAGCACCACGCTTTCGCCATCGCGGGCGACCACGGTCAGCGGAAAGGTGCGCTGCAGGATGGAGCTGACCACGCCGGCGACCAGCGCATCGCTCATGTCGGTCATGACCTTGTTGCCATCCACGCCCGCGCCCAGCGTGGTCGGTGCCGTGGAAGGGACGGAGCCGCGCAGCGAATCCGAGGCCGTGACCTGGCGCGTGGCCACATTCACCAGCTTCTGCGACAGGGCCCAGCCGCCCGAGTAGCTCACCAATTGGCGGTCACTGGTCTTGAGCTGGCGGGCATGGCGGTTGTAGGCAAAGCTGCTGACGCGGGCGCTCCACACCAGATCGGCGCTGGCAGCCTGGGACAGCTTGGCCAGCTCGGCACTGGGCGCCTGGCCCGTGGCGATGATGGCCAGTTCCTGCTCGATCTCGGGGCTGAATTCGCGGTCCAGCACGGCAAAGCGGCCTGTCTGCACCAGGGCGTCGCTGATGCGTTGCCTCAGCGTTGCACCCACCTCGGCGGCGGAAACGCTGCGGTCGCCCATGGGCAACGAGGCCTGCTCGAAGCGCATCGGCCCGACCACGACCTTGATCTTCTGCATCTCGGCCGAAGGCTTGAACTTGGAGATGCTGGCCTTGATGGTGTACTTGTAGCGCTTGGCCCAAGGCTTGGGCTCTTCCAGATCCACCACCTGGACCGACTGGATGACGCCACCGGACTTTTGCTTGACCACCTCGGCGAAGGCGCTGGCGCGCAGCGAGGCGGCGTCCTGCCCCAGCGCCACGTCGAGGCCGTACTTGGCCGTGACCGAGGCGGACTGGATCACCGCGCCATTGACCTGCAGCAGCGCCATCTGCAGCGCCTGCGCCATGGCTTCGCCAGGGGACTGGCCCAGGCCGGTGACCTGGACCTCGACGGTCTCCAGCCTGCCCACGTCGGGCACGGGCGGGGCGACGCTTTGGGGTTGTTCAGGCGCGTCGGTCCTGGGCTGCTCGGACGGCTTGTCGCCACAGCCGGACATGGCGGCGCAGGCAGCCACGACGGCCGCAATGATGCGGATACGCATAGAAAGTGCTCCTTGCCTGTACCGGATCACAGCTTGAGCGTGCCCAGCGCGGCCGTGGCGTCAGCCGCATTGGCCGGCACCTCGATGTCGTTGGCCCGCGCGAATGCAATGGCCGTCTGCACAGTGCTGAACAGGTCGGAGGCCGAGCCGGGGAACTTGGACACCACCCAGGCCGCGGAGGTGAGCTTGGTCAGTTGCATGGGGTTGGCGCTTTGCAGGCTCTTGCCCATGACCGATACATCCTTGCCCATGCCGGCGTACTTCACGCTGCCGTTGACCAGGTGCACCAGCCCCTCGGCGAAGGTGGCCTTGGAGGCGGCATCGAGCACGGGCTTCTTCGCCATGGACTCGGCAATCGCGCCGCTGGTGTCCGAGACCACCTTGTTGCCATCGCCCAGCGCGCCGAGGGTGGCGCCATCACCCAGGCTGTCCGCCGTGCTGGCGGCGCTGGCGGCCTGCTCCTTCAGGCCCAGGGCCGTGGCCATCTTGGCATTGGCGCTGAGCACCTCCTTGCTGGCGCCCACATAGCTGCGCACCAGGGCGTCGCCCTGGCCGGCCACGTCGGCAGAGCCGCTGCCGCCCATGAGCTTGCCGACACCCGGGATGGAGGGCATGGAGAACTGGGCCTGTGTCAGGGCGGGGCTGGCCATGGCGGCGGCAACGGCGACGGTGGTGAAGAGCTTTTTCATGGAGATGGACTCGGGTTGCAGCAGTCCGTGAACGCGGACGGCGAAGATAAAAACGAGGAAAGCGAAAGAACGGAAAAAAGGTCCGGCTGCATGGCAGCCGGACCTTGGAAGCCGCAGCGCTCAACGCAGGCCCAGATTGGTGACCTGGCTGGTGAGATCGCGGGCCGCGTTGTTGGCGGCCAGCTTCAGCGCGTTGTTGCGCGCCTCATCCTCGGACGGGCCGGTGCCCGCGTACAGCACGGGGCCGACGGCGGCAATCGTGTCGGGAATGGTCTGGGCGATGTCCAGGATCTTGGCGTTGACCGTCACGCTCACGCGCATCAGGCCGGTCTGGGGATCGGGCTCGCCCATGCCCACATCCAGCGTGCCCAGGGCGATGTAGGGAATCTGCGCCGTGCGCATGCCGGCCACCATGGCCGCCAGCGTCGAGGGCTGCAGGTCCATGCCGCTCTTGTAGTCGTTCTCCACGGCCGCGACCTTGAAGTGGCCGCCCGTGTAGGGCTCCACCATGGCAGCCTCTGACACCTTGAAGCCGGCCTTGGCGAAGTTGGAGGAAAAGACCTGGGACAGGTTGGCGCTGGGGATCACGCGCCAGGTGGACTCGGCCGAGCGTCGCGTTGTGCTGCCGCCGGTCTCGGAAGTGCGGCTACTCTTGACCGAGGCAGTGCCCGAGGTCGCCGTGGAGGCATTCGTGCTGATGCGTCCGCCACGGATGGATTCACCCTCGCTGCCCTTTTCGGAAGCGCTGACCTGGGCCTTGACGTCCTCGGTCTCGTCCACGCGCTTGTAGACGCGGTCATCGAAGGACTTGGTCGTGGCCACCTGGCGCGAGACGAACATGAAGGCCAGCGGCGACCGGCCTGCAGGCCCGCCCCTGGCCACGGCAGAGTTGGCCTTGACGGCATTGCGCAGATTGGCCACGTTCAGCGCCACGCGCACGGAGACCGTGTACTGCTTTCTGTCGGCGTTGTCCTCTTCGCTGAGCACGGTGTGCTCAAGGATGTAGCGATCGGGGTTGGCCAGGATCTTGTCGCGCACGGCGTCGAAATTCTCGGCCTCCGACTGGCCCGCTTCGGCGTAGTAGAACTCCACGGCCTTGAGCTGGGCCGCCATCAGTGCACGCTCCTTGTCCTGCGGGCTGACCTTTGAATCCTGATAGCTGACCGAGGCCTTGCCGCGTGCCTGCTGCACCTGCGCGCCCGCACCGGCCGCGAACAGCGCCATGGAAAGGCACAGGAGGATTTTCTGGATTACTTGCATAGATTCATCAGGTCTTTTGTTTTGACAATTTGCGCTTCGATGTCGCTCTCGGCAGCAGCCGACTTGAGCCAGTCATTGCCCTTTCCAGCCGCCACCGTCTCGGCCAGCTTCACGAAAAGGCCGTTGAGCGAGTCATAGAACGCCGGAAAGTCATCGACATGGGTTTGCGTGGAAGGCACCACCTTCACTTCCGCGTTCTTCAGCGAGGCGCCGAGAAACACCGGCCCATTGGGTTCCTGGATGCGCATATCGGCAAAGGTGCCGTAGACATAGCTGGTGCCGGCGCTGGATTCCTTGAACTTGAGCTTCTTGAATCCCTTGAAATCGACGCTGATGGCGTAGTCGGCACTGGGCAGCTGCAGCGTGTAGACCTCTCCGTCAAGCACCTGCATGCGCATCACATTGCCCACGGCATAGCCCATGGCAAAAGGAATGATGGGCACACCAATGCGGCTGGAAATGGCCTCGCCCACGATATCGGCAGCCCAGGTCTTGTGCACCTGCGGGTCCTGCAGATAGCCGGGCAGCATCTCGGCCATGGCGGCGGGAATCTGGATATCGGTGACCTGCAGGAAACGCGGCGTCTGCGAGGGCACGGTGGCCGTGGCCAGCACCTGGGCAAAACGGCCGAAGATGCCGGGCTTGCCTCCCGCGCCTTCGTATACCTTGGTCACGCGCTCCATGATTTCCTCTTGCGACGGCTCGTGGCGCAGGTTGTCGATGAAGGCAAAGCTGAGCGGATACGAACGCACCGCCGTCATGGACTTGAAGTCGAAAAACAGGGCCTGTCCACGAATCAGGATGAACAGCTTGCGCACGCCGCCAAAGCTTTCCACGGAGACCGTCTCGGAATTGAGCACCAGAGAAACCACCAGGGCCTGGTCGCGCCCCTTGAGCTCATCGATGGGATTGGTGGATATCTGCAGATGCTGTGCAGGCGCCTGCTGCACGAATGCCAGTGCCCGCGCATAGGCACTGTGCCCGGCGGCCTTCAGGCGGCTCTCATACTGCTTTGAATAAGGGAATCGCTGCTGCTGCGAACTGGCGTCGCCCGAATAGGCGACTCCCGCAAAAGTGACATTGGGCCGGTCCTCGGCCATTGCAGCGCCCGACGCTGCAAGCGCAAAAAGCCAGAGCCATGCCATGGCCCGGCGCATGATTTTCTCCACCCCCACACCGCCCCCTTAAAAATGTAAGCGGAGGGTAACAGATTTCACACACCAATACGTGGCACTCGGCTCACAAAGGCGACTGCAGACAATGCCGCCGATTTCGCCGGTCCAGTCTTCATTCAATGGAAAAAAACGGTCACCCGCTGACCGCCAGCGCGGCCTATTCCACCTGGATATTGGCGGACTTGACGATCTGCGTGTAACTCGCCTTTTCCTTTTTCAGGAACTGGGCGAACGTGGCCGGCGTGCCCGAGCCGGGCGTGGCGCCACTGTCCTGCAGGCGCTTGCGGACCTCGGGCAGCTTCAGCACCTCGGCCAGTTCGGCGGCCAGGCGGCTGACCACGGGTTCGGGTGTGCGGGCGGGGGCGAACAGGCCGGTCCAGGCTTCCAGCTCGAAGCCCTTGAGATCGGGCGCCTCCGCAAAGCTCATCACCTCGGGAATCACGTCGATGCGCTGTGCCGAGGTCACGCCCACGCCTTCCAGCTTTTTCTGCTGCACCAGCGGCGTGGCGCCGGTGGTCATCAGAATGCCCAGATCGACCTGGCCGCCCATGACCTCGCTGGTCACCTGGGCCACACCACGATAGGGCACATGGACCAGGCGGATGCGGGCGCGCTCCTGCAGCCGTTCCATGGCCAGGTGCAGCACCGTTCCCACGCCCGGCGTGGCATAGGTCAGCGCGCCGGGCCGGGCGCGGGCCATGCTGATCAGCTCGTTGAGGTTGTGCACCGGCAGGCCAGGGCGGGCCACGATCACCATGGGCGCCACCGAAGTCAGGCCCACGGGAGCCAGATCGCGCTCGGCGTCATAGCGCACGGAGGAGTTCACCAGTTGCGCAATGCTCACCGGCCCGTCAAAGCCCAGCAGCAGCGTATAGCCATCGGCGTGCGAGCGTGCCACCTTGCTCACGCCCAGCACGCCGCCCGAGGCCGGCACGTTGTCCACCACCACCGACTGGTGCAGCCGCGCACCCAGCTTTTCGGCGATCAGCCGTGCGGTGGCGTCCACATCGCTGCCCGCGCCAAAGGGCACGATCAGGGTGATGGGCCCGGCTGCCGGCCAGGGCTTGCCCGCGCCCGGCGCGGCATGGGCGGCGGGTGCAGCGGCAAGGGCCGCAGCCAGTGAGGCGGCAGCCGATAGCAGGGAGCGGCGGGACAAGGGCATGGGGCTTGGGCATGCAAGGCGCATGCCGGCAAAGGCGGTGCGGGCTGGCGATGGCCTGCAGGGCAAGCACGTCCAGCGCGTGGAAAGCGGGCGATTCTGCCATAGGGCGCAATTTTCCTGCCACGTGCTTGCCATGAAGCCCCATTTATTGCAATCCGTTTCAACCCTTGTGATTCCGTGTCCTAGGGTTCTCGCCTAAGGCGCTGCCCCGCCGCCATGCCCAGAATCGGCTGACCATGCTCTCACCCAGCCAAGTCATTGTCTTCGCCACGCCTGCCTTTTTGCTGCTGATCGCGCTGGAATGGGGCGTGAGCCTGTGGCGCGGGCGCAATGCCTACCGGCTGGCCGACGCCATCAGCTCCATCAGCCTGGGCATGCTCAGCCAGACCAGCGCCGTCTTCACCACGCTGCTGCGCGTGGGCCTGTACACGCTGGCCTTCGAGCACCTGGCGCTGTGGCGCAACGATGCCTTCTGGACCAGCATTCCCGGCTGGCTGCTGGCCCTGCTGTTCTACGACTTCTGCTACTACTGGCTTCACCGCATGGGCCACGAGGTGGCCGTGCTGTGGGCAGCCCACGCCGTGCACCACCAGAGCCAGGACTACAACCTGTCGACGGCGCTGCGCCAGACCAGCTCGGGCGCGCTGCTGGGCTGGCTGTTCTACCTGCCCATGGCGCTGGCGGGCGTGCCGCCGCTGGTGTTTGCCATCGTGGGACTGATAGACCTGCTCTACCAGTTCTGGGTCCATACCGAGCAGGTTCGGCGTCTGGGCTGGTTCGACCGCTGGTTCTGCGCGCCCAGCAACCACCGCGTGCACCACGCAGTCAACGACGCCTACCTGGACAGGAACTACGGCGGCATCCTCATCGTCTGGGACCGCATGTTCGGCACCTTCAAGCCCGAGGACGACAGCGAGCCCTGCGTCTACGGCACGCGCGGCCTGCTGCAAAGCTGGGATCCGCTGTGGGCCAACGCCGTGGTGTACCGGCAACTCATCCATGACAGCTGGCATGCGCGGCGCTGGAGCGACAAGCTGCGCGTCTGGCTCAAGCCGCCCGGGTGGCGCCCTGCCGACGTGGCGCAGCGCTTTCCCAGGCCGGCCTTCGACTTGGACGCGCACCGCGTGCTCTACGCACCCGACATGCAGCGCAGCCTGCGCTGGTTTGCGGGCTTGCAGTTCGTGGCGCTGATCGCCGGGGTGTCGCTGTTTCTGTGGCATGCCGACCAGTCCTCGACGGCGCGCAATGCGCTGTGGTTTGGCGTGCTGCTGGCCTGCCAGTGGGCACTGGGCGCGGCCATGCAGGGGCGTATCAGCCTGTGGCTGGCACTGGCCATTGAGGCCGGCGCACTGGCCACCGCCACCGCCGCGCTGGACATGCTGCACTGGCACTGGCTGTTCAAGCCGCTGACCATGGTCTTTGCGCTGATCGCCGTCATGCAGCTGTGGCGCGGCAGCACGGCCTTCTCGGCACTGGCGAAACCCGCGCGCGGCGCCTGCTGGCTGGCCGCGGCGCTGGCGGCCTCGATGGCGGGCGACGTGTTCCTGATGCTGCCCGATCTGTTCATCCCGGGCCTGGCCAGCTTCCTGCTCGCCCACCTGGCCTATATCGTGCTGCTGCGCCAGGACGCACCCTGGTTTGCACACCGGCCCTCGCTGGCCGCCACGCTGGCCCTGGGCGCGGGCATGTATGCCGTGCTCTGGCAGGGCGGGCTGCCCGCCGCGCTGCGCCTGCCCGTGGCCGCCTATGTACTGGTCATTGCGCTGATGGCGGCCCAGGCCCTGGGCCGCGCCAGGCACCTGGGCGGCCAGCCCGCCTGGACCGTGGCCATCGGCGCCTGCCTCTTCATGGTCAGCGACTCGCTGCTGGCCATCAACCGATTTGTGCAGCCCTTCGACGGCGCGCAAGCCGGCGTGCTGTCCACCTACTACGCGGCGCAACTGCTGATCGTGCAGGGCTGGCTGGCCCGTGGCGCATCGACATCAGGGTTGACCCGAAGCAGCTCGCAAGGCACAATCGAGGGATCGCATTTTCAGGAGTCCTCCGTGGACAGTGCCAGTTCAACCAGTGACAAACAGCGCGCCGCAATGGCTTCGCTGCTGGCTGACTGACCGACTCCTGTGATGGGAGCGGCCATGTCGGTCGGCTTCCATCCATTGCTGCGTTTCCCCTTGGATCTTCGCGCCGCCCGGCGCTGCAGTGGCGCTTGGCCTGCATCAGGCACGCCGCTCCTGCACCGAAGATTCCAATGGCTGTTGATCACTGACCGCGTGCCCGTGTGGCTGCCATCGAGCAGCACCCGGCCCACGCTGCTTGACGGCCCTGCCTACGGCGGTCTTCCTGGTTCGCCAAGGAGAAAGCCATGTCCACACCGTTCGTCCGCCCCGCAATGCAACGCCTGCAGCCTGCCACTGCCGCGCCCTGCCCCGGCGCCACCGGTACGCGCGTGGCTGCCTCCCAGGCAGCAATGCAGGCCAAGGCACAGGCACAGATGCAAGCCCAGGCCCCTTCGGCCATGGAGCACGCCATGCACCTGGACCTGCAGACCCACTGGCCCACGCACCGCATCCGCAGCTTTCTGAGCCTGCAGCCGCGCTGAACGCGCGCCGCAGCCTTGTCCGCCCCATCGTCAGAAAGGAGTTCCCCCATGGACCCCGATCCGAGTCGATCTTGCCCTGACCCCTCCGATACGGTCCGGCCGCACATGCCTGCGGCCCTTCCGCCTCATCCCAAGGCCCCGGCCGGGAGACCCGCGCACGTCCATTGATGGACAGATGGCGGGCTTCTTTCGGCCGCAACGAAAGAAGCCCGCCATGCAACACGTCATCACCGCGCTGCGCACCACGCCGGCAACCACGCCCGCCACAGCACCCGTCTCCACACGCGCCAGCCACACCTCCCGCGCCAGCACCCTGCAGCTGGCCCTGCAAGCCGCCATTGCGGCACGCCATACCGGACAACTGCACGCCCTGCTGCAGCAACACGGCCCCGGTCTCTTCGCCCCTGCCCTCGTGGCGCTCACGCAGCGCCAGCAGGCCGACGTTCTGTCCCTGCTGGCGGCGCAGGAGCGCGCCGAGGTCTACCGCCACCTGCCTGCCCATGCGCGTCGCCAATGGCTGCAGTCGGCCACCGTGACCCGCCCGCCGCTGCGCCGCCGCCTGCTGTGCGCCTGCCAGCGCAACTGGCACTGGCTGCGCGCCACCCTTCGTTCGAGCCAGGCCTGAGCCGCCAGGGAGGTCACCATGAAAAGCCTCAAGCACCTGTTCCAGGCATTTCTGCGCAGCCGCCACGCCCTGGGGCTGTTCCGGCGCAATGCCCTGCCCTCGGGCACGGCCGTGCACCACTCGTGCTCGGTATCGCCGACCCTCACGCGCGAGCTGCTGCGCGCCTCGCGCGATGACATTGCCGCCGTGCTGGCGCGCACCGGCTCCAGCGAGGACGGCCTGACCCGCGAGCAGGCCCGCGCCGCGCTCGCACGTCTCGGCCCCAACGAGGTCGAGCACGAAAAGCCGCTGCCCGGCTGGCTGCACCTGTGGTACTGCTACCGCAATCCCTTCAACCTGCTGCTGACGCTGCTGGCCGTGGTCTCCTACGCCACGGAGGACATGAAGGCCACGGTCGTCATCGCCTCCATGGTGCTGCTGTCCACGCTGCTGCGCTTTGTGCAGGAAGGCCGCTCCAACCGCGCCGCCGCGCGGCTCAAGGCCATGGTCAGCAGCACGGCCACGGTGCTGCGCCGCAATGGCGGCCCACCGGCCCCTGCAGATGCCGACTCCGCAGATGCCCCGCACAGCGGCTTCGGCCAGCAGGCGCGCCGCTACGAGGTGCCGCTGCGCGAGGTCGTACCCGGCGATTTCGTGGTGCTGTCGGCCGGGGACATGATTCCTGCCGACTGCCGCGTGCTCAGCGCCAAGGACCTGTTCGTGAGCCAGTCCGCCATGACCGGCGAATCCCTGCCCGTGGAAAAGCGCGCCGACGCCAGTGCATCGAATGGCACCGGCGTGCTGGACGCCAGCAACCTGCTGTTCATGGGCACCAACGTGGTCTCGGGCACGGCGCTGGCCGTGGTGCTGGCCACGGGCAACCGCAGCTATTTCGGCACCATTGCCACGCGGGTGACCTCCAACGACCGCGCGCCCACGGCCTTCGAGACCGGGGTCAACAGCGTCAGCTGGCTGCTGATCCGCTTTGCGGCCGTGATGGTGCCCGTGGTGCTGTTCATCAACGGCTACACCAAGGGCGACTGGGCCGAGGCCTTCCTGTTCGCGCTGTCCGTGGCCGTGGGCCTGACGCCCGAGATGCTGCCCATGATCGTGACCTCCACCCTGGCCAAGGGCGCCGTGGTGCTGTCGCGCCGCAAGGTCGTGGTCAAGCGGCTGGACGCCATCCAGAACTTCGGTGCCATGGACGTGCTGTGCACCGACAAGACCGGCACGCTGACCCAGGACCGCATCGTGCTGGAGCGCCACACCGACGCCTTCGGCCAGCCGTGCGACGAGACGCTGCGCTTCGCCTACCTCAACAGCCACTACCAGACCGGCCTGAAGAACCTGCTCGACCATGCCGTGCTCGAGCATGTGGAGCTGCACACCCAGATGCGCCTGGCCGAGGACTACCGCAAGGTCGATGAGATCCCCTTCGACTTCGAGCGCCGCCGCATGTCCGTGGTGGTGGCCGAGCGCGGCCACCACCACGAGCTGATCTGCAAAGGCGCGGTCGAGGAAATCCTGGGCGCGTGCACCCGGCTGCGCGAGGGCGACGGCACGCGCCCGCTGGACGAGGAGCAACTGGCCCGCGTGCGCCGCGTGACGCGCGAGCTCAACCGCGAGGGCCTGCGCGTGGTCGCCGTGGCCATGAAGGAAGTGCCGCCGCACAAGAGCGACTACGGCGTGGCCGACGAGTCGGAGCTGACCCTGATCGGCTACATCGCCTTCCTGGACCCACCGAAGGAAACCACGGCCGAGGCGCTGGCCGCCCTGGCCGCGCACGGCGTGGCCGTCAAGCTGCTGACCGGCGACAACGAACTGGTGGCCGCCAAGGTCTGCCGCGATGTAGGGCTGCCCGCAGACCACATCATCCTGGGCACGCAGATCGAGCACATGAACGACGAGATGCTGCGCCAGACGGTGGAACGGCACCAGCTGTTCGCCCGGCTCACGCCGCTGCACAAGGAGCGCATCGTGCATGCGCTGCGCGCCAACGGCCACATCACCGGCTTCATGGGCGACGGCATCAACGACGCACCGGCCCTGCGCGCGGCCGACATCGGCATCAGCGTGGACAGCGCCGTGGACATCGCCAAGGAAGCGGCCGACATCATCCTGCTGGAAAAAAGCCTGATGGTGCTGGAGCAGGGCGTGATCGAGGGCCGGCGCACCTTCAGCAACATGCTGAAGTACATCCGCATGACGGCCAGCTCCAACTTCGGCAACGTGTTCTCGGTGATGGTGGCCTCGGCCTTCATCCCCTTCCTGCCCATGCTGCCGCTGCACCTGCTGGTGCAGAACCTGCTGTACGACCTCTCGCAGATCGCCATCCCCTTCGACAACGTGGACGACGAACTGGTGCGCCAGCCGCTGCGCTGGAACCCGGCCGACCTGGGCCGCTTCATGGTGTTCTTCGGGCCCATCAGCTCGCTGTTCGACATCCTGACCTTCGCGCTGATGTGGTTCGTCTTCGCCGCCAACACGCCCGAGCAGCAGACGCTGTTCCAGTCGGGCTGGTTCGTCATCGGGCTGCTCACGCAGACGCTGATCGTGCACATGATCCGCACGCCCAGGATCCCCTTCCTGCAAAGCCGCCCGTCCTGGCCGCTGCTGCTGGCCACGGCGGCCGTGATGGCGGCCGGCATCTTCCTGCCGATGGGGCCGCTGGCCGGCTACTTCAAGCTGCAGGCGCTGCCGGCGGCCTACTTCCCGTGGATGATTGCCATATTGCTGGGCTACGCTTGCCTGGCCACGCTGCTCAAGCGCGTCTACATCCGCCGCTACGGCTGGCAGTGACGCACCCTTCAACGCCTCTTTCAACGCCCCTTCAACCCATTCACCAGGAAAGCCCGGAACCCCATGCAGGCCCTGCAGAACCTCAACCCCGGCGCCATGCTGGACACCTTCGTCAGCCTGACCACGGCCTTCGTGTTCGGCGCCCTCATCGGCCTGGAGCGCCAGGTGCGCCAGCGCACGGCGGGGCTGCGCACCAACACCCTGGTCGCCGTGGGCGCGGCCGTCTTCGTGGACCTGGCCGTGCGCCTGGGCGGGGCCGAGGGCGCCACGCGCGTGGTGGCCTACGTGGTCTCGGGCGTGGGCTTCCTGGGCGCGGGCGCCATCATGAAGGAAGGGGCCAACATCACCGGGCTGAACACGGCGGCCACGCTGTGGGGCTCGGCCGCCGTGGGCGCCTGCGCGGGCGCCAGCCTGGTGGCCGAGGCGGGCCTGGCCACGCTGTTCGTGCTGGCCAGCAATACGTTGCTGCGCCCCGTGGTCAACCGCATCAACCGCCGCCCGGTGGATGACGAATCCACGGAGTCGACCTACTACGTCTACGCCATCTGCCACCGCGGCGCCCAGGGCGATGTGCGCGAGCAGATGCTGGAGCTGCTGGAGAACGCCAGCTACCCCGTGCGCGGCTTGGAAACCCATGCCTTCGGCCCGCAGGACACGGAGATCGAGGCCATGCTCTACGCCACCTCGGTGGACTCCGACGAGCTCGACCGCGTGATCGCCGCCATCGAGGCCCTGCCCGGCGTGCTGCAGGCCTTCTGGAACGCCGGCACGGAGGAATGAGCCGTCGTCAGCTGGCGTCGTCGCCCGGCACGGGAAGGCCCAGGTGGCGGTACGCCGCCTGGGTCGCCATGCGCCCGCGCGGCGTGCGCTGCAAAAAGCCCTGCTGGATCAGGTAGGGCTCGATCACATCCTCGATGGTGCCCGCTTCCTCGCCGATGCTGGCCGCGATGTTGTCCAGGCCCACGGGGCCGCCGTCGAAGCGGTGCACCACGGCCTCCAGCAGCTTGCGGTCCATGATGTCGAAGCCCTGGGGATCGACATCGAGCATGGCCAGCGCACGGTCGGCCAGCTCGCGCGTGATGCTGCCGTCGCCGCGCACATCGGCATAGTCGCGCACGCGGCGCAGCAGGCGGTTGGCAATGCGTGGCGTGCCGCGCGAGCGGCGCGCGATCTCGAAGGCGCCCTCGTCATCGATGGGCGCGTTCAACAGGCCTGCACTGCGCCGCACGATGCGCGCCAGCTCCTCGGCCGTATAGAACTCCAGCCGCGCCACGATGCCGAAGCGGTCGCGCAGCGGGTTGGTCAGCATGCCCGCGCGCGTGGTGGCGCCCACCAGCGTGAACGGCTGCAGGTCCAGCTTGATGGAGCGCGCCGCCGGCCCCTCGCCGATCATGATGTCGATCTGGTAGTCCTCCAGCGCCGGGTAGAGGATTTCCTCGACCACGGGCGACAGGCGGTGGATCTCGTCGATGAACAGCACATCGTTGGCTTCGAGGTTGGTCAGCAGCGCCGCCAGGTCCTTGGGCTTTTCCAGCACGGGGCCGCTGGTCTGGCGCAGGTTCACGCCCAGCTCGGCCGCGATGATGTGCGACAGCGTGGTCTTGCCCAGGCCCGGCGGGCCGAACAGCAGCACATGGTCCAGCGCCTCATTGCGCTTTCGGGCCGCGCCGATGAAGATCTCCAGCTGCTCGCGCGCCTTGGCCTGGCCCACGTACTCCTGCAGCAGCTTGGGGCGCAGGGCGCGCTCCATGGCCTCTTCCCCGCGCGAGACCGGTGCTGCCGAGATCATGCGCGGCTTTTCCGGGGCCTTGTCGGGCGCGAAACCGCCCTGCCCGAAATCGTCGGTATGGATGCTCATGCGCCGCTCACTTGGCCAGCGCCTTCAGCGCCAGCTTGATGCCTTCGGTCACGCCCACGTCGGGCGGCAGCTTCTTGAGCGCGGCGGCCGCATCCTTGTCGGAATAGCCCAGCGCCATCAGCGCCTGCACGATGTCGTTCTGGTCGTTGTTCACGAACAGCGACTGCGCGCCCGTATCGGCGCCGATCTTGCCCTTGAGCTCCAGCAGCAGGCGCTCGGCCGTCTTCTTGCCGATGCCCGGCACCTTGACCAGGCGGCCCACCTCCTGCAGCGTCACGGCCTGGGCCAGGTCCTCCACGCTCATGCCGCTGAGCACCGACAGCGCCATGCGCGGGCCGATGCCGGTGATCTTGATCAGCTCGCGGAACGCCTGGCGCTCGCTGTGCGTGCCAAAGCCGTACAGAAGCTGCGCATCCTCGCGCACCACGAAGTGCGTCAGCAGGCTGACCTTGGCCCCACTGGCGGGCAGGTTGTAGAAGGTGCTCATGGGCACCTGCACCTCGTAGCCCACGCCGCCGCAGTCCACCAGCACCTCGGGCGGGTTTTTTTCCAGCAGCGTTCCTGTCAATTTGCCTATCATTGGTGTCCTTTGCCGCCCCAGGGGCGGCTTTTCATGCCCGTCCGCAACCGAACGCCGGCCCATTCACAGGGTATGGCACCACGCCCTCGCGCTGGCCGCCGCCCGGAATCTCTGGAATTATCCGCGTGATCCTGCGCCACACCTTCACACCCCACGACAACAACCGGTTGAGCCACGTCTGCGGCCCGGCCGACGCGCACCTGCGCACCATCGAGATCGCAATGGGCGTCAAGATCGCCCACCGCCACGAGCAATTCAAGATCGACGGCCCCAAGGCCAAGGCCAACGACGCACTGGAGCTGCTGCAGGCCCTCTACGAGATGGCCGACGACCCTATCCTGGACGACTCCCTGCAACTGATGCTGGCCGGTGACACCGAACTCATCGAGCAGCCCCAGGACGCCATCCAGCTGTCCACGCGCCGCCCCGACCTGCGCGCGCGCACGGCCAACCAGTCGGCCTACCTGGAGAACATCGCCCGCCACGACATCACCTTCGGCATCGGCCCGGCCGGCACCGGCAAGACCTACCTGGCCGTGGCCTGCGCCGTGGACGCGCTGGAGCGCAGCGCCGTGCAGCGCATCGTGCTCACGCGCCCCGCAGTGGAGGCAGGCGAGCGCCTGGGCTTCCTGCCCGGCGACCTCACGCAGAAGGTCGACCCCTACCTGCGCCCGCTGTACGACGCGCTCTACGACCTCATGGGCTACGAGAAGGTGCAAAAGGCCTTCGAGCGCAATGTGCTGGAGATCGCGCCGCTGGCCTTCATGCGCGGGCGCACGCTGAACAACGCCTTCGTCATCCTGGACGAGGCGCAGAACACCACGCCCGAGCAGATGAAGATGTTCCTCACGCGCATCGGCTTCGGCGCCCGCGCCGTGGTCACGGGCGACGTCAGCCAGATCGACCTGCCCAAGGGCGCCCTGAGCGGCCTGATCGATGCCGAGCGCGTCTTGAAGCGCGTCAAGGGCATCGCCATCAACCACTTCACCAGCGCCGACGTGGTGCGCCACCCGCTGGTGGCCCGCATCGTGGACGCCTACGACGCACGCGGCCAGGCCCCTGCGCGCCGTGCCGCACCGCGCCTTGCAGCGCCTTGATCCCGACAGCCACAGCAGACGCCCGCACACGGGCGCTCCAAAGCACACGCCCAAGCTCACGCCCACGCCTCCTCCCATGTCCCTGAACCAACTGCAACTGTCCCTGCAATTCGCGCGCTTTGCCGAGGCGCCCGTCCACCGCGCCGTGCTGTCCCGCAGCAAGGTCACGCGCTGGATACGCCATGCCCTGGCCGTCGATGCCGAGATCACCGTGCGCATCGTCGACGCCGAGGAAGGCCAGCAGCTCAACCGCGAGTACCGGCAGAAGGACTACGCCACCAACGTCCTGACCTTCGACTACCAGCAGGAGCCCACCGCCATGGCCGACCTGGTGCTGTGCGCCCCCGTGGTCGAGCGCGAGGCGCGCGAGCAGAACAAGACACTGGAGGAGCACTACGCCCACCTGCTGGTGCATGGCACGCTGCATGCCCAGGGCTGGGACCATGAAACCAGCGAGCAGGACGCCGAGGAAATGGAAGCCTACGAGACCGAGATCATGGTCGAGCTGGGCTTTGCCGACCCCTACGCCAAGTAGGCGGCACCAGAGCCCACGCGGGCCTCAGCGCGCCGTATCGATGACGACCCGGCCGCGCACCTGGCCGGCAAGCAGCCGGGGCGCCAGCGCAACCGCATCGGCCAGGCCCGCCTCTTCGGTATTGCGCTCCAACACCTCGCGCGGCAGTTCGGCAGCCAGCCGCGCCCAGGCCTGCTCGCGCCGCGCCTGCGGCGCATAGACGCTGTCGATGCCCAGCAGCGACACGCCGCGCAGAATGAACGGTGCCACGGAAGCCGGCAGGTCCAGCCCCTGGGCCAGCCCGCAGGCCGCCACGCAGCCGCCGTAGCGCAGGCTGGCGCACACATTGGCCAGCGTATGGCTGCCCACGCTGTCCACGGCCGCCGCCCAGACCTCCTTTTGCAGCGGCTTGCCGGGCGCATCCAGGCTGCTGCGCTCCACGATCCGCGCCGCGCCCAGCGCCTTCAGGTGCTCGGCCTGTTCGGGCCGCCCGGTGCCGGCATGCACCTCGAAACCCAGGCGCGACAGCAGGGCCACGGCAATGCTGCCCACGCCGCCGTTGGCCCCCGTCACCAGCACCGGGCCGCTGGAAGGCGTGATGCCATGCGCCTGCAGCGCCATCACGCACAGCATGGCCGTATAGCCGGCCGTGCCTATGGCCATGGCATCCCGTGCGCTGAAGGCCTCGGGCCGGCGGATCAGCCAGTCGCCGTTCACGCGCGCCTGCTGGGCGAGCCCGCCCCAGTGGGTCTCGCCCACGCCCCAGCCGTTGAGCAGCACGGCATCGCCGGGCTGGAAACGCGCGTCCTCGCTGTCCAGCACCGTGCCGGCCAGGTCGATGCCCGGCACCATGGGGAACTGGCGCACCACGGGCGAACGCCCCGTGATGGCCAGTGCATCCTTGTAGTTGAGCGTGGAATGCGAGACGGCCACGCGCACCGCGCCGGCGGGCAGGCTGGCTTCGTCCAGTTCCACACACTCGGCACGGGTTTCACGCGGTACGGGTTGGGTCAGCAGCAAGGCTTTGAACATGGGGTCTCCAGCAAGGCAGTGGCAAAGGAATCCACAGGCAATCAGGACTGCGGCGCGCCCAGCACGCCGCTGCGGCACAGGCGGGCGATGGCCTCGTCCGCCATCCCCAGCTCCCGCAGCAGCGCGAGATTGCCATCGCCCAGGACGGGGGCCGGCGCACCCGGCAGGGGCTCGGCATCCATCCACCGGAACCCCAGTCCCGGAGTGTCCACCGCAGCGCCGCCGGCGCCATAGCTCACAGGTGACACGGTGCCGGCGGCGCGGGCCTCGCCCAGGAATTCGCCCAGGCGCCGCACCCTGGCCGCAGGCACGCCCACGGCGTTGAGCCGGGCTTCCATGTCCCGAGCACTGCGTGCGGCGAAGGCCTCGGCCAGACATGCCTGCAGCCGCTGCAGCGCGGACGCATCGCGCGCGGCGACAAAGCCGCCCTCGGGCGCGTTGAAGGCATCGAGGTCCAGCAGCGTGGCGTCCTCGCACAGGGCATCGAGCTCCAGCACGCTTGCGAGCCTGCGGAACTGCTGCGGCGTATTGGCGGCCGTGGACAGCCAGCCGTCGGCGCACCGGTAGGTGTCGGCCGCCGGGCTCCCCGTATAGCCCCGGTTGCCCACGCGCCGTGGCTCCACGCCATGGGTGAGATAGGTACAGGCATGCGGGTACATCAGCATCAGCGAGGCCTGCAGCATGGAGGCATCGATGTGCTGGCTGCGCCGCTCGCCAGGCGCCCGGGCGTTGCGCTGGTGCAGGGCCGCCGTGACCGACAGCGCCCCCAGCATGCCCACCGCCACGTCGATCACGGGAAAGCCCACCTTCACGGGCGGCGCTTCCTCGTCGCCCCCCGCCATCATCATCATGCCCGTGAGCGCCTGCACCACATGGTCATAGGCGCCCCGCCCGGCCCACTCGCCCTGCTGGCCAAAGCCCGAGATGGAGCAGTACACCACGTCGGGACGCACCGCCCGGATGTCCTCGTAGCCCAGGCCGTGGCGCGCCACCACGCCGGGGCGGAAGTTCTCGATGAACACATCGGCCGTGCGCGCCAGGGCACGCACGATGTCCGCGCCCTCGGGCTGGCGGATGTCCACCGACAGCGAACGCTTTCCCGCATTGAGCGCCACGAAGCCCGAAGGCATGCCGCCCCCGGGCTCGCCGGGCGCCCGGCTGTTGCGCATGACCTCGCCACGCGTGGGCTCGACCTTGATGACCTCGGCCCCGAGCTGGGCCAGGTAGTGCGAGGCCAGCGGCCCCGCGATCACATGCGACATGTCGATGACGCGCACTCCTTGCAGCGGCTTGTCCATACCCGTCTTGCCTTTCCCTGGTTCAACTGTTGGCGGTGATGCCGGCCAGCTCGATGATGGCGGCCCACTTGCGGTTCTCGCTGCGCACGAAATCGGCGAAGGCCTGCGGCGAAGCGCTGGCCGTGGCCTCGTTGCCGACAGCCTCGAACGAGGCGCGCAGTGCTGGCTGGGCGGCGGCCTGGCGCACGGCGGCGTGCAGGCGCTCGACCACGGCAGGGGGTGTCCTGGCCGGAGCCCACAGCCCGAACCAGGACTCCTGCACTGCCAGCTCGCTGCCCAGCACCTCCTGCAGCGTGGGCACCTCGGGCAGCTGCGCCAGGCGCTTGCGGCTGGTCACCGCCAGGGCCCGCAGCTTGCCGCCCTGCACCTGGGGAATGCCGGTGCCCGCCACCGGAAACGCATACTGCGTATCGCCGCGGATCAGCGATGCCGCAATCTCCACCGATCCCTTGAGCGGTATGTGCGTGACCTGCAGGCCCGCCAGCGAGGCCAGCGTGGCGCCCGCCAGATGGGCCGAAGTGCCTATGCCGCCCGAGCCGTAGTTGGCCTGCGCCGGCTGGGCCTTCAGCCCCGCGATCAGCTCCCGGGCCGTGCGCCAGGGCGCATCGGCACGCACCACCAGCACCGTGGGCGACGAGGCCAGGTTGCTGACGGGCGTGAAGTCGCCGATGGGGTCGAAGCGCAGGCCCGGTTGCAGCAGCTTCTGGATCAGGTGGGTGTTGGAGCCCATCAGGCAGGTGTAGCCATCGGCGGGCTGCTGCGCCACATACTGCGCGGCCAGCACGCCGGCCGCACCCACCTTGTTCTCGATCACGATGGACTGCCCCAGGATCTCCCCCAGCACCGGGCCGGCCTGGCGCAATTGCACATCAGGCCCCCCGCCCGCCGCATACGGGGAAATCACCCGCACCGGCCGGCTCGGAAAATCGCTGGCCCGCACCAGCGGAAGCGCGGCAGCCGCCAGGCTGCCTGCCAGAAAGACGCGTCTGTCCATGGTCCTGTCTCCTTGTCGCTTGTCGTCGTGGGGTCACGATAGAACGGCAGGCCCATTTCCAATAGTGATATGTTTGGATGGATGGCAAACCTCCGGTAATCACTCCACCCCCGGGAACATGCACGACTTCGACCCGCAACGCCTGCTGTCGCGGCTGCGCTTCAAGCACCTGCAGCTCCTGCTGGCCCTGCACCAGGGAGGCAGCCTGCGTGCCGCCGCCGGCCTCATGCATTTGACCCAGCCCGCGCTGAGCAAGGCCCTGGGCGAAATCGAGGCGGCCTTCGGCGTGACGCTGTTCCTGCGCAATGCGCGCGGGCTCGAACCCACGGCCCAGGGCGAGATCGCCATCCGCGGCGCGGCCATGCTGCTGGCCGAGCTGCGCCATCTGGGCAGCGAGACCGCCCAGCAACCCGCCATCACCTTGCTGCGCATCGGCACCCCGCCCTTCGTGGCACAGGGCTACCTGCCCGGCGTACTGGCGGACCTGGCCGCACAGCAGCCCCATGTGCGTGTACAGCTCAAGGAAGAACGCGTGCCTTTGCTTGTGCAATGCCTGCTGGACGGCCAGCTCGATGCCCTCATCACCAGCTACCCCACCGAACTGCCCGAGGCTGCAGGCCAGCCGCTGCGCTACGAAAAACTGTTCGACACCGGCTTCACCGTCATCGCCCCGCCGGACCACCCTGCAGGCCACGCTCGCAGCAACCGCTGGGAGGAGCTGGCGCGCCAGCGATGGATCCTGCCCACGCGCAGCTCCATGCTGCGCCGCATGATGGAAGAGGTGTTCCGCCGCGAAGGCGTGATCGCGCCCACGCCCGTCATCGAATCCACCAGCCCCTTCACCAACCTGCAACTGGTCCGGGCCGGCCTGGGGCTCAGCGCCGTGCCCGACTCCACGCTACAGGCCTCGCCCCGGTCGCTGGGGGTGCGCAGGGTGCATGTCACACCCGCCATCTCCATGGGCCCCGTGGCGCTGATCTACCGCAGCGCCGTCGCCAACCCACGCGTCGCCCTGCTGCGCGCCACGCTGGGCCTGCCCGGCCCGGGGGTGGAGCCGCCCTAGTCGCCAGGCGGCCACCACGCCAGCGCGATCCTGTCCTTTTGCGCAAAGCAGCCCTGACCCCGCCGCCATGCCGGTGCGACAGCCCGCCCGATGGTCCGGCACTAAGATCGGCCTCGACCTATAACACCGGCCTGGCCGCGCAAGGCCACGGCGGCCTGCCGATGCCCGGCTCCAGGAGGAGACAACACCCATGTGGGACATCGCACTGCTCATGAGCGCCGCCTTCGTGGCCGGCGCGCTCAATGCCGTTGCAGGAGGCGGCAGCTTCCTCACCCTGCCCGCCCTGGTCTTCACCGGCGTGCCGCCCGTGGCCGCCAACGCCACTGGCACCGTCGCCCTGCTGCCCGGCTACATGGCCGGTGCCTGGGGCTTTCGCCAGGACATGGAGCCGCCGCCCGGCCTGGGCATGCGCGGCGTCATCGTGCTGTCACTCATCGGCGGCTCTCTGGGCGCGGCCCTGCTGCTGGTCACGCCCGACCACCTGTTCCGCAAGGTCGTCCCCTGGCTGCTGCTGGCCGCCACCGCCATGTTCGCCTTCGCGCCCCAGCTCAGGCGCATGGCATCACGCGGCAGCGCCGAGCATGCCGCCCATGCATCGCCCCTGAAGGCCGGCGCCGGCATGCTGGCCGTGGCCATCTACGGCGGCTACTTCAACGGCGGCCTGGGCATCCTGCTGCTGGCCCTGTTCGGCCTGCTGGGCCAGACAAGGCTGCACGCCATGAACGGCATGAAGAACCTGGTCTCCGCCCTGCTCACGGCCATTGCCGTCGCCATCTATGCGGCCGGCGGCGTCGTGCAGTGGGAGCAGGCCCTGGTCATGATGATTGCCGCCACCGCAGGCGGCTACGGCGGCGCCCGCCTGGCGCGCCGCATCCCGCCCGAATGGCTGCGCGCAGGCATCGTGCTGACGGGGCTGGTGATGGCGGGGGTGTTTTTCTGGAGGCAGTGAGGCGGGGTTTTTGAAGAAGGGCCGCTGCTCAGGCCTTCCTTGGCCGCTGCCTATTCTTTGGCGGCTGTGCATCCACCGGTGCCGTCTCAGCAGACACCAATGGCATTGCACGCAGGCTTTCAGCAACCCTGCGTGCGACGTCCTCTTTCCATGACTCATCCTGGGTCAGCGTCAAAACGGCCACATCCGCAAGCGACGCCGCCATCGCGGACCGAACGGCCACATCCTGTCCAAAGTCTGCTTTGGCACCGGTTGCGTCAAGGCTGCTCTCCAGCCTCGCAATGATTTCTGCGTTCACGCTGCGATTGTTGTTCTTGGCAACGAGGGTGAGCTTTTCACGCAGCTCCACAGGCATACGCAACGGGTAGGACGGCACTTGCTTGTCAGTCATCCGCCAGATTCTGGACATCAGAAAGATTCATGACAAAGAATCTATTTGACATCAAACAATCAAAAATATCTAATAGATTCAGAGTGGCTCGCCACGCACCAATACCGAATCGGGAGGAGTTACCGACATGGATGCCGCGTCCAAGCAGTCGCACCTAGTAGACACCGCTGCCTGGCCAACCATGCAGCAAATGATCGCCCTGTCCATTGCCCGCGCAGAGATGGGGCTGGTTGCCCTGATCGAAACACGCTGTGCCGACATGGACTGGCATGACGCGGATGTAGAGGTGGACCTGGCCGCAGACCTGGCGCTGAACCACATCCGGCAAATTCGGCACAAGGTATTCGAGGACGCCAGCGAATTCGACAACGAGTGGTACCTCGCCCGCGCAGCCATCGCCCTGGCCGCCCAGGCCTTCAACCGGCCACAGAGCCTCTACGCCCGGCACCTGAAACTGCTCTTGCAACTGTTTGATGAAGCACCGTCCTTTGTGGAATACGCGGAGCATGGTCCGGAAGGTTGAATGCAGGCAGGCCTGTGCCGCATCCAGGGCAGTCGGCTTTCATGTGTCGAATGACTGGGCGGAAGTGGATGAAAAAAAGCGCCTTGCTTTCACAAGGCGCTTTCGCATTTCAATAGCCGGAGAGTGTCACTGCATCTGCTTCAGATTCCCGATGCGCACCAGCATTTCCGTGAACATCTGCATGTCGGCGCGCAGGTCGGGCAGCTCCTTGTATTCGAGCGCGTTGTGCGCCGTGTACTTCTTGCCGGGCATGGCGGGGCCGAAGTTGATGGCGTTGGGCATGAGCTTGGCCGTGGTGCTGCCGGCCGTGGGCACGGGCTTGGCGTCCAGGCCCGTGGTGTCGCCGAAGATGTTGAGCAGGGTGGACAGCCAGGCGCCCTTGGGGTCGCGCGCCATCCAGTTGCCCTGGGTGTATTGCAGGGTCAGGGGGACCTTGGCGGCCGCGCTCCAGCGGGTGATGCGTTGCTCGACTTCGGTGCGCAGTTGCTCGGGCGTCTTGCCGCGCGGCATGCGCACGTTGGTGGTGACTTCCAGCTTGCCGTCTGCCGCCTTGATGAGGTTGGGCGACAGGGTCAGCGGGCCCATGAAGTCGTCGGCATAGGCAACGCCCAGTTGCTTGCCGAAGTAGTCGAGGCCAAAGGCGCCGTTGATGTAGCGCAGGGCGTTGCTGTAGGCATTGGGCTGGACCAGGGCCACGCCATCGGTGGGCATGAGCACCTGCTGCAGGAACAGCGTCAGGCGCGGCACGGGGTTGACGCCTTCCTCAGGGCGCGAGCCGTGGGCCGAGGTGCCCGTGACCTTGACGGTGGCTGCGGTGCCGCTGCGCTGGATGTCGATGGTGAACGGCCCGCCCTGCCCTGCATAGCTGGTGGTGAAGTCACCCTTGGCCGCCTGCAGGCGCGCGGCGATGGCTTCGATGGCGGCTTCGTCGCCGGCCGTTATGGTGGCGGTGGCGGTCTGGGCAATGGCGTTGGCCGATGCGGCGCCGGCCATGGCGGTGATGGCGGGCTGGGCGGGATCGGCCTTCACGTCGTCAAACACGGCCTTGAGCGCGCCCGAGCCTTTTTCCGCGACGACGGCTGGGTACTTGCTGTCCAGCACGATGTTGTAAGCGGGCAGCGTGGTCTTGCCCTGGTAGTACTTCATGGCATCGCCGCCGGTTTCCTCGGTGGTCTCGATCATGAGGCGAATGCCGCGCGACAGGGGCAGGCCGCTGTCCTTGACGGCCTTCATGGCGAACAGCACGGTGGCGATGGAGCCCTTGTCGTCGATGGTGCCGCGCCCGTAGAGCTTGTCGCCCACGCGCGTGACCTTGAAGGGGTCGATGGCCTGGCCGTCCAGCACCCATTCGGCGGGGACGACGGGGACGACGTCTGCATGGGTGAGGATGCCGAATTCATCGGTGCCCGAGTTCGAGGCACTCGCGGCGTTCGCAGGCAGGGTGACTTCGAAGATGCGGTTGTCCACGTTGCGGTACTGCAGGCCGAAGTCCCTGGCCATCTGCTGCACCAGTTCGCCGAAAGCCAGGATGGCCGGGCTTTCATGGGGCGGCACCTTGGCATCGCGCACGGTGGGCAGGGCGACCATGCGCTCGATGCTGGCGAGCACGGCCTGCTCCTGCGTGAGCCGCGTGTACAGGCCCAGCAGGCGGGCGATGTGGTCGAGGTCCTCTCCCGCAAGCGCCTGGCCTGCCGCATGTCGCTGCACGGCCTGGGCGATGACAGGCTGCGCGGCCGCGGCCTGCTTCAGGAAGCTGGCGAAGTCGGTGGGTGCCGGCTGGGCCTGGGCCAGCGCGTCCAGCGCGGGCTTCCTGAGGGTGTCGGCGCCGGCCGCGCCGCTCCACGCCAGGGCCATGCTCATGGCAAGGGCCAGGGTGGAGGCTTTGAACGGATGGTTCTTCATGGTCGTCGGTCTGTCGATGAATGCTGAGGCCGCAAGAATACGGGCTTTGCAGCCCTTTTCCGGCCAGGACGTGCTCGCAGATCGCGCCAGAATCCGCCCCAGAACAGCAGGTCTGCAGCAGGTCTGCGGCAGCTAAGCGGCTGCGGCTGGGGGGATCGACAGCGGAATGGTCACGGGCCCGTCGTTGAGCAGGTGCACCTGCATGTCGGCGCCGAAGCGGCCCGTGGCCACGTCGGGATGCAGGGCGCGCGCCCGCTGGACGATGTAGTCGTACAGGCGCTCGCCCTCGGCCGGTGGCGCCGCGCGCGTGAAGCTGGGGCGGTTGCCGCCGCCGGTGTCGGCCGCCAGCGTGAACTGGCTGACGATGAGCAGGCCCCCGCAGGCGCCCTGCCCGTCCAGGTCCTGCACGCTGCGGTTCATCTTGCCCGCGTCGTCGGCAAAGATGCGCAGCTTGAGCATCTTGGCCAGCAGCTTGTCGGCCTCGGCCTCGGTGTCGCCGCGCTCTGCGCAGACCAGGGCCAGCAGGCCGGGGCCTATGCTGCCGGCGACCTGGCCGTCGATTTCCACGCGCGCCTGTTTCACGCGCTGCAGGATGCTGATCATTGTTCGGGGTTCGGGTTCTTGTCGGTGGATGGGGAAGGAGTGTCCGCCTGGCCTGCCGCCTCGATAGCGGCTTCCATGGCGGTCTGCATGCCCAGGGGCAGCAGCTCGATGCGCGCATACAGGCCGGGCACGGCCTGCAGCAGTTCGGCCTCGATCTCGGTGCGCAGCCGCGCGGCGCGGGCCACGCTCCAGTCGCCGGGCACATGCATGTGCAGATCGGCAAAGCTGCGCTCGCCGGCACGCCGGCTGGAGATGTTGTCGAAGACCACGCCATGCTCGCGGTGCGCATGGCGGTCCAGCACGGTGTCGATGCGCAGGCGCTCGGGCGCGTCCAGCGCCTGGTCCATCAGGCCCTGGGACGACTGCCAGACCAGTTGCGCGCCCTGCACGCAGATGTTGATCGCAACCCCTATGGCCACGGCCGCGTCCAGCCACAGCCAGCCTGTGAGCGCTGCGCCCATCAGGCCGATGACGACGCCGGCCGAGGTCCAGACATCGGTGAGCAGGTGGCGGGCATCCCCCTCCAGCGCCATGGAGCGGTGCTGGCGCGCCGAGCGCAGCATGGCCACGGCCAGCAGCCCGTTGAGGGCGGAGCTGACCACGGACAGCGCCAGGCCCCAGCCCAATTGCTCCAGCGGCTGCGGGTTCCACAGCCGCGCCAGCGCCGCCCAGGCGATGGCCAGGCTGGCACCGATGACCAGGATGCCCTCGAAGCCCGCAGAGAAGTACTCGGCCTTGTGGTGGCCATAGGGATGGTCGGTGTCCGCCGGCCGCTTGGCGATGGTGACCATGGTCAGCGCGAACACGGCACCGGCCAGGTTGACGAAGGATTCGAGCGCGTCCGACAGCAGGCCCACCGAGCCCGTGAGCCACCAGGCCAGGGTCTTGAGCACGATGGTCAGCAGCGCCACGACGACCGAGATGCGCAGCAGGCTGTGCGGCGCCATCCAGTCGGGTGCGTTGGCGGTAGATGGAGTGGACTCGGCCATGCTGCGCTGCGATAGGTGGGGGTGCTGCGGATTAGACCACTGCCTGCGCGGGCCGCATGCCAGAATCCGCGCCATGAATGGATGGCAGCGAACAGCGGGGTGGGTGCTGGCCTGGGCCGTGGCCGCAGGCTGCGGCGCGGCCTGGCTGGCGCACGCTCGCCTGCAGTCGCTGCGCGAGGTCTTCGATACCGATGCCCGCATTGCCCACCGGCTGCTGAGCCAGCGCATGGTGCAGCACGATGCCATCCTGGGCACGCTGGCGCTGCTGCAGCCGCGCCAGCCCGCGCCCGACCAGGCCTCGTGGAAGCAGTTGCCGCGCCTGTATCCGCAGGTGCTGGATGTGGCGCGCCGCTCGGCCGCCGCAGGCGAGTCCTGGCCCGCGCCCTGGCCGCACGGCATGGCCGAGGCCGAGCGCCGCTCCCAGGCCAGCGGCCATGCCGAACTGGCCCTGGCCGATCTCGCCCGGGGCCGCCTGTACCTGGTGCAGGCCGGGCTGCCGGCCAGCTATGCATTGCTGCTGGATCTGCGCTCCATCATTCCCGCCGACGAATGGCCCATGCCACCGGCCACCAGCCCGGTGCGCGCCTGGCTGGCCCTGGGCGGGCAGGAATTCCTGATCCAGCCAGGCAGCACCGGCTCGCCAGGCTGGAACACATGGTCCTGGGAGGTGAGCAAGACCCTGGCCTCGCCCAGCCAGCCGCTGGTGCTGTACCTGCGCCAGCCGCTGGACGCCTCGGTGCTGCCCTGGACGGCCATGCTGGGCTGGGCCCTGGGCTGCGCGCTGGCCGTGGCAGCGCTGCGCGCCCTGCTGCGCCAGCGCGTGGCCCGCCGCCGCGCCGAGCAGTTGCTGCAGCTGGGCCAGGTGGCTCGGCTCAATACGCTGGGCGAACTGGCCGCCGGCATGGCGCATGAGCTGAACCAGCCGCTGACGGCCGTGCTGTCCAACAGCCAGGCCGCGCGCCGCCTGCTGGCCGAGGACCCGCCCGAGATGGACGCCGCCCGCCAGGCCATGACGCAGGCGGCCGAGCAGGCCAAGCGCGCGTCCGCCGTGGTAGGACGGCTGCGCCGCCTGGTGGAGCAACCGGGGCTTGCGCCCCAGGCCGAGCCGCTGGATCTGAACCAGGCCGTTGCCGAAGCGCTTTATCTGCTGGAGCCCGAGCTGCGGCGCCGCCAGGTCCAGGTCAAGGTGCAGATGAAAGTGCAGGCCGCCGATCTGCCCGCCGCCCAGGCCGACCCCGTGGCCGTGCAGCAGATACTGCACAACCTGCTGGTCAATGCGCTGCAGACCATGGACGAGCAGCCGCCCGCAACACGCCATCTGCGGGTGGAACTGGAACGACGCGACAACCGCCTGCTGGTGGCGGTGCAGGACAGCGGACCCGGCGTGGCGCCCGAGATGCGCCAGCGCCTGTTCACCCCATTTGCCACGGGCCGCGCCCAGGGGCTGGGCCTGGGCCTGACGTTGAGCCAGAGCCTGGCCGAATCCATGAGCGGCAGCCTGGAGCTGGCCGCCTCGGGACCGGGCAGCGGAGCCCGCTTCGAGCTGCTGCTGCCTGCGGCGTGCGCCAGTGCATGCGCCAATGCATCCACGGCACGCGCCGCCCCCACCGCATCCACACCACCACCACCACCGAACCCATGACCGCCGCGCCTGCCCAAGACCTGTCCCCGCTGATCCATCTGGTCGATGACGACGAGGCCGTGCGCGACAGCCTGGCCCTGCTGATCGGCACCGTGGGCCTGCGTGTGCAGTGCTGGGCCGATCCGCTGGCCTTTCTCGAAGGGCTGGACCGCCAGGGCATAGGCGCCATCGTGATGGACGTGCGCATGCCCGGCATCGGCGGACTGGCCCTGCTGGGCCGGCTGGTGGAGCAGGGCGTGGACCAGCCCGTGATCATGCTCACCGGCCATGGCACGGTGGACATGTGCCGGCGCGCCTTCAAGGCCGGCGCGGCCGAGTTCCTGGAAAAGCCCGTGGACGACGAAGTGCTGATCGACGCGCTGCAAGGCGCCGTGCGCCAGCATGTGCAGTCGCGCGAACGCCAGCAGGCCGACCGCGATGCGCAGCAGCGCTTCGCCCAGCTCTCGGCACGCGAGCGCGAGGTGCTGGCGCTGATCGTGCAGGGCCTGACCAACAAGGAGATAGGCCGCAGCCTGGAGCTGTCGCCACGCACGGTGGAAACGCACCGTGCCAACCTCTTCGCCAAGCTGGAGGCGCCCAGCCTGGCCCAGCTCATACGCCGCTACGCCAGCCTGGCGGACACGGCGGCAGGCGCCTGAAGCGCCACCTCCTCGCCCAGCAGCGCGCCTGGCTTCTCCGTATTTCTACGCAGCGCCGCGCGTAACCGTCCGAATGGTGCGCGGCGGCGGCATTTTCTACAGTGCGTGCATGCCGTCCGGGCTTGTGGCCCGGGCCGTACTGACCCCCAAGGAGAAGACCATGCAACGCCACGCCACCAAGCTTGCCACCCTCGCTGCCCTGACCCTGGGCCTGATCGCCACCGCCGCCCAGGCCGAGGCCGTGCGCACGGAAAAGAACATGTCGCTGGAGCTGGCCAACCAGATCGCCGCACGCAGCGTGGCCGCCTGCGCCGCCGACGGCTATGCCGTCACCGCCACCGTGGTGGACCGTGCCGGCACCGTGCGCGCCGTGCAGCGCGCCGACAACGCGGGCCCCCACACGCTGGAGGCCAGCCGCCTGAAGGCCTACACGGCCGCATCGGCCAAGAACAGCACGCTGGCCATCATGGAAGGCGCGCAGAAGAACCCCGGCGCCGCCAACCTGGTGAACATTCCCGGCTACCTGCTGCTGGGCGGCGGCCTGCCGGTGAAGGTGGGCAACGAGGTGATCGGCGCCGTGGGCATCGGCGGCGCGCCCGGCGGCCACCTGGACGACAAGTGCGCCCAGACTGCACTGGGCCAGGTGCAGGACCTGCTCAAGTAAAGAAGCCGCGCCGCACGTGATGCGGCGCTGCAAAAAAAAGACAGGCCGCCATGGCGGCCCCCGATGCCCGACAGCCGCACGCGCTCCCACGCGTCAGCGGCCGCTCACCCTCGCACAAGAGCGCTATCAAAATCTCGGCGATTCCGCTATAAATCCCCAGCGAGGGGGACGCATGCCAGAGAACATCGATGCGCAAGACACGGGGCCCGACGATGCGCTGTTGCGGCTGATAGCAGATACGGCTCCGGCCATGCTGGCCTACTTCGATGCGCGCACGCTGCGCTGCCGCTTCGCCAACATCAACTACGCACGCAATTTCGGATTGACGCCCGCCGAGGCGGTCGGCAAGACCGTGCGCGAGATCGTGGGCGAAGCCGTGTGGCAGCTCATCGCCGAGCATGTGGAGCGCGGCCTGCGCGGCGAACATGTGCGCTACGAGCGCGAGGTGCCACAGCCGGATGGACCGCCTCGCCATATCGAATCGCTGCTGATGCCGCACTTCGAGCACGGGCAGCTGCAGGGCGCCGTGGTGCAGATCACCGACGTGAGCCACCACCACCATGTGGCGCAGAAGGTGCGCGACAGCGAAGAGCGCATGCGCAAGTTCACCGAGGTCACGACCGAGGCCATCGTCATGCACCGCGATGGCCTGATCATCGACGGCAACGAGGCCCTGTCCCGCCTGGCCGGCTACACGCTGGACGAGCTGACCGGCCGCCCCATCCTCGACTACATCTGCCCCGAATTCCGCCTCTACGCACTGCAGTACATGCGCAGCGGCCGCGAGGACCGCTTCGACGGCGCCATCCAGCACAAGGACGGCCACCGCATCCCCGTGGAGATCGAGGCCAAGACCATGCCGGCAGAGGGCGGGCCCTACCGCATCGTGCTGGTGCGCGACATCACGCTGCGCCAGCTGGCGCAGGAGCGCATGGACTTCCTGGCCCAGCACGACCAGCTCACCCAGCTGCCCAACCGCGTGCGCCTGATCCAGATGCTGCGCCAGGCGCTGTCGCTGGCTTCGGTCAAGCAGCGCACGCTGGCCGTGCTCCTCATCGACCTGGACCATTTCAAAACCATCAACGACTCGCTGGGCCACCAGGCCGGCGACCTGCTGCTGTGCGAGGTCGCCCAGCGCCTGCGCGGCAGCGTGCGCGCCCATGATCTGGTGGCGCGCGTGGGCGGCGACGAATTCGTGGTCGTGCTCACCGACGACCCCGATCCGCAGGAAACCGAGACACAGGCCAGCCACCTGCAGCGCATCATCGAGGCGCCCTGCGCCATCGATGGCACGCCGCTGGTGATCTCGCCGTGCATGGGCATCGCCATGTACCCCGGCGACGGGAAAAACGCCGAAGAGCTGCTCAACCGCGCCGAAAGCGCCATGCACATGGCCAAGGACAGCGGCCGCCGCAACCTGCAGTTCTATGCACCCGCACAGGACGGCCAGGCCACCCAGGCCCAGATGCTGATGCAGGAGCAGCAGCTGCGCGGCGCGCTGGAGCGCGGCGAGTTCGAGCTGTACTACCAGCCCCAGACCTTCACGGCCGATGGCCGGCTAGCGGGCTTCGAGGCCCTGGTGCGCTGGCGCCACCCGCAGCGCGGCCTGGTGCTGCCCGGCGAGTTCATCGGCTTTGCCGAGGCGCGCGGCCTGATCTCGGCCATAGACCACTGGGTGCTGCGCGAGGCCTGCCGCCAGGCGCGCCAGTGGCAGGACGAGGGCCTGGCGCCGGTGCCGCTGTCCGTGAACCTCTCGGCGTTGGAATTCCGCCAGCGCGACATGGCGCGCGAGGTGGCACAGGTGCTGGAGGAAACGGGGCTGGAGGCGCGCTGGCTGCACATCGAGCTGACCGAGTCCACGCTGATGCACACCAGCGGGCAGGTGCAGGACACCTTGCAGGCGCTGCAGGCCCTGGGCGTGGGCCTGGCCATCGACGACTTCGGCACCGGCTACTCCTCGCTGGCCTACCTGCGCCGCCACCCGATCAACCAGCTCAAGATAGACCGCTCCTTCATCGCCGACGTCCCCGATAGCGAGGACGACACGGCCATCGTCACCGCCATCGTGCAGATGGGCCACAGCCTGCACCTGGACATCGTGGCGGAAGGCGTGGAAACACCTGCCCAATTGGCGCTTTTGCGCGAGCTGGGCTGCGGCATGATGCAGGGATACCTTGTGGCGCCGCCCCTGCCGGCCGAGAGGGCGCGCGCCTGGCAATTGCACAACAGTCATCCAGTCCAACGACAATAGCCCATGGTTTTGCTTCACAACCCCTCGCAGGCCTCCAGGGCCGCAGCCACCTTGCACACCGACCCCCAGCGGGCCCTGGAGCACGTACAGCAGATCTACCGGGAGCAGATAGAGCACCTTCGCTCGAACATGCAGCGCTTCGTCTCCGGCGAAACCCCGGCCGCTCCCGTCCACGCCTACTACCCCTTCGTTCGCATGCACACGAGCACCGTGTCGCGCGCCGACACGCAGCTGGCCTACGGCTTCGTCGAGGGCCCGGGCACGCATGAGGCCACGCTCACGCGGCCCGACCTGTTCTCGCGCTACTACGCCGAGCAGTTCCGCCTGCTGATCAAGAGCCACGGCGTGCCGCTGGAGGTGGGCCTGAGCGACAAGCCCATTCCCATCCACTTCTCGTTCGCCGAGAACGACCACATCGAGGGAACGCTCACGCGCGAGCGGCGCCAGCTGATGCGCGATGTGTTCGACCTGCCCGACCTCGAAGCCATGGACGACGGCATTGCCAACGGCACCTGGCGCCCGCATCCCGGCGAGGCCCTGCCGCTGTCCCTGTTCACCGCCCCGCGCGTGGACTACTCGCTGCACCGCCTGCGCCACTACACGGGCACCCAGCCCGAGTGGTTCCAGAACTTCGTGCTGTTCACCAACTACCAGTTCTACATCGACGAATTCATCCGCCTGGGCCACGCAGAAATGGCCAGGGAAGACAGCGAATACGTGGCCTTCATCGAGCCCGGCAACGTGGTCACGCGCCGCACCGGACTGCCGGCCCAGCCCAATGACGAGCTGGGCACGCCGCCGCCGCGCCTGCCGCAGATGCCGGCCTACCACCTGGTGCGCGCCGACCACAGCGGCATCACCATGGTCAACATCGGCGTGGGTCCGGCCAATGCCAAGACCATCACCGACCACATAGCCGTGCTGCGCCCGCACGCCTGGATGATGCTGGGCCACTGCGCGGGCCTGCGCAACAGCCAGCAACTGGGCGACTACGTGCTGGCCCACGCCTATGTGCGCGAGGACCATGTGCTGGACGAGGAACTGCCGCTGTGGGTGCCCATTCCCGCGCTGGCCGAAATCCAGCTGGCACTGCAGCAGGCCGTGGCCGACGTCACGCAGATGGACGGCCCCGACCTCAAGCGCATCATGCGCACCGGCACCGTGGCCAGCACCGACAACCGCAACTGGGAACTGCTGCCCAACAACCTGCCCCAGCTGCGCTTCAGCCAGAGCCGCGCCGTGGCGCTGGACATGGAAAGCGCCACCATCGCGGCCAACGGCTTCCGCTTCCGCGTGCCCTATGGAACGCTGCTGTGCGTGTCCGACAAGCCGCTGCACGGCGAGATCAAGCTGCCCGGCATGGCCAACCACTTCTACCGCGAGCGCGTGGACCAGCATCTGCGCATCGGCATGCGCGCCATCGACATCCTGCGCGAAGGCGGCACCCAGCGCCTGCACAGCCGCAAGCTGCGCAGCTTCGCGGAGGTGGCGTTCCAGTAGCGCCCCGCCACCGGCCACCTCCTGCCTCGGGCCACGCTTCGCACCGCCATCCAGGGACGCACATGCCATCCACGCTGCCCACCCTGGACTTTTTCTCCATGACCGCCGTCGTGGCCATCAACATGATGGCCATGTCGGCCGCCCTGCCGCTGGCCATGGGGCGGCGCGTCAGCGGTGCGGCGCGCCATGCGCAGCACTTCTTCCTGATGCAGGCCCTGGCCTGGACCCTCATCCTGATCGCCAGCCGCCTGCCCCACGGCCTGATGGGACGTGACCTGCTGTCGCTGGGCGCGGCGGCGTTGGCCGCCACCGCCCAGTGGCAGATGGCGCGCGCCCTGCGTGAATGGCTGGGGCCGCGCCCGATGCTGCTGGAACGCGGCCTGATCGCGCTGTGCGTGCTGGGGCCGCTGGGCTTTGCGCTGCTGCTGCCCCAGGCGGCCCTGCGCACCGGCTGGTTCAGCGCCGTCCATGGCCTGTGCCTGATGGCGCTGGCCGGCCTGTGCCTGGACCCACAGCGGCCCGTGGCGCGCAGCTGGCGCTACCTGATGTGCGGCGTGGCCGCCTTCATGGGGCTGATGCTGTTCGTGCGCAGCTACCTGGCCCTGGCCACACCCTTCCTGCCCAGCTTCACCGCGGACAGCGGCGCCAACCAGATCTTCGCCCTGCTGACCACGCTGAGCAGCACGCTGCTCATGGTGGCCGTGCTCGTGGCCTGGCGCGACGAGACCAGCCAGCAACTGCGCGACCTGGCCTTGCAGGACATGCTCACCGGGCTGCCCAACCGCCGCGCCCTGCTGGAGCGCGCACCCGCCATGCTGGCCCATGCCCAGCGCCACCGCCAGGCCCTGGCCCTGGTGATGCTGGACCTGGACCACTTCAAGCATGTCAACGACGAGCACGGCCACGCCGTGGGCGACCAGACGCTGTGCCTGTTCGCCCGCCTGCTGCAGCAGCAGCTGCGCAGCGACGAAATCGCCGCGCGCTGGGGCGGCGAAGAGTTCTGTCTGCTGCTCTACACCACGGACGATGGCGTGGACACCCTGTGCACCCGCCTGCAGTCCGCGCTGCTGCAGGCCTCGCGCAAGGTGCTGGGCTTCGAAGTGCGCTTCAGCGCCGGCTGCGCCCACGCACCCCAGGCCTGGAACGGCCTGTGCCTGGAGCTGATGCTGGCCCCCGCAGACGCCGCCCTCTACGCCGCCAAGCGCCGCGGGCGCGACTGCTGGACGCAGGTGCGGCTGAGTCCGGTGGCCGCGTCCGAGGAGCAGGGGCCGCAGCCGTCGGCCTCCATCCCGGAGCAGGCCATGGCGCACGGGCGCACGCCAGGCACCTAGAGGGCTCCCCCGCGGATCATGTCCACGGCCTTCTCCGCGATCATCACCGTGGGCGCATTGGTGTTGCCGCTGACGATGCGCGGCATGACCGAGGCATCGACCACGCGCAGGCCCTTGATGCCGTAGACACGCAGCTGCGCATCGACCACGTCCATGGGCCCCGGCCCCATGCGGCAGCTGCCCACGGGATGGTAGATGGTGTCGGCATGGCTGCGAATGAAGGCCTCGATGCCCGCATCGTCCTGCGCGCTGGCCGAGGCCGGCATCTCGCGCCCGCCCAGGGCCGCCAGCGCCGGCTGGGCCAGGATCTCGTGGGCGCGGCGCACGCCGTTCACCATGCGCCGCAGGTCCTGCGCGTCGGAGAAGAAGGCCGGGTCCACCAGCGGCAGGGCCAGCGGGTCGGCACTGGCCAGGCGCAGGCTGCCGCGGCTGGCCGGCTGCAGCACGCAGACATGCAGCGAATAGCCATGGCCCCAGACCGTCTTGCGCCCATGGTCCACCAGCTTGGCGACGACGAAGTGCAGTTGCAGATCGGGCGCAGGCTCGCCAGGGCTGCTGCGGATGAAGCCGCCCGCCTCGGCGAAGTTGGTGGTCAGCATGCCGCGCCGCTGGCTGCGCCATTGGCCCACGGCAGCCAGCAATCTGCGCGCACCGCCCAGTGACAGGCCGAAGCTGTCGGTCAGCTGCGCGCCATCGACCACCAGCACCACATCCGGGTGGTCATGCAGATGGGCGCCCACGCCGGGCAGATGGTGGACCACATCGATGCCCAGCGAACGCAGGTGATCGCCCGGCCCCACGCCAGACAGCATCAGCAGCTGCGGCGACAGCAGTGCGCCGCCGCAAAGCAGCACCTCGCGCCGGCAGTGCAGTTGCTGCACCGTACCGCCCTGCAGGTACTCCACGCCCACGGCGCGCCGGCGCTCGAACAGAATGCGCAGCACCTGCGCACCCGTTTCCACGCGCAGATTGGGCCTGGCACGGTGCGGCGCCAGATAGGCCTTGGCGACGTGGTGGCGCTCGCCGTTGCGCTGGGTGACCTGGTACAGGCCCACGCCCTCCTGCGCCTGGCCGTTGAAATCCGCGTTGTGCGCATGGCCGGCCTGCACGCCCGCCTGCACGAAGGCCCGGGACAACGGGTTGGGATCGCGCAGGTCGGCCACGTTCAGCGGCCCGCCCGCGCCATGCCAGGCATCGGCGCCGCGTTCGTTGTGTTCGGCGCGCAGGAAATAGGGCAACACCTCGCTCCAGCTCCAGCCCGGGTTGCCCTGGGCCGCCCAGTGGTCATAGTCGGCCGGCTGGCCGCGCACATAGACCATGGCGTTGACCGCGCTGGAGCCGCCCAGCACCTTGCCGCGCGGCTGGTGGCCACGCCGCCCGTCCAGGCCCGACTGGGGCACGGTGGACAGGCCCCAGCTGTGGCGCCCGCCCTTGGCCATGGCGGCCATGCCCGCCGGACAGTGGATGAGCACGCTGGAGTCGGCCGGCCCGGCCTCCAGCAGCGCCACCTGCGTCTCGGCATCCTCGCTGAGCCGCCCGGCCAGCACCGAGCCCGCCGATCCCCCTCCGATCACGATGAAATCCAGCATGTCTCCCCTCCCCTGCGGTGTAGCCATCCACTGTTGCAGTCGCCTGTGCGGCGCCGCAAGCCGGGGCAAACCCGGTGGATGCTCCGAATCCCGCTACGATCGCCGGATCACATTCACGTTCGCATTCACTTTGTTCGTTTGAGGAGACTGACAGTCATGGCAATTCAAACCGTAGGCATCATCGGCGCAGGCACCATGGGCAACGGCATCGCGCAGGCCTGCGCGGTATCGGGCATCGACGTGGTCATGGTGGACATCTCTGAGGCCGCCGTCCAGAAGGGCGTGGCCACCGTCTCGGGCAGCCTGGACCGCCTGATCAAGAAGGAAAAGCTGACCGAGGCAGAGAAGACCGCCGCCCTGGCCCGCATCAAGACATCGACCGACTACGCGGCACTGAAGGGCGCGCAACTGGTCATCGAGGCCGCCACCGAGAACTACGAGCTCAAGGTCAAGATCCTCAAGCAGCTGGACGCCCTGCTGGATGCCGACGTCATCGTCGCCACCAACACCTCGTCCATCTCCATCACCCAGCTGGCCGCCGTGACGGGCCGTGCCGACAAGTTCATCGGCATGCACTTCTTCAACCCCGTGCCCATGATGGCGCTGGTGGAGATCATCGTCGGCCTGCAGACCAGCGACGAGACGCACGCCACGGTCAAGGAACTGTCCGAGCGCCTGGGCAAGAGCCCCATCACCGTCAAGAACGCCCCCGGCTTCGTGGTCAACCGCATCCTGGTGCCCATGATCAACGAGGCCTTCTTCGTGCTGGCCGAAGGCCTGGCATCGGCCGAGGACATCGACGCCGGCATGAAGCTGGGCTGCAACCAGCCCATCGGCCCGCTGGCCCTGGCCGACATGATCGGCCTGGACGTGTGCCTGGCCGTGATGGAGGTCTACCTCAAGGAATTCGGCGACAGCAAGTACCGCGCCTGCCCCCTGCTCAAGGAAATGGTCGCCGCCGGCCGCCTGGGCCGCAAGACGGGCCGCGGCGTGTACAGCTACTGATACACGGCCTTTGCCTGCCGGCCCGCACGGGCCTGCCGTCTTCTGCGCGACTGCGCCCTCCAGCGGCCTGCTCTAAGGTCCATGCGCAGGAGACAACCATGGACATCAACACCCCCACCCCGCCGCCCGAAGGCTGCATCAGCTGCGAAGTGCGCGGCCATGTGCTGCTGATCGGGATCAACCGCCCCGCCAAGCGCAACGGCTGGACGCCGCCCATGTTCCAGCAGCTGGCCGAGGCCTATACGCGCCTGGACGACGATCCGGAGTTGCGCGTGGGCGTGCTGCATGCGTTTGGCAGCCATTTCACGGCGGGGCTGGACCTGCCGGTGATGGCGGAGTACTTGCGCTCGGGCAGGAAGGCCATCCCGCAAGGCCTGGTGGAGCCGCACGACTACGGCCTGGTCGGCTACCGGCGCCGCGCCAAGCCCATGGTGGTGGCGGTCAAGGGCATTTGCTTCACGGTGGGCATCGAGCTGATGCTGGGCGCCGACATCGTGGTCGCGGCCGATGACTGCCGCTTTTCCCAGCTGGAAGTGCAGCGCTGCATCATGCCCACGGGCGGCGCCACGCTGCGCATGGCCGAGCGTGCGGGCGTGGGCAATGCCATGCTGCACCTGCTCACGGCCGATGAGTTCGACAGCGCCGAGGCCTATCGCCTGAACTTCGTGCAGAAGGTGGTGCCGGCCGGTCAGGAACTGGCCGAGGCCCTGCGCATTGCCGAGCGCATTGCCGCCCAGGCCCCGCAGGCCGTGGTGGCCACGCGGCTCAATGTGCTCAAGGCCATCGAGCTGGGCCAGGCCGCCGCCGTGGCCGACTTCATTCCCGTGCAGCAGCGCCTGGCCAGCAGCGAGGATGCCGCCGAAGGCGTGCGCTCCTTCATCGAGAAACGCCCCGCGCGCTTCACGGGCCGATAGGCCTTTCTCGCCCTCCCGATCTTCCCCCTCCGATCTGGAGGGATTTCATCAATTAAGTTGTGCACAATTTAATTGACAGCAATAATTCAACCCATGCCACGCAACGCCCTGCCCACCAACACCCCCGAGCTTCTGCGCCTGGACAACCAGGTCTGCTTTGCGCTGTACTCGGCGTCGCTGGCCATGACCAAGCTCTACAAGCCCCTGCTCGACGGCATCGGCCTGACCTATCCGCAGTACCTGGTGATGCTGGTGCTGTGGGAGCGCGACGGCCTGACCGTGTCGGAGATCGGCGAGCAGCTGACCCTGGATTCGGGCACGCTGACGCCGCTGCTCAAGCGGCTCGAAGGCGCGAACCTGCTGGAGCGGGTGCGCGATGCGCAGGACGAGCGCCGCGTGCGCATCACGCTCACCCCGCAAGGCCGGGCACTGCGCGATGCGGCTGAAAAGATTCCCGCCTGCGTGCTGCAAAGCACGCAGTGCACGCTGCCCGAGTTGCAGGCGCTGACGCAGCAACTCGGCGCACTGCGCGAGCGGCTGGCGCCGCGCCGCAGCGACTGACAACGGATTGCCGATTTCCTCCACCCGTCCGCACAGCCGGACAACTTTGCAAAAGGAAGACACCATGGCCCAGCTCGAAAAAGTCCTGTACACCGCACGTGCCCACACCACCGGCGGCCGCGACGGCGCCTCGCGCACCGATGACGGACGCCTGGACGTGACCCTTTCCTCGCCAGGCACCAGCGGCACGGGCACCAATCCCGAGCAACTGTTCGCCGCAGGCTACTCGGCCTGCTTCATCGGCGCCATCAAGGCCGTGGCCGGCAAGCAGAAGATCAGCCTGCCGCAGGACCTGTCCATCGACGCAGAAGTGGACCTGGGCACCATCCCCAACGCCTACGGCATCGCTGCCCGCCTGAAGGTCAGCCTGCCCGGCATGGACAAGGCCGCCGCCCAGGCCCTGGTGGACGCAGCCCACCAGGTCTGCCCCTACTCCAACGCCACGCGCGGCAACATCGACGTGCAGATCACCCTGGTCTGATCAGGCCCAGCCCGGCCGCTCCCGCCATTGCAGCCTGCGACCCCGGAGGTCGTAGCGTGCATGGCAGGTCAGCGGGCCGTGCAAGGCGTCGGCTGCATAGCTGACCAGCGCGATCTCGCCCACGGCGGCCTGCCAGTGCTCCAGCACCGGCAGGCCGCTTATCCATTGCAGCACCTGGGCGCGTGGCCAGGCGGCGTTCCAGGCGCCCAGCGTCACATGGGGCACGTAGGGGCGCAGTGCTTCGGTCAGCGCCAGCCCGGGTCTTGCCGACCTGAGTGCACCATGCAGCATGCCCAGCGTGGGCCCGCCCTGGCTGCGGTCGCGCACCTGCAGATACGGCGCCATCTCGAAACTGCTCCAGCCGCCGAATTCCAGTTGCAGCGGTGCGGCCGGCAGGTCCTGCAGCGCGTGCAAGTCGCGCGATAGTTCCGCCGCGCCGTAGGCATCCGGCAGGGCCGCATCGCCATCCAGAAAGCCGGCCGTGGCCAGGGTCACATGCAGCTGCCGCTCGTATCGCGGAACCAGCGCAGCGGCCAGGGCCTGGCGCGCCTGCGCACAGGCGCGGCGCACGGCTTCGCCCTCGGCAGGGCCCATCGCATGGAGCTCCAGCACCCAGACCGCATAGCGGCGCCGGCCCAGGTGCCAGCCGCTCCAGTCGTCGGATGCGCCTGCTGCACTGGAGCTGGCGCTGGCGCTGGCGCTTGCTATGGCATGGGATTGCAGGAAATGGGGCAGCAGCGGCACGGCGGGCGAATCGGCGAAGGCTAGGCAGCCGCACAGCTTAAGCCAGCCCGGCGACAATCGCCCCATGTCCGCCACACCGCACGATCCTGATCTGAATGTCGTCCCCGACGACGACTCGCACGCCTATGCCCGCCTCACGCCCGACGTGGTGCTCGACGCCCTGGCCTCGGTCGGCCTGTGGGGCGACGGCCGGCTCACGGCCCTGGCCTCCTACGAGAACCGCGTCTACCAGGCCGTACTGGAAGACGGCGATCGCGTCGTGCTCAAGTTCTACCGCCCGGGCCGCTGGAGCCGCGCGCAAATCCTGGAAGAGCACGCCTTCAGCGCCGAGCTGACGGCCGCCGAAGTGCCCGCCGTGCCCCCGCTGGTGCTGGAAGGCGCCACGCTGCACAGCCACGCGGGCTTTGATTTCTCGGTCAGCCCCTGGCGCGGAGGCCGTCCGCCCGAGCTGGACGACTTCGAGGTGCTGGAGTGGACCGGGCGCTTCCTGGCACGCATCCATACCGTGGGAGCGGCCCGGCCCTTTGCGCACCGGCCGGCGCTGGACCTGGCCACCTTCGGCCACGACTCCATGCAGTGGCTGCTGGACCGGCAAATGATTCCGCTGGAAGTGGAATCCACCTGGAAGGCCGCCTGCCAGCGCGCCCTGGACCTGATGGCACCCGCTGCCGACGGCCTGAGCGCAGCCGGCCACTTCGGCCTGCACAGCGCGCGCACGCTGCGCCTGCATGGCGACTGCCATCCCGGCAACGTGCTGTGGACGCCGCTGGACGACGAAGGCCGCGGCGGCCCGCATTTCGTGGACCTGGACGATGCGCGCACGGGCCCGGCCGTGCAGGACCTGTGGATGCTGCTGTCGGGCGACCGGGGCCAGCGCACGCGCCAGCTGGGCGCCCTGCTGGATGGGTACGAACAGTTCCGGCCCTTCGACCGCCGCGAGCTGGCCCTGATCGAGCCGCTGCGCACGCTGCGCCTGATCCACTACAGCGCCTGGCTGGCGCGGCGCCAGGACGACCCGATCTTTGCCATCAACTTCCCCTGGTTCGGCACGCCCGACTACTGGCGCGGGCAGGTGGACATGCTCAACGAGCAGATCGAGGCCATGCAGGAAGAGCCTCTATACGCCTGAGGCCACCGGGCTGCCTGCCTCCCGAAGACAGATATCTTTACAAATTGTCCAGGCCCGCGGCGCCCTATCCAGGGCTGCGGGTTCCGGGGTATTCTCGGCCCGAAATCCCATCGGCCATGCCCTACTCCGCCTTCCCACCATCGCTGCCCAACCCGCTACAGCCCTTGCCTGCCGCGCAAAAGGTGCTGGTGGTGGACGACGTTCCGGACAACGCCACCATCATCTGCCAGGTGATCAAGGATCTGTGCGGCCCGCTTGTGGCCTACACCGGCGAGGACGCGCTGACCCTGGCCCGCCAGTACCTGCCCGACCTCATCCTGCTGGACATCCGCATGCCCGGGATGGATGGCTTCGAGGTCTGCCGACGCCTCAAGGCCGACCTGCAGACCGCGCATATCCCCATCATCTTCCTCACCGCGCTGACCGAGCCCCATTGCGAGGAACTGGGCCTGAACCTGGGCGCCGTGGATTTCGTGACCAAGCCCTTTCGCCCGGCCGTGCTCAAGGCACGCGTGCGCACGCATCTGGAGATTGCGCAGCAGCACCAGATGCTGCAACTGCTGTCGCACAGCGACGGGCTGACGGGCGTGGCCAACCGGCGCTTCTTCAGTGCCCAGCTGGAGCGCGAGTTCATGCGCCTGCAGCGCCTGGGCGAGCCGCTGTCGCTGGTGATGATGGACGTGGACCACTTCAAGGCCTACAACGACCACTACGGCCATCTGGTCGGCGATGAATGCCTGAGCCAGATCTCCCAGGCCATTCAGGGCGCACTGCACCGGCCGGGCGACCTGCTGGCGCGCTATGGGGGCGAGGAATTCGTCTGCCTGCTGCCCCATACGGCGCTGGATGGCGCGGTGCTGGTGGCGCAGGGCATCGTCGATGCGCTCAGGCTGCTGGACCTGCCCCATGCCGCCTCGCCCCTGGGCCAGGCGCTGACCGTGAGCCTGGGCGTGGCCTGCATTGCGCCTTCGCCCACCAACAGTGCCCAGCAACTGCTGGCCGATGCCGATCGGCGCCTTTATCTCGCAAAAAACGCTGGTCGCGACCGCATCGTCTGGGCGGGGTGATCAGAAGCACCCCCTGAGGCGCTACGCGCCTTTCCCCTCTCTCGCACCGGCTCAGCAACGTCCATCGACGCGGCAGGTCGGCACGACCTGACCGCTGGCATCACGCCATTGCACCTGGCCGGCCGGGGTATGAGGCGGGGCAGCAGGCGCTGGCTCCGGGGCCGGTTGAACGTTGGAGCGCTGCGGATCGTGCAGCACGGTGGATGAGCCCACGCCCACGCCGACCCGCGCGCCGCCCACACCCGTGGAGGCGCCCACGCCTGCGCTGCCCAGCACCTGGCCGCTCTGGTTGACGCCGACACCGACGCCGACCGGGCCCACGCCCGTGCCGACTCCGGCACTCAGCCCGCCGCTGCCCAGTCCCACGCCCACCGACACGGGGCCGACCGGAATTCCGATGCCCACGCCGCCACCCACCGAGCCGCAGCCGGCCAGCAGCAGCGCGCAGGCGCCAAGCGCGGTCCACGCTGCCTTGCGGGATGGCTGGGAGGTCATGAAAGCGGAGGATGGAACTGGCATGCCGGACTCTCTGGACAAGGGAAAACACAGGGACGGCCACAGGGTACACCCGCCCGCCCGGCGCACGTTGCCAGCGGTATGCCCGGGTCCATGCCAGGGGCTCGGAGGCAGCGAAACACTCAGGACACGCGGGTTTCTTAGAATTCACCCATTGGCCTGCGGGTCATTCCAGATTCCATGCGCTCCCGGACAGTGCCGTGGCGCCCCGGTGGCGCCAGGCCTGCGCGGCGCCGCTTTCCCCTTCGCTTTCTTCGCGCTCCCTTTTCGCTCCCTTTTCTATGCAAACCCGTTGGCCACCCTATGCGTGGGTGTGTTTTTCCATGTGCGTGGGTGTCATGGGCACAGCCCTGGCCAGCCCGCTGTACCCGCTGTACCAGCAGGCCTGGGGGCTGCAGCCCAGCCACATCACGCAGATCTTCGTGGCCTATATGTTCGGCGCGCTGGCCAGCCTGCTGTTCCTGGGCCGGCTGACCGACCGATTCGGCTTTGTCACCGTGCTGCGCGCCGGGCTGATCCTGATGACGCTGGGCGTGCTGGCCTCCGCCGTGGCCTGGAACGTGCCCAGCTTTGCGCTGGGGCGCGTGGTGATCGGTGTGGCTTCGGGGCTGATCACCACCTCGGCCTCGGTGGGCATGACCCGGCTCAACAACCGGGGCGACCTGCAGCGCGCCGCGGCCACGACCAGCCTGACCATTGCCTTCGGCTTCGGGCTGGGGCCGGTGGTGGGCGGGCTGATCGCGCAGTGGCTGCCCTGGCCGCTGGTCACGGCCTACATCCCCTCGCTGGGGCTGGGGCTGCTGGCCGTCTATGCGCTGTACCAGGTGCGCATCGCCGAGCCGGCCGAGCTGGCCTCCACCCAGGCACGCGCGCTGCACTGGCGTGATTTCATGCCCACCATCACGCTGCCGGAGCGCCGCTTTGCGCGCCACTACGCACTGGGCGGCATGTGCGCGTTCTGCGCCTTCGGCATGTTCAGCCTGTTCGCATCGCTGGCGCCCAGCTTCATGCAGCGCATGGTGCCCTGGCACGGGCCGGCTGTCTCCGGCCTGTCCATCGGCGTGATCCTGTTCCTCTCGGCGGGCTTCCAGTACCTGGCGCGCCCGCGCCCGACCAAGGGCTCGGCCATTGTGGGCTTTGCCTGCCTGGTGGCCTGCAACCTCCTGCTGCTGGTCAACAGCTTCGCGGGCTCGGCCTTGCTGTTCGCGCTCAGCGTGATCACCACGGCGGCGGGCCACGGCCTGTGCAACCTGGCGGGCATGTCCATCGTCAACAAGGTCTCCACGCCGGCCACGCGCACGGGCCTGCTGTCCACGTACCTGGTGGTCGGCTACCTGGGCACCATCGTGCCCATCCTGGGCCTGGGCTGGCTCTCGGACCATATCGGCATCACCGAGGCCCTGGTCGCCTACTGCATCGTCATGGGTGCGCTGGCCGGCTGGCTGTGCTGGATGTGCACGCGCACGCCCACGCTGCCCATGCCCAAGCACTAGTTCCGCCCAGGGCGCATGCCCGTTCAGCGAAAGTGCGGCCCCGGCCCGTCTTCGGCCAGGCAGTCGCCGTCATTGCGCAGCGGGCAGGCCTTGAGGGACAGGCAGCCGCAGCCTATGCAGCCGTCGATCTGGTCGCGCAGCTGGGTCAGGCCCTGGATGCGCGCATCCAGCGCATGGCGCCAGCGCGCGGACAGCGCGCTCCAGTCGGCCTGCGTGGGCGTGCGGCCGCTGGGCAGGTCCTGCAGCGCCTCGGCAATCTCGGCCAGCGGCACGCCCATGCGCTGGGCCACCCTGATGACCGCCACGCGCCGTAGCACGGCACGCGCATAGCGGCGCTGGTTGCCGGGCGTGCGCAGGCTCTCGATCAGCCCCTGGCGCTCGTAGAAATGCAGGGCCGAGACGGTGATGCCGCTGCGCCGGGCGACTTCGCCCACGGAGAGGATGGCCGGCCCGTCATGGTCGGACGCGGTGACACCGGCAGAAGACAGATTCATGGCAGCAGGAAAATAGGCGCAGGAAAAATAGGTCCAAGCAGGCCTGCATTTGACCTCAACTTTGGTTGAGGTTTCACACTGGCAAGCCTCGCCGCCCGGTCCGGCCCACTCTCAGACTCCAAGCCATACATGCCACACGACGCACTTGCCACCTCCTCGGCACAGCCCGCAGCTTCCACGGCCCCGCAACTGCACCATCTGCAGCCCGCCGGCCTCTACGACGCCACGCCCAACGGCTACACCCATGTGGTCACCGTGCACGGGCCGGCGCAATGGGCCTTCGTCTCGGGCCAGGGGGGCGAAAACCAGGCGGGCGACCTGCCCGACAGCTTCGCGGCCCAGGCGCAGCAGGCGCTGTCCAACCTCAAGCTGGCGCTGCAGGCGGCGGGCGCGGACATGGGCCAGGTGGTCAAGCTGACCCTGCTCATCGTCGACCACTCGGAGGCCCGCTTCAACGACTGGCAGGCCGCCGTGCGCCTGCATTGGAGCGACGGCGCCCCCGGCGATGGCGCCCCCAGCAATACCCTGCCGCGCTTTCCGGCCTGCACCCTGATCCCCGTGCCCCGGCTGGCCCTGCCCGGCATGCTGATCGAGGTTGATGCCGTGGCCGCACTGCCCGCCCACGCCCAGCCCGCACGGCCGCCGCTGTGGGTCTGAGCCATCCGTTTGCCACCCATAAGCAGATAACACAGGCATTCGTCAGATGAACAGATCCTCCCCGGCCCCCGCCCTGCCCTCGCCGCCCATGCAGGCCACCGCCACGCCCGTGCTGCCCCAGAGCACCCTGCTGCTCATGGCCACGGCCTGCGGCCTGTGCGCGGGCGCCAATTACTTCAACCAGCCGCTGCTGCACTCCATCGCCATCGACCTGGGCATCAGCGAGGCGCGTGCCTCGCTGACGGTGACCATGGCCCAGGTCTCCTATGCGCTGGGGCTGCTGCTGCTCGTGCCGCTGGGCGACATGCTGGAGCGCCGCCGCCTGGTGCTGGGCCTGATGCTGCTGGCCGCGCTGGGCATGCTGGCCAGCGGCATGGCGCACAGCTTTGCGCTGCTGGCGGCGGGCACGCTGATGACGGGGCTGTTCTCGGTCGCGGCCCAGGTGCTGGTGCCCATGGCGGCCAGCTTTGCGGCGCCCGGCGCCAGCGGGCGCGCCGTGGGGCTGGTCATGAGCGGGCTGCTGATCGGCATCCTGGCGGCGCGCAGCGTGGCGGGCCTGCTGTCGGAGCTGGGTGGCTGGAATGCCGTCTACTGGGTGGGCGCCCTGGCCACGGCCGGCGTTGCCCTGCTGCTGCGGCGCGCGTTGCCCCTGGCGCAGCCGGCCCAGCCCATAGGCTATGGCGCGGTGATGCGCTCCCTGCTCACGCTGGCGCGCGAGCAGCCGCGCCTGCGCAGCCGGGCTCTGATCGGCGGCATGGGCTTTGCCACGGTGAGCGTGCTGTTCTCGACCATGGCACTGCTGCTGGCCGGGCCGGGCTACGGGTTTGGCGATGCGCAGATCGGCCTCATCGGCCTGGTCGGCGTGGCCGGCGCCCTCATGGCCAACATGGCCGGCCGGCTGGCCGACCGGGGGCTGGAGCAGCGCACCACGCTGGCAGGCGGCCTGCTGATGCTGGCGGGCTGGGGGGCGCTGTGGCTGGGCGGCACCAGCCTGTGGTGGTTCCTGGCGGGACTGCTCATCGTCGATGCCGCGCTGCAGGCCCTGCACATCAGCAACCAGAATGTGATCTATGCGCTGGCACCCTTGGCGCGCTCGCGCATCAATGCGGTCTATATGACGGGCTATTTCATCGGCGCCTCGGCAGGCTCGGCCGTGGGCTCGGCGGTCTGGCTGCACTGGGGATGGACAGGCGCCAGCGTGGCGGGCCTGATTCTGAGCCTGGCCACGCTGGCCGTCGTGGCCTGGGACAGGTCCCTCGCGCGCCAGGCAGGCCAGCCACAGGGCCGCGCGTAAGAAAGAGCACCAGCCTGCGGCACGCTGCGCAAGAATGCACTGCAAACGTGCCGTCTTGCGCGCCTTGCCATGCAGGAAACGCACCAATCCGATGCGCCAGCGCACCAGCATGGCGCAACCGCCACTGCACCGGATTGGCACGCTAAATGCATGACAAAGGCCGTTACAACCACCACGCCCTGTACCGCCCCTCACGCCCATGTCCGCAGCGCTACCGATCACCGCCGTGCCCGCTTGCGCCTCGGGCTGGCAGGCCATGCTGGACCTGCGCTTCGGGCACCGCGCCGGCCAGGGCAGCGTGCTTTCCCACGCACGCCACAGCGGCCCGCTGCGCGTGCAAAAACCGCTGCACCCCGAAGGCCCCGGCATCTGCCATGCCGTGCTGCTGCACCCGCCCGGCGGCGTGGCCGGCGGCGACCAGTTGCAGATCGATGTGACCGTGGAGCCCGGCGCCCACGCCCTGCTGACCACACCGGGCGCCACGCGCTGGTACAAGTCCCAGGGCCGCCCGGCCGCGCAGCGCGTGCGGCTGCGCGTGGAAGAAGGCGCCATCCTGGAATGGCTGCCACAGGAAAACATGCTGTTCGCCGGTGCCGACGCCACCATGGCGCTGGACCTGGATCTGGCGCCGGGCGCGCGCGCCATCGGCTGGGATGCCGTGGTGCTGGGCCGCTATGGCGCGGGCGAGCACTGGAACCACACCGGCGCCGCGCCCACCGCTGCCGCGCGCCTGCAGCTTCACAACCGGCTCGCATGCGGCGGACGGCCGCTGTGGCTGGAGCAAGGCGAACTGCACGCCGGCCATGCACTGCTGTCCAGCCCCGTTGCCTGGGCAGGCTTGCCCATACAGGCCAGCCTCTGGGCCGTGGCCCCGGAACCCCTGGCGGCCATGGAGCCATTGAGCGAGCAACTGGCCGCCAGCCTGCCCTGGAGCGATGAAGTGCGCGCCGGCGCCAGCCTGCTGGCCGGCCAGGGCGGCGCGCCCTCGGTGCTGCTGCTGCGCGTGCTGGCCCGGCGCATGGAGGCAGCACGGGCCGTGCTGCATGAAGGCTGGCGCCTGCTGCGCCCGGCACTGCTGGACCAACCGGCCCGCCCCCCGCGCCTGTGGGCGACCTGATCAACGGAGACTCATCCATGGAACTCACCCCGCGTGAAAAAGACAAGCTGCTGCTGTTCACCGCAGCCCTGGTGGCCGAGCGGCGCAAGGCGCGCGGCCTGAAGCTCAACTACCCCGAGGCCGTGGCGCTGATCAGCGCCGCCGTGCTGGAGTGGGCGCGCGACGGCAGGACCGTGGCCGAGCTCATGCACCTGGGCACCACGGTGCTGACGCGCGCCGATGTGATGGAGGGCATTCCAGAAATGATCCCGGACATCCAGGTCGAAGCCACTTTCCCGGACGGCACCAAGCTGGTCACCGTTCATCACCCGATCGTTTGAGGAGATCCGCCATGTTCCATCCCCGCCTTCTGCTCGCCCCGGCCCTGCTGGCCGCCGCCACGGCCGCCAGCGCCCATACGGGGGCCGGCGCCCACCTGCATGCCGGTGACGGCGCCATGCAGGCCCTGATGGCCGGGCTGTCCCACCCCATCGCGGGCCTGGACCATCTGCTGGCCATGCTGGCCCTGGGCCTGTGGTGCGGGCTGATGCTGCAGCGCCAGTGGCTGCCGCCCGTGGCCTTTGCCGCCTGCATGGCGCTGGGCCTGGCGCTGACGCAGACCCCGCTGGAGCTGCCGGCCGTGGAGCCCATGGTGGCCGCCTCGCTGCTGGCCTTCGGCCTGCTGCTGGTGGCCCAGCGCCGCCTGCCCGTGGCCCTGGCCATGGTGCTGGCCGGCGCCTTCGCGCTGTTCCACGGATACGCGCATGGCGAGGTCTTCCCCCACGCGCTGCCCGCAGCCGTGTTCTGGGCCTACATGGCGGGCATGGTCGCCACCACGCTGGTGCTGCATGCGCTGGGCGTGGCCTTTGGCCGGGCCATGCGCGGCGGCACGGCATCGGCCTGGGCCGCACGCCTGGCCGGAGTGGCCGCCATGGGCTACGGTGCCGTGGCGCTGGCAGGCTGAGCGCGGGAGCCGCACATGACTGAGCGCATCATCCCCGGCGAGCTGCTCGCCGAGCCCGGCGAGATCCTGCTGAACGCGGGCCGGCCGGTGCAGACCCTCACGGTCACCAACACCGGCGACCGGCCGGTGCAGGTGGGCTCGCACTTTCATTTCTTCGAAGTCAACGAGGCCCTGCACTTCGACCGCGCCGCCGCACGCGGCTGGCGGCTGAACATCGCGGCCGGCACGGCCGTGCGCTTCGAGCCCGGGCAGGAGCGCACCGTGGAACTGGTGGAAATCTCCGGCGACCGCATCATCTATGGCTTCAACGCCAAGGTGATGGGGCCTCTCTGAAAGGGAACATTCATGGCAAGCATCACGCGCCAGGCCTATGCCGAGATGTTCGGCCCCACCGTGGGCGACCGCCTGCGGCTGGCCGACACGGCCCTGGTCATCGAGATCGAGAAGGACCACACGATCTACGGTGAAGAGGTCAAGTTCGGCGGCGGCAAGGTCATCCGCGACGGCATGGGCCAGAGCCAGCGCATGGCCGCCGACTGCGCCGACACCGTCATCACCAATGCCGTGATCATCGACCACTGGGGCATCGTCAAGGCCGACATCGCCATCAAGAACGGGCTGATCGCAGGCATAGGCAAGGCCGGCAACCCGGACATGCAGCCGGGCGTGACCATCGTCATCGGCCCCGGCACGGAAATCATTGCGGGCGAGGGCATGATCGTCACGGCCGGCGGCATCGACACGCACATCCACTTCATCTGCCCACAGCAGATCGACGAGGCGCTGACCAGCGGCGTGACCACCATGATCGGCGGCGGCACGGGCCCGGCCACAGGCACCTTCGCCACCACGGTCACGCCCGGCCCCTGGCACATGGAGCGCATGCTGCAGGCCGTGGACGGCTACCCCATGAACATCGGCCTGCTGGGCAAGGGCAACGCCAGCCAGGCCGCGCCGCTGCGCGAGCAGATCGCGGCAGGCGCCATCGGCCTGAAGCTGCACGAGGACTGGGGATCGACGCCCGCCGCCATCGACTGCTGCCTGGGCGTGGCCGACGAGACCGACACCCAGGTCGCCATCCACACCGACACGCTCAACGAGGGCGGCTTCGTCGAGGCCACGGTGGCCGCCTTCAAGGGCCGCACCATCCACACCTACCACACCGAAGGCGCGGGCGGCGGCCACGCGCCCGACATCATCAAGGTCTGCGGCGAGGCCAACGTGCTGCCCTCGTCCACCAACCCCACGCGGCCCTACACGGTGAACACGCTGGACGAGCACCTGGACATGCTCATGGTCTGCCACCACCTGGACGCCTCCATTGCCGAGGACATCGCCTTCGCCGAAAGCCGCATCCGCCGCGAGACCATCGCCGCCGAGGACGTGCTGCACGACCTGGGCGCCTTCTCCATGATCTCCAGCGACAGCCAGGCCATGGGCCGCGTGGGCGAGGTCGTGCTGCGCACTTGGCAGACCGCGCACAAGATGAAGGTCCAGCGCGGCAGCCTGCCGGGCGACAACGCGCGCCACGACAACTTCCGCGTCAAGCGCTACGTGGCCAAGTACACCATCAACCCCGCACGCACGCATGGCATCGCCCATGTCGTGGGCTCGGTCGAGGTCGGCAAGCTGGCCGACCTGGTGCTGTGGCGGCCGGCGTTCTTCGGCGTCAAGCCCAGCCTCATCCTCAAGGGCGGCAGCATCGCCAGCGCCGCCATGGGCGATCCCAACGCCAGCATCCCCACGCCCCAGCCCGTGCACTACCGGCCCATGTTCGCGGGCCAGGGCAGCGGCGTGGCGGCGGCCAGCCTCACCTTCGTCTCGCAGGCCGCCCAGCAGGCCGGCGTGGCAGACCGCTACGGCCTGCGCAAGCGCACCGTGGCCGTGGAAAACTGCCGCAGCGTCAGCAAGCGCGACATGGTGCACAACGACTGGCAGCCCGACATCAGCGTCGATCCCGAGACCTACCAGGTCGTGGCCGACGGCCAGCTGCTGACCTGCGAGCCCGCCACCGAGCTGCCGATGGCGCAGCGGTATTTTCTGTTCTGACTATCTGGTCATCCCTATGCAGAGCAGATTCACGCGTTTGCATCGCCTGAAGAAGATGTACCCGTACCACCCGGAAGATGATCATCCGGGTCATAGGCAAATAAGGTGACACTGCCGTTCGCAGACTCCCTCATGTACAAACGGTCAACTTCGCCGAGCTTCAAACGCCTCAGCAACTCCTCGGGAAAGATCAATCCCAAGGCATCTCCTACCTCGATCAGTTTGACGGCGAACATGATGACCCCTCCTTTGCTGTCTTCGGTTGCGTCACGCGGTACCCACTCTTAGTAAAAAGCAAATCCATGCTCACCGTCAACAAACACATGCCCCAGGGCGGCGGCCTTGCCGCCGTGCTGGTCAGGCGCGCCGCCACGCTGGAGCTGGACTGGGACATGCGCCAGAAGAGCCGCTTTGCGGCAACGGACTCCACGGGGCGCGAGCTGGCCGTGGTGCTGGCGCGCGGCAGCGTGCTGCGCGGCGGCGATGTGCTGGTGGCCGAGGATGGCAGCCTGGTCGCCGTGCGCGCGGCGCCCCAGGCGGTGTTGCGCGTGACGGCGGCCACGCCGCTGGGCCTGCTGCGTGCGGCCTACCACCTGGGCAACCGGCATATCCCGGTGGAGGTCACGCCCACGCACCTGCACCTGGAAAACGACCCCGTGCTGCACGACATGCTGCTGCGCCTGGGCGCGCAGGTGGCCCTGGTGGATGCGCCCTTCGAGCCCGAGGCCGGTGCCTATGGCGGCGGCCACCGCCACGGCCATGACGCCAGCTTTGCCGAGGACCAGGCACTGGCGCAGAGCGTGTATGCGCTGCATGACCATGGGCACGCACACGGCCATTCACACGATCATTCCCACGGGCATGAACATGGCCACGATCACAGCCATGACCATGATCACAAAGGCTGCTGCGGACACGGGCACGGCCACGACCATCCGCATGGCTGACCTGTCGATACAGGGGCTGTGCGCCCTGCTGCACCTGGCATCGCCCCAGCTGCCCGTGGGCGGCTTCAGCTATTCGCAGGGGCTGGAGGCCGCCATCGAGCACGGCCTGGTCACGGATGCCGGCACGGCGCGCACCTGGATTGCCGATGCGCTGGCCCACGGCTTTGCACGCTGCGAGGCGCCGCTGTGGCTGCTGCTGCGCCGGGCCTGGAGCGCAGGCGACGAGGGGGCGGTGCACGAATGGAACCAGTGGTTCATTGCCAGCCGCGACAGCCGCGAGGCCCGTGCCGAGACGCTGCAGATGGGCTGGTCGCTGCACAGCCTGCTGCGCTCCGTGCCCTGGGGCGGCGAGGCCTTTGCACCCCGCATCGCACAACTGGGCGCCCTTGTGGAGGGACCGGGCCTGGCCTATCCCACGGCCTTTGCCTGTGCCTGCGCCGCCGTGGATGCCGACGAGGACCATGCCCTGCTGGCCTATGGCTTTGCCTGGCTGGAGAACCAGGTGGCCGCCGCCATCAAGGCCGTGCCGCTGGGCCAGGTGGCGGGCCAGAGCCTGCTGCTGGCCCTGCATCCGCTGCTGGAGCAGGCCGTGGGCGAGGCACGCCGCCGCGCCAGCGAGGCGCCGCCCCGGCTGGACACCATGCTGCCCCAATGGAGCGTGCTGCAGGCACGGCACGAACACCAGTACTCCCGGCTCTTCCGGTCCTGATCACTCACCCCAAGTCCACCATGAACACCCGCACCAAGAAACTCCCCCCGCTGCGCGTCGGCATCGGCGGCCCGGTCGGCTCCGGCAAGACCACGCTGCTGGAGATGCTGTGCAAGGCCATGCGCGCCCACTACGACCTGGTGGTCATCACCAACGACATCTACACCAAGGAAGACCAGCGCCTGCTGACGGTGGCCGAGGCCCTGCCGCCCGAGCGCATCATGGGCGTGGAGACCGGCGGCTGCCCGCACACGGCCATCCGCGAGGACGCCTCCATCAACCTTGAAGCCGTGGACCGCATGCTGCGCCAGTTCCCCGAGGCGGACATCGTCTTCATCGAAAGCGGCGGCGACAACCTGGCCGCCACCTTCAGCCCCGAGCTGTCGGACCTGACCATCTACGTGATCGACGTGGCCGGCGGCGAGAAGATTCCGCGCAAGGGCGGCCCCGGCATCACCAAGAGCGATCTGCTGGTGGTCAACAAGACCGACCTGGCGCCCTACGTGGGCGCCAACCTGTCCATCATGGAAGCCGACACGCAGCGCATGCGCGCCCACAAGCCCTATGTGATGGGCAGCGTGAAAAGCGGCAAGGGCCTGCGCGAGGTGATCGACTTCATCACCGAGCGCGGCCTGCTGCCGCCCATGCCCGCGCAGGGCTGAGAAAACAGGGCCTGCCCGCCAGCCGGGAAGTGCAGGCCTACTGCGCCGGCCCCGTGGTCTTGGCCTTGGCCCGTGGCAGGGTAGCTGCGCTGCTGGAGGACACCAGCGGGTTGCCGGTGGAGGTGGCCGCGCCATCCGTCTGGCGCCATGCCGAAGGCTTGGGCGCCACCACGGGCTGCGGTGCGGCGGCAGCACGGCTGCGGTTCCAGGCCGGCAGCAGCACGCGGCGCACAAAGCCCATGTCCAGCACCAGCCACAGCAGTACAGGCGCCAGCGTGGGCACCATCAGGCCCCCCATCTGGTAGCCGTAGACAATGGCATTGAGCTGCCATCCCTGGAGACCCAACACATTGAGGTCCAGCTTGGCCGCCAGGCACAACTGCATCAACACCTGCGTGACCACACTGAAGGTCTGCAGCGGCAGCAGCGCCACATACCCAACCAGGATGCGCCACCACCGGCCCGGACCCCAGGCCGCCAGCAGCATGGCCACCAGCACCGGCAGGCCGTAGCCGTAGCGGGCGGGATCGACCTCGACGATGGCCTCAGCGCGGCGCCAGCCGGTCTGCTCGTTGGAGACCTGGACCGAGGAATTGACGACCAGGCTGCGGGGCGTCTCCATGTCCACGCGCTGCACCCAGCCGTTGGCGGCGTTCTCCAGCATCCACTTGCTCATGCCGGACACCGGCACGGCCAGCCAGCCAGCCGCCAGCGTCCAGGCCAGGGTCAGCACCACGATGCCGCCCATGGCCAGGGCCGCGAAGCGCGAGATGGGATTGCGTCCGATCATGGCCTGCTCCTCAGGCGGCCACGGCGGCGGAAGCTGCAGCGGCGGGCGGCAGCGGCGGCTGGCCGCCATCATCCTGCGACGGCGCCTTGCGGCCGCTCCAGCGCACCCACAGCAGCCAGAACACCAGCACGTCCAGCATGATCAGCGCCTGCCAGAGGTACTCATGCGCGAAGTTGAAGGCCGTGGTGCTCCACTGGCCCAGGTAGAACAGGCTGATGACGCGCAGCACATTGATGGCCTGTACGGCCACGAAGCCGGCCAGCAGGCCCACCAGCTTCTGGCGCCATGACGAGGGGAAGGCCATCACGGCGGCAAACAGCACGATGTAGGCCTCCAGGCCATTGCAGCCGGCCTCGATGGAGACGCCGAAGCCCGTGGCCGTGTTCCACAGCACCTTGCCCGTGGCCGAGGCCGTGCTGTCGAACCAGGTCACCAGCGAGGCACAGATGTGCGCCAGGAAGGCCGTCCAGGGCAGCACGATGTGCTGCTGCACCCAACTGAGCAGGTTCAGCCCGAACATCGTCAGCTGGATGGCCAGAAAGATCAGAAAGAAGCGCAGCATGGCAGGTCTTGGAGTGTTGGTTGCCGGGCTTGCGACCTGGCAGTTGCGAAACAGTGTCCCTCTATAGGCTCGCATTATCTTCGGACCGCTCAAAGACGACAAAGGCCGGTGCGTGAATCACGCCACCGGCCCTTGCCGTCACGGGCGCATCACCGACGCTCGCGCCTGCGCATGGTCCCCAGCGCCATCAGCGCCAGCAGGGACGACATCAGCATCAGGCCCCACTGCGACAGCGTGGGAATGCTGGCCGTGGTGTCCGGGCCCGGCTTGAGCGGCGTGGTGGTCGTGCTCTTGTCGTTGTCGGGATTGCCGTCACCGGGCACCGAGACCGTGGCCGAGTTGACCAGCGGGCGGGCGCCCTTGTAGGGCTTGTCCAGCTTTGTCTCCAGCGTGAAGACCGCCGTGCCGCCCTGGGCCAGCTGCGGCACGCTGCAGGTCACGGTGCGCGTGCCGCTGGCGTAGCTGCAGCCTGCCGAGGCCGAGACGAACTCCAGCCCGGCGGGCAGCACGTCGGTCACCGAGCCGCCCGCGGGCGACTGCGGATCGCGGCCGTAGTTGGTGACGGTCAGCGTGTAGCTGGCCGTGTCGCCATCGTCCAGCGGGCCGGCGGGGCCCTGCTTGCCGATCCCCAGGTCCACGGCATTGCCCTGGCGGCTGGTGGAGGTCCGGTCGGTGGTGGTGTTGTTGACGATCACATCGCCGCCATTGCTCAGCCATTCCGTCTCGAAGGGCTTGACCGAGGCCTCGTGGTAGATGGTGCCGCCCGATGCCTTGTCGGGCAGGGTCTGTGCGCGCATCTTGAACTTGATGGTCATGCTCTGGCCCGGCGCCAGCGCAGGGATGGTGCACTGCAGCGGCCCGCTGGTCGCGTTCAGCGCCGGCTGCACGCCGCACCAGGATGCGGAGGCGCCGGGAATGCCGGCCAGCGCCAGGCCGTTCTGGTAGCTGAAGGTGGCCGTGGAGCCCGATGCGGGGAACTTGTCGGTCACGACCACCTGGGTGGCGTAGGAGGGGCCGGAGTTGGTCACCGTGATGGTGTATTCGGTGTCCTCACCCAGCACCAGGCCGTCCGCCGTGTGGCGCATGCTGATGTTCACATCCAGCTCGGCACGCTTGAGCCGGGCCTTGGCCTCGGCCTGGTTGTTGGCCTTGGTCAGTTCCTCGGTGGCGGTGTCCACGGCGACCGTGTTGAGGATCTCCGTGTCGGCCGCCAGATCGCCGCGCGAGCGCATCTTGTAGCTCACGGTGTACTGCGCGCCTGTGGGCAGCGGATTGGTCCAGGCGCACTCCAGCGTTCCGCCCTGCACGCCATCGGTGGCAGCCGGAGTACAGGTGCCGCCGCCGGAGACCGTGGGCGTGCCGATGAAGATGGCGTCTGCAGGCAGCACGTCCTTGAGCGTGACATTGGCGGCCGACGAGGGGCCGTAGTTGGGCACCGTGACCGTATAGGTCAGCGGCTCGCCCGCAGCCGCCACCTTGGGCGAGACCTGCTTTTGCGCGGCGATTTCCGCGATGGCCTGCACGGTGATGCTGGCCGTCGAGGAATCGTTGCCGGGATCGGCGTCATGGATGTCCAGGGACTGGGCCGAGGCCGCGTTGGCATAGGTGCCGGTGGTGGCGCGCTTGGGGCGGATCTTGACCTCGATCACCACTTCGGCGTCGGGAGCCATCGAGGCAATGGTGCAGGTCAACTCGCGCGCCTCGCTGTTGACGCCGCCCGTGGGCGTGCCGCAACTGGCGTTTGCGCCGGAGACGATGCGGCTGGAGACAAAGCCGCCGCCCGGGTAGGTGTACGGCACGGGATTGCCGGCCTCGTCCACCGGGTTGCCGCCCACGATGCGCACGCCGTCGGTCTGCTTGACCAGGGACTGCAGCGCGTCGCGCACGCGGACATTCGTCACCGTCGTGCTGGCCGAGTGGTTCTTCACCACCAGCTGGTAGGTGACCTCTTCACCGCTCTTGATGGAGGCCGGCGGCACAGGGCTGACCACGCTCTTGACGATGCCCACATCCACCTTGTCGGCAGACACGGTGACCGTGGCCGAAGTGCTGGCCGATGCATTGTCCCGGCCGACCACGCCAGCGGAGGCGTTGTTGGTGAAGTCCAGATGGCCCGACGCCAGCGTGACCTTGGCCCTGACCGTGATCTGGCGGCTGGCGCCCACGGCCAGGCCCGCGGTCGAGGTGCAGCTCTGGGCGGCGCAGGTCCAGTCACCCGCGCCGGTGCCCGCACCGGACATGCCGATGACGGTCATTCGGTTGTCCGCAGGGGTGTCGGATACGGTGATCAGCTGATTCGGCAGCACAGGCATGGGACCGTTGTTGGTCACCGTGATCGTGTACTGGAACTCCTCACCCGCCAGCACCGGGCGGCTGGGGCCGGCCTTGACGAGGCGCAGCCGCGCATCGTTGCTGAAGCTCACCGCCGCGCTATCGGTGTTGTTGGTCTTGTTGGGCTCGTTGAGTTCGGGTGGAACCCCGATCACGCCCTGATTGACCAGTTGCGCACCCGGCGTTCCACCCGCAGCCACGCTGGCCTTGAAGCGGATGGCCTGCATGTTGGCGTAGCCGGCCACCGGGTACTCGCCCGCGTGGGTGCAGGTAATGGTGCCGCTGTTGTGGCCGCAGTTCCAGGGCGCCGTGCTGCCGTCGAAGCCCGTGAAGGTCACGCCGGCCGGCAGGGTGTCGGTGACGGTGAGATCGCGCGGCACGAGGGAGCCGCCCTCGCGGCGCGGCTGCAGCGTGTAGGTGACCTCGGTCGCCTGCAGCGCATCCAGCACCGTGGGCGCCACCTGCTTGCGCAGCGAGACATCCACGAACTCGCTGCCGCTGGAGACCACGGCGGCGCTGGCGGTGTTGTTGCCGGACTGGCCGTCCGGCATCTCCGTGCTGGCGTCCTTGTAGCCCTTGACGCTGGCAGCGCCAGCAATGGTGCCGCTCATGTTGGCGATGGCCGGCACGGAGATGGAAGGCAGCACGGCGCCCGGCGCCACGGGTCCGCCGCGCGTGCAGCTGAGTTCGCCCGAGATCAGCGGATAGCCCGAGGCGGGCGTACAGCTCCAGCCGCTGCCTGCAGGCGCGCCCGTGATCACGGCGCCGTTGGGCACGGGGAAACGCACCACGGTACGGCCACCGGCGGGCACCTCGGACGGGCCCTTGTTCTGCACGTCGATGGTGTACTGGAAGGCGCCGCCGTTGGCGACGCTGGCGGGAGCGGCCATCGCGATGGCCAGATCGGCGGCCTCGGTGGTGGTGAAGTTGCGGTCCAGCTGCGTGTTGTTCTGGTCGTTGTCGTAGTCGGGCGAGGCCATGCGCGCACTGGCCACGGCGCGCCAGTTGGTGCCGACGGTCGGCAGGATGACCTCGAAGCCCACGGACTTGAAGCCATCGGCGGGCGCCAGGTTGCCGATGTTGCAGACCAGCGTGTTGTTGCCTGCGGTGAGCACCGTACCGGCCGCGGGTGCCGTGCAGGTGATGCCGCCCGGGCTGCTGCTGTAGCCCTGGAACACGGCGCCCACGGGCAGCACCTCGGTCAGGGTGACGCCTACGGCGTCGGGACCGATGTTGTTGTGCCTGACCTTGGCCACATAGGTGAAGGTGCCGCCGGCAGGGCCTGCCGATGCGTCCTGTCCGTCATAGAGACCGTCCTGGTTGACCAGGATGTCGGTGTCGGCCGGCGCCGCCACGGCAGCCGCTGTTGCCAGCAAGCCGCCGGACAGCAGCGCACGCGCCAGCCAGCCCTTTCTCGTGAAAGCCATACAAACCTCTCTTTTGCTTCGTTGACAGCGCCGAATGCCGCAGGCACGGACGCACGAGGTGCCCGGCTGGAACAGCTCTGTCAAAAAGCCGACAACCGGACGCACCAAAAGGAGGCATGATGGTTCTTTATTACCAAAAGTAAATATGATCTGGAATTTTTAACAAAAGTGAGTATTTAGAAGTATTTGTGAGTTTTTTGTGAGTCGAGCTTTTTCGGTCGGTTTTCCTCACGGAACGCAGACGTGAAAAAGCCGGTGGCAGCTTGGCTGGCACCGGCTTGCAATGCTGATCTGCCGCGCGCTGGCGCGGCAGTGAGCAGGCACTAAGGCCTAGGGAATGCGGCGAGGCAATCCTTGTGAGGAACTCACGCCAGCAGCGCGTTCACGCGCCTGACGTAGGCGGCCGGGTCTTCGGGCATGCCGCCTTCGGCCAACACGGCCTGGTCGAACAGGATGTTGGCCAGGTCATGGAAATGCACCGAACCGTCCAGCTTCTTGACCAGCGGATGCTCGGGATTGACCTCCAGCACGGGGCGGGCGTCCGGCGCCTGCTGGCCGGCCTGCTTGAGCAGGCGCGCCAGTTGCAGGCTCATGCCGCCGTCCTGCACCACCAGGCAGGCGGGCGAGTCCACCAGGCGCGTGGTCACGCGCACGTCCTCGGCCTTGTCCTTGAGCGCTTCCTTGAGCTTGGCCAGCAGGGGCTTGAAAGTCTCGGCCGCTTCCTCGGCGGCCTTCTTTTCCTCTTCGTCCTGCAGCTTGCCCAGGTCCACGGCGCCCTTGGCCACGGACTGCAGCGGCGTGCCGTCGAATTCGGTCAGGTAGCCCATGGCCCATTCGTCCACGCGGTCGGCCATCAGCAGCACTTCGATGCCCTTCTTGCGGAAGACTTCGAGCTGCGGGCTGTTGCGGGCTGCGGTCAGGGAGTCGGCCGTGATGTAGTAGATCGCGTCCTGGCCTTCCTTCATGCGGGCCTTGTAGTCGGCCAGCGAGACGATGGCCTCGTCCTGGCTGGTGGAAGAAAAGCGCAGCAGCTTGGCGATGCGTTCCTTGTTGGCAAAGTCCTCGCCCAGGCCTTCCTTGAGCACGGGGCCGAACTCGGCGTAGAACTGGCTGTACTTGCCTTCCTTGGCCTTGTCCTCTTCACTGACCACGTCGGTGACGCCGTCGGCCGCCGCGTCAGCGGCAGCGTCGTGGCGATCGTGCTTGGCCAGGTCTTCCAGCATGGACAGCACGCGCTTGGTCGAGCCGTCGCGGATCAGGCGCACGTCGCGGCTTTCCTGCAGCAGCTCGCGGCTGACGTTCAGCGGCAGGTCGGCCGAGTCGATCACGCCCTTGACGAAGCGCAGGTAGCCGGGCATCAGCGCCTCGGCGTCATCCATGATGAAGACGCGCTTGACGTAGAGCTTGACGCCGGCCTTCTTGTCGCGGTTGTAGAGGTCGAACGGCGCCTTGGCGGGGATGAACAGCAGCTGCGTGTACTCGGTGTTGCCCTCGACGCGGTTGTGGCTCCAGGTCAGCGGGTTCTCGAAGTCGTGGCTGATGGCCTTGTAGAAGTCCTGGTACTGCTCGGCCGTGATGTCCTTCTTGGGACGCGTCCACAGCGCGCTGGCCTTGTTGATGGTCTCCCACTCGCCCGTCTTCTCCATGGTGCCGGGCTGGTCGTTCTCGCCGTCCTTCCACTCCTCTTTTTCCATGAGGATGGGCAGGCTGATGTGGTCGGAGTACTTGCCGATGACCTGCTTGATCTTCCAGGCGTTGAGGAACTCCTCGGCCTCGGGGCGCAGGTGCAGCGTGATGCTGGTGCCGCGCTGGGGGCGCTCGATCTGCTCGACCTCGAACTCGCCCGTGCCGCCGCTGGTCCAGCGAACGCCTTCGGAGGCCGGCAGGCCCGCGCGGCGTGTTTCCACGGTGATCTTGTCGGCCACGATGTAGCCCGAGTAAAAGCCCACGCCGAACTGGCCGATCAGCTGCGAGTCCGACTTCTGGTCGCCCGACAGCTTGTCCATGAAGGCCTTGGTGCCGCTCTTGGCGATGGTGCCCAGGTTGTCGATGGCTTCCTGCTCGCTCATGCCGATGCCGGTGTCGGCAATGGTCAGCGTCTTGGCGGCGGCGTCGAAGGACACGCGCACTTCCAGGTTGGGCTGGTCTTCATACAGCGCGGCATTGTTCAGCGCCTCGAAGCGCAGCTTGTCGCAGGCGTCGGAGGCGTTGGAGACCAGCTCGCGCAGGAAGATCTCGGGGTTGGAGTACAGCGAATGCGTGACCAGGTGCAGCAGTTGTGCAACTTCGGCCTGAAAAGAATGGGTTTGCTTGCTCATGCAGACAGTGTCCTATGTCCTATGGGTTCACAACAGGGAAAAAATCAGCCCTCATCTCGGGCCGGCGAGCGCATTATCAAGACCCCGCCGCCCCTGTGGCGACGCAGGCTCTGGACGATTGTTCACTTTTTCGCCCTCACGGCGGGGCTGGCGCAGGGCTATAACTGCGCCACTTTCCGCTGTGCGGCGGACGGTGCGCGCAGGGCCCGGGCGCAATGGCGGGCCTGCTTCAGGAGATTTTCCATGCACAGCTCTGTTCAAAAATGGTCCGCCGAATTCCTCGGGACCCTGTGGCTGACCCTGGGCGGCTGCGGTGCGGCCGTGCTGGCCGCCGCCTTCCCGCAGGTGGGCATCGGCCTGGTCGGCGTCTCGCTGGCCTTCGGCCTGACGGTGCTCACGGGCGCCTATGCCTTCGGGCCCATCTCGGGCGGGCACTTCAACCCGGCCGTCTCCGTGGGCCTGGCCATGGGCGGGCGCTTTGCCTGGAGCGAACTGCCGGGCTACATCGTCTCGCAGGTGCTGGGCGCCATCACGGGCGCGGCCATCCTCTATGTGATCGCCACGGGCAAGGCCGGTGCCGACATCGGCGGCTTTGCCACCAACGGCTACGGCGCGCATTCGCCGGGCGGCTACGGCATGACGGCAGCCCTGGTCACCGAGGTGGTGATGACCGCCTTCTTCATCCTGGTCATCCTGGGCGCCACGGCCAAGCGCGCGGCGGCCGGCTTTGGCGGGCTGGCCATCGGCCTGTGCCTGACGCTGATCCACCTGATCTCGATTCCCGTGACCAATACCTCGGTCAACCCCGCGCGCAGCACGGGCCCGGCCCTGTTCGGCCCCGAGATCGCCATCTCGCAACTGTGGCTGTTCTGGGTGGCCCCCATCGTGGGTGCGCTGATCGGCGCCGTGATCTACAAGGCCCTGCTGGCCAACCCGGCCAACGAATAAGGCCAGGGACGGGCGCTGCAGGCGCCTCGCAGCAGACTCAAGCGGCTGGCGACAGCCGCTTTTTCATTGAATCTTTGGTGAAACACGGTTTTCGTTTGTTGCATGGCGGCAACGCGAAGGACTTTTACCCAGGGCAAACAGGCCAACTTTACGAAGCAGAAACCGAACACTAGTGATTCGCAATAACAATCCGCGGGCTTTCATCGGAGTGAACATGAGCAAAATCCAACAAATCCTCCCCCCCGCGAACCTCACCCAGCTGGCCCTTGCCGCTGCCCTGTGCCTCGCGGGCACCTCGGCCTTCGCGCAGACCAGCACCACGCTGGGCACCGTGAACGTGACGTCTTCGACCGAAGCGCCCGTCAAGACCGACAACGCCTCCTCGGCCAAGTTCACGGCCCCGCTGGTGGACACGCCCAAGACGGTGCAGGTCATCAACGAGGAAATCATCAAGCAGACCGGCGCGACCAGCCTGCAGGAAGCCCTGCGGTCCACGCCCGGCATCACCTTCGGCAACGGCGAAGGTGGCAACCCCTCGGGTGACCAGCCCTTCATCCGCGGCATGGATGCCCAGGCCAGCACCTTCGTGGACGGCATGCGCGACATTGCGGCCGGCACGCGCGAGGTGTTCAACCTGGAAGCGGTAGAAGTCATCAAGGGCGCCGATTCGGCCTATGCAGGCCGTGGCGGCGCGGGCGGCTCCATCAACCTGGTGACCAAGAAGGCCAGGAACGAGAACTTCATCAGCGGCGACGTGGGCCTGGGCACGGACAGCTACCGGCGCGCCACCATCGACGCCAACCGCGTGCTGGGCGAAGGCGTGGGCCTGCGCCTGAACGCCATGGTGCATGACGCCGACGTTCCCGGCCGCAGCGGCCCCGAGAACAAGCGCTGGGGCATTGCCCCCACGGTGACCTTCGGCATGGGCACGCCCACCGAGGTCTCGCTGTCCTGGCAGCACCTGCAGACCGACAACATTCCCGATGGCGGCGTGCCCTACCTGTACAGCAACACGGCTGCGGCCGGCCTGCGCGGCGGCAGCGTGGTGCGTCCCACCTACGGCAACAACCGCGACAACTGGTACGGCCTGACCAGCCGCGACTACGAAAAGGAAAAGAGCGACCTGTTCACGGCCACCGTGGAGCACAAGTTCACCGACACCCAGAAGTTCCGCAACAGCCTGCGCTACAGCAAGACCGAACAGGACTACCTGTGGACCCAGCCCGACGACAGCAAGGGCAATGTCGTCAATGGCTATGTGTTCCGCCGTGGCAATGCACGCGTGGCCGACATCAAGACGCTGCAGAACCTCTCGGAATTCACGGGCAAGGCCCAGACCGGCAGCGTGGGCCACAGCTACTCGTTCGGCCTGGAGCTGTCCAAGGAAAAGGCAGAATCCCGCACGGCTGCCGTACAGACCACCAACACCACCTGCACGGCCGCCAGCCTGTGGTGCGCCTCGCTGAACAACCCCGACAGCAGCCCGCTGTGGAACCTGCCCGTGACGCTGGGCGACCCCAGCCACAACCAGATCGACACCGTGGCGCTGTACGGCTTCGACACGCTGAAGTTCAACGACCAGTGGTTGCTCAACGCCGGCCTGCGCATGGACCACTACAAACTCAGCGCCTCCGGCCCCGCCGGCCGCAACACGCCCGCCTATGACCTGAGCCGCTCGGACACGCTTTTCAACTACCAGCTGGGCCTGGTCTACAAGCCGGCCACCAACGGCAGCATCTACGCCAGCATCGGCACCTCCTCGCGCCCCGGCGGCTCCATGCTGGGCAACGGCAACGAGGACCTGGGCATCTCCACCGACCAGCTGGCCAACCTCGCTCCCGAGAAGACCCGCTCGCTCGAACTGGGCACCAAGTGGGACCTGATGGAAAAGCGCCTGGCGCTGACGGCCGCGCTGTTCCGCAACGACGTGACCAATGCGCGCATCACCGAAAACGGCGTCACCTATATGGGCGGCAACAAGGTGGTCAACGGTGTGGAGCTGGGCTTTACGGGCAGCGTGCTGCCGGGCCTGAGCGTCTTCGGCGGCTACACCTACATGGACAGCGAGCAGAAGAACGCCGGCGCGGGCAGCGTGGCCAATGGCCAGCCCTTCCCCAACACGCCCAAGCACAGCTTCAGCCTGTGGACCAGCTACAAGCCCATGGCAAAGCTGACCGTGGGCCTGGGCATCTACGCCCAGAGCAGCGTGAACCAGAGCTACATCCTGTCCACGGTGGATGGCGGCATCGTCACCAAGGGCGCCAGCGGCTATGCGCGCTACGACGCCATGGTGGCCTACCAGATCGACCGCAACCTGACCGTGCAGCTGAACCTGTACAACCTGGGCGACAAGGTCTACTACAGCGGCATCCGCTCGCCCCACTACGCGACCATGGCCGCAGGCCGCTCGGCCGTGGCCTCGCTCAAGTGGACATACTGATCTGCTGATCGCCCCGGGCGAACGCTCAGCGGCTTGACGCTGCGCAGATCACCGCAAAGCCCCGCAGGCCATCGCCGCCTGCGGGGCTTTTTTGCGGGACACTCGCTGATTCCCCCCTGAGGACCGCCTGCCATGATGCTCCGCATACCCGCCCTGCTCAGCCCCGACGAAGTGCGCCAGTGCCGCCAGGCGCTGGAGCAGGCCCCGTGGCAGGACGGCCGCGCCACGGCCGGCCCTCTGGCGGCCCAGGTCAAGGCCAACCTGCAGCTGCCGCTGGACAGCCAGGCCGGCCAGGCGATAGGCAACCTCATCCTCGACAAGCTGGGGGCCAGCGCGCTGTTCATGTCGGCCACCCTGCCGCTGAAGGTGCTGCCGCCGCGCTTCAACCGCTACGAGGGCGGCGGCACCTACGGCAACCATATAGACAACGCCATCTTCACTATCCCCGGCACGGCCATCAAGGTGCGCAGCGATGTCTCCACCACCGTGTTCTTCAGCGAGCCCGACGAGTACGAAGGCGGCGAGCTGATCGTGGAGGACACCTTCGGCCACCAGAGCGTGAAGCTGGCCGCAGGCGACGCCATCGTCTACCCCGGCACCAGCCTGCATCGCGTCAACCCCGTCACGCGCGGCACGCGCTACGCCAGCTTCTTCTGGACGCACAGCCTCGTGGCCTCGGACGAGAAGCGCCGCATCCTGTTCGACCTGGACCAGCAGATCCAGCAGTTGACGGTGCGCCACCCGGGCGACCCCGCGCTTTCCGCGCTGTCCGGCACGTACCACAACCTGTTGCGGATGTGGTCGCAGGCCTAGTGGCACAGCCGCCAGGCAGCCGCATCAGAACCTGTAGCGGGCCGTGACCAGCACATTGCGCGGATCGCCATACACGCCCGTGCCATAGGAGCCCAGACCCGGCATATAGGTCTTGTCGAACAGGTTGTTGACGTTCAGCGTCACCGACCACTGGCGGTCCACGTCGTAGCGCGCCATCAGGCCGACCAGCGCATAGGCGCGCTGGTCGGCGCGTGCATAGGGTGCGGAGGATTGCTGGTAGTAGGTCAGGCTCTGCCAGGCCAGCGACCCGCCCACGGTCCACTGCGGGTTGAGACGGTAGCTGGTGCTGAGCTTGAACAGGTGGCGCGGCTGGTTGGTGTTGACGGCGCTGAGGATCACATCGGGCTGGGCCGGCGCGCGCGAGGTACGGTAGGTGTAGCCGCCGTAGATGTTCCAGGCCGGCGTGATGCTGCCTGAGACCTCCATCTCCACGCCCTTGCTGGTCACGCCGTCGATGGCCGCATAGACCTCTTCCCCAGTCTCCGGATTGGCACTGACGTACTGCGCGGCATTGCGCTGCTGGATGTGGAACAGCGCCAGCGAGGCGTTGAGCCGGCCGTCCAGGAACTCGCCCTTCACGCCCACTTCGCGGCTGCGGCCCGTGAGCGGCGGCAGCGGGCTGCCGGCAGCGTCCTTGTAGTAGGTCTGCGGATTGAAGATATCGGTCTGGCTGGCGTACAGCGACAGCTGGCGGCTCAGGTCATAGACCACGCCTGCATAGGGCACGGTCTTGTGCGCCACGCGCAGCGCGTTGTTCACGCCGTAGCTGCCGTCCAGGCCCGTGGTGTCGTCCAGCATGTCGTACCAGCTCACGCGCGCGCCCAGGATCACCGACAGCTCGTCCGTGGGCCGCAGGCGCGCGGCGCCGAAGACGCCCTTTTCCACGATGCGCGTCATGCGGTGGTCGCGCAGCTGGAAATCGGGCCGCGGCACCTGGCCGTCCCACTCGAAGTAGTTGCCCACGGGGCCGTAGGCGTTGGTGTAGCCGGGCGCATGGCGGCGCTGGCGCGACCAGCTGGCGCCGAACGACAGCTCGTGCTCGCGCCCGAACAGCTGCAACGGCCCGGACAGCGCCGCATTCACGGCCTGCGTGGTGGCATCGGTGGGAATCTTGTTGGACAGCATGTTGATGCCCAGGCCGCTGACCGGGTCCACCATGCCGTGGGCGGCCACGCCGACCTCCACGTCGCGCGACTGGCGCAGCCGGCTGGCCGACAGGTCCGCCTTCCAGCCATTGCCGAAACTGTGCTTGAGTTCGGCAAACAGGTTGGTGCTGTCGTTGTCCCAGTACGACCAGCGCGCGGCCGGGTTCAGCGAGGTCGGGAAATGCGTGCGGCTGCCATCCTTGAAGAACAGCGGGATGTGGCCGAAGCTGGCCCCGTTGGCGCGCGTCTGCATGTGGTCAATGCCCAGGCTGGCCACGGTGCTGGGACCCAGGTCGGCCTCGATGATGCCGTACAGGCTGCGCACGTTGCGGCTGTAGTCGTCCACATGGGACTTGGCGTTCTGCGCCACGGCCACCACGCGGGCGCGCACGCGGCCGTCCTCGGTCAGCGGCGCGGAGATGTCGCCCACGCCGCGCAACCGGTCATGGCTGCCGATGGCCGCCTCGGCCGAGGCCTGGAAGGTCTTGGTGGGCCGCTTGCGCACCAGGTTGACCACGGCCGACGGATAGCCCGCGCCCGTGAGCAGGCCGGTCGCTCCCTTGACCACCTCCACGCGGTCATAGATGGCGCTGTCGGCCAGCGAGGTGGTGTACTGGTTCGCCGAGTCCATGGTGTTGGGCACGCCGTCGAACTGGAAATTCTCGATGGCATAGCCGCGCGAGTAGAAGGTGGTGCGCTCGCTGTCGTTGCGGCCCACGGTGATGCCGGGGGTCTTCTCCAGCACCTCCGGCAGGCTGGTCAGGCCCTGGTCGTCCATGAGCTGGCGCGTGACCACGCTGACCGACTGCGGCGTCTCGCGCTGCGACAGGCCCAGCCGTGTGGCCGTGCTGGACTGGCGCGTGGCGTAGGAGCCCGTGCCTTCGGAGACCGCGCTGCGCTCGGCAGCCGCCGTCACGTTGACCGTGGCCAGCGTGGCGCCTGCAGCGGCAGCGGGCACCACCTGCTCCACCCGCCGCAGCGCATAGGCGCCGCTGGCCTGGCGCACGGCCTGCCAGGCGGTGCCGGCCAGCAGGGCCTCGAAGGCAGCCTCCACCGTGTAGCTGCCGCGCAGTCCCGCGCTGCGCTGCCCGGCCGTCTGCTCGGCCGTGAAGATCAGGGCCACGCCGGCCTGGGCGGCCGTGCTGCGCAAGGCGGCATCCAGCGGGCCGGCAGCGACGTCATAGCTGCGCTGGGCCTGGGCCAGCACGGCGGCGGGCATGAGCGCGATGGCCAGCGCCAGCGCGGGGCGGGGCATGAAAAGGGGTTGCATGGTCCTGGGTTCTCCCTGTGTTCCGATGTCGAAAATCAAAGCTCTCGGAAGCAAGGAAGCGCGGCGCGGGAAATCGGGTCACCCCCGGCGCAAAAAAACGAAAAGGAAGAAAAAGCCTCAGCCGCGCGCCTGCACAGGCTCCACCACCACCCACCAGCGCGTGCGCCAGCGCAGTTGCACGGGCAGCGCACCGGGCAGCATGGCCAGCACGGCGTCCGTGCCATCGATGCCGCCTTCGTCCAGCGGGAACACGCCTGAGAACCGCAGCCCGGCCACGGCCGGATCGGCGTGCAGCCAGCCGGGGCGGTAGCGGTTGAGCTCGGCCAGGAAGTCGTCCAGGCGCTGGTTGTCCACCCACAATTGGCCCCGGCTCCAGGCGTCGTCCGCAGGGCCGGCCGGCTGCACCGTGCTCCAGCCCGTGCGCGTGAAGTCCATGGCCTCGCCCGCCTGCAGACGCCGTGCGGATGCGCCTGTACCGGCCGTGCGCAGTTCCACGGCGCGCTCGAACACCGCCACACGCGCACCTGCATGGTTGCTGCGCACCATGAAGCGCGTGCCCAGGGCGCGCACGCGGCCGTGGGCGGTCTCCACCACAAAGGGCAGATCGCCCAACGTTCCTGCGGGATGGCCGGTGGTGAACAGCGCCTCGCCAGCCATCAGGCGCAGCCGGCGTTCGCTGCCGTCGAACTGCAAGGCCACGGCGCTGCCGGGGCCCAGCAGCATGTCCGTGCCGTCGGGCAGGGTCCAGCGGCGGCGCTGCGTGCCCGAGGCGTAGTCGGCCGCCATCTGCTGCCACTGCGGCGTGCGGCTGGCCAGCCAGCCCGCGCCGGCCGCCGTGCCCAGGCCCGCAAACAGGCCCAGCAGGCGCCGCCGCGCAGCCCGGGGAGCGGCGGACAGGCTGCGATAGCCCGCGCCACCCGCGTTGAGCCCCGTCAGCGCGCCCGTGACGGCCTGCAGATGGGCCCAGGCGCGGCCATGGTCGGCGTCTTCATCGAGCCAGCGCTGCCAGCGCGCCCGGTCGGCGGCCGAGGCCTGGCCCGATTGCAGCAGCGCAAACCAGCCGGCAGCCGCCCGCGCCACGCCGGCCGGCAAGGGCCGGCCCAGCGCCTGGGGCGCCTGGATACTGCTGCCGGGTAGCGGCGCGGCGCTGGACAGGCGCCGAGGATCGGAAGGAGGCACCGGCGCCATCAGGACAGCGCCAGCACGAAGCAGCGCTCATAGCCCTGGGCCAGATAGCGCTTGACGCTGGTCATGGACACGCCCAGGCGCGTGGCGATGTCCGCATAGCTCAGGCCTTCGAGGTGGGCCAGCAGGAAGGCCTCGCGCACCTTGGGCGCCAGCGCGTCCAGCGCCTGGTCCACGGCCTGCAGCGATTCGAGGGCGATCAGCCGCTCTTCGGGCGAAGGGGCAAGTTCAGCGGGCAACAGGGCCAGGGTGTCGAGATAGGCGCGCTCCAGCAGCCGGCGCCGGTGCTGGCGGATCACAAGATGGCGGGCCACGGTGGCCAGAAAGGGGCGCGGCTGCTCGATGCGGCCGGCCATGCCCGAGGTGATCACGTTGACGAAAGTGTCGTGCGCGATATCGGAAGCCTCGAACACATTGCCCAGCTTGCGGCGCAGCCAGCCTTGCAGCCAGCCGTGGTGTTCGACATAGAGGGTGTGTACGGGATCGGCCGGTGCGCGCATGAAAAGACGGACGCGCCCCGGACTGGCGTGCCGCAGCGCTGAAGCTCGTTTGAGAATGGTTCGCATTCTAAACACGAGCCGTGCGCTCACTGAAACCGGCGCGGCCCAAGACCAGAGACACCAAGCAAGGGCCGCCCCGCCGCGAGGGTGTCGTCCCCCTCCCCCGCGAAGCGGGTAGAGAGGGGGAAGCGGCGCAAGCCGCTCAGGGGGTGCTAAAAGCCTTCGTGTGCACCCAGATAGCGCCACTGGCCCACAGGCAGGTTGCCCAGCGTCACGCGGCCGATGCGGATGCGCTTGAGGCCCACCACGCGCAGGCCCACCAGTTCGCACATGCGGCGGATCTGGCGCTTCTTGCCTTCGGTCAGCACAAAGCGCAGCTGCTCGGGGTTCTGCCAGTCCACCTTGGCGGGCTTGAGTGCCTCGCCGTCCAGCGACAGGCCATGGCACAGGCGTGCCAGCTGCTCGGCCGGGAACACGGATTGCACGTCGATGTCGCGGTCACCGTAGGTCACGCGCACCAGGTACTCCTTGTCCATCTCCGAGTCTTCGCCAATGATCTGGCGCGCCACGCGGCCATCCTGGGTCATGACCAGCAGGCCCACGGAGTCGATGTCCAGCCGGCCGCAGGGCGCCAGGCCCTTGAGCTGCGCGAAGTTGAAGCGCGTGCGGCTGGTGTCCTGGTTCCAGTGGTTCTGGGGCGTGACCAGGACCACGGCGGGCTCGTGGCCGTCCTCGGCCTGGCCGCTGACATAGCCCATGGGCTTGTGGATAAGGATGGTGACCTGCTGGTCCTGGCGCTCGCGCGCCTCGCGCTCGACGGTGATGCGGTCGGCCGCCACCACGTTCTGGCCCATCACGGCGAGTTCGCCATTGACGCGGACCCAGCCCTTGTCCACCCACTCGTCGGCCTCGCGGCGCGAGCACAGGCCCATGTCGGCCAGGCGCTTGTTGATGCGCACGCCACCGGGAACCTGCTCCTGCAGCGGCTCGGGAGCACGCTTGACGGGGATTTCGCGGCTGGCGCCACCGTCGGCAGGACGGTAGGTGCGGATGCCGCTGAGCGGACGGTAGGCGGGCTCGGCCTGGGGCGCCTCGTCGCGGCGCGGGCCACGGGCGTCATCACGGCGGGGACCACGGGCGTCGTCGCGGCGCGGTCCGCGCGCATCGTCACGGCGGGGGCCGCGGGCGTCGTCACGGGGACGGTCGCGGAAACCACCTTCACGCGGGCCGTCACGGGGACCGTCGCGCTGGCCGTCACGTTGGCCGTCACGTTGGCCATCGCGCTGACCATCACGCGGACGCTCATCGCGCTGGCCATAGGGCCGGTCGCGGCGATCGTCCGGGCGGGGCGGGCGCGGGGGGCGGGCATCGCGCGTATCCCGGGCATCGCGCATGTCGCGCTGCTCGCGCGGGGCACGGTTTTCGCCGCCGCCCTGTTCGCGCCAGTCGCCACGCGGCTGGGAACGGTCCAGGTCCTCGGCACGGCCGAAACCGCTGCTGCGCGGGCGCTGGTCACGGGCGTCGTCGCGGGGTGCTGCACCGCGGGCATCGCCTCGGGGTGCCGCACCGCGGGCATCGCCGCGAGGGGGAGCATCACGGCGGTCGGAGCGCTCGTAGCGATCATTGCGGCCGCCACGGTCGCCGCCACGTTCATTGCGGTCGTTGCGGTCACTGCGCGGGCCGCCGCGTGCGCCCGCAGATTTGCCCGCGCCACCCGAAGGGCGGCGGGCATCGCCAGCCGGCTCGGCCTGTGGCTTTTCGGGGCGGCGCAGCACAGGGCGCGCGGAGGGCGCTGCCGCCTCGTCGGCGCCGGGCCGGGACGGTTTGGAAGAAGTAGGGGATGACATTAGACCGCCATTGTCGCGCGGCAAGGCCCGCAGCGGCTGCGCCCTGCGGCCAATACGGGCATTGCGCTCGGCTATCGGGCGGCCTGCGTGCAGGCCGCCAGGGCCCCCTTGCCAGCTCCGCCGCCCGGCCCTGCGCCCCGGCGGGCTCGCCATGTTCCGCACCACACATTCATGCCCCATGCAATCCGCCTGGCGGCCGACCCATCCCGATCGCTGTATCCGGCACGATATGCACAACCGGATGAATCCTCAATGAAAAATCGACAAGAAGCGAATCACATCGGCAAAACATCTTCAATCCGGCCGATTGGGATCTTGCAATGCACGGCATGCGATATGTAAAAAACTGTATTTTATTTGAGCGATTTCATTCATTGACGATTGCGAATCAACCCATTGGGCTTGCCATTGCCCATACATCTCCCCATAGAATGGCGCCCGTCCAGAAACGGGGGGCTCTTTCGAGACAACAGCCCTTCGCGCAGCGCCTGCTGCGGTATCCAGACCATCCCGCCCGGACTCCCGCCTCATTCAACAAGGAAAACCATGAGCGATACACCCAACCTATCGAATTCCACTCCATTGAAAGAACAATTCAAGGCGCTGCTTATCACCAAGCCGGACTTGACTGGAATCGAGTGGTCCGATATGGAGACCGCCATCGGCCCGAATGCTGAAAAATACCGGCCACTGTGGGAGCGCATGGTCAGCGGGAAAAAGGGCTTTTTCGCATCCATGAGTCCCTGCTGGACCGCCATTCCCTTCATGGGCGTTTCCTGGGCCATTGCGCGCCGCGTCTACGCCTATGCCGTGGTGGCCTTCATCACCCTGTTGATCATCAATCTGCTGATGCCCGGCACGGGCGGCGCCGGGCGCGTGCTCGGCATCGCGGTGGCCATCTCGTTCACGGTCAAGCGCACCTACCTGCAATGGCTGGTCACGCGCATACAGCAGATCAACCAGAGGGGCCTGGTGGGCGCTGCGCGCGAAGAGGCGCTGCGCCAGATCGGCGGCCTGGACCAGAAGAACGGCTGGATCTCCTTCGGCGTGCTGCTGGCCATCGGCATCGTGCTGGCCGCCTTCTGAAGCGCCAGGCCCGCAGATCAGCGGTCCACGGGCAGCCGGTCGCACAGGGCCACCAACTGCGCCAACTGGGGGCCCACATCCCGGATCAGCGTGCGGGCCGGCATGCGCAGGCCCGGCACGGCGCAGTTGAACAGCAGCCGGCGCGACCCGTAGCGGATGCGCGAGGCCGCACCCACGGCGCACACGCCCAGGCCGGAGTCGCCCATGTTGACCGCGAAGCCCCGGGCGGCATAGTGCGCCAGGCTTTCGCTGGCGTTGTCCATGCAGCGCGCGTATTCCTCGGGCCGCTGGCTGCGCACGCGGTCCAGGAAGCGCTGCAGTTCCCCGGCATCGAGCTGGGCCAGCCCTGCCCGGCCCATGGCCGTTTCCAGCACGCCGCGCACGGCGCCCACGCCGGGTCGCTTGAGCGTGCCGCCCTCCCAGGCGCAGGTATCCAGATAGACCACATCCAGGTCCATGACCACGCCCACCGACACCGCCCCCTTCACACGGTCGGCCAGCGCCTGCATGGGCAGGCGCAGCGGGCCGAGCAAGGGCGTATTGATCACATAGGGGTAGCCCAGGGCGACGGCGGCCGGGCCGACGAAGTAGCGGTCCAGCCGCTCGTCATGGTCCAGGTAGCCCATGGTCTGCAGGCTGCGGCACAGCCTGGACACGGTGGGGCGCGGCAGGCCCAGGCGGCGGGCCAGCTCGCTGTTGGCATGCGGGCGCGGGTCGCTGACGAAGCACTGGAGAATCATCAGCCCCTTGGCCAGCGTGCCCGCGAAATACGGGTCCTGCTCGCGGATGCGGCAGACATCCTGCGAGTCCCTGGGTTGGTGGGCAATGGGGGTGTGGGGCACGTGGCGATTGTGCGGACCACGACCACAAAGCCGCAACTGCATTTCAATATTTGAAACTGCATTGCAGCCCTGGTGCCCGCGCTTCCTACAGTGCGGCCCATGAGCCAAGCCCCCACCCCCCATCCCGCCGACGCCCGCCTGCAGGCGTTGATCGCAGACATCCGCCATTTCGTGCGCCACCGCTGGCATCCGCTCGAAGAGCAGATCGAGCACGATGACGAGATCCCGCCCGCCGTGGTCCAGGAGCTGCGCGACAAGGGCTATTTCGGCTGGAGCATTCCCCAGGCCCATGGCGGCCTGGGCCTGAGCACCGAGGAGCTGGTGCGTTGCGCCTTCGAGCTGTCCCAGGCCTCGGTGGCGCTGCGGGCCCGCGTGGGCACCAACACCGGCATTGGCTCGGAAGCCCTGGTGGCCGACGGCACCGAGGCGCAAAAGCAGCGCTGGCTGCCGCGCATGGCGCGCGGCGAGCTCACGGGTTGCCTGGCGCTGACCGAGCCGGACGCGGGCTCGGAGGCGAGCAACATCCAGACCACGGCGCGCCGCGACGGCGACCACTATGTGCTCACCGGCAGCAAGCGCTTCATCACCAATGCGCCGCTGGCCGATGTCTTCACCGTCATCGCCCGCACCGGCGAAGGCAGCACGGGCAGCGAGGGGCTGACGGCCTTCTTCGTGGAGCGCTCGCCGGGCCTGGTGACGGGCCAGCCCTATCGCAAGATGGGCCAGGCGGGCTCGCCCGTGTCCGACGTGCATTTCCAGGACTGCCGCGTGCCGGCCGACCAGATCATCGGCGGGCGCGAGGGCCAGGGCTTCAAGACCGTGATGAAGGTGCTCAACAAGCAGCGCCTGCACCTGGCAGCGCTGTGCACGGGACCGGCGATCCGCATGCTGGACCTGGCGCTGGCCCATGTGCGCCAGCGCGAGCAGTTCGGCCAGCCGGTGGCGAACTTCCAGCTGGTGCAGGCCATGCTGGCCGACAGCCGCACCGAGATCTTCGCGGCGCAATCCATGATCCTGGAGGCCGCCCGCGCCCGCGACCGGGGCGAGGACGTGGCGCTGTCCGCCTCCATGTGCAAGTACTTCGCCTCCGAGATGTGCGGCCGCGTGGCCGACCGCGCGGTGCAGATGTTCGGCGGCGCAGGCTATGTGGCCGACTTCAGCCCCATCGAGCGCTACTTCCGCGACGTGCGCCTGTTCCGCCTCTACGAAGGCACCAGCCAGATCCACCAGCTCAACATCGCCAAGCTCATGCTGCGCGAGAGCGCCTGACACCGGAGGCCCCATGACATCCCCCCTCACCCCGAAGCACCTGGCCACCCTGGGCCTGCTGGCTGCGCTGTGTGCCTGCGCGCAGGCGGCCCAGGCGGCACAGGCGGCCCAGGCGACTTTTCCCGATCGGCCCGTGCGCGTGATCGTTCCCTTTCCCGCAGGCGGCAGCACCGACCTCGTGGCCCGGGCGCTGTCGGTGGAACTGGGCCAGGCCCTGGGCCAGCCGGTGGTGGTGGAGAACAAGCCGGGCGCGGGCAGCCTGGTCGGCTCGGAACTCGTGGCCCGCGCCGCGCCCGATGGCTACACCCTGCTCATGGCAGGGCTGAGCAATGTCTTCCTGCCCCATGTGCACGCCAACCTCAAGTGGAATCCGCTGACCGACTACGAGTACATCGGCCTGGTGGCGGACCTGCCCAACGTCATCGCCGTCAACGCCAAGACCCCCTACCGCACGCTGGCCGAATTGGTGGCGGCCGACAAGGCCAGGCCCGGCACGCTGTCCTTCGGCTCAGCCGGCACGGCCACGCCCTCGCACCTGGTCTGCGAGATGGTCAACCACCGGCTCGGCACCAAGATGCAGCACCTGCCCTACAAGGGCAACGCCCCGGCCGTGAACGACCTCATGGCCGGCCACATCCCGGTGATGTGCAACAACCTGGGCGGCACCCTGCCCTACATGCAGGGCGGGCAGATCCGCATCCTGGCGCAGACCGGCAAGAGCCGCTCGCCCGCAGCGCCCGACATTCCCACCTTTGCCGAGCTGGGCGTGACCGGCCTGGACACCGGCCTGTGGGTGGGCCTGGCCGCGCCCAAGGGCACGCCGAAGCAGATCGTGGCCACGCTCAACCAGGCGCTGGCCAAGGCCTTGCCCGAGACACGCGACAAGCTGGCGCGCCTGGGTGCCACGCCGCTGCCCACGCAGACGGCGGACTTCCACAAGCGCGTGGCCGAAGACCGCCGCGCCTGGGAGCCCGTGCTGAAGAACGTGGACCTGAAAGGCAACTGATGCAGCGCCAAGGCTATCCGCTGGAGGGTGTACGCATCCTCGACATGGCCACGGTGCTGGCCGCCCCCTTCTCGGCCACCCTGTGCGGCGACCTGGGCGCCGACGTCGTCAAGCTGGAGCTGCCCGACGGCGGCGACACGCTGCGCAGCCTGGCCCCCGTGCACGACGGCCACGCCGTGTTCTGGAAAACCGCCAACCGGGGCAAGCAGGGCATCTCGCTCGATGTGCGCAAGGCCGAAGGCCGCACGCTGTTCCTGCGGCTGATCGAGGATTTCGACGTGCTCGTGGAGAACTTCCGCACCGGCACGCTGGACCGCTGGGGGCTGGACCTGGCCACCTTGCATGCCCGCAACCCGCGCCTCATCGTGCTGCGCCTGACGGGCTTCGGCCAGACCGGCCCCTATGCGCGCCGGCCGGGCTTTGCGCGCATCTTCGAGGCCATGAGCGGCTTCGCCCACCTCACGGGCGAGGCGGACGGCCCGCCCCAGCACATGAACTACCCGCTGGGCGATGCCGTGGCCGGCCTGTTCGGCGCCTTCTCCATCGCGGCCGCACTGGCCGAGCGCAACGCGCAGCCGCCCGGCGAACAGCGCGGCGTGGAGATCGACCTGTCGGCCACCGAAGCCATGCTGCGCCTGCTGGACCCTCTGGCGGCCGAGTACCAGCTGGGCGGACAGGCACGCAGCCGCACGGGATCGTGCGCGGGCTACACGGCGCCCTCCAACGTCTACCGCACGCGCGACGGCGCCTGGCTCACCGTGGTCGCCACGGGCGACACCATCTTCACGCGCCTGTGCCAGGCCATGGACCGCGCCGACCTGGCCGCCGACCCGCGCTTTGCGGACAACGCCGCGCGCATACGCCACCTGCAGGCACTGGATGCGCAAATCGTGCAATGGTGCGCAGGCCTGGACTGCGCCCAGGCCATGGCCGCGCTGGCCGCGCACGACATTCCGTTCAGCAAGGTCTGCTCGGCCGAGGACGCGCTGCAGGACCCGCATTTCGCGGCACGCGGCAGCTTCATCACCCTGCCCGACCCCGACCTGGGCCCCCTCACCGCCCCCGCGCCCGTGCCACGCTTCACGGGCCGCCAGGCCCCTTCGCCCCGCAGCGGCCCGGCCACCGGCCAGGACAATGCACGCATCTATGCGGCGTTGGGGCTGGATGCGCAGCAGCAGGAGAGGCTGCGGGGCGAAGGCGTGATCTGAGGCCGCAAGTGGGTGGCAGCGGGCGGCGTCAGGCCGCCCGCCGCGCCGCCGCAAACAGCCCGCTGCGCAGCGCTTCCAGGTCGAGCACGCGCAGGCCGCCGTACTCCACGACGATGGCGTTTTCGCGCTGCAGCACGGACAGCGCCTCGTTGACGCGCTGGCGCGACAGGCCCACCAGGTAGGCCAGCTCCTGCTGGGTGATGCGCAGCACCTCGCCCACGCCCGGGTACAGCAGCGGGTGAAAGAGCGCGGCCAGGCTGCGGGCCACGCGCAGGTCGGGGTTGGTGAGGCGGTCGATTTCGCGGGCCGAGATGAACTGGCCCAGGCGCTCGTTGAGCTGGCTCATGACGAAGCGGTTGAAGCCGATGGAATGGTCCAGCAGCCAGTGGAAGGTCTCGATCGGCAGGCCGCCGACCACGCTGCGGCGTATGGCCTGCACGTTGTAGCGGTAGGGCTCGCGCTTGACGGCCGTGCCTTCGCCGAACCAGCCGCCCGGGGGCAGGCCGGCCAGGGTCATGCTGGCGCCATCGGCGCCGTCGGTGTTCATCTTGAGCAGGCCTTCGACCACGCCGAACCAGTAGGTGGGCGCGCGGCCGGTGCGGCAGACATAGTCGCCGGGCTGGGCGTCGCCGACGACCAGCGCCTTCTGGGCCCGTTCGCGCTCGGCGGGCTGGAGGACGGCCAGCCAGGGAATGCCTTCGAGTTCCTCGGGCCGGGGCGCGCGGCGGCGCTGGTGCAGTGACAGTTCTTGGCTCATGGAGTCGCGGCGAGGGTGCGCGGATCAATCATCAAAACCTCCCAAGCATTGCCCGAGCCCGGTGGCTGGCGTGAGCGGGATTTCCAGAAGGACCGCGGCACGCGCACATTCCCGGATGCGCAAGCCCCCAAGCGGGACATGAGACCGTTTTGGCACCTTTTGTTACGGCGCGTTTTCCCGATGATGAGTTTCCCGCGGATTGTCGTCAAACAGACACCACGGCGTCAAAGCCAGTCCTAGGATGCAGTCCAAGCCGGTAGGTCACAGCCTGGGCATCTGCACCATGCGGCCACCATTCACGAACATCCAAGGACATGGAATGACGACCACGTTCCCGCACCTGCTGCTCCAGCATGCCGCCCAGCGCCCCCAGGCGCCGGCGCTGCGCGAGAAGGAATACGGCATCTGGCAGACCTGGAGCTGGAGCGAGGCCGCCGAGACCGTGCGCCATATGGCCTGCGGCCTGGCGGCGCTGGGCCTGGCACGCGGCCAGAATCTGGCCTTCATCAGCGACAACCGGCCCCATGTCTACATGGGCTTCATTGCCGTGCAGGCGCTGGGCGGCGTACCGATCCCGCTGTACCAGGATGCCGTGGCCGCCGAGATGCGCTTCGTCATCGAGGATGCCGAGATCGACTTCGCCTTTGCCGAGAACCAGGAGCAGGTCGACAAGCTGCTGGAGGTGCGAGAGAGCGTCTCCGGCCTCGGCCACATCATCTATGACGACCCGCGCGGCCTGCGCCACTACGACCAGCCCGGGCTGATCAGCACCGAGGCGCTGCTGCAAAAGGGCAAGGAGTGGGATGCCGCACACCCGGGCGCCTGGGATGCGATGCTGGCCGCGCTGTCGCCCGACGATGTCTCGGTCATCCTCTACACCTCGGGCACGACGGGCAAGCCCAAGGGCGTGTGCCAGACGCACCGCAGCTTTGGCGAGTCGGCACGCGGCGGCGTGCAGGTGGACCGCCTGGGCCCCGGCGACAACGTGATCTCCTACCTGCCTCCGGCCTGGGTGGGCGACCATCTGTTCTCCTTCGCGCAGTGGCTGGTGGCGGGCTTCACCATCAACTGCCCGGAGTCGGCCTCGACCGTGTCCATCGACCTGCGCGAGATCGGCCCCAGCTACTACTTCGCGCCACCGCGCATCTTCGAAGGCATGCTGACCTCGGTGTCCATCCGCATGGAGGATGCCGCGCCCTTCAAGCAATGGATGTACGGCCGCGCCATGGCCGTGGCGCGCCGCGTGGGCTCGGACATCCTGGACGGCAAGAAGGTGGGCACGCTGGACCGCCTGAAGTACGCGCTGGGCGACCTGTGCATCTACGGGCCGCTGCGCAATGCCATGGGCCTGTCGCGCATCCGCGTGGCCTATACGGCGGGTGCGGCCATCGGGCCCGAGCTGTTCCGCTTCTTCCGCTCCATCGGCATCAACCTCAAGCAGCTCTACGGCCAGACCGAGACCTGCGCCTATGTATGCATACAGCGCGACGGGCAGGTGGAGCTGAGCAGCGTGGGCCAGGCCGCACCGGGCATCGAGCTGAAGATCGCCGACAACGGCGAGGTGCTGCTCAAGGGCGTGTCCGTGCTCAAGGAGTACTACAAGCGCCCCGACGCCACGGCCGAGGTGGTGGATGCCGACGGCTGGTTCCACACGGGCGATGCCGGCGTGATCGACGCCAGCGGCCAGCTGCGCATCATCGACCGCGCCAAGGACGTGGGCAAGACCAGCCGGGGCGCCATGTTCGCGCCCAACTACATCGAGAACAAGCTCAAGTTCTTCCCACAGATCAAGGAGGCCGTGTGCTTCGGCCACGGCCGCGACCAGGTCTGCGCCTTCATCAACATCGACTACGAGGCCGTGGGCAACTGGGCCGAGCGCCAGGGCCTGCCCTATGGCGGCTATGTGGACCTGGCATCGAAGGCCAAGGTGCTGGAGATGGTGGCCGACTGCGTGGCCCAGGTGAACGCCGACCTGGCCGCCGAGGCCGGCATGGCCGACACGCAGGTGGCACGCTTCCTGGTGCTGCACAAGGAGCTGGACCCCGACGACGACGAGCTGACCCGCACGCGCAAGGTGCGCCGCGGCTTCATTGCCGACAAGTACGGCGTGCTGGTCGATGCGCTGTACACGGGCAAACGTGAGCAGTTCATCGAGACCCAGGTCAAGTTCGAGGACGGCCGCACCGGCAGCGTCAGCGCCACGCTGTCCATCATCGATGCCAAAACCCATTCGGTGGCCGCCACCGCCAGGGCCTGACCGGAGCCGCTGACATGACCCACAAGAAGATCGGCGATGTCATCCTCGACATCAAGAACATCAGCCTGCGCTTCGGCGGGGTGAAGGCGCTGACGGACATCTCGTTCGATGTGCGCGAGCACGAGATCCGCTCCATCATCGGCCCCAACGGCGCGGGCAAGAGCTCCATGCTCAACTGCATCAACGGCGTGTACACGCCGTCCGAGGGATCGATCACCTTCCGGGGCAAGACCTTCAGCCACATGAACAGCCGCCAGGTGGCCGAGATGGGCGTGGCGCGCACCTTCCAGAACCTGGCGCTGTTCAAGGGCATGAGCGTGATCGACAACATCATGACCGGCCGCAACCTGCAGATCAAAAGCGGCATCCTGATGCAGGCCCTGCGCCTGGGCCCGGCCCAGCGCGAGGAGATCCGCCACCGCGAGTTCGTCGAGCACATCATCGACTTCCTGGAGATCCAGGCCTATCGCAAGACCCCCGTGGGCCAGTTGCCCTACGGCCTGCAAAAGCGCGTGGACCTGGGCCGCGCCCTGGCCATGCAGCCGCAGGTGCTGCTGTTGGACGAGCCCATGGCCGGCATGAACGTGGAGGAAAAGCAGGACATGTGCCGCTTCATCCTCGATGTCAACGACGAGTTCGGCTCCACCATCGTGCTGATCGAGCACGACATGGGCGTGGTCATGGACATCAGCGACCGCGTCGTGGTGCTGGACTACGGCAAGAAGATCGGTGACGGCGCACCCGACGAGGTGCGCCAGAACGAAGACGTGATCCGCGCTTACCTTGGCACCAGCCACTGAGGGGACTGACATGGGATTTTTTCTGGAAACCTTGTTCGGCGGCCTCATGGTGGGCACGCTGTACGCGCTGATCGCCATCGGCTTCGTGCTGATCTTCAAGGCCTCGGGCGTGTTCAACTTCGCCCAGGGCGCGATGGTGCTGTTCTCGGCCTTGGCCATGGCGCGCTTTTCCGAGTGGATTCCGAAGTGGATCGGCATGGAGCCGGGCTGGTTCACCAACCTGCTGGCCATCTGCGTGTCGCTGGCCATCATGGTGGTCGTGGCCTGGGTGATCGAGCGGCTGGCACTGCGCCACCTGGTCAACCAGGAGCCCATCACGCTCTTGATGGCCACGCTGGGCATCGCCTACCTGCTCGACGGACTGGGCCCGATGATCTTCGGCAGCGCCGTCTACAGCATCAACGTGGGCATGCCCAAGGACCCCATGTTCATCCTCGACGGCCTGTTCGAGGGCGGCGTGCTGCTGAGCCAGGAAGACCTGTATGCGGCCTGCATCGCCGCGCTGCTGGTGGCCGCGCTCAGCGTGTTCTTCCAGAAGACCAAGACCGGCCGCGCGCTGCGCGCCGTGGCCGACGACCACCAGGCGGCCCAGTCCATCGGCATTCCGCTGTCGCGCATCTGGGTCATCGTCTGGTCGGTGGCCGGCGGCGTGGCCCTGGTGGTGGGCATCATCTGGGGCTCCAAGCTGGGCGTGCAGTACTCGCTGTCGCTGGTGGCCCTGAAGGCCCTGCCCGTGGTGATCCTGGGCGGCCTGACCTCGCTGCCCGGCGCCATCATCGGCGGCCTGATCATCGGCGTGGGCGAGAAGCTCTCCGAGGTCTACCTCGGCCCCATGGTCGGCGGCGGCATCGAGACCTGGTTCGCCTACGGCCTTGCCCTGTGCTTCCTGCTCGTGCGGCCCCAGGGGCTGTTCGGCGACAAAATCATTGATCGCGTTTGACCGTTACGGAGAACTTGCACCATGTTTTATCGTGAGAACGGTCAATTCAAGACGACCTACGCATCCGACCAGCAGATCTTCGGCGTCGCCCAGGACCGCTGGGCCATCGTGGCGCTGCTGGCCGTCGCCTTCCTGGTGATTCCCTTCAGCGTCAGCGACTACACCTTCCAGGCCGTGCTGATCCCCTTCCTGATCATGTCGCTGGCGGCGCTGGGGCTGAACATCCTGGTCGGCTACTGCGGCCAGATCTCTCTGGGCACCGGCGCCTTCATGGCCGTGGGCGCCTACGCGGCCTACAACCTGCAGGTGCGCTTCGAGGGCATGCCGCTGCTGGTGGCCCTGATCGGCGGCGGCGTGCTGGCCATGGTCTTCGGCGTGATCTTCGGCCTGCCCAGCCTGCGCATCCGGGGCCTGTACCTGGCCGTGGCCACGCTGGCCGCCCAGTTCTTCGTGGACTGGCTGGCCAGCCGCGCGGCCTGGGTGACGAACAACTCCTCCTCGGGCTCGGTGAGCGCAGGCCCGCTGTCCATCATGGGCTGGAAGATCGACACGCCCATGGAGAAGTACCTGCTGTGCCTGGGCATCCTGTGCGTGCTGGGCCTGGCCGCCAAGAACCTGGTGCGCGGCGCCATCGGCCGCGAGTGGATGGCCATGCGCGACATGGACGTGGCCGCCAGCGTGATCGGCATCCGCCCGACCTACGCCAAGCTCAGCGCCTTTGCCGTGAGCAGCTTCATCGTCGGCGTGGCCGGCGCGCTGTGGGGCTTCGTTCACCTGGGCGCCTGGGAGCCCGCGGCCTTCAGCCTGGACCGCTCGCTGCAGCTGCTGTTCATGATCATCATCGGCGGCCTGGGTTCGGTGGTGGGAAGCATCTTCGGCGCGGCCTTCTTCGTGCTGCTGCCGCTGCTGCTCACCCAGGTGCCGCACTGGATGGGCCTGCCGCTGTCCACGGCCACGGCGACCTACCTGGAGCACATGATCTTCGGTGCGCTGATCGTGTTCTTCCTGATCGTGGAGCCGCATGGCCTGGCAAAACTGTGGGCGACCGCAAGACAAAAACTGCGTGTCTGGCCCTTCCCGCATTGAGTTGATCTGTATCGAGACAGGGCGCCACAGAGTGCCGGATAACCGGGGAATCTTCCCCAGCCAACTAGGAGACAACGTCATGATGTTCAAGAAAGTCGCCATCGCCGCTGCCACGGTCGCTGCTGGAATCGGCGCTCTCGTGGCCGCCCCTGCCGCCCAGGCCCAGGACCAGTTCGTGCCGCTGCTGGTCTACCGCACGGGCCAGTTCGCGCCGCTGGGCATTCCATGGGCCGATGGCAAGCAGGACTACATCAAGCTGGTCAACGCCAAGGGCGGCATCAATGGCGTGAAGATCGCCTACGAGGAATGCGAGACGGCCTACGACACGGCCAAGGGCGTGGAGTGCTATGAGCGCCTGAAGGGCAAGGGCGGCGGCGCGGCCGGGTTCGATCCGCAGTCCACCGGCATCACGTTCGCCGTGACGGACAAGGCGCCCGGCGACAAGATGCCCATCATCACCACGGGCTATGGCCTGTCGCAGTCGGCCGACGGCAAGGTCTTCGAGTGGAACTTCCCGCTGCTGGGCAACTACTGGACAGCGGCCGATTCCATCATCCAGGACATCCTCAAGAAGGAAAAGGGCAGCCTCAAGGGCAAGAAGATCGCCCTGGTCTACCACGACTCGCCCTATGGTAAGGAACCCATTCCGCTGCTGCAAAAACGCGCCGCCAAGGAAGGCTTCGACCTGACCCTGCTGCCCGTGACGGCGCCCGGCGTGGAGCAGAAATCGACCTGGCTGCAGATCCGCCAGCAGCGCCCCGACTACGTGCTGCTGTGGTCGGCCGGCGTGATGACGCCCACGGCCGTGCGCGAGGCGCAGGCCACCGGCTACCCGCGCGAGAAGATGTACGCCATCTGGTGGGCCGGCTCGGACCATGACGTGAAGGACATCGGCGCCGGCGCCAAGGGCTACAACACCGTGACCATCCACAACACGGCCGAGCACGACAAGGTGCACGACGAGGTCAAGGCCATGGTCTACGACAAGGGCCAGGGCACGGCCACCGACGCCAAGGAACTGGGCGCCATGGCCCACACGCGCGGCATGGTGATCTCCATGCTGCAGGTGGAGGCCATCCGCACGGCGCAGGAAAAATACGGCAAGGGCAAGGTCATGACCTCCGAGCAGGTGCGCTGGGGCCTGGAGAACCTGAACCTCACGCAGGAGCGCCTCAACGAGCTGGGCTTCGGCAAGATCATCCGCCCCGTCAAGACCAGCTGCGACAACCACCTGGGCACCGACTGGTCGCGCATCGCCCAGTGGGATGGCGCCAAGTGGAAGGTGGTCTCCGACTGGTACCAGGCCGACAAGTCCATGGTCGAACCGCTGGTCAAGGAGTACGCGGACAAGTACGCCAAGGAAAAGAACGTAAAAGCTAGAACTTGCACCCCCTGAGGCGCTTGCGCGCCTTCCCCCTCTCTCCCCGCTTCGCGGGGGAGGGGGACGACACCCTCGGTGCGCGGCGGCCCTTCCTCGGTGTCCCTGAGTTGGGGCATGCCCCGCGCAGAGATGCTTCGAGAGTTGCGGCCACCGCACTCTGCTTTCGTATCAACGCCCATGGACGACGCCATGACCACCGCACCCACCTCCGCCCCGGCCGCCAGCGATCCGCTGCTCGTGGTCAATGGCATCGAAGTCATCTACAACCATGTGATCCTGGTGCTCAAGGGCGTTTCGCTCCAGGTGCCGCGCGAGAGCATCGTGGCCATTCTGGGCGGCAACGGCGCGGGCAAGACCACGACGCTGCGCGCCATCTCCAACCTGCTCAAGGGCGAGCGCGGCGAGGTGACCAAGGGCACGATCGAGCTGGAGGGCGAGCGCATCGAAAGCCTCACGCCCTCCGAGCTGGTGCAGCGCGGCGTGGTCCAGGTCATGGAGGGGCGGCACTGCTTCGCCCACCTGACCATCGAGGAAAACCTCATGACCGGCAGCTACACGCGCACTGACAAGGGCGAGATAGCGGCCAACCTCGAGAAGGTTTACAACTACTTTCCGCGCTTGAAGACGCGCCGTACCTCGCAGGCCGCCTACACCTCGGGCGGCGAGCAGCAGATGTGCGCCATCGGCCGCGCGCTGATGGCCAATCCGCGCATGGTGCTCCTGGACGAACCTTCGATGGGGCTGGCCCCGCAGATCGTCGAGGAGGTGTTCAACATCGTCCGCGACCTCAACAGCAAGGAAAAGGTCACCTTCCTGCTGGCCGAGCAGAACACCAACATGGCGCTCAAGTACTCGGACTACGGCTACATCATGGAAAGCGGCCGCATCGTCATGGACGGCGCGGCCTCGGACCTGGCCAGCAACGAGGACGTCAAGGAGTTCTACCTGGGCGTGGGCGGCGGCGAGCGGAAAAGCTTCAAGGACGTCAAGAGCTACAAGCGCAGAAAACGCTGGCTGGCTTGAATGCCCCCTGAGTCGCTTCGCGCCTTCCCCCTCTCGCTTCGCGGGGGGGACGACACCCTCGGTGCGGGGCGGCCCTTCCTCGGTGTCTCTCGCCTGGGGCCGCGCCGGGTTCGCAGGCAACGGCGTTGCTGAATTTCTGGAATAAACCACTATCACTGGCCGGACTCCATCTGCCCTTTTCCACATACAGGACTAGCCATGAGTGCCTTCTACGACGCGCTGGAGACGCGCACCCCTGACGAACGCGAAGCGGCGCTGCTGTCCGCCCTGCCCCGGCAGATCGCCCATGCGCAGCAACACTCTGCCGCCTTCGCCCGGATCCTGGCCGGCGTCGATGCCGCGCAGATCACCAGCCGCGAGGCCCTGGCCCGCCTGCCGGTGACGCGCAAGTACGAGCTGCTGCAGCGCCAGGCCGAGCAGCGGCCCGCGCAGATCTTCGGCGGCTTCAACGCCATTGGCCTGGGCCAGCCCATGCCGCGCCTGTTCTGCAGCCCCGGCCCCATCTACGAGCCCGAAAGCCGCCGCCCCGACTACTGGCGCATGGCGCGCGCGCTGCATGCCTCGGGCTTTCGGCCCGGCGAACTGGTGCACAACTGCTTCAGCTACCACTTCGTGCCTGCGGGCTCGATGATGGAAAGCGGCGCCCATGCGCTGGGCTGCACGGTGTTCGCAGGCGGCACGGGCCAGACCGAGCAGCAGGTGCAGGCCATGGCCGACCTGCAGCCCGCAGGCTACGTGGGCACGCCCAGCTTCCTCAAGATCATTGTGGAAAAGTCCCTGGAGATGGGCCTGCCCATCCCCTCCGTGACCAAGGCCATGGTCTCGGGCGAGGCCTTCCCGCCCTCGCTGCGCGACTGGCTGGCCGAGCGCGGCATTGCCGGCTACCAGTGCTACGCCACGGCCGACCTGGGCCTGATCGCCTACGAGACCGAGGCGCGCGAAGGCCTGGTGCTGGACGAGCAGGTCATCGTCGAGATCGTGCGCCCCGGCACGGGCGACCCGGTGGCCCCCGGCGAGGTGGGCGAGCTGGTGATCACCACATTCAACCCCGACTACCCGCTGATCCGCTTCGGCACGGGCGACCTCTCTGCCGTGCTGCCCGGCCAGTGCCCCACGGGCCGCACCAACGCGCGCATCAAGGGCTGGATGGGACGCGCCGACCAGACCACCAAGGTGCGCGGCATGTTCGTGCACCCGGGCCAGATTGCCGACGTCGTGCGCCGCTTTCCGCAGGTGGGGCGGGCAAGGCTGGTGGTCACGGGCGAGATGGCCAATGACCAGATGCAGCTGCTGGTCGAAACCCGCGAAACCTCACCGGGCCTGGCCCAGCAGCTGTCCGATGCGGTGCGCGAAGTGACCAAGCTGCGCGGCGACGTGCAGATGGTGCTGCCGGGCACGCTTCCCAATGACGGCAAGGTGATCGAAGACGCGAGGTCGTACAAGTAGCCACCGAGGCGCGGGGGACAGCGGCCTCGCCGCCGAGCAGCCGTCGCAGACCCTGAAAACATGACGCCTGTCAAGCCTCCAAGGGTTTGCACTAGATCAATGGCAAGGGAATCTGCTGCGGCGCAATAGAAACAATTCTTAAAATTCGTCTCCTCGTGCATTCGGTTTCTTTTGCGTGTTTGCCCTTTAGGGCGAAAACGCATCGCCCCGTATCATTTGCACGCCATTCACCTGGAGACACTATGAAAGCATTGTTCAAGATCGCAGCCATCGCCCTGGCAGCCGGCGCAGCCATTGGCGCTCATGCGCAGGACTATCCTGCCGCAGGCAAGACGATCACCCTCATCGTGCCGTTCACTGCAGGCGGCCCGACCGACAAGGTGGCCCGCGATCTGGCCGAGTCCATGCGCAAGCACCTGAACAATGCCACCATCGTGGTGGACAACGCCGACGGCGCCGGCAGCACCATCGGCACGGCCAAGGCCGCACGTGCCCGTCCTGACGGCTACACGCTGCTGATCAACCACATCGGCATGTCCACGATCCCGTCGCTGTACCGCAAGCTGTCGTTCAACGTGCTCAACGACTTCGAGTACGCCGGCATCATCAACGACGTGCCCATGACGCTGATCGGCCGCCCCAGCCTGCCGGCCAAGAACTTCGCCGAGGTCAAGGACTGGATCGGCAAGAACCAGGGCAAGGTCAACCTGGCCAATGCCGGCATCGGTTCCGCCTCCCACCTGTGCGGCCTGATGCTGCAGTCGGCCATGAAGACCGAAATGACGCCCGTGCCCTACAAGGGCGCTGCGCCGGCCATCGCCGACCTGATCGGCAACCAGGTCGACCTGCTGTGCGACCAGACCACCAACACCACGGGCCAGATCACGGCCAAGAAGGTCCAGGCCTATGCCGTGACCACGCCCAAGCGCCTGGTCATGCCCGCACTGAAGGACCTGCCGACGCTGGCCGAAGTGGGCGTGCCCGACTTCCAGGTCACCATCTGGCACGGCCTGTACGCACCCAAGGGCACGCCGGCCGACATCGTCAAGAAGGTCAACGAGGCCATGAAGGCCGCCCTGAAGGACCCCGAGTTCATCAAGCGCCAGGAAGCCCTGGGCGCCGTGATCGCCAGCGACGGCCGCATCGAGCCCGAAGGCCACAAGAAGTTCGTCCAGGCCGAGATCGAGAAGTGGGGCAAGGTCATCAAGGCAGCCGGCACCTACGCCGACTGATCCCGAGGACCACCACCGCGACGGATCGCCCAGTTGCAACCACGATCAAGCCCGGCTTCGGCCGGGCTTTTTCGTTGGTGGGAGCCGCGCGACAGCAGCGACGCAGGCTCAGGGCGCCGGCCCGCGCAGCGCCATCACGGCTTGCCAGCTGCCGCCGCGCTGGCTTGCGTTGTAGAGGTTGCTCTGCGTGTTGCCGGGACCTTCGTAGTAGCTGCCGCGCATCAGGCATTGCGATCCCGAGGCCGTGCAGTGCACGAGCTCGACACCGAACATCAGCGCCGGCCGGCCGCTGGCCCGGTCCAGCACCTGCTCGCCGCCCTTGCCCACGTCGCAGGCCGAAGCCGGCCGCACATGGCTCTGGCCGCTGAGCAAGGCCAGCGTGCCCGCATCGGGGTCCAGCAGCGCCCAGCCCCGGCCGTTGCCTATGCAGTAGGCCGCCGCCTTGGGGCCGAGGTTGGAGGCGTTGTCCAGAAACAGCAGCGAATACACGGCAGCCGCCGCTCCCGGAGGTGCCTGCGGGCCGGTGGGTGCCTTGGGCCTGTCGGCACAGGCGGCCAGTGCCAGCGCGGCGGCCAGCGCGCCCAGCCAGGGCAGGAATCGGGAGGAATGACGGAGGCGGTGCATGGAAGTCCTTTCTTTCTCGCAATCTGCGTGCGTGTTTAACACGGCGCGCGGCCCCTGCTGCGGCTCAGGCCGGGCCTTCGAGTTCGGCATGCCGCCGCTCGAACAGTTCAATCAGGTGGTCGGCCACGGCCCGCACCCGCCGTGAATGGGCAAGGTCGGCATGCATGGCAAGCCAGATCGGCTGGTCGGCGCCCAGCTGCGGCTCCACGCAGACCAGCCCCGCCTGCCGCGCCAGGAAATGCGGCAGCACGGCCAGGCCCAGGCCGGCCTGGGCCGCGGCCAGCTGCGCGGACAGGGTGTTGGTCTCCAGCCGGCAGGGCCGCCCGCGCAGGGCGCGCGCCATCCAGCGTGCGGCGGGCAGGTGGGCATGGCTGTCGTCCCAGCCGATGAAGGCATCGCCCTCGAACGGGTCCGAGTCGTTGCCGCCTGCGCGGCCTTGCACGTAGCCGGGCGATCCGTACAGGCCGAAGCCCAGCGTGCCCAGGCGCCGTATCGTGAGGTGGCCGGCCTCGGGCTGGGTCATGCGCACGGCCAGGTCGGCGTCGCGCCGGTGCAGGTTCAGCGTCTGCACTCCGCTGACCAGCTGCACGCGCAGACCCGGGTGGCGGGCGAACAGAGGGACCAGCGAGGGCACGATCAGCGGGTTGGCCAGGTTCTCCGCCGTGGCCAGCCGCACCACGCCTGCGACCTGTGCCTGGCTTTGCGCGGCATCGCCCAGGGCCTGGGCCGCCTGCTCCAGCGCCTCGGCAGGGGCCAGCAGTGCCTGGCCGTCGGCGGTGAGCCGATAGCCGCTCTGGTGGCGGCTGAACAGGGGCATGGCCAGCGCAGACTCCAGCCGGTCCAGCCGGCGCGAGACCGTGGCCACGCCAAGCCCCAGCGCGGCCGAGGCACCGCTCAGGCTGCCGGCGCGGGCAATGGCCAGGAAGATGCGGGCGTCGTCCCACTGCAATGGAATGCTCCTTTGTTTTCGGGAATGTTTTTCGGGAATTTTTTCGGGAATGCTTTCCGAAAATGGAAGATCAAAGCGCGATTTTGTCAGTAGGCAAGGCCGCTTCGGAAAACCATACTGGCCCCTTGTTTCAGCAAGAGGATATGCAATGCAACAACGCAAACTTGGCCACGATCTGCAGGTATCCGCCCTGGGCCTGGGCTGCATGGGCATGAGCGAGTTCTATGGCCCGCGCGACGACGCTCTGGCGCTGCAGGCGCTGGACCATGCCGTGGAGGCCGGCATCGATTTCCTGGACACGGCCGATGTCTACGGGCCGCACCACAACGAGGAGCTGATCGGCCGCTTCCTGGCCACGCGCCGCCCGCGCGTGAAGATCGCCACCAAGTTCGGCATCGTGCGCAAGGCCGGGGAGTACCGGCGCAGCATAGACAACAGCGCGCAGTACGCGCGGCAAAGCTGCGAAGACTCGCTGCGGCGCCTGGGCGTGGAGCGCATCGACCTGTACTACGTGCACCGCGTCGATGCCACGCGCCCCATCGAAGAGACCATGCAAGGCCTGGCGCAGCTGGTGCAGGAGGGCAAGATCGCCCGCATCGGCCTGTGCGAGGTCAGCGCAGCCACGCTGCGACGAGCCCATGCCGTGCACCCGGTGGCGGCGGTGCAGACCGAGTATTCGCTGTGGACGCGCGAGGTGGAGGACGAGGTGCTGCCCGCCTGCCGCGAGCTGGGCGTGGGGCTGGTGGCCTATTCGCCGCTGGGGCGCGGCTTTCTCACGGGGCGCTTTCATGGCGGCACGGCCTTCGAGCAGGGCGATTTCCGCGCCAGCCTGCCGCGCTTTCAGCCCGGCAACATCGACACCAACCAGGCCCTGGTGGGTGCCGTATCGGCCCTGGCGCAGCGCAAGGGCAGCACGCCTGCGCAGATCGCCCTGGCCTGGCTGCTGGCCCAGGGGCCGGACGTGGTGCCCATTCCGGGCACCCGACGCATCGCCCATCTGCAGGACAACCTGGGCGCGCTGTCCGTGGCACTGACGCCCGGCGAGCTGGACGAGCTGCGGCGCGCCAGCGACGAGCTGCCCGTGGCCGGGCAGCGCTATACGGAAGAAGGCATGAAGGGCATCAACGCCTGACGTGCCAGCGGGAGGCGCCGGCTACCAGGTGACGTCGCTGTTCTCGGCGGCGCTGCGGCGCAGCATGTCGATCATGGGCGCAGCGCGCTGGCGCAGGCTGACGGCATCGCGTGCGCCCGGTGCGGCATTGTCCTGGTCGCCATCCTGCGCATCCTCTTCCTGGTTGGCCTTGCGGCGGGCGTCGTCGTCGGCGACGGCGGCCTCCAGCGCCTCGATGGCGGCGGGAATCTGCTGCACCGTGATGATGCCGCTGGCGCCGGGCGTCTTGCCGACGATCTCCAGGACCTGGCGGCCGTTGGATTCGAGCATGATGACGTCGGCCGTGGCACGGGACTTGAACTTGTAGAGCATGGCTATCCTTTTTCTGTGTGGCGTGTCATGCACTCAGCGGTACATGTACTCGCGGTTGAAAGCATAGTCCGATTGAGCCCCCACCATGGGTCCCGACTGGAGCCGTCCATCGGGATGCGTGCACAGCATCTGGTGCAGGGCGATCCAGCCGCGCTCGAATCCCATGGCGCAACCCGCCAGATAGAGCCGGTAGGCGCGCAGCACCTTGGCGGCACCTTCGGCATCGGCATGCTGCTCAAGGATACGCTGCGCCTGCGGCAGCCGGGCTTCCAGTGCGTCGGACCAGTTCCACAGCGTGCGTGCGTAGTGGGGCCGCAGGTTCTCCGTGTCCACCATTTCCAGCCCGCTGTGGCCCATGTCGTGCAGCACGCGGCTCACATGCATGAGCTCGCCGCCGGGGAAGATGTAGCGGTCGATGAACTCGCCCATGCCCGCGCCCAGCTCGGTGTTGTCCACGCCGCCCGCCGTGATGCCGTGGATCAGCGCCATGCCGCCAGGGCGCAGCAGGCGGTGCACGGTCTGGAAGTACTCGGGCAGCTGGGCCTGGCCCACATGCTCGAACATGCCCACCGAGCCTATCTTGTCGAAGGGCTGGGCGGGCGCCAGCGCGCGGTAGTCCAGCAGTTGCATGTCCACCTTGCCCTGCAGGCCGCGCTCGGCAATCAGCTGCTGCACGTAGCGGTGCTGGTTGTGCGAGAGCGTGATGCCCGTGGCCGTGACGCCGTAGTGCTCGGCCGCCCACAGCAGCAGCGCGCCCCAGCCCGCGCCGATGTCCAGGAAGCGCTCGCCGGGCCGCAGGTCCAGCTTGCGGCAGATGTGCTCCAGCTTGGCCTCCTGGGCCTGGGCCAGCGTCATCTGCGGATCGCGGAAGTAGGCGCAGGAATAGACGCGGCGCGGGTCCAGCCACAGGCCGTAGAAGTCGTCGGAGATGTCGTAGTGGAACTGGATCTGCTGGGCGTCGCGCGCCAGCGTGTGCGCGGCCATGGAGCGCATGCGGGCCATGGCATGCCCCCACCAGTGCGATGTGCCGCGCACCGGATCGGACTGCAGCAGGCTGGCGGCCACCGCCATCACGTCGCGCATGCGGCCATCGATGCGCACCAGCCCTTCCACGATGGCACCGCCCAGTGTCCCTATCTGCCCGGCCGCCAGGCTGGCCATGGCCGACATGGTCTGGAAATGCAGCACCACCTGCGCATCCGCAGGACCAGCGCGCTGGCCGGACGGCAGGATCACGGCCACGGGGACAGGGAGAGACGCCAGCCGCGCCTCGATGGAGCTCAGCACTTGTGTCATGGCGTTCATTTTTGACAGCAAGCAGCACTGCGTCAATCGCAGCCTGGGCTGTGCATGGCGGGGCATGGCGCCCCACCCGTGGTGCAGTGATCAGGCGATCAGCTGCCTGTAGTCGCGCCGTGTCTGATCCGTCACCGAAGCAAGCACTTGCTCGAAGGGCGTCTTGTGCCGTGCGACCAGCCGCAGGGATGCCACGGCACGCGATTTGCAAAACCAATGACAGGTGTACTGCATGAGCAACAGCTCGGCCGTCATCGTGAAGGCGCGCGCACGGCGTTCGTCCTCGTTGCGGCTGTCGGCCACGCGCACGGAGGCAATGCCGCGCGCATGCAGCTGCATGGCGTCGCGCAGATCGAAGGACGACGAGGGAAAGAGCCGGTCCAGATAGGGCAGCGCCACGGGCAGCGTGCTCACGCGCGTGAGCTGTGGATCGGCCGTGGCCATCTCCTTGGCAAAGCGCTGGAACTGCTCGGTCAGGTTGGCCTCGGTGTTGTCCAGCACGGTCCAGATCTGGGCACGGCGCTGCTCGTCGTTCTCACCCAGGGCGCGCAGATAGCCTTCGATCAGGCCGCCCATCAGCTTCTCGATCTGGAATCGCCCCAGATACTGGGCCAGCAGCAGGGTATGCCGGCGCTGTTGCTGCGTCTTGAGCAGGTAGATTGCGATGAAGACAATGATCGCCAGCGTGAAGAAGTCCATGAAAGCAGCAAGGGAGCCAAGGGTGCGAGAAGGCTTGAGTGTAGTCAGGCGCGGCCTGCCCGCGATTTTGGTGGGCATAGGCCTGCTGCTGGGCGGCTGTGCCAGCCGGGGGGCCGGTGGCGACGGGCTGGGTTATTACTGGCAAAGCCTGCGCGGGCAAATGCACCTGCTGCAGGCCAGCCGCCCGATTGACGACTGGCTGCAGGACGAGAACCTTGCGCCCGCACTGCGCGAGCGCCTGCTGTCGGCCCGGCGCATGCGCGCCTTTGCCGTGGAGCGCCTGGGCCTGCCCGACAACGCCAGCTACCGCCGCTATGCCGATCTGCAGCGGCCGTTTGCCGTATGGAACGTGGTGGCCGCGCCGCCCGACAGCCTGGAGCTGCACCGCTGGTGCTTTCCCGTGGCCGGCTGCGTGGGCTACCGGGGCTACTTTGCCGAGGCCGACGCCATGGCCCAGGCACGGCAACTGGCCGACCAGGGCCTGGAGTCCGGCAGCTACGGCGTGCCCGCCTATTCCACGCTGGGCTACCTGAACTGGCTGGGCGGCGATCCGCTGCTCAACACTTTCATCGGCTGGGGCGAGGGCGAGTTCGCCGGCCTGCTGTTCCACGAACTGGCCCACCAGGTGGTCTATGTGGCCGGCGACACGGCCTTCAACGAATCCTTTGCCACCACCGTGGAGCGCCTGGGCACGCCGCTGTGGCTGGCCACCGAGGCCGGCCCCGCCGCCCGCGCACGCTGGGATGCAGGCCAGCTGCGGCGCGCGCAGTGGCGGGCACTGACCGGCCACACGCGCCAGGCGCTGCAGCAGCTCTACCAGGACCCGCAGCAGCGCGGCCCCGCCATGGCGCAGGCCAAGGCGCAGATCTACCAGCAGTTCCGCAGCGACTACGCCGCGCTGCGCGCGCAATGGCGCAGCGCCGATGCAGCTCTGCTGACCACCGATGCACAGCGCCAGCTCTACGACCGCAACCAGGCGCGGCTGGACCAGTGGGTGGCCGATGCCAACAACGCCAGCTTTGGCGCGCTGGCCGCCTACGACGACTGGGTGCCTGCCTTCACCGCGCTGTGGAAAAAGGCGCAGACCCAGGCGCCGGCCCAGGCCGGCGGCGAGGCCGCCCAGGGCTGGCAGCGTTTCTATGCCGAGGTAGAGAAACTGGCCGCCCTGCCTGCCTTGCAGCGCAACACAAGGCTGTGCGGGCTCATGCCCGCCGATGCGCCCCTGCCGCCTGCCTGCGCCCCGGATCAGGACAGTGCGTCGGTATCCACGGACGGGTCGCATCCCGGCAACTGAATGCGGGCCAGCAGGCCGTTGGAACTGCCGGGCAGCGGCGACTGCAGCTCCAGGCTGCCGCCATGCTGGGCCACGATCATGGACACGATGGACAGGCCCAGGCCGTAGCCCGGCGACGCCAGCTCCCGCACGGTGCCCTGGGGCAGGCGCAGGTCGTCCACATGGCGCACATGGCGCTCGCGCGCGGTGCTCAGCGCCGCCGCATCCATGCCCGGCCCCTCGTCGCGCACCTGGACGGTGCGGCTGTCGCAGACTTCGAGCAGCACCTCCGAGCCATCGCTGTAGCGCAGCGCGTTCTCCACCAGGTTGCGCAAGGCGATGGCCAGCGTGTCCACATCGCCCGCCACCGGCCCGCAGGGCTGCTCGGGCAGCACCACATCCAGCCGCAGCTGGGTGGATTCGTCCTGCTGCCAGAACTCGGAGGCCACCATGCTGGCCAGCGCGTCCAGCCGCACCTCGTCCTGCGCCAGCGCCGAGCCCGAGGCCGCGCGCGACAGCTGCAGCAGCTTTTCCGTGCGCTGGCGCAGCCGCTCCAGCGCCTCATAGGCCGCGCGCACATCGGTGTTGTCCACGCCCCTGTCCAGGGCTGTCTGCAGGCGCAGCGTGGCGACGGCCAGCGGCGTGCGCAGCTCGTGGGCCGCATTGGCAGCCATGGAGCGCTCTACCTGCAGCGCATGCGACAGGCGCTGCATCAGGTGGTTGATGCCCCGGCCCAGCCGCCACAGCTCGCGCGGCATGGCGTCCAGGTCCAGCGGCTCCAGGTTGGAGCCGCCGCGCTCGCTCAGCTGCAGCTGCATGTCGCGCAGCACGCGCAGGCGCCGCCGCGCGGTCACGCGCAGCGCCCAGCCCATGAGGGCGAGCATGACCAGCATCACCGAGCCCAGCGCCAGCAGCGCCCGCTGCAGCGCCTCGCTGCGCTCGACCATGGGATCGGCCAGCATCAGGAACAGCGGCTGCCGGGGATGGGCCACCACATAGATGCGCCAGCCCTCGCGCTCGTAGAAGCCCTCGCGCATGGGCACGGCAAAGGCTGCCACGGGGGCGGCCTGGGTGCGCAGCAGCACGTTGCCGCGGCCGTCCTGCAGCTGGTAGACCAGATCCTCGGCCTCGTCGCCCGGCTGCGAGGCCACATGCGGGCGCTGCACGCCCTCGCGCGAGTGGTCCTCCTGTTCCAGCTGGTGCACGGCCACCTCCAGCAGGCGGTGGCCGCTGTCGATCATTTCCTGGTCGAAGTTGTGGTGCACGATGTGGCTGACATACCATGCCAGCGCCAGCACGCAGGCCAGCCAGACGGCGGCCAGGGCCAGTGTCAGCTCGCGGGCCAGCTGGTCGGCCAGACGGGGCGGCAGCGCCAGGCTGTAGCGCTGCGGCTCATCCATGCTCGAGGGCCAGGCGGTAGCCGGTACCGCGCACGGTCAGGATGCGGTCGCGCCCGAGCTTGCGGCGCAGCCGGCTGATGAACACTTCCAGCGTGTTGCTGTCGGCCTCGGCATCGAAGCCGTAGAGCGCATCGAGCAGATGCTCGCGCGCGTGCACACGCTGCGGCTGGGCCGTGAGCACGCGCAGCAGCGCCCATTCCTTGGGCGTGAGCAGCAGCGTGCGGCCGGCATCGCGCACCATTTCGCGGGCCAGGTCGATCTCCAGCGTGCCCATGCGCAGCACGGCGTCCTGCCCGGCCTGCATGCCGCCGCCGCGCCGGCTCACGGCGCGCAGGCGGGCCAGCAGTTCCTCGGGGTCGTAGGGCTTGACCAGATAGTCGTCGGCACCCGCGTCCAGCCCGCGGATGCGGTCGCTGACCTGGTCGCGCGCCGTCAGCACGATGGTGACGGGAGGCTGCTCCAGCCGGCGCAGCGTAGGCATGAGCGCCAGGCCGTCGCCGTCGGACAGGTGCAGGTCCAGCAGCACGGCCGCGTAGCTGGCACCGGCCAGGCAGGCGCGCGCCTGCGCCAGAGAAGGCACGCTGTCGATCAAAAAGGCCTTGGAGCGCAGATAGCTGCCCACCGCCTGGGCCAGTGCCTCATCGTCTTCGACCAGCAGGATTCGCATGGGAGGTTGGGCCTTCGCACATCAGGATGCGCACCGGATACGGACGGAACAAGCGTGGCGCAAGGGGGGCGGCAGGGGTTCAAGCTGAACGGAGTCTGAACGCGGGGTTCAGATGTTCTTAAGCTGCGAATTCTACGCTCGCGGCCATGTCAGAACGCCTGCTCGCCCGCCCCCCCTTTGCCGGCTCCTCCGGCACCGGCCAAGCCCCGGCCCCATCTTCTGCCCAGCCTGCCCAGGCGGCCCCCGCCAGCCTCCCGGCACGGCTGCGCACAGCCTGGAGCGCCCCGCGCTCGCCCCAGGCCGTGGCCCTGGTGCTGGCGCTGTGGCTGCTGGCCACCGCCAACTGGGCGCTGTGGCGGCGCCTGCCCCACCTGGAAGGCTATGACGGCAGCCTGGCCGCCCTGGTGCTGCGGCTGCTGCCCCTGGGCCTGGGCGGCCTGCTGCTGCTGCTGTCGCTGACGGCCTGGCCGCGCGGCATGAAGCCGCTGTGGATTGCCCTGCCCTGGATTGCCGGCGCGGCCCAGTACTTCATGACCGCCTACGGCACGGTGATGGACGGCGGCATGATCAACAACATCCTGCAGACCGACCTGCGCGAAAGCAGCGACCTGTTCAACCCCCAGCTGCTGCTGCAGCTGCTGCTGGTGGCCGGACTGCCCACGGCATGGCTGCTGCGGCTGCGCGTCATCCGCCCGCGCCGCAGCACGCAGACGGTGCTGCGCACGCTGGGGCTGCTGGCCGCCTCGGTGGTGCTGCTGGCGGCGTCGGTCTTTGTCTCGTACCGCGAGCTGGCCCCCGTGATCCGCAACAACCTGTGGATGCGCCACATGCTCAACCCCGTGAGCCCCGTGCTGGCCTCGCTGGACGCGGTGCTCAAGCCCATCCTGCGGCCCAAGCGCCCGTTTGCCAGCATTGCGGCCGGCGCCACGCTGGGCGCCACCTATGCGGCCGAGCGCAAGCCGCCGCTGTTCGTCATCGTGGTGGGCGAGACGGCGCGCGCCGCCAACTGGGGCCTGAACGGCTATGCCCGCGACACCACGCCCGAGCTGGCCAGGCGCAAGGTGCTCAACTGGAGCAACGTGACCTCCTGCGGCACCAGCACGCGCGAATCCGTGCCCTGCATGTTCTCCCACCTGGGCCGCACGGGCTTCTACAAGAGCAAGGTGGACTACGACAACCTGGTGGACGTGCTGTACAACGCCGGCCTGGCCGTGCTGTGGGTGGACAACCAGGCTGGCTGCAAGGGCGTGTGCGAACGCATTCCCAACGCCAGCACGGCCGACCGCCTGAACACGCCCGACGGCAAGGCCCTGTGCTCCAGCGACGGCGAATGCCTGGACGGCATCCTGCTCAGCGGCATCGACGAACGCATCGCCGCCCTGCCGCGCGAGCGCCGCGAGCGCGGCGTGGTGTTGGTCATGCACGAGATGGGCAGCCACGGCCCGGCCTACTACAAGCGCTCCACGCCAGAGACCAAGGTCTTCCAGCCCGAATGCCTGACCAATGCACTGTCCAGCTGCACGCGCGAGCAGGTGGTCAATGTCTACGACAACTCCATCCGCTACAACGACCACTTCCTGTCGCAGACCATCGATTGGCTGGCAAGCCAGCAGTCGCGCTACCAGACCGGCATGGTCTACATGTCGGACCATGGCGAGTCGCTGGGCGAGATGGGCATCTACCTGCACGGCATGCCCTACGCCATGGCGCCCGACGAGCAAAAGCACATTCCCATGATTGCCTGGCTGGGCAACCTGGGCGAGCGCACCGGCGTGTCCGAGCGCTGCGTGCGCGGCCAGCTGGACGCGCCGCTGTCGCACGACAACCTCTACCACACCACCCTGGGCCTGCTGGACGTGACCAGCCCCACCTACCAGAAGCCCCTGGACGCGCTGGCCGGCTGCCGCAGTTGAGCCGCCCGCGCAGGCGGCTCAGCCCTGTTGCCAGAAGCCCCGGTGCGGCGCCAGCATCTCCTCCTGCAGCGCAGGCACGGGCCCCACGACCTGCACGCTGCGCTGCCCGCGCGCGAAGACCTCGCGACAGGGCAGGGACAGCGTGGGGTTTTCGGGATGGTCGCCCGTCAGCGCCAGCAGCGCCGTTTCCTCGGCGCCGTAGAGCACGCGGCCTATGCCGGCCCAGTAGATGGTTCCGGCGCACATGGCGCAGGGCTCGAAGGTGGTGACCAGGGTGCACTGCGCCAGATAGGCGCCCGGATAGTTGGCGGCCGCCGTGCGCGCCAGGGTGGACTCCGCATGGTTCACCGTGTCGATGTTGCCCTGCTCGGCCAGCACGGTCTCGCCGTCGGGCGCCAGCAGCAGTGCGCCAAAGGGATGGCGGCCCATGGCCATGGCCCGCCCGGCCACGGCGCCTGCGCGGCGCAGCTGGCGGGCCGCCTGTTCGGCGGTCAGGGGCGTCATGGGCGTCATGGGCGGTGTCGTCGTGGGTGCGGGCATCATGGCCGGATTCTCACTCACCCTGCGAGCCGCGCCGGGCCCAGCCGGTGGTGCGCTTTTCGATGGCGCTGAACAGCTCGTACATCACCATGGCCATGGCGCCCACCACGATCAGGCCGGCAAAGGCCAGGCCCATCTGCATGGACGAGCCGGCCGACACCAGCAGGTAGCCGATGCCTTCGTTGGCCGCGGTCATCTCGCTGACCGTGGTGCCCACGAAGGCCAGGGTGATCGCCACCTTCAGCGAGCCGTAGAAGTAGGGCATGGAGCGCGGCAGGCCGACCTTGATCAGCACGTCCCAGCGCCGGGCGCCCAGCACGCGCAGCACATCCTCCAGCTCGGGCTCCAGCGTGGCCAGGCCGGTGGCGATGTTGACCATGATGGGAAAGAAGCTGATCAGGAAGGCCGTGAGGATGGCCGGTCCTGCGCCGATGCCGAACCAGACCACCAGGATGGGCACGAAGGCCGCCTTGGGCAGTGCGTTGAAGGCCGTCATCAGCGGATAGAACGCCGCATAGGCCAGGCGCGAGGAGCCGATCAGAAAGCCCAGCAGCACGCCCACCACGATGGCGATGCCAAAGCCCGCCATCGTCACCCAGTAGGTGCGCCAGGCGTGGGCGGCGATGATGCCGCTGAACTCGGCCAGCTGCCGGCCGATGGCCCAGGGGCTGGGGAAGATGAATTCCGAGACCTCGAAGGCCGAGCAGATGACCTGCCACAGCAGGATGACCGCCAGCAGCAGCACCCAGGGCGCCCAGCGTTCCGCGTATTTCTTGTGCATGTGAATCTCCCCCGTTCTATTGTTGGATGGCCGCGCCGGTCTTGCGCATGGCGCCGATGTGGCCGCGCAGCTCGTGCACGATGTCGGTGAATTCGCGCGTGTAGGTCAGCTCCAGCTCGCGCGGGCGCGGCAGCTCGATGTCGCGGCGCACCACGAAGCGGCCCGGGCTCTTGCTCATCACGTACACGGTGTCGGCCAGGAAGACGCTCTCGCGCAGGTCGTGCGTGACCAGGATGACGTTGAAGCGCTGCTCGGCCTGCAGGTCGCGCAGCACGCACCACAGCTCCTCGCGCGTGAAGGCGTCCAGCGCGCCGAAGGGTTCGTCCAGCAGCAGCATCTGGGGCTCGTGGATCAGCGCGCGGCAGATGCTGGCGCGCTGCTGCATACCGCCAGACAGCTGCCAGGGGTACTTGTCCTCGTAGCCGCCCAGGCCCACCTTCTGCAGCAGGGCGCGCGCACGCGCCTCGTACTCCTTGCGCTTTTGGCGGAACTGCGAGCGGTGCGGCTCCACGATCTCCAGCGGCAGCAGCACGTTGTCCACCGTGGTGCGCCAGGGCAGCAGCGACGGTGCCTGGAAGGCCATGCCCGAGATCTTCAGCGGCCCGGTCACACGCTCGCCGTTGACCATGACACGGCCCATGGAGGGCATCTTCAGCCCCGTGGTCAGCTTCATGAAGGTGGACTTGCCGCAGCCCGAGGGGCCGACGATGGCGATGAACTCGCCGCGCCGCACCTGCAGGTCGATGGCCTCGACCGCGAAGTGGTTGGCGCGCAGCAGCTCCTCGTTGTAGGCAAGCCAGACGTCGCGGAACTCGACGAAGAAGGCGTCGTCATCGCCGTGGGATGTGGAGGAATTCATGGCAGGCAGCAGGCAAGGGCCGGCGCGTCGCCCGCTGGCGCACGCGCACGGTGTCAATCACTTTGTCGTCACTTCTTGGGCAGGATGTTCAGCTCGGCCGCAGACGGCAGGAAGCTGCCGTTCCAGACCTCGGCCGGGTTCACGCGCGTCTTGGTGGCATAGACATCGGAGACCTGCGACGCCATCAGCGACAGCCGCGTGGGCACGACCTGGCCAAAGCCCTCGGCACGCGCGTCGGCGCTGTTGACCACGGTGTCGATGGCCAGTTGCAGGCGGCGTGTCTCCAGCTGGGTGTTGACGATGCCGTCGCGCTCCTTCACGTAGGCAATGGCCGCGCCCGGGTTGGCGATGACTTCCTTGGCCCCCTTGGCGAAGGCCTGCAGGAAGGCCTTGATGGCGGCCGGGTTCTCCTTGATCAGCTTCGGGCTGGCGATGATGGCGTTGCCGTACAGCTTCACGCCGAAGTCCGCATAGGGCATGACCACCACATCGGCGGCCTTGATGCCGCGCGCCTCCAGGTTCAGCAGCGAGGTGAAGGTGAAGCCGGTGATGGCATCCACATCGCCGCGCACCAGCATGGTCTCGCGCAGCGGCGGGTCCATGGCCGTCCACTGCACGGTGCCGACCTGGTTGGCCTTGGCGAACAGCGGGAAGGCGCGGCGGCCCGCATCGAACACGGGCGCGCCCAGCTTCTTGCCGGTGAGGTCGGCCGTCTTGGCGATGCCGCTTTTCTTGAGCGCCATCACCGAGGCCGGCGTGTTGTTGTAGACCATCATCACGGCCACGGGCTTGTTGGGCATGTCCGGGTTGTTGGCCTGGAACTCCATCAGCGCCGCGATGTCGGCAAAGCCCAGGTCATAGGCGCCCGAGGCCACGCGCTGCACCACGCCGCCCGAGCCGCTGCCGGCATCGACCGTGACATCCAGGCCCACGTCCTTGAAGTAGCCCTTGGCCACCGGCTGCAGGAAGAAGGCGGCCGGCCCCTCGAAGCGCCAGTCCAGCTGGAACTTCAGCGGCGTGGCCGCGTGGGCCTGTGTCTGGGCCGTTGCCAGGCCCGCGCTGGCGGACAGGGCCAGGACGGTGTGCAGGAACAGTCGTTTTTGCATGGTGGGCTTCCTCTCTGATGGTCAAAAGAAACGGTGGGGACGGAACGGGGCCGGATCAGCTTTTCCAGGCGCCCTGGTGCGAAGCGGCGGCCTCGCCGATCAGCGCCGGGCCTATGCATTCGATGGCGTGTGACGAGGCGGCGAACACATCGCGGCAGGACAGCTCGGCATCCTTCTGGTCCAGGCGCTCGCCGCGGAATTCGCGCAGGCGCACCGCGTCTATGCCGTAGACCACGCGGCCTATGGCCGACCAGAAGATGGCGCCCGCGCACATCACGCAGGGCTCGGCCGATGAATACAAGGTGGCTGCGGACAGCGCCTCGCGGTCATGCAAGGGGCTGGCCAGGCGGATGGCCGACAGCTCGGCATGGGCCGTGCAGTCGCCGCTCTCGCCATTGGCGTTGGAGGCCTCGGCGAGCACGCGGCCATCGGCGGCCACGATGAGCGCGCCGAAAGGGCGGTTGCCGCGCTTGCGCGCGCGGTCGGCCATGGCGATGGCGCGGCGCAGGTACAGGCCGTCGCGCTCGTCGAGCGAGGCCTCAAGGGGCAGTGAAACGGTGGCGTGGTCCATGTGCGATCCCTCAGGCCTTGGCCATGCGCGCGGCCAGCGGCGGCAGCAGGCTGCGGTTGAACAGCGCGTCGGCCGACACGGGCGCCTTCAGGGCAAAGGCCTGGCTGACCTGCTCAGCCTGGCGGGCCAGCAGCTGCGGGTCGATATCGCCCAGGCCGTGGCGCTGCGTATCGGGCGCGGCCAGGTACTGCGAGGTGATGGCCCAGCGCGCCAGTTCCAGCTTTTCATCCAGGATGGGCTCGCGCTGGCGCACGGCGGCCACGGCCAGCGCGGGCTGGGCCAGGCATTCGATGAGGGCGCGGTTGCTGGCGCGCAGGAATCCCGCCACCAGCGCCGGCTGCTCGGCCACCAGCGCGCTGGAAGCCAGGATGGCGTTGCCATACAGCTGCACGCCCGCATCGGTATAGCGCAGCACCGACAGCTCCTCGGGCTTGATGCGTGCGAACAGCGACACGGCCGAGTCATGGAAATAGGTGGCCGCATCCACATCGCCGCGCACCACTACGTTGTCGCGCGCCGAGAACTCCGTCGTGGTCCAGGCGAACAGGTCGGCCGGCAGGTTCTGGCGCTGCGCGACCAGGGGCCAGACGCGGCGCGTGGACTCCACGGCGGCGGCGGCCACCTTCTTGCCCTTGAGGCTGGCGAACTCGCCCGTGATGCCCCGGTCCTTGCGGCCGATGATGGCGAACGGCGCGCGGTTGTAGTACTGGTAGACGGCCTGCACGCGCGCGGCACCTGCGTTCTGCGCCTGGAACTCGATCAGCGAGCTGATGTCGCCCAGGCCCAGCTGGTAGGCGCCACTGGCCACCCGCGTGATGGATGCCACCGAGCCCGAACCCACGTCGATGCTCACGTCCAGCCCCTCGTCGCGGTAGTAGCCCTTTTGCAGCGCCACGAAAAAGGGCGCGGTCTGCGAGGTCACGCGAAAGTCCAGCGTGAACTTCAGCGGTGTCAGCGCCTTGCCCTGGGCGAAGGCACCGGGCATCACGGCACTGGCAGCGGGAAGGGCGGCGGCGGCAAGGAAATGGCGGCGTTGCATGGTGGAACTCTCAGTCGCTATCAACATGGGGACCGGCCGCTGGCATGGGGCCGGGCGGCTGGCGTGACATGAGCAATTTCCGGGCAACGCGCACTGGGCGCGTGCTGAACGCTTCTACTCAACGATGCTTGTATGCAAAGTGCGTACCACCCCCTGAGTCGCTTCGCGCCTTCCCCCTCTCTCGCTGCGCGGGAGGGGGACGACACCCTCGGTGCGGGGCGGCCCTTCCTTGGTGTCTCTGAGTGGGGCCGCGCCAGTTTCAAGCGCTGCGGGCATGCATCACCTTGGTGCACCGCCAGCTAGATGTGGGGCAACAACACGATTTCGACTGACAGCTGCACCACGATGGAACGCGCGCAGCGAAGAACCGGCCTGCGCGGGCTGGCGCGCTGTTTGCTTGGGTGGTTGGCAAGAGTAGAAGCGTTCAGCTTGCCGGCCTGTGCCGGCGCGGGTCATTGCTCTTGAAGCGGGTGCGGGAGCGGCGTGGCTGCGACCTGTGCCCTTTCAGCCACTTCAAGAGCGACGGGCGGGATCGGTGTCTTTTTGCGCCGGCCGCTGCGTGCCTTGCCACTGCCTTTGCGGCAAAGGAAACAGACCATGAACATGCTTGCCAACCCCACCCTGACTTCGGCACCGGCCTCAGATTACGCGCTGGGCGAACTCGCCAAGGAGGCCCGCATGGGCGGCCAGGGGCAGGAGACGCGCGCACGAGAGGTGCGGGTGATCGATATCTCCGACTTTGACCGCCGCAAGGCCGAGATCGCCGATGCGATCTGGCAGGCCTCGGTGGAGATCGGCTTCTTCCAGGTGTCGGGCCACGGCATTCCCCAGCCCGATATCGATGCGGCCTTCGGGCGTGCCGAGCAGTTGTTCGCCCTGCCGCGCGAGGTGAAGGCGCAGTGGCCGCTATCGCGCAATGCGGGCTGGGAGCACAAGGCGCAGATCCGGCCTTCCACGCGCACGCCCGACCAGAAGGAGTCCTACCAGATGACGCGACCGCGCATGGCCGGCCTGTGGCCCACGCAGCAGGAGCTGCCGGGCTTTCAGCAGGCCACGCTGGACTTCGAGCGCCAGTGCTGGCAGGTGGGCATGCAGCTGCTGTCGTGCTTTGCGTACAAGCTGGGCTTTGATGCGGACTTCTTCACGCGCGCCCACGACCCTTCGGTGCCCGCCTACCAGAGCACGCTGCGCATGCTGCACTACTTCGCGGTCGATCCCGCGCTCAAGGACGAGCTGGGCCTGTGGCGCGCAGGCGCCCACACCGACTTCGACTGCCTGACCCTGCTGTTCCAGCGCGCGGGCCAGGGCGGCCTGCAGGTGCTGCCGGGCAAGGAGATGGAAGGCCAGCAATGGACGCCCGTGGACCCCGTGGAAGGCGTGATCACCTGCAACATCGGCGACATGCTCACGCGCTGGAGCGACGACCAGCTGCCCAGCAACTTCCACCGCGTGCGCAATCCCCTGCCCCATGAATACCAGGGCGCGCGCTACAGCCTGGCCTTCTTCTGCCAGGCCAACGAGGACGCGGTGATCGAAGGGCCGCAAAAGAAGTACCCACCCATCACGGGCGCGGAGTACCTGCGCCAGCGCATCAGCGCCAACTTCTCGAACAAATATTGATCCCCCTGAGCGGCTGCGCCGCTTCCCCCTTCTCGCTTCGCGGAGGGGGACGACGCCTTCGCCGCGAGGCGGCTCTTGCTCGGCGTCCCTGAGTTGGGCCGCGCCAGTTTCCAGCGCTCCACTCTTTGACATAGTGTGGTGTGGCCTGGCCGGAAACGACAAGGCCCCGGAGTCCGGGGCCTTGTCTGTGTCTGCGATCGGTGGTGGTGTTGATCAGCGCAGCGATTCGATCAGGTCGATGTACTGCTGCTTGGCGTCGTCGGCCGAGGTGTCCTTGAGCTTTTCCCAGGCGTCCCACTTGGCGCGGCCGACCATGTCGGTGAAGCTGGGCTTCTTGGCCTCGTTGTCGCCTTCGGTAGCCTGCTTGTACAGCGCGTAGAGCTTGAGCAGCGTGGCGTTGTCGGGGCGCTCGCTGATCGAGGTGGAGTTCTTGACGGCGGCTTCGAAGGCGGCATTCAGATCGGACATGGCGGGTCTCCTGGTGGGCGGTTCGTGTAGCGGCACAGTGTAGCCAAAAAAGCAGGAATTTAGAACGACCGTGCTTTTTTCTCCGTCAACCGCACCGAGACCGGCCACGCCGCTCCTACGCTGCGCTGCAAAGGAGCCCGGCCGTGGGCCATCGGTCAGCCTCGCAAGGCGCGGGGGCCGGCGGCTGGGCGCGAACGCTGTCCGGTTGCAGGAGGCGGCCGTGCTCGATCACGGCCACGCGGTCGGCGACGGCGAAGGCTTGCTGGCGGTCTTGCGTCGCATAGACGGCCGTACACCCCAGGCTGCGCAGCAGCCGGGGAATTTCCTCGCACAGGCGCTCGCGCAGGTTGCCGTCGAGGCCGGACAGGGGTTCGTCAAGCAGCACCAGGCGCGGGCGCTCCACCACGGCGCGGGCCAGCGCCGCGCGCTGCTGCTGGCCACCCGACAGGCTGCCGGGAAGACGCTCGCCCATGCCCTGCAGCCCGGCCAGGCCCAGGGTCTGCTGCACCCGCTCGTGGATCTGCGCGCGAGGCAGGCCGCGCATTTCCAGCGCGAAGGCCACGTTGGCCTGCAGGCTCATATGGGGCCAGAGCGCATGGTCCTGGAGCACCAGGCCCAGGTCGCGCCGCTCGGGCGGCAGGGACTGCGAGGCGCTGGCCGCGCACTGCCCGTCCATCCAGACTTCGCCGCGGCTGGGCTGCTCCAGCCCGGCCAGGATCTTGAGCAGGGTGGTCTTGCCGCAGCCCGAAGGACCCAGCAGGGCCAGCACCTCGCCGGGGGCGATCTGCAGGCTGATGTCCTGGAGCACGGCGCGCTCGCCGTAGATGCGCTTGAGCTGCCGGGCTTGGACGGCCACGCCCTGCGCGGCGGCCGAGGAGGATTCGATGGAGGTCACAGGGACCGCATGCTAGGTGCGGTGTGTGACATGCCGGTGTCGGCCGGACCCTGCAAGGGCCTCAGCGCGTGGGCTCGCTCAGCCAGCGCTGGGCCAGCTTCACCCAGAACGTGGCGCCCTGCGGGATCAGCTGGTCGTTGAAGTCGTAGCTGGGGTTGTGCAGCGTGCAGGGACCGCCGCCGTGGCCGATGGCGCGGTGGTCGCCGTCGCCATTGGCGATGAAGCAGTAGGCGCCGGGCTTTTCCAGCAGCATGAAGGCGAAGTCCTCGGCGCCCATCGAGGGCTCCTGGGGCAGCACGTTGGCCTCGCCCACGACCTCGGCCATGACGCGGCGTGCGAACTCGGCCTCGGGCGCGGAGTTGATGGTGGGCGGGTAGTTGCGCACGAACTCGAACTCGCAGCGCGTGTCATGCGCCGCGCAGATGCTCTCGGCCAGGGCCTTCATGCGCCGCTCGATCAGGTCCAGCACCTCCAGCGTGAAGGTGCGCACCGTGCCCTGCAGCTCCACGCTGTCGGGCACCACGTTCGTGGCCTCGCCCGCGTGGACCATGGTCACCGAGACCACGCCCGCCTCGATGGGCTTGACGTTGCGGCTGACGATGGTCTGCAGGCCCAGGATCAGCTGTGCCGCCACGGGCAGCGGGTCGATCACCATGTGCGGCATGGCCGCGTGGCCGCCCTTGCCGCGCACGACGATGCGGAACTCGTTGCTGGACGCCATGGCCGGGCCCGGGCCCACGGCCATGGTGCCGGCCTTCATGCCGGGCCAGTTGTGCATGCCGAACACGGCCTGCATGGGGAACTGGGTGAACAGGCCGTCCTCGACCATCTCGCGCGCGCCGCCACCGCCCTCTTCGGCCGGCTGGAAGATCAGGTGCACCGTGCCCTCGAAGCTGTCGCGGTGCGCGGCCAGGTACTGCGCGGCGGCCAGCAGCATGGCGACATGGCCGTCATGTCCGCAGGCATGCATTTTTCCGGCGTGGCGGCTGGCGTGTTCGAAGGTGTTGAACTCCTGCATGGGCAGGGCGTCCATGTCGGCGCGCAGCCCGACGGCGCGGCCGCTGGCGCCGCCGTCACGGCCGTGGATGGTGCCCACCACGCCCGTGCGGCCCAGGCCGCGGTGCACGGCAATGCCCCATCCCTCCAATTGCCGGGCCACGAGGTCGGCAGTGCGGATCTCCTCGAAACACAGTTCGGGATGGGCATGTATGTCGCGGCGCAGCGCGGTGATTTCGGGTGCGCGGTCCAGCAGTTCCTGCAGCAAGGCCATGGGGTTCTCCTTTTAGAGCGTGTTATGCACTTTTAAGTACCCGCGTTGGCTTTGCGCGCTGGTGATCGCAAGGCGCAGTGTGCCGCCAAGGCTGAAGCCTTGGCAAGCGCTGCAACGCCGCGAGCGCCTGCGCGCAAAGCCAACCCTCCGGGAAAGCCGGGAAAGGGGCCCGGCCCTTCGTTGCAGCCCGCTTGCGGTGTGGCAACCGCGGCGCGTGCTACGCCTCGTTCCGGGCCCCTTTCCCGGCTTTCGCGGGCACTTAAAAGTGCATAACACGCTCCAATGCAGCAAGCCTACACCCGGACCTTGCCGTCGCCGGTCAGCATGGACAACTCCACGAAGCGCGGCTTGCCGGACTGCGGCTTGAAGACCAGCGGGAAGCCGGCCACCTGCTGGCCGTGCATGGCGTCGAGCGCGGCCACCAGGCCGTCGCGCGTGGGCTTGCCCGAGGCCGAGGCCTGGCGCAGCGCATCGGCGAACACGCGCGCCGCCAGATAGCCTTCCATGCTGGAATAGTTGGGCGTCAGCTTGCCGCCGCCCTTCTGGATGGCCGCCAGGAAATCGCGCGTGATCTGGCGCGAGGTCTGGAAGGGCGAGGGCACGACCTGGGTGATGACCACGCCTTCGGCATCCTTGCCCAGCGTCTCCGACAGCGCCTGGGCACCCACGAAGGACACGTTGTAGAACTGCCCGCCAAAGCCTGCCTGGCGCGCCGCGCGCACAAAGGCCGCGCTGGCCGAGTAGGTGACGATCTGCACGATGACATCGGCGCCCAGCGGCACCAGCGTCTTGACGGCGGCGGCCACATTGTTCGAGTTGCGCTCCACCGTGGCCGCGCCCACGGGCTCCAGCCCCTTGGCGGCCAGCGCCGCCTTGACACCGGCCAGGCCCGATTCGCCATAGGCATCGTTCTGGTGCAGCACGGCCACCTTCTTCAGGCCCAGGCCCGTGAGGTGGCGCACCATCAGCGCCGTCTCGTCGGCATAGGAGGCGCGCACATTGAAGACCAGGTGGGCCAGCTGGGGCTGGCGCAGCGCGTCGGCGCCCGTCAGCGGCGCGAACAGGGGCACGCGCGCCTTTTGCAGCAGCGGCAGCGCGGCCATGCTGGTGGAGGTGCCCACGTAGCCGAACAGGGCGAACACGTCGTCGGACAGGAAGCGCTGGGTATTGGCCGCGCAGCGCTCGGGCTCGTAGCCGTCGTCCATCACGCGCAATTCGATGTTGCGCCGGGCAATGCCCCCCTGCGCGTTGAGCTGTTCGAAGTACAGCTTGGCGCCTTCATGGAAGGGCTGGCCGATCTGTGCCGCGGGGCCCGTCATCGGGCAGGACTGGCCCAGCACGATGGTGCCTCCCGCGTCCTGGGCGCGCACTGCGCCGGTCCAGGTGGCGGCAGCAGCCGTGCTGGCTGCGATGAACTGTCTGCGGCTGAACGCCGTCTTGGGTCGGAGCATGAACTTGCCTGTTTTTGTCACTGGAATCGGCGCCGTTGCTGCGTGCAGCCGGCTGCAAGGGTCCGCATAATAAAGACAAGCGGCGATTGCGGCATGCAAGACCGGCACCGCCCCTTGCCCGTGACGGCCTTTTCCCGTTTTCCCGGCTTTCACGGTTTTTTCGCAAAGTACCCACCCTGTCCGAGACCGCTGCCACCATGTCCTCCGCCACGCCCCCACTCCAGGCCACCTCACAGGTGCTGGGCGCCTGCCCCCATGACTGCCCCGATACCTGCTCGCTGGTGACCACGGTCGAAGACGGCATCGCCAAAAGAGTCCAGGGCAACCCCGCCCATCCGCACACGGGCGGCGTGCTCTGCGCCAAGGTCAGCAAATACACCGAGCGCAGCTACCACCCCGAGCGCGTGCTCACCCCGCTGCGCCGCGTGGGGCCCAAGGGTTCCGGGCAGTTCGAGCCCGTGGGCTGGGACGAGGCGCTGGCCGACATCGCCGCCCGGCTGCACGCGCTGGCGGCGCGCGATCCCGAAGCCATCCTGCCCTACAGCTACGCAGGCACCATGGGCCTGGTGCAGGGCGAGAGCATGGACCGGCGCTTCTTCCACCAGCTCGGCGCCTCGCTGCTGGACCGCACCATCTGCTCCAGCGCCGGGGGCGAGGCCCTGAACCTGACCTATGGCGGCAAGCTGGGCATGCGCGTGGAGCATTTCACCGAAAGCCGGCTCATCCTCATCTGGGGCAGCAACAGCATCGGCAGCAGCCTGCATTTCTGGCGCTATGCGCTGGAGGCCAAGCGCAACGGCGCACGCCTGGTGTGCATAGACCCGCGCAAGACCGAGACCGCCGACAAGTGCCACGAGCACCTGCAGCTGCTGCCCGGCACGGACGCGGCCCTGGCGCTGGCCCTGATGCACGAGCTGATCACGCACGGCTGGCTGGACCATGACTACATTGCGCGCCACACGCTGGGCTGGGAGGAACTCAAGGCCCGCGCCCTGCAGTGGCCGCCCGAGCGCGCGGCCCAGGTCTGCGGCTTGCCCGTGGAGCAGATCCGCCAGCTGGCGCGCGACTACGGCACCACCACGCCCGCCGCCATCCGCCTGAACTATGGCGTGCAGCGCGCGCGCGGCGGCGGCAATGCCGTGCGCGCCATCGCCTGCCTGCCGGCCCTGGTGGGCGCCTGGCGCCACCGTGCGGGCGGCCTGCTGCTGTCCGCCTCGGGCGCCCTGCCCGCGCAGCGCGCCCGACTGCAGATGCCGCACCTGCTGGGCGAACGCCGCCCGCGCACCATCAACATGAGCACCATCGGCGACGCCTTGCTGCACGAAGGCGGCAATGGCTTCGGCCCGCGCGTGGACGCCATCGTGGTCTACAACAGCAATCCCGTGGCCGTGGCGCCCGAGTCGGCCAAGGTCGTGGCCGGCTTTGCGCGCGAGAACCTGTTCACCGTGGTGCTGGAGCAGTTCATGACCGACACGGCCGACCTGGCCGACTACGTGCTGCCGGCCACCACGCAGATCGAGCACTGGGACATCCACGGCAGCTACGGCCATACCGACGTGCTGCTCAACCGCCCCGCCATCGCGCCGCTGGGCCAGGCGCGCAGCAACGGCCAGATCTTCCGCGACCTGGCCGCGCACATGGCGCGGCATGACGACGCCTTTGCCGCTGCCCATTTCCAGACGGGAGACGAGCAACTGTGCCGCGAAGCCTTCGAGGGGCGCGGCGTGGACTTCAACGAGCTGATGGACAAGGGCTTTGCCACCCTGGCCCTGCCCGAGGCCCCCTTTGCCGAGGGCGGCTTCGCCACGCCCTCGGGCCGCTGCGAATTCACCAGCGCCGAGCTGGCGCGGCGCGGCATGGACCCGCTGCCCGACTACCTGCCCAACTACGAAACCGCCGAAACGGATGCGCGCTACCCGCTGGCCATGATCTCGCCGCCGGCACGCAACTTTCTCAACAGCAGCTTCGTCAACGTCAAGAGCCTGCGCACCATGGAAGGCCGCCCGCTGGTGGAGCTGCACCCCGACGACGCCGCCCCGCGCGGCGTGGCCGAGGGCGACCGGGTGCGCGTCTTCAACGACCGGGGCAGCTACGAATGCCACGCCACCCTCAACGGCCGCGCGCGCCGTGGCGTGGTCAACGGCCTGGGCATCTGGTGGCGCAAGCACGGGGACAACGGCACCAACGTCAACGAGCTCACCCACCAGCGCCTGACCGACCTGGGCCGCGCGCCCAGCTTCTACGACTGCGCGGTGCAGGTGCAGCGGCTGGCCTGAGCCCCGCCCCGGAGGCGGGCGATTCCTGCGCAATGGCGTCTGGCGCATCGGCACAATGGACCGCATTGCCACCACCGACAGGAGATGCCCATGCTGCAAACCGCCGTGGTCGCCGTGCGCGACCGTGCCCGGCTGCAGGAAATCGTCGGCGTGCTGCTGCGCTTCGGGCTGGCCGACCTGGTCGACACGCTGGGCCTGGCCCGCTTCGCGCCACGCGGCAGCCAGCCCCATCCCGAGCATCCGCTGGATGCCAGCCGCCCCGAGCGCCTGCGCATGGCCCTCGAACACCTGGGTCCCAGCTTCGTCAAGCTGGGCCAGATCATGGCCACGCGCTCGGACCTGCTCGCGCCCGAATGGACGGCCGCCCTGCAGCAACTGCACAGCCACGCCGCCCCGCTGCCCTGGGAGACGGCCCAGCCGTTGATCGAGCAGTCGCTGGGCCTGCCAGTGGAGCAGGTGTTTGCGCATTTCGACCCCGTGCCGCTGGCCTCGGCCTCCATGGCCCAGGTGTACCGCGCGCGGCTGCCTGCGGCTGAAGACCGGGATGACCGGGATGACCGGGAAGACCAGAAAGACGGCCGCGACAGCGACAGCACCCCTGCGGCCAGCGCTGCCGACATCGAAGTCGTGGTCAAGGTCCAGCGCCCTGGGCTGCGCCCCCAGATCGAGGCCGACCTGCGCCTGCTAGAGCACCTGGCGCTGCTGGCCCAGGAACAATGGCCGCAGCTGGCACGCTACCGCCCGCGCGAGGTCACGCGCCAGCTGGGCCAGGCGCTGCGCGAGGAACTGGATTTCACCGTCGAAGCCCACAACGGCGACGCCGTGGCGCGGCACTTCGCGGCCCAGCCCGAGATCGTCGTGCCGGCCATCCACTGGGCATTGAGCGGGCCGCGCCTGCTGGTGCAGGACTTCGTGCCGGGCGTGCCGGCCTCGGCCGTGGGTGCGGACCCCGCGCTGGACGGCCCGCTGCTGGCGCGCCGTGGCGCCTGCGCGTTTTTGCAGATGGTGCTGCGCGACGGCCTGTTCCACGCCGACCCCCACCCTGGCAACCTGCTGGCCCTGCCCGGCAACCGCGTGGGCTTCATCGACTTCGGCATGGTCGGTCGGCTGTCGCCCCAGCGCCGCCGCCAGGTGCTGGGCCTGATGCGCGCCCTGGTCGAGGGGCAGGGCCGCAGCCTCTCGGGCGTGCTGCTGGAATGGGCTGCCGAAAGCGAAATGCCCGGCCGCGCCCCGCCCTCGGCCGCGCGCATCGAGGCCGCCGTGGACCGCTTCGTGACCCGCCATGGCCCCGGCGCCAGCAATGGCCGCCTGGTCATGTCCCGCGCACTGCAGGACTTCATGGCCCTGGCCCGCGAAACCGGCGTGGCCCTGCCCGCCGACATGGCGCTGCTGCTCAAGGCCCTCATCACGGCCGACCAGGTGCTGCTGCAGCTGGACCCGCAATTCGACGTGGTGCAGACGGCCACGCCCCTGGTCAAGGCCCAGCTGCTGCAGCGCTACTCCCTGCGCAGCCTGGCGCGCCAGCGCCGCGCCGCCATGGCGCAGTGGATGGAACTGGCAGACGACGCGCCGCACACCCTGCGGCTGGTGATGCAAAGACTGCGCTCGGGCCGGCTGCAGGCCGATCTGGACATACGCCATATCGACCGGCTTTCACTGGCACTGGAACGCGCCGCCACCCGCCTGGCACTGGCCGTGGTCTCCGGCGCCTTCATCCTGGGCCTGGCCCCCGGCCTGCTGACCATGGGCCCGCGCCTGTGGGGCATCCCCCTCTTCGCCGCCCTGGGCGTGGCCGGCGCCGCCGCCAGCCTGGCCGTTCTTTTCACCACCATGCGCAGGCAGAAGGCGCTGGATTGATCGCTGGATTGGCGATCAGGAACGCCAAAAAAGCAGCACCAGCGCATCAGTTCAAAGCCGGGCGCCGCCCCCAAAACCGCCACGGCCCAACCCAGAGACACCGAGGAAGGGCCGCCCCGCACCGAGGGTGTCGTCCCCCTCCGCGAAGCGAGAAGGGGGAAGCGGCGCAGCCGCTCAGGGGGTCAGTCCAATTTGACGCCCGCGCTCTTGATGATCGCCCCCCAGCGCTTGGACTCCGCGCGCGACATGGCCAGGAACTGCTCGGGCGTGCCGGGCAGCGCCTCCATGCCGAAGTCCTGCATGCGCTTGACCACGGCGGGGTTGGCCAGCGCCTTGTTGAGCTCGGCGTTCAGGCGCTGCACCACGGCGGGGGGCATCTTGGCCGGGCCCAGGATGCCCTGGAAGGCATAGACCTCGGTATCGGGCACGCCGACCTCGGCCAGCGTGGGCAGCTCGGGCAGGCTGGGCACGCGCTTGCCCGTGCCGATGGCCAGGGCGCGCACCTTGCCCGACTGGATCACGGGCAGCCCAGAGGCCAGGTCCAGGAACATGCAGGGCACCTGGCCGCCCATCACGTCGGCCAGCGCAGGCGCCGCGCCGCGATAGGGGATGTGCGTCAGGAAGGTGCCCGTGCGGTTCTTGAACATCTCCATGGCCAGGTGGTGGGGCGAGCCGTTGCCGGGAGAGGCGTAGTTGACCTGGCCCGGATGCGCCTTCACGTAGGCCAGGAATTCCTTGAAGGTCTTGGCCTCGAAGTTCGGGTTCACCACCAGCGCCATCGGGAAGCGGCTGATGCCGCCGATGTAGGTGAAGTCCTTTTCGGGGTTGAAGGACAGCTTGCTGAACAGGTGCTCGTTGTAGGCCAGCACGGCGTTGTCGGCCGACATGATGGTGTAGCCGTCGGGCTTGGCCGTGGCCACGATCTGGGCGCCGATGTTGGTGGAGGCGCCGGGGCGGTTGTCCACCACGATGGTCTGGTTCAGCGTCTGGCGCATGGCCTCGGCCACGGTGCGCGCCAGCACGTCGGTGCCGCCGCCGGGCGGATAGGGCACGACCCAGCGAATGTTGCTGGCGGGCCAGTCCTGCGCCTGTGCAAAAGGCGCGGCCATGCCGGCGGATGAGGCCGCCACGGCGGCCAGGAATTGTCTACGGTCCATTGTTGTCTCCTGTGGGATGGGTGTGATGGTCCTGGCCGCGCCCTGTTGCTCTTGTTCATGGAGGCGGCGGCCGTGTGTTTCAGGGCGGGCTGGCTGCGGGGAACTCCACGCGCTGCACCTTGAAGCCCTGGGCCGCCAGCAGCGCCGGCAGGCCGCGCGTGCCCACCATGTGCAGGGCGCCCACGGCGGCGAACACGCTGCGGCCGGAACGGATCTGCCGCGCCACTTCGCGCGCCAGGCCGGGGTTGCGGCCATAGACCATGCGGTCGTAGTCGACGCGCTCGGCGGCATTGGCCATGCAGTCGCACCAGTCGGGCAGGCTCTCCAGCAGATGGATGCGGCCATCGGCCCAGACGCGTGCGATCAGGCCCAGCTTCTGGGAGGCGATGCCGCTTTCCAGCTGGCGCAGGCCGGACTCCACCGTCTCGGCCACGCGCGCGGGGTCGTCCGAGACCAGCTCGCGCAGTTGCAGCTCGGGTGTCTCCAGCGACAGCACGGGCTTGCCCAGGGCCAGCGCCACGCCGGCCAGCGAGAAATCGATGCCATAGGACGCGTCCAGCCCCTCGCTGCGGCCGGCCAGCGACAACAGGGAGATCACCTGGGCGTCGGGGCGCAGCAGGGCCAGCTCGGGGCCGGCGCAGGCCAGGCGCCTTTGCGCCTCAAGCCGGCGCTGGAGATCGCCGCGCAGCGGCGGCGCATCGGGCCGCGCCTGCATGCCTGCGAACAAGACCTTCATGACATCGGGATCGAGGATGTTCAGCTCCAGCGCCAGGCTGTCGGAGGCGCGCAGCGCGTCCGCCACCGTGGGTCCGGGCACGCTCCAGTCGAGCTTGGCCGCATGCATGGTCCCGTAGAGCCAGCTGGTGCGGCCCCGGTGCTCGATGCGCCACAGCAGCCCACGGTCCTGCGCCTTGCGCTGCATGGCGCGGATCTCGTCCGGGCTGGGCATGCGCGCCTCGGGCGGGCAGGTGACGGGGTCCGCGGCCGGGGGCGCCGCGAATGCCCCCGCCAGCGGCGACAGCGCCAGCGCGGCCAGGCCGGCGCGCAGCGACCTGCCCGCCAGGCGCCACCAGGGTGCGCAGACGCGGCTCATTCGGCAGGCTCGACGATGTTCTGGTCGATGGCGCCGAAGATGCTCTGGCCGTCCTTGCCCTTCATCTCGATGCGGATGGTGTCGCCGAAGCGCATGAACTCGGTCTTGGGCGCGCCGTCCTGGATGGTCTCTATGCAGCGCTTCTCCGCAATGCAGCTGTAGCCCTTGGGCCACTCCATGCGCCGGTTCTTGCCCTTGCCGCTTTCCACGCCCTTGTTGCTCACGGTGCCGCTGCCCACGATGGAGCCGGCGCGCACATTGCGCGTCTTGCAGATATGGGCGATGAGCTGGCCGAAGTGAAAGCTCATGTCCTCGCCCGCATCGCACATGCCGACCTTGCGGCCGTTCCAGGTGGACTGCAGCGTCAGGTGCAGGCGCCCGCCCTTCCAGGCGTCGCCCAGCTCGTCCAGCGTCACGGCCACCGGGCTGAAGGAGGTGGCGGGCTTGGACTGGAAGAAACCGAAGCCCTTGGACAGCTCATTGGGGATCAGGTTGCGCAGGCTCACGTCGTTGGCCAGCATGACCAGGCGCACGCCGCCCAGCGCACGCTCGGGCGTGGCGCCCATGGGCACGTCGGCGGTGATGACGGCGATCTCGGCCTCGAAGTCGATGCCCATGGACTCGCTGGGCACCACCACGTCGTCGCAGGGGCCCAGGAAATCGTCGCTGCCGCCCTGGTACATCAGCGGGTCGGTGTAGAAATTGGCCGGCACCTCGGCGCCGCGCGCCTGGCGCACCAGCTCCACATGGTTGATGTAGGCCGAGCCGTCGGCCCACTGGTAGGCGCGTGGCAGCGGCGCCATGCACTGGCGCGGATCGAAGGCAAAGGCATGGACCGCCTTGCCGCTGTTGAGCAGGTGGTACAGGTCCTGCAGCTGGGGCGCCATGTAGCTCCAGTCGTCGAGCACCTGCTGCAGGCGGCTCGCTATGCCGGTCGCATAATGGGCCTGGCTCAGGTCGCGTGACACCACGACCAGTTGCCCGTCCCGCGATCCGTCCTTGTATGTGGCAAGTTTCATGCTGCTCCCCCGTGCCGCCGCCGCGCGCCACGGCATCCGGGCAGCGGCCTGGATACCCATGGCGACGCAGCCACGAATTACGATAAGTTAAATTGATTTAACTAAACAAAACCAAATTCTATTGCAATGGACAAGGAACGCGCAGGGATTCAATCGGTCGAGGTCGGTTTTACATTGCTGGAGGCGCTGACGCGCGCCCGGGGCCCGCAGATGCTCAAGGACCTGGCGTCCGACGCCGGCATGAGCGCCGCCAAGGCGCACCGCTACCTCGTGAGCTTCCAGCGCATCGGCCTGGTCACCCAGGACGCGCGCACCTCCCGCTACGACCTGGGCCCGGCCTCGCTCAAGCTGGGCCTGGCCTCGCTGGCGCGGCTGGACCCCGTGCGGCTGGCGCGCGAACGCATGCCCGCGCTCATGGAGCGCATCCACCACACGGCGGCCATCGCCGTCTGGGGCAACCACGGGCCGACCATCGTGCACTGGGAGGAAAGCGCCCAGTCGGTCACCGCCAACCTGCGCCTGGGCGATGTCATGCCCATGCTGGCCTCGGCCACCGGGCGCTGCTTCGCGGCCTGGCTGCCGCGCGAGGTCACGGCCCCGCTGCTGGAGCCCGAATTGGACAAGGCCCGCCGCATCCAGCGCAAGGACCTGCCGCTCACGCCCGAGGCCATAGACGCCATGCTGGCCGAGGTGCGCGAGCGCGGCACCGCCCGCGTGGTCGATACCGTGCTGCCCGGCATCGTGGCCTTTTGCACGCCGGTCTTCGACTCCTCGGGCCATATCGTGCTGGGCCTGACCACGCTGGGCTCGATTGCCACTTTCGACCCCGAATACGGCGGCGCCATCGACGCGCCGCTGCGCGAGGCCTGCCTCCAGCTGTCCCAGGACCTGGGCTGGAATGCCTGAAATGCACCTGCGCCAGCGCGCCCTGCCCGCCCTCACCGCCGTGGTGCTGGGCGTGCACGCCCTGGCCCTGCTGGGCCTGCCGCTGTGGAGCCAGGTATCGGCGCCACACACCGAGGTGGCGGCCATGCAGACGCGGGCGCTGTCCCTGCCCGAGCCACCCGCCCCCCCGCCTGCAGCGCCCGTACCCGCCTCGAAGGCGCCTGCGCCCAAGCCGCAGCAGCCTCGCCCCAAGGTCCAGCGCCCGGCACCCGCCGCGCCCACCGCACCCGCGCCCGAGCCGCTGGACACGCCCATCCGCGAAACCGTGGAGCCCTTGCCGATGGCCGCAGCGCCGGAGCCTGCTGCATCGGACGCCTCGGAAGCCGCCGCTGCCGCCGCCGATGCAGGTGCTGGCAGCGGGCCAACCCCGGCCACGCCGCCGGCGCCGCCCGCTCCCAAGCCCGAACCCGAAACACCGCCCACACCCTCGGCCGGCCCGGCCCAGGGCATGGCCATCACCTCGCCCGATGGCACGCCGCTGGCCTCCGACGCCCCCGTTCCCGTGCAACTGCCCGATCCCGCGCGGCTGTCGTTCGCCGTCACCGGCCAGGCCAAGCGCTTCAACTACTCGGCCAGTGCCGAGCTGGTCTGGCGCCATGCCAACGGCCAGTACCAGGCCAGCCAGGAAGTCAGCCTGTTCCTGCTGGGCTCGCGCTCGCAGACCAGTGAAGGCCGCATCACGGACAGGGGCCTGGAGCCCAGCCGCTTCAACGACAAGGCACGCAAGGAGCAATCGGCGCAGCTGGCGTTCGACCAGAACCTGGCGCACTTCAGCACGGGCGCGCCCGATGCCGCCATCGCGCCAGGCGCGCAGGACCGGCTCAGCGTGTTCCTGCAACTGTCGGCCCTGCTGGCGGCGGCGCCGCAGCGCTACCCGGCGGGTACGCAGATCAGCTTCATCACCGTCAGCGCGCGGCGCGCCGACCGCTGGACCTTCCGCGTGGGTGAGACCGAGACGCTGGACCTGCCCTCGGGCAGCACGCAGGCGCTGCGGCTGGACAAGATCGCGGCGGCCGGCGATGACCAGCAGGCCTCGCTGTGGCTGGCGCCGTCCATGCAATACCTGCCCGTGCGCATCCGGCTGGCGCAGGACAACGGCGACTTCGCCGACCTGCAGCTCAAGGGCCGCCAGGCACCCTGATCGCGGGTAGGCCGGCACTTGCAGGCACCGCTGCCGCCCGCCTACCACACCGCGGCCTGTGGCGCACGCCGCCGCGCATGCCAATCCGTGGAATACTGCATGCAAGTGCCTGTGATAGATCGGGACCCCCACGGTTCTTGAAATCCGGCGCTTCGCAGCCATGTAGGCTGTGCGACGCCCGGCAACGGGCCAGAAAGGGAACACCATGCAAATGCTTTACGACTCCGAATCTTTTGTGGTGCTCCATCTGCGTCCCGACATGGATCCGGATGCAACGGCTGGCAATGAGGCAGTCGACACCGCCCGCCAACTGCCACGCCACGGCTTCGAGATCGTGGACAAGCGCTCGGGCAAGGAGGTCTACCTGGACGGTTCCTGGGCCGAGATGTTCCAAAAGCAGATCATTGCCTGGCAGCTCGACGCCCCCACCGAGGAAGAGGTGGAAGACGCGCTGGAGCGCTACGCCGGCCTGGCCCAGCAGCCTGTCGTGGTCCACTGACGCCGCGCTTTTCACCTCCCTCCAACCCATAAGAAAGCCGGGAATGCGATGAGCATTTCCGGCTTTTTCATTGGGCTTTGGGCTGGGCGGACCCAGCCCCCATTCCACCGTCAATCCCTGGACGCAGCCCTGATCGAAAGTGCCGCCATCCCGGCCAGCATCAGGGCCAGCATCATCAGCGCCCACTGGCTCAACGTGGGGATGGCTGCCACATTGCCAGCCGCCGCCGTCAGCTCGTTGGTGAAAGCCGCTGCGTTGCCCGTGGCCGCCACCGTCAGCGTGACGGCCGCCGGCATCCTGCCCCACGCCAGGCCTGCGGGTGCCGAAGGCAGCGTGGTGCTTTCGCTGACCGTGCAACTCACGCCTTGGGGCACGTTGGTGATAGTGCCTGTGCCCGTGGTCGCATTGGCCAGCACCACGGTCCCCGTGAAACTGCCACTCGCGCCACAGCTGGCCGTGAAGGCAAAGCTGCCGCTCACGCCGCCTGCAGGCGCGCCCGTGACGTTCTTGGTCAGGCTGATGGCAGCGGTGCTGCGCACCAGGGTATTGGTGAAAGCGGCCGCATTGCCGGAAGCCACCACCGTCACCGGCACGGCAGCGGGCATGACGCCCCAGCTGTAGTTGACCGGCGCGGTAGGCAAAGGCGTGTTCTCGGTGACCACGCAGCTCGCGCCTTGCGGAACACCGGCGATGCCGCCCGTTCCCGACGAGGCATTGCTCAGCGCCACGGCGCCGGTGTAGTTGCCGTCCACGCCGCAGCTCGCAGTGAAGTCGAAGTTGCCGGTTACGCCCGCTGCAGGGCCGCCCGCCACGGTCTTGGTGAGCGCAATCGATGCGGCGCTGCGCGCCAGCGTGTTGGTCAAGGCCACGGCAGGACTGCCAGGTGGCGCCAGCAAGGCCACGGTGCCGCTGGGCGGGCTGACCTCCACCCACTGGTGATTGGCCGGTGCCGCTGGGCGGGAGGTTTCGGTCACCGTGCAGCTGCCGCTGGAGATGACGGGCGTGACAGAGACGGCGCCCGCCGTGGGCGTGCTCAGCGTCACGCTGGTGGCAATGCTCGGCACCACAATGCCGTCCGTTCCTGTGCAGGAAACGCTGACGGGGAAGCTGCTGCCCGTCAGATCCGTGGCCTGACTGCCTGCGGCCCAGGCCACCGTCTTGCCCACGGCCAGCGTGCCGGACTGGCAGGTCAGCGTGGCCGTGGCGTTGTTGCCCAAACCTGCGGGTGTGAAGTCCACACCGGGCCGGATGATGTTGGTCACGGTGCGTGCCACAGGGTCCGCGCAGGCCGCGCGGCCTGCCGCGTCATTGGGCCAGACCACGGGCACGGTGATGGAGCAGCCCGTGGTGTGGGGAATACCGAAGTCATCCAGATTGACCGTGCTGGAGCCCTCAGTCGCGGTCAGCGTGCCGCCCGTGCAGGTATGGGTGACGGGACCGCTGCCGATCAGCAGGGGGCTGGGCAGGGCATCGGTGACCTTGGCATGGGCCACGTCCTGCAGCGTGTCATTCTGAAATTCGATGGTCAGCTGCGCCGTGTTGCCGGCGCCGCCCAGCAGCACATCGGTCTTGTCAAAGCGCTTGGTCACCGTGGGCAGGCCGCAGGCACCACCCGGATCAGTCACGGCGCGCACAAAGGCCTGCGCGATCTTGCCGCCGTTGCGGGCGAGGGTCATGTCCGCATCTCGGAAGCTGGACACATCCACGGTGGCAAAGACGCAGGCGCCCTGGCCATTGTTGGACTGGGCGACGGGCACCAGCAAGGCGTAGACGCCATTGACCAGGGCGGTGGAGCCCGCAGGCGGGAAGCCGGCAACGGGTGTGCCGTTCGCCAGGTACAGAACGTTTTCTCCGGGGACGTTGTTGATGTAGTCGAAAAATCCACCGTAGACCGGGTCGAGACTGGTGAACGAGCCCGAATAGGCAGAGTTGGCATTCAGCGGATAGCTCTGAAAGACTCCCACCTTCGTGCCCAATGTGAAATTCCGCCCGGTATTGGCATTGAGCAGCTCCAGCATCTGCACGTCGTTGGTCAGCGTGTCGTCATAGCCATCGACGAAGAACAGCACGCTGTTGGCCCAGCGATTGGCCACGGCCTGTGACAGGACTGCCCAGTTCGTGGGATGGATGGCCCGATAGTGGCTGGCGACCACCACCATGTCGTAGGGCCCGCCGGGCGGGTTGAAGGTGGCTGCGCTGATGCCATTGGCTGTGAACAGAGTGGACACCCGTGTCACGTTGGCTGCTCCCACCACGTTGGAGAATTCCGTTCTCATATTGGTGAACTCGGACTCCTCGACGGAAGAGTTCACCCCGCCCGCGTCCGTGGTCAGCATCAACATCTTCTGCGCCATTGCCTGACTGCCCAGCAAAAGCATGCTGGCACACAGCAACAGCCTTGCCCATCGTCTGATTGACATCATGGGTTCCCTCCCTCTATTTCATCTGTTTAGACAATTAATCGAAAAATCCTATTGTCTTTTTCTATCGATCAAGAAACAGAGTGAAACACGCGCAGCGTTCGCGCCACAGGAAAAACCAATGCTTGCCGGCCCTGCCTGCCGCCTGCTATTAGCGCGCCTGATAGCCCGGCGCCTTCGCCCTGGTGCTTCTACCGATACTGCGCAACCCCTGCTATTTCCTAGAATCCCGGGCACAGGTTCAAGATTTGAAGACCATCTGTGAGATGGTCTTGTCACGCCTGTGTGGTGTGCGCCGGCCTCTTGCAGACAACCAGGAGGCAGCGATGCAAACCACAGGCCACAGCATTCGTGGCGTTCAGGATGTCATCTCGTACATCGACGCACGCCAGGGCATTTCAGGCCGCGCCGGCACCATCTGGTGGCTGGCACTCGGCGGCCTTTTCCTCGACGCCTTTTCCAACTCCGCGCTCAGCGTGGGCCTGGGGCCCATGACGCGCGACCAGCAGCTCACGCCGGCCGAGGTGGCCTGGATGACGTCGCTGGCCTCCTGGGTGTCCATCGCCTTCAACCCCATCGGCGGCTGGATGGCCGACCGCTGGGGCCGCATGCGCCCGCTGGTCATCGCCAAGGTGCTGGCCGTGGCCGGCGCGCTGCTGGTCAGCATGGCGCCCGACTACGCCACCATCCTCTTCGGCCGCTTCTTCGTGGGCGCGGCCTATGGCATCGACTTCGCCATCGCCATGGCGGTGCTGGCCGAATTCACGCCCGCCCGCCTCAAGAGCCGGCTCAATGTCTGGCAGGGCATGTGGTACATGGCCGTGTGCAGCAACCTCGTGCTGGCGCTGTGGTTCCACTCCTGGGACGTGGGCGATTCGCTGTGGCGCTACTCGGTCGCGGCCACCGCCGTGTTCGGCGTGTTCATCCTGGGCATGCAGGCCGCGCTGCTGGTGGAAAGCCCGACCTGGCTGGCACGCAAGGAGCGGCTTGATGACGCGGCCCGCGCCATGACGCGCATCTATGGCCAGACCTTCAGGGCAGCGCCCCTTGCCGAGCGCCTGCCCGTGCTCAACCCGGCCCGGCGCGGCCTGGCCAATGTGCTGCTGATCTTTCGCGGCATCTACCTGCCGCGCACGCTGCTGGCGGCCACGGTGCAGATAGGCCAGTCCATCCAGTACTTTGCCGTGGGCTGGTACCTGCCGCTGATCAGCGCCTCGCTGTTCGGCAAGGACTTCCGCGAGGCCACGCTGGGCGCGCTGGTGTTCAACGTGTTCGGCATCGTCGGCGGCTTCCTGTCGCCCGTCATCGGGCGCCGGCTGGGCCTGCGGCGGGCCTCGGCCTTCGGCTTTGCGCTGGTGTTCCTGATGCTGCTGGTGCTGGGCCTGTTCAACGGCCGCATGCCCATCTGGCTGGCCGTGGCCGTGCCCTCGCTGTTCATCCTCTTTCACTCGGGCGGACCCGGCGCCAACGGCAAGAGCCTGTCCACGCTGTCGTTCCGCAGCGAGCTGCGCGCGGGCGCCAACGGCGTGATCGGCGCGCTGGGCGCCATGGGCGCGGCGCTGGGGCTGCTGGTGTTCCCGCTGTTCCGCCAGCAGTACGGGCTGGAGAACACCTTCCTCATCCTGTCCGTGGTGCCGCTGCTGGCCAGCATCGTCTGCTTTTCCATCCGCTGGGACCCCACGCGCACCACCGTGAACCCCGACGACGAGCCCGGCGCGCCCCAGTTCGCGGACGACGCCGCCCCGCCCGCCAAGGTCGCTCAAACCACCGCCTGAAAGAGACCACCCCATGCACCATGAAGCCGTGATCCTTTGCATCGACGAAGGCACCTCGGGCACGCGCGCCGCCGTCGTGGGACGCGACGGGCAGGTGTCCGCCCAGGACTATCTGCCGCTGGAAATCCACTGCCCGCGCCCCGGCGTGGTCGAGCAGGACGCCGACCTGCTGCTGGAGCGCACGCTGGACGTGTGCCGCCGCGCCATCGCCCGCGCCCAGGGCTGCGGCCAGCAGATCGTGGCCCTGGCCATTGCCAACCAGCGCTGCTCGGCCGTGCTTTGGGACACGGCCACGGGCCGGTCGCTGGCGCCCATCATGGTCTGGCAGGACTCGCGCCACCGCGACGAACTGGCCCTGCTGGCCGGCGACTGGGATGCCCGGCTGATCCGCCACGCGGGCCGGCCCGTGGGCGTGCGTTCGCCCTACCTGTGGGCTGCGCGCAAGCTGCGTGAGGATGCGGCCGTGGCCCGTGCCTGGCAGCAGCGCCGCCTGGCCTTCGGCACCATCGACTCCTGGCTGCTGTGGCATCTGTCGGATGCGCGCGCCGTGGTCACCACGCCCACCAATGTGACCTCGGGCAATGCCTATGCGCTGGGCGATCACCGCTACCTGCAGGACTGGCTGGACGCGCTGGAGTTTCCCGCCGAGCTGCTGCCCCGCCTGTGCGAGGACGTGCAGGACTTTGGCCGCACGCGCACCGAGCTGCTGGGCCTGGCCGTGCCCATCCTGGCCTGCGCAGGCGACCAGCATGCGGCCGCCGTGGGCCTGGGCTGCCTGGAGCGGGGCCAGGCGCTGTGCGTGCATGGCACGGGCAGCTTTGTCGATGTGCTCACGGGAACAAAGCTGCCCGCGCATGACGCGGCCCATGAAAGCTCGCTGACCATGACGGCGCGGCGCATGGGCGGTGTCTCGCGCTATGCCATCGAGACCTATGTGCCCACCACTGGCTCGGCGCTCAACTGGATCTGCGAGAAGCTGCAGTGGTTCGACAACCCGCAGCAGATCAGCACCCTGGCCCGCGAGGCCGAGACGCCGGCCGACCTGGTCTTCATCCCCGCGCTCACCGGCCTGCGCCTGCCGGCCATGGAGCCGGGCGCGCGGGCCTCGATCTCGGGCGTGTCCATGGCCACCTCGCGGCCGCAGCTGGCGCGCTCCATCCTCGAAGGCATTGCGCATTCCGTGGCCTCCTGCGTGCAGGCGGACGAGGCGGCCTCGGGCACCGAGGTGGGCGAGCTGCTGGTGGGCGGAGGACTGTCGGGCAGCGATGCGCTGCTGCAGATCCAGGCCGACCTGGGCGGCCTGCCCGTGCGACGCCTGGCCGATACCGACAAGGCCAGCCTGCGCGGCATCGCCTTCATGGCCGGCAGCGCAGGCCTGCTGTGGGACGGGCTGGAACAGGCCTGCGCCACGCTGCGCACCGAAGCGGTCTTCACCCCGCGCATGGCCGCCGACGAGCGCGGCGAGCGCCGCCGCATCTGGCGCGCCCGCGTGGGCGACGAACTGGCCCGCGCCCGGGCCCCCGGCCGCAGCGCCGCCCTGGAGGGCTGCGCATGATGCAATGGCCCTTTGGCAAGGAGCGCAGGGACAGCGCCGCACTGACCCAGACCGCGCCGCTGCAGCTGCAGCACGCGGACCAGCTCGCGCGGCTGGGTGACGAGGCCTTCGACCTGCTGGTCATCGGCGGCGGCATCACCGGCGCCTATGCGGCGCTGGACGCCAGCCTGCGCGGCCTGCGCGTGGCGCTGGTGGAGAAGGACGACTTCGCCTCGGGCACCTCGTCCAAGTCCTCCAAGATGGTGCACGGCGGCCTGCGCTACATCGAGCAGGGCAACCTGGGACTGGTGCGGCACTCGCTGCTGGAGCGCCAGCGCCTGCGCCGCAATGCGCGGCACCTGGTGCAGCGCCTGCCCTTCCTGTTTCCCGTGATGGAGCGCGACGGCGTCTTCGACGCCCGCCTGGCCAAGGCCTTCGGCAGCCTGCTGTGGACCTACGACCTGGCCGGCGGCTGGCGCGAAGGCATCCTGCACCGCAAGCTCGGCAAGGCCGAGGTGCTGTCGCACTGCCCGAGCTTTCGCGAAGAGCAGCTCCTGGGCGGCTACATGTACTTCGACGCGCGCGTGGACGATGCGCGGCTCACGCTGGCCGTGGCGCGCACCGCGGCCTTCCATGGCGCGGCCGTGCTCAACCACTGCCAGGCCACCGCCGTCACGCGCAACGCCCACGGCCGCGTGGATGGCGCCATCGTCCAGGCCGATGGCCGCGAGATCACGGTGCGCGCGCGCAGCGTGGTCATGGCCACGGGCGTGTGGCTGCGCGACTGGGATGGCCGCAAGCCCGGCCAGGAGCCCCGGCTGCACGTGCGCCCCGCCAAGGGCGTGCACGTGGCCATTCCCTGGCTGCGCATACGCAACGACTGCACCGTCACCATTCCCGTGCCGGGCCGCAGCCGGCGCGCCACCATCACGCGCTGGGGCGATGTCTCCTACCTGGGCACCACCGACGAGGACTACGCAGGCGGCCTGGACGATGTGCACTGCACGCGCGCCGAGCTGGACTTTCTGTTGGAAGGCGCGCGCTCCGCACTCAGGGTGGACCTGTCGCCCGAGGACGTGGTCGGCTCCATCGCCGGCTGCCGCCCCCTGGTCGGCCCGCCCGGCGGCAAGACCGTGGAGATGAAGCGCAACCACGAAATCCATGTGGCGGCCGACGGCCTGGTCACCATCGTGGGCGGCAAGCTCACCACCTCGCGCCACATGGCCGAGCAGACCGTGGACGCCGTGGAAAAGCTGCTGGGCCGGCGCACGCGCTGCACCACCACCTCGGCCTTTGTGCTGGGCGCGGCCGGCTACGACGCCCAGGCCATCACGGCCACGGGCGGCCTCTCGGCCCACCTGGGCGAGCGCTACGGCACGGAGGCGCGCTTCGTCAGCGACCTGCTGGCCGTGCGGCCCGAACTGGCCCGGCCCATCGTGCAGGGCCTGCCCCATACCGAGGCCGAAGTCCTCTACGCCGTGCGCCACGAAATGGCGGCCAGCGTGGACGACGTGCTCTCGCGCCGCCTGCGCGCCCGCCTCATGGCGCGCGATGCCTCGGCCCACGCCGCGCAGCGCGTGGGCGACATCCTGGCCGATGAACTGGGACTGACACCCGCGCAGGTCGCGCAACAGGTCCACGACTACCGCCGCGCCGTGGAGCGCGAAAAACAGATTTTGATGGGAGACATCCAATGCTGAGCAAAGACGCAATCGCCCGCGGCTACAACCGCCGCAACTACGTGGTGGGCGCCCCCACGACACCGGGCTGGGCAGCGCAGGCCGCACCTGCAGCCGACCGCACTGCCTCCGAAGGTCCTGCCTGCGGCCTGCAGCACGAACCCGTGGCCGTGCCCGAGGCCGCGCTCGCCGCGCTGCGCGCCGCCTGCGACCGCGTGCAGACCGAGCGCGCCGACATCGTCGCCGGCACGCGCGACTGGTGGGCGCGCACCATGGTGGCCGAGACCTCGGGCCACCCGGCCACGCCGCAGGCCGTCATCGCCCATGCATCCACCGTGGAGCAGGTGCAGGCCGTGATGCGCATTGCCGACGCGCACGCCATTCCCGTCACCGTCTCGGCCGGGCGCAGCAACGTCACGGGCGCGGCCCTGCCCCTGCGCGGCGGCATCGTGCTGGACCTGTGCGAACTCAACCGCTTCATCGCCATGGACGAGCAAAGCCAGATCGTCGAGGTCGAGGCCGGCATGTTCGGCGACGTGTTCGAGGAAACCATCCAGCGCCGCCACGGCATGACCATGGGCCACTGGCCCTCGTCCTTCGGCATCAGCACCGTGGGCGGCTGGGTGGCCTGCCGGGGCGCGGGCCAGCTGTCCACGCGCTACGGAAAGATCGAGGACATGGTCCACGGCATGGACGTGGTGCTGGCCGATGGCCGCCTCGTCACCGTAGGCGGCTATGCGCGCGCGGCCATCGGGCCGGACCTGCAGCAGCTGTTCATCGGCTCGGAAGGCACGCTGGGCGTGATCGTGCGCATCCGCTTCAAGCTGCACCGCCTGCCCGACCACGGCCGCGCCATCGCCTATGGCTTTGCCAGCTTTGCCCAGGGCCTGGAGGCCTGCCGCCAGATCCTGCAGCAAGGCGCCAACCCCGCCGCACTGCGGCTGTACGACGCGCTGGAAAGCGGCGTGCAATTCGGCCGCAGCGACCTCAACGTGCTGCTGATCGCCGACGAAGGCGCGCCCGAGATCGTCGATGCCGTCATGGCCATCTGCGAACGTGTGTGTGCACCCTTGGGTGAACGGCTGGACGGCGCCGCCACCCTGGAGCGCTGGCTGGACACGCGCTACCTGACCGGCAAGAGCGCCGAGGGCTTCAAGAAAGGCCCGGGCTTCGTCGCCGACACGCTGGAGATGTGCGGCCCCTGGAAAGACCTGCCGGCCATCTACGAGGAAGTGGTCGCCGCCCTGCAGGCCATCCCCGGCACCCTGGCCGGCTCGGCCCACCAGTCGCATGCCTATGTGGATGGCGCCTGCCTGTACTTTTCGCTGCGCGGCGAGGTGGCCGTGGACCAGCGCGCCCAGTGGTACCGCGCGGCCTGGGACGCGGCCAACGCCGTGCTGCTGCGCCACAGCGCCACGCTCAGCCACCACCACGGCGTGGGCCTGCTGCGCGCGCCCTACATGCGGCAATCGCTGGGCCCGGCCTTTGCCCTGCTGGAGGCCACCAAGCGCATGCTGGACCCCAAGAACCTGCTCAACCCCGGCAAGCTGGGGCTGGACCTCTGACATGGGCCGCCCGGACAACTCCCTGGGCGCGCGGCTGGCGCGCCGCCCCGTCATCGCAACCCTGTACGGAGCCGAGCAGATGGACGCGCTGCTGGCCAGCCAGGCCGAAGTCGCCATCGTCGCCAACATCGAACTGCGCCGGCTGCGCTCGGTGATCTCCACCATCACCGGGGCGGGCAAGATCGCCATCGTCAACATCGACAGCTGCGACGGCATCTCGCCCGACAAGGGCGGCGTGGACTACCTTGTGGACCTGGGCGCCAGCAGCCTGCTGTCCACGCGCGTGGCCACCATCCAGCGCGCCAACAAGGCCGGGCTGCTGACCATGCAAAAGGTCTTCGTCACCGACCGCTCCACCTGGCCGCGCAGCATCAAGGCCGTGGAGCAGAGCGACCCCAACCTCGTGCAGATCATGCCCGCCCCCATGCTGGCCCACATCACCGAGGCCGAGCGCCGCATCCTGCCGCCCCTGGTGGCCTCGGGCTTCGTCTGCAGCCAGGACCAGGTCCAGCAGGCGCTGGCCGGTGGTGCGATTGCGGTGTCTACCAGCGACAGTGGGCTGTGGTGAGGTGGGCCCTAGGCCGTGCGCGACGCGGCCGGCCCGCGCGCCTCCACCCAGCGGAACAGCGGCGCCACCAGCAGCAGCACGGCGATCAACCGGCAGACCTGGAAGGCCGTGACCACGGGCACGCCCAGTTGCAGCACCTTGGCGGTGATGGCCATCTCGGTGATGCCGCCCGGCGAGGTGCCCAGCAGCAGCGTGACCCAGGGCAGGTCCACGGCCAGGTGCAGCAGCCAGGCAAAGCCCGCGCAGATCGCCATGAGCCCCACGGTGCCCACGGCCACGGAGCCCAGCCAGCGCGGCGCGGTGTGCAGGAATTCGCGCTTGAAGCGCACGCCCAGGCTGATGCCGATCACCAGCTGCGCCGCATTGACCAGGGCCTGGGGCACGGCCGACAGTTCCTGGCCGCACATGGTCAGCAGCATGGACACCAGCAGCGCGCCCAGGAACCAGGGGTTGGCACGCTTGAGCCGGTCCATGGCCCAGGCGCCCAGGCCCGTGAGCACGGCCAGCAGCGCCAGCCCCGGCCATTCGACGATGCGGATGCTGGGCGGCGTCAGCCCCTCCAGCCCGTGCAGGCCGCTCCACTGCAGCGCAAACGGAATGCTCACGGTGACGATGACCAGGCGCAGGCTGTGGCTGGCCGCCACCAGATCGGTGCGCGCGTTCTCGCGCTCGGCCAGCAGCGTCATCTCCGACGCCGCGCCAATGGCGCCCGCGAAGTAGGTGGTGGCGCGCATCTCGCCAGCCGGTATCTGCGGCATGCGCGGCGCATGCACGCGGTACAGCCAGGCGCCGAAGCCCCAGCCCAGCAGCAGCGCCCAGACGATGGCCACGGCGATCGCCCACCACAGCCCCGCGATCAACTGCACCACGGCCGGCGTGAAATACAGGCCCAGCGAGGCGCCGATGATCCACTGCCCGCCGTTGCGCAGCCGGCCCGCGCTGGCCGTGGGCGCGCCCAGGATGGAGGCCAGCGAGGTAGCGATCAGCGGCCCCAGCATCCAGGGCAGCGGCGTGCGCAGCCACAGGCACAGCTGGGCGGCGGCAAAGGCGCCCAGCAGGGTCAGTGCGATGCGAAGCAGGAAAATGTGGCGGCGCTCGGGCATGGCAGGCGAGGCAGGGGCAGGTCCAAAGCCTGCGAGTATCGCCGCGCCGGCTCCCGCGCGCTGCCGGCGGCGCTATCTCCGTGACAGGTCCGCGCCCCGGCGCACGGCCATCTCACGGCCCATGGCCGCCTGCGTTGCCTCTGGCAGCAGGCCGCGCGCCTGCGGGTAGGCCAGCCGCTCTTCATTCTCGACATGGCTGGCATAGCAGGCCGCGAAGCGTTCGAACACCGCCTCGTCAGCCGCGCCAAAGCCCTGGGACTGCCCCTCAGCCATGTCCAGCAGCGGCTGGCGCGCCAGCGCCCAGTCGGCGCTCATCAGGCCGTGCTCGCGCTGCAGGCGCTGCACCAGGGCCACGGTCTGCGCATCGCCCTGCTCCAGCAGCGGCGGGAAGACATGCAGCTCCTCATCCTCATGGTGCAGCGGCGCCGCCTGGTCGAAGTAGCGCAGGATGTCGCGCGCCGCCTGGCGTGCGCTGTCGTCGCAGCCCTTGGTCTGGAGATGCACGCGCAGCCGGTCCAGCAGCGCCAGCATGCGCAGCACGCGCTCGTGGCAGGCTTCGAGCATCTCGAAGGGCTGGTCGAAGCCCGTGCCGGGCGCGCGCCAGCCGGGCACGGCATCGCCCTGCGGGCGCGGGGCCACGGTAACTTTCACCCGCAACTCCCCAGATGGCCGCAGGCCGTGCAGTACTCGCAGCCGTCCTTGCGGATCACGGCATGGGCGCCGCATTCCTCGCATTTGCGGCCGGCCATGACCATGGGGTCGGTGGCCAGAGCCTCGGGCTCGGGCAGCGGCGATGGGGCGGGCGGTGCGCCGCTGCCGCGCCGGGCCAGGATGTTCTGCACCGCATAGGCGATGGCGGCCACCTCGGAGTCGTGCCACATGGGCACGCGCGTGCCGTCGTCGCGCTGGTGGGTGCCCAGGCGCACGGGACCCCGGTCCCAGGCCACCTTGCGCATGTCGCTGAGGGCGCGCTCCAGGAAGCCGCCGCGCGCGGCCAGTGACAGCAGGCGCATGCTGGAGGTCACCCATTGTTGGGATTCGCCGCTCTGGCCCACGGGCATGAAGAATTCGATGGCGCGGTCCACCGTGCGGCCATCGGGCAGGACCACGGGCAGGAAGGAGACGACCAGGTACAGGCGCTTGGGGCCTTGCTGGGTCCAGTACTCGATCTTCTCGGCCACGGCGTCCAGCGCGCCCTGCGGGCGGCTTTCTATCACGGTGCGCAGCGGGTCGGGTGCGGAAGCCGCCGCTCCCGCCGGCGCGGGGGAGGCCGGCTTTTCAGCAGATTCAGGCGCATGGGTTTCGAGCACAGCGCCCAGGATGGTGTTGGGCCGGTAGGTGGCCAGGCCCTTGAGGCCGGCCTTCCAGGCCTGGCGGTACAGGTCCTTGAAGTCCTCGTAGGGATAGTCGGCGGCCACGTTGACGGTCTTGGAGATCGCCGTGTCCACGAAGGGCTGCACGGCCTGCATCATGGCGATGTGGCCGGCCGCAGGCATCTGCAGCGCGCTGACGAAGTACTCGGGCAGCTGCTGCACGTCGCCGCCCAGCGAGCGGTACAGGCGCCAGGCATGGTCCTCGACCGCGTACTCGGCGCTGCCACCATCGGCCGTGCGTTTCTTGCGCTTGTAGGTCCAGGAGAACGGCGGCTCTATGCCGTTGGAGGCGTTGTCGGCAAAGGCCAGGCTGACCGTGCCCGTGGGCGCGATGGACAGCAGGTGGCTGTTGCGTATGCCGTGCGTGCGTATGCGCTGGCGCAGCGCCTCGGGCAGGCGGCTGGCGAAGGTGCCTTCGGCCAGGTAGCCATCGGCGTCGAACTTGGGGAAGGCCCCCTTCTCGCGCGCCAGCTCCACCGAGGCGCCATAGGCCGCATCGCGCATGCGCTCGGCAATGCGCGCGGCCATGGCCCGGCCCTCGGGCGCGTCGTAGCGCAGGCGCAGCATGGCCAGCGCATTGCCCATGCCCGTGAAGCCCACGCCGATGCGCCGCTTGGCCTCGCTTTCCTCGCGCTGCTGCGGCAGCGGCCACCAGGTCAGCTCCAGCACGTTGTCCAGCGCACGCACCTGCACGGCCACGGCGTGCTCGAAGGCCTCGAAGTCGAACACAGGCTCGCCCGCGAAGCCGAACGGATGGCGCACGAAGCGCGTGAGGATGACGGGGCCGAGGTCGCAGCAGCCGTAGGGCGGCAAGGGTTCTTCACCGCAAGGATTCGTCGCCGCGATCTCCTCGCAGTAGCGCAGGTTGTTGTCGTCGTTGATGTGGTCCAGAAAGAGGATGCCGGGCTCGGCGAAGTCGTAGGCCGAGCGCATGATGGTGTCCCACAGCGTGCGGGCGGGCAGGGTCTGGTAGACCCACTGGCCGTCGGCGCGCTGGTGGGCACCCTGCTCCAGCAGGGCGGTGCCGGGGCGGGCGCGGTGCACCAGGTGCCAGGGCTGGTCTTCGGCCACGGCCTGCATGAAGGCGTCGCTGACGCCGACCGAGACGTTGAAGTTGTTCCAGCGGCCCGGCGTGCGCTTGGCGGTGATGAATTCGAGCACGTCGGGGTGGTCGATGCGCAGCACGCCCATCTGGGCACCGCGCCGCGCGCCCGCGCTTTCCACGGTGGCGCAGGACTGGTCGAAGACGTTGATGTAGCTGCACGGGCCCGAGGCCAGCGAGGCGGTGGCGCGCACCTCGGCGCCACGGGGGCGGATGCGCGAGAAGTCGTAGCCCACGCCGCCGCCACGGCGCATGGTTTCGGCGGCTTCGCGCAGGGCTTCATAGATGCCGGGGTAGCCGCCGTCGTCCACGCCCTGGATGCAGTCGCCCACGGGCTGTACGAAGCAGTTGATCAGCGTGGCCTGCAGGTCGGTGCCGGCCGCGCTCATGATGCGCCCCGCGCCTATGGCGCCGGCCTGCAGGTTGGCCAGGAACAGGGCCTCGCATTCGGCGCGGCGCGCCTCGGGCTCGACCGAGGCCAGGGCGCGGGCCACGCGGGCGTAGAGCTCGCCCACGCCGGTCTCGCCGTTCTTGAGGTATTTCTCGCGCAGCACATCGAGGCTGATGGGCTGCAGATCCGCCGCGTCCTGCGCGCGGCCCAGGTTTTCGCGATGCATTGGCATGGCTCCCGTGTTGACTTGCCTGCCGCCGTCCCTGGCACTTGCTCGGGCCTCAGTCGACAAGCACTTGTCCATCATGCTCCACGTAGGGCGGGTACGGCCCGGTGCCGCTGTGCGGAGCTTGAGATGCCGCAACAAAGCGGCCGGTCTGGACATCGAAGACATGGACTTCGCCGTCTTCGATGACATAGTGCCATCCGTGCAGGCTGAGCTGCCCGGCCTCTACCCGCGATCGCACCATGGGATAGTCCATCAGCCGTTCGAGCTGCAGCACGACGGCGCGCTGCTCGGTGCGGCGCAGCGCCTCGGGGCCGGCCTGCACGGGCAGCACGGCCTCGCGGCCCAGGTCCAGCCAGCGCTGCAGGTTGCGCGCCTCGGGCGAGACTTCTCCATACAGGGCCTTGATGGCCCCGCAGTGGCTGTGGCCGCAGACCACGATGCGGCTGACCTGCAGGTTGAGCACGGCGAATTCGATGGCCGCCGCCGTGCCGTGGTGGCCGTGCGATCCGTCGTACGGCGGCACGAAGGCGCCCACGTTGCGCACCAGGAACAGCTCGCCCGGCGGTGCCCCCGTGAGCAGGTAGGGCACGAGGCGCGAGTCCGAGCAGCCGATGAACAGCGTGGTCGGGTGCTGGCCCTCTTCGACCAGGGTGCGGAACTGCGCGCGGTACTGCGGGAAGGCGTGCTCGTGGAAGCGCCGCAGGCGCAGCAGCAGTTCGTCGTCGGGCATGGGCACTTCCCCCGTTATTGCACCAGCGGCGAGTCGGCCGCAGCGATGCGCACGCCCACCACTTCGGACTGGCCGGCCAGCAGTTGCAGGTACTGGTGGAGCGCGCTCACCCAGGTCTGCTGGTGCAGGGCCTGGGCGACGGCCGGGCGCGCCTGCTGCCAGTCGGGCAGAACGCCCGCCTCGCGCGCGCAGACCTCAACCACATGCAGGCCGAAGCGGCTGTGCACCAGGCGCGGCAGCACGCCGATTTCCTGGGAGGCAAAGACATCGCGCGCGAATTCGGGTGCGCAGTCGCTGCGGCCCAGCCAGCCCAGTTCGCCGCCGTGCTGGCCGCTGGGGCAGTTGGACCATTGGCGCGCGGCCTCGGCAAAGCGCAGGCCGCCGTCGTCGGCGCAGCGCAGCTCGATCAGCAGAGCCTCGGCCCGCTGGGTGAGGGCGCGCACGTCCACGCCGGGCGTGACGGCAAACAGCACGTGGCGCAGGCGCACGCGCTCGCCCTGGGCGAAGCGCGCGGGGTTGGCATCGAAGTGGCGGCGGCAGGCGTCCTCGCCGGGCTCGGGCAGGTGCAGCGATTGCTCCAGCAGCTGTTCTATGGCCTGGGAGGCGCGCTCGCTGATGACGCCGTCGTCGCCGGCCGCATCATCGGCGCCCAGCAGGCCTTCGCGCTGGGCCGCCTGGCGCAGCAGCTCGGTGCAGGCGCGCTGGCGCAGTTCGCGCTCGGGCGGGCGCTGTCCGGGTGCGTGCAGCGGCGTGTTGTTGATGCGGGCCACCTCGGCCCCGGCCTCGCCCACGGGCTGGAAGGCGGGCACTTCGGGAATCGCCGGGAGATCCCCCATCGGGGCAGAAGAAGTAGCAGAAGAAGGGGTTGAAGACGCGCAGCCGCAGTGGCCGCCGCCCGATCCGTTGCATCCATGTTCCATGTCGATCTCCTCAATGGCCGGGCTTGGCGTCACGGCGTGCCGACGATGCGGGCAGGCCCAGGCGGCGCGAGCGCACCAGCTGGTAGGGGCGCAGCAGGTAGACCAGGGTGCCGAAGCCGCTCCAGACATGGACCAGGCGCGTGAAGGGGAAGACCAGGAAGATGCTCATGCCCAGGAACATGTGGGCCTTGAACACCCAGCCGGCCTCGGCCAGCAGTTCGGCCGCGCCGCCACGGAAGGTGACGATGCGCTGCGCCCATTCGGCCAGGGCCATCATCATGGAGCCGTCCATGTGCTTTGCAGACAGCGGGATGGTGGCCAGACCCAGCAGCAGCTGCAGCCACAGCAGCCAGAGGATGGCGATGTCGCTGAACCTGGAGTTGACGCGGATGCGCACGTCCGACAGCCGGCGGTGCAGCAAGATGGTGAGGCCGATGAAGCCCAGCGTGCCCGCGATGCCGCCGCTGACCATGGCCAGCAGCTGCTTGGCGCCTGCGGCCATGAAGGGCTCGTAGACGAAGTGCGGCGTGAGCATGCCCACGGTGTGGCCGAAGAACAGGAACAGCACGCCGATGTGGAACAGGTTGCTGCCCCAGCGCAGGCTGCCGCTGCGCAGCAGCTGCGATGAATCGCTCTTCCAGGTGTACTGGTCGCGGTCGAAGCGCAGCCAGCTGCCGATGAAGAACACGGCCAGGCAGATGTAGGGGTAGAGGCCGAAGAGCAGGTGGTCTATCCAGGAGGGGGTCATGTCAGGCTCCTTTGGCGGGGTCCTTGGGCTTGGGGCGCCGCCGTGCGGCGCACGAAATGCACAGGCTGCTCGGCGCCGGGGCGGGATTTGCCCTGGCTGCTGCAGCCGTCGAAGGCGGCGGGTTCGGCCCAGGCCTCGTCCATCGCGGGCTCGGGGCGGATTTCCACGCGCTCGGCCCTGTGGCCGGTGATCTCCAGCACGGCCGCGATCACGCTGGCGTAGGGGCTGTCGCGCCGCACCAGCGCCGTGAACAGGGCGTTGAGGATGTGGGCCATCTCGCCCAGGAATTCACGGGCGATGGCCGGCGGCTGGGTGGAGGCGAACTCCAGCACCACGGCCAGGTGGTCGGGCAGTTCGTCGGCCTCGAAGGCCAGGCCCGCGCGCTCGTAGGTCTGCTGCAGGTCGATCAGCGCCGGGCCCCGGTCGGCCGAGTCGCCGTGCACATGCTCGAACAGGTGCAGCGAGGTCTGGTGGCCCCGGTCGAAGGTGTCCACGTAGCGGGCCTCGGCCTCGAAGGGGTCCATGGACTGCAGCTGCTCGGCCAGCTGCTGCAACTCGCGCAGCCGCGCGGGCGCCACGGATTGCTCCAGGCGCAGGGCGTCGATCAGGCCCGGCAGCAGGGCGCGCAGCTCGGCGCCCGGGTAGCCGATGAGGCAGGCCAGCGCGCGCAGCGTCAGGCGCACGGGGGTGGAGGTGTTGTGATTGAACATGGCGGCAGTCCTCACATTTGCGCGCGGATGGGGATGGTGCGCGGCTTCTTGCCGCCGAACAGGCTGGCGTCGGTGCTGCCGTCGGAGCAGCCGTTGCCGAACGAGAAGCCGCAGCCGCCGCGCAAATCGAACGCGCTTTCGGCGTATTCGCGGTGGGCCGAGGGGATGACGAAGCGGTCCTCGTAGTTGGCGATCGCCATGGTCTGGTACATGTCCTCGACCTCGTGCACCGTCAGTCCCGCGTACTGGAGCACGGCCAGGTTCTGTTCCTGGTCCACGTGCTTGCTGCGCTGGTACGCGCGCATGGCCAGCATGCGCTCCAGCGCGCGCACCACGGGCGTGGTGTCGCCGGCGGTGAGCAGGTTGGCCAGGTACTGCACGGGGATGCGCAGCTGCGAGACATCGGGCAGGTCGCCATTGATGGGGCTGCGGCCGACACTGTCGAGATGCCCGGCGTTCGCCGCCGAGGTGATGGGCGACAGCGGCGGCACATACCAGACCATGGGCAGGGTGCGGTACTCGGGGTGCAGCGGCAGGGCCACCTTCCAGTCCACGGCCATCTTGTAGACGGGGCTGGACTGTGCGGCCTCGATCCAGGCGTCGGGGATGCCGTCGATGCGGGCCTGGCGGATGACCTCGGGGTCATTGGGGTCCAGGAAGATGTCCAGCTGCGCCTGGTAGAGGTCGCGGTCGCGCTCCACGCTGGCTGCTTCCTCGATGCGGTCGGCGTCGTACAGCAGCACGCCCAGGTAGCGGATGCGGCCCACGCAGGTTTCGGAGCAGACGGTGGGCTGGCCGGCCTCGATGCGCGGGTAGCAGAAGATGCATTTTTCGGCCTTGCCGCTTTGCCAGTTGTAGTAGATCTTCTTGTAGGGGCAGCCGGAGACGCACATGCGCCAGCCGCGGCACTTGTCCTGGTCGATGAGGACGATGCCGTCCTCCTCGCGCTTGTAGATCGAGCCCGAGGGGCAGGACGCCACGCAGGCCGGGTTCAGGCAGTGCTCGCACAGGCGCGGCAGGTACATCATGAAGGTGTTCTCGAACTGGCCGTAGATGTCCTTCTGGATCTGCTCGAAGTTCACGTCATGGCTGCGCTTGCTGAATTCGCCGCCCAGGATTTCCTCCCAGTTCGGACCCCATTCGATCTTCTCCATGCGCTGGCCCGAGATCAGGCTGCGCGCGCGCGCCGTGGGCGCGGCCTTGCTTTCCCTGGCCGACTGCAGGTGCTCGTAGTCGTAGGTGAAGGGTTCGTAGTAGTCGTCGATCTGGGGCAGGTTGGGGTTGGCGAAGATGCGCATCAACAGGCTCCACTTGCCACCCTGGCGGGGCGCGATGGAGCCGTCCGTGCGGCGCATCCAGCCGCCGTTCCACTTGGCCTGGTTTTCCCACTCGCGCGGGTAGCCGATGCCGGGCTTGGTCTCGACGTTGTTGAACCAGGCGTATTCGACGCCCGGGCGGCTGGTCCAGACGTTCTTGCAGGTGACGGAGCAGGTGTGGCAGCCGATGCACTTGTCCAGGTTCAGCACCATGCCGATCTGTGCGCGGATTTTCATCGTGTTTCTCCTTGTTGTTCAGGCATGGGCGGCTGCGCCGGCCGGAGCTTCGTCATCCAGCCAGTCGATGCGGCGCATCTTTCGGACCAGGACGAACTCGTCGCGGTTGGTGCCGATGGTTCCGTAGTAGTTGAAGCCGTAGCTGTACTGCGCGTAGCCGCCGATCATGTGGGTGGGCTTGAGCACGATGCGCGTGACCGAGTTGTGGATGCCGCCGCGCGTGCCGGTGATCTCCGAGCCCGGCGTGTTGATGGTCTTCTCCTGCGCGTGGTACATCATCACCATGCCCGGCTTGACGCGCTGGCTGACCACGGCCCGCGCCGCGATGGCGCCGTTGGCGTTGTACAGCTCCACCCAGTCGTTGTCGGCGATGCCGGCGCTCTTGGCGTCGTCCTCGCTGAGCCAGACGATGGGGCCGCCACGCGCCAGCGTGAGCATCATCAGGTTGTCGCCATAGGTGGAGTGGATGCCCCACTTCTGGTGCGGCGTGATGAAGTTCAGCGCGATCTCGGGGTAGCCGTTGGGCTTTTGGCCCTGCACTTCCTGCAGCGCCTTCATGTGCACGGGCGGGCGGTAGCTGACGAAGCCTTCGCCGAAGTCGCGCATCCACGGATGGTCCTGGTAGAACTGCTGGCGGCCGGTAAGGGTGCGCCATGGGATCAGCTCATGCACGTTGGTGTAGCAGGCGTTGTAGCTGACCTTCTCGCTTTCCAGGCCCGACCAGGTGGGCGAGCTGATGATCTTGCGCGGCTGGGCCTGGATGTCGCGAAAGCGGATCTTCTCGTCCTCGCGGTGCAGGGCCAGGTGGGCGTGCTCGCGCCCCGTCTGCTTCGACAGCGCCTCCCAGGCCTTGACGGCCACGTGGCCGTTGGTCTCGGGCGCCAGCATCATCACCACCTCGGTGGCGTCGATGTCGGTGACGATGCGCGGGCGGCCCTGGCTCACGCCTTCCTCGCGCACCAGGCCGTTGAGCTCGCCCAGTTGCTCCACCTCGGTCTCGGTGTTCCAGCCGATGCCCTTGCCGCCGTTGCCCAGCCTGTCCATCAGCGGGCCCAGGGCCGTGAAGCGCTTGTAGAGGTTGGGATAGTCGCGCTCGACCACCGCAATCTGCGGCGCGGTCTTGCCGGGGATCAGGGCGCAATCGCCCTTCTTCCAGTCGCGCACGCCATCGGGCTGGGCCAGCTCGGCGGGGGTGTCGTGCATCAGCGGCGTGAGCACCACGTCCTTTTCCACGCCCAGGTGGCCCACGCAGACCTCGCTGAAGGACTTGGCGAAGCCCTTGTAGATCTCCCAGTCGCTCCTGGCCTGCCAGGCCGGGTCCACGGCCGCCGACAGCGGGTGGATGAAGGGGTGCATGTCGCTGGTGTTGAGGTCGTTCTTCTCGTACCAGGTGGCCGTGGGCAGGACGATGTCCGAGTACAGGCAGGTGGTGCTCATGCGGAAGTCCAGCGTGACCAGCAGGTCCAGCTTGCCTTCGGGCGCCTTGTCGTGCCAGCGCACTTCCTGCGGCTTGGCTTCATCGTGGCCCAGGTCTTTTCCTTGCACGCCATGGGTGGTGCCCAGCAGGTGCTTGAGGAAGTACTCGTGGCCCTTGCCCGAGCTGCCCAGGATGTTGGAGCGCCACACGAACATGTTGCGCGGCCAGTTGGCCGGGTGGTCGGGGTCCTCGCAACTCATGGACAGCGAGCCGTCCTGCAGGGACTGCACCACGTGGTCCTTCACGTCCAGGCCCTGGGCCTGGGCGTCGCGCACCAGCTGCAGCGGGTTGGCCTGCAGCTGCGGTGCGCTGGGCAGCCAGCCCATGCGCTCGGCGCGCACGTTGTAGTCGATCATGGCGCCGCCGTACTGGCTGCGGTCGGCCAGCGGGGACAGCACCTCTTCCACGCCCAGCTTCTCGTAGCGCCACTGGTCGGTGTGGGCGTAGAAGAAGCTGGTGGAGTTCATCTGGCGCGGCGGGCGCAGCCAGTCCAGCGCAAAGGCCAGCGCGGTCCAGCCGGTCTGCGGGCGCAGCTTTTCCTGGCCCACGTAGTGCGCCCAGCCGCCGCCGCTCTGGCCGATGCAGCCGCACAGCATCAGCATGTTGATGATGCCGCGGTAGTTCATGTCGCAGTGGTACCAGTGGTTCATGGCCGCGCCGATGATGACCATGGACTTGCCGCGCGTCTTCTCGGCGTTGTCGGCGAACTGGCGCGCAATGGCGATCACCTGGTCACGCGGCACGCCGGTGATCTTTTCCTGCCAGGCCGGGGTGTAGGGCGCATCGGCGTCATAGCCGCCATCAGCGCCCTCGCCGTCCAGGCCGCGGTGGATGCCGTAGTTGCCCGCCAGCAGGTCGAACACGGTGGCCACGATGGCCTCCTCGCCGTCCAGCACCATGCGCGAGACGGGCACGCGGCGCAGCAGCACATCCGTGCCCTGCTCGTTGGCGTCGAACCCCGGCGACTGCAGGCCGCCGAAGTAGGGGAAGGCCACGTCGGCCACTTCACTGTCCACGCCCTGGCCGTCCAGCACCGAGAGCTTGAGCTGCACGTCATTGCCCGTGCGCGCCTCCTTGGATTCGAGGTTCCACAGGCCCTCGTCGGCGCGGCCGGCCTCGCCCCAGCGAAAGCCGATGGAGCCGTTGGGCAGGGCCACGCCGCCGTCCTCGCCGTAGGCCACGGTCTTCCATTCGGGGTTGCTGTCCTGGCCCAGGTGGCCGTCGAAGTCGCTGGCGCGCACATAGCGCTCGGGCACCAGGGCCGTGCGGCCGTCGGGCAGTTGCTGGCGCTTGAGGCGGATCAGCAGCGGCAGGTCGGTGTAGCGGCGCGCATAGTCCTCGAAATAGGCCGGGCGGCCGCGCTCGCCGAAGTAGAACTCCTTGAGGATGACGTGGCCCATGGCCATGGCCACGGCGGCATCCGTGCCCTGCTTGGGGTGCATCCACAGGTCGGCCAGCTTGGCGACCTCGGAGTAGTCGGGCGTGACGGCCACGACCTTGGCGCCCTTGTAGCGGACCTCGGTGAAGAAGTGGGCGTCGGGGGTACGCGTCTGGGGCACGTTGGAGCCCCAGGCAATGATGAAGTTGGAGTTGTACCAGTCGGCGCTCTCTGGCACGTCGGTCTGCTCGCCCCAGGTCTGGGGGCTGGCCGGCGGCAGGTCGCAGTACCAGTCGTAGAAGCTCATGCACACGCCGCCGATCAGGCTCAGGTAGCGGCTGCCTGCGGCATACGAGATCATGGACATGGCCGGAATCGGCGAGAAGCCGATGATGCGGTCCGGCCCGTGCTTCTTGATGGTGTAGACGTTGGCCGCCGCGATCATGCGGTTGACCTCGTCCCAGCTGCTGCGCACGAAGCCGCCCAGGCCGCGCTGCTTCTGCCACTCGCTGCGCGCATCCGCGTTCTCGACGATGGCGGCCCAGGCATCGACCGGGCTCCTGGCCACGGCCAGTGCGGCACGCCAGTGCTTGAGCAGCCGGCCACGCACCATGGGGTATTTGACGCGGTTGGCGCTGTACAGGTACCAGCTGTAGCTGGCGCCGCGCGCGCAGCCGCGCGGCTCGTGGTTGGGCAGGTCGGCGCGCGTGCGCGGGTAGTCGGTCTGCTGGGTCTCCCAGGTCACGATGCCGCCCTTGACGTAGATCTTCCACGAGCACGAGCCCGTGCAGTTCACGCCGTGCGTGGAGCGCACCACCTTGTCATGAGCCCAGCGGTCGCGGTAGGCGTCTTCCCAGGTGCGGTCCTCGCCCGTCACCTGGCCATGGCCGTTGGAGAATTCCTGCCGGGGCAGGGAGAAGTAGGAAAGCTTGTCCAGAAAATGGCTCATCGCGGGACTCCTTGTTGTTCGTTGCGGTGCGTTGCTGTTCGGTGCAGTAGTGCCTGCGGCCCGGGGCTCAGCAGGGCATCTCGGCGTTCCTGCGCGCGTAGTACCACCAGGTCACGCCCACGCACAGCACATAGAAGGCGGCAAACACCCACAGCGCCAGCTCGGGCCCGCCCGTGGCGGCGATGGAGCTGCCGTAGCTCTTGGGGATGAAGAAGCCGCCGTAGGCTCCCAGCGCGCCCGCAAAGCCCAGGGCGGCCGCGCCTTCGGTATTGCCCTCCTTGAGGGCATGGGCCTGCGCTTGCTCGCTGGGATGGGCGCCGAGCTCGCGCTGCTTGAGCGCCAGGAAAATCGCCGGGATCATGCTGAAGGTCGATCCGTTGCCGATGCCCGTGGTCAGGAACAGCACCAGGAACATCAGAAAGAAGCCCATGAAGCTGCCCTCGGCAGGGCCGAAGCCCAGCGCGTAGCCGCCGCTGCCCTTGGGCAGGAAATACAGCACGCCCACCACGGCCACGGCCATGACGAGGAAGTTCCAGAACGTCACGCGCGCGCCGCCCGCCTTGTCGGCCAGCCAGCCGCCAAAGGGCCGCGACAGCGCGCCCAGCAGCGGGCCCAGCCAGGCATAGGCCAGCGGATTGACCGCCGGGAACTGGCTCTTGATCAGCAGCGGAAAGCCGGCGGCAAAGCCGATGAACGAGCCGAAGGTGCCCAGGTACAGCAGGCACATCACCCAGTTGTGCTTGCGCCGGAAGATGGCGGCCTGGGCCGCGAAGCTGGCCTTGGCGTCGGCGATGTCGTTCATGCCGAACCAGGCGGCCAGCGAGGCGATGGCGATCCACGGCACCCAGATGAAGGCGGCGTTCTGCGCCCACACCCGGGTGGTCTCGCCGGCCTTGGTGATGGTCTGCGCATCGCCGCCGAAGACGCCGAAGATGCCGGCCGTGATCACCAGCGGGCTCAGGAACTGCACCACCGACACGCCCAGGTTGCCCAGGCCCGCGTTCACGCCCAGGGCCGAGCCCTTGCGCTCCTTGGGAAAGAAGAAGCTGATGTTGGCCATGCTGGAGCTGAAGTTGCCCCCGCCCAGGCCGCACAGCAGGGCCAGGATCAGCATGGTCGGATAGCCGGTGCTGGCATCCTGCACGGCGTAGCCGATGCCGATGGCCGGGATCAGCAGCGAGGCCGTGGACAGCGCCGTCCAGCGGCGCCCGCCCATCAGCGGCACCATGAAGGAATAGAAGATGCGCAGCGTGGCGCCCGACAGCGCGGGCGCGGCTGCCAGCCAGAACAGCTGGTTGGTGGAGTAGGTGAAGCCCAGCGCGGGCAGGTTCACGGCCACCACGCTCCAGACCTGCCAGATGGCAAAGGCCAGGAACAGGGCGGGCACCGAGATCCAGAGGTTGATCCTGGCGATGGCCTCGCCCTCGCGCTCCCAGAACTGCCTGTCCTCGGGGCGCCAGAGGGTCAGCACGCTGCCGGGGCGGCTGCGCGCGGATGCCTTTGCGGCGGTCTTGGTGTTCGCATGCATGTGCAACTCCTGCGGTTCAGCGCGCGGCCGGCTGCACATCGCTGTGGCCGCCGTGGCTGTTGAGCACGTCGGTGCGGCGCACCTCGGTGAAATACATCCAGATCAGCGACACCCAGACCACGCCGTACAGCAGCATGAAGGCGCTGGAGCGGATGCCCGTCCAGTCCAGCAGCACGCCGAACAGGATGGGCAGGATGAAGCCGCCCATGCCGCCGGCCAGGCCCACGATGCCGCTGATGGCGCCGATGTTTCCGGGGTAGTCGTCGCTGATGTACTTGAAGACGCTGGCCTTGCCGAAGGCCATGGCAATGCCCAGCACGAACATCAGCGCGGTGAAGGCATAGACGTTCAGGCCCAGGTGAAAGCGGGTGCTGCCCTCGGTGGTGAGCACCGTGAAATCGGTCTGCGGATAGGACAGCAGGAACAGGCAGATCCAGCACACCCACAGCACCCACCAGGTCACGCTGTGTGCGCCGTACTTGTCCGACAGCCAGCCGCCGATGGCGCGCAGCACGCCGCCCGGCAGCGAAAAGCAGGCCGCCAGCAGGGCCGCCACGCGGATGTCCAGGCCGTACTCGCCCACGTAGTACTGCACCATCCACAGGCTCAGCGCCACATAGCCGCCGAAGACGATGCTGTAGTACTGGCAGTACTTGAGCACGCGCGGGTCCTTGAGCGCCTTCAACTGGTCGCTGAAGCGCACATTGCTGGGCACCAGGTGGGCCGGGTCGCTGTGGCTGAACAGCCAGAACAGCACCAGCGCGCCCAGCATGATGGCCGCATAGGCATGCGGCACGGCGGCCCAGCCGAAGGCCACCAGGATCACCGGCGCCACGAACTTGTTGACCGCCGCACCCGAGTTGCCCGCGCCATAGATGCCCATGGCCATGCCCTGGCGCTCCTTGGGAAACCAGCGCGCCACATAGGGCGTGCCCACCGAGAACGAGCCGCCCGCCAGGCCCACGAACAGGCCGATGGTCAGGAAGTGCCAGTACTCGGTGGCATAGCCCATCACCCAGATCGCGGGCACGGTGACGGCCATCAGCACCGCCATCACGATGCGCCCGCCGAAGCGGTCGGTCCAGATGCCCAGCGGCACGCGCACCAGCGAGCCCGTGAGCACGGGCATGGCCGTGAGCAGGCCGAACTGCGTGGCGTTCAGATCCAGCATCTTCTTGATGGGGATGCCGATGATGCCGAACATCATCCAGACCATGAAGCAGACCGTGAAGGCCAGGGTGCTGACGGCCAGGACCGACCAGGCCTGGCGGTCGTGGCGTGTGCCTGTGCTGGTGCTCTTTCGGGGGTCGCCCTGTGCGGTGGGCGCTGTGTTTGCCATTTTGTTTTCCTCGTGGGGGCTATGGCTTCCATGGTCCCGCGCGAGGGCCGCGCCGCACATCCGCCAGCCGTACGCTCGGACAAGGCGGAAGAACTAGGAGCGCGCAGGCGGGCCTAGTTCCAAAGAACTATCGAGGACAAAAAGGCTTGACGCAGATCAGGAGCGGCGGCCAAAAACGGACTTCGGGCTGCGCCCGTAGAACCGCGCAAATGCCGCACTGAAGTTCGACGGATGGACATAGCCCACCTGCCAGCCGGCCTGGGCGACCTGGCAGCCGGTCTCCAGCAACGCCCAGGCGCGGCGCATGCGCAGCTCCAGCAGCAGGGCCTGGGGCGTGGTGCCGAAGACGGCGCGAAAGCCCTGCTTGAGCCGGTGCTCGCCCAGGCCCACGGCGGCGCTCAGGTAGGCCAGGGTCAGCGCGCGGTCCATCTGGGTGGACAGCAGTTCGCGCGCCTGCTCCAGCCGGGACAGCTCGTCGGCCGACCAGCGCAGTGCCGCCTTGGCCGGCTGCGGCGCAGGCGCCAGGTGCCGCAGCTCCAGCGCGGCCAGGCTCAGCATGGCGATGTGGCGGTCCAGCGCATCGGTGGGCTGGTGCCCGGGCGGCTGGGCCAGGCGCCGCGCCAGCGCCAGGCTGGCCGGCAGGCTGGCACGGTGGTCCAGCGCCCGCACACCGGCCGCGCCGTCCACCTGGGTCAGCCGCCGCGAAAGCTCGGCCCCCAGGTAGCGGTCCAGCGCCGCGCCCGACAGCAGCAGGCGCAGTTGGCGCACGGTCTGGCCTGCCGCATAGCGGCGCTCGCCCTGGCTGCCGCGAAAGGCTGCCAGCGTGGTCTGCCCCGCGCCGAAGCGCAGCGCCGCACCCGTACGCGCCACAAAGCCCGATTCGCCGGCCAGCCCCAGCGTGATGACCAGGGTGCGGCCCTGGTCCGAGGCATCGGCCTGCACGCTGTCCTCCACCAGGTCGCGCAGCGGGCAGTAGTGCGAGCGCGCCAGCACGATGCCGTCACCCAGCGTGAAGCGCTCCGCATGGCAGTCGCCCAGCTCGGCGGGCAGGGCATGCCGCGTCCAGCCCGGCGCACAGGGCTGGGGCAAGGCAAGCGAGGAAGGGATGCGGGAGGTCATGGGAGAGGAATGGATGCGCGCTTCGCATAGGAAATGCTCCGGCGCGCATACGTTTTCAAATGATAGCGATTCTCATCTTCCCTAGCATCGGTCTCCAACGAGATTCCCTTTTGGAGAGGACGAGAAAACCATGGCATTCCCCCTTCGCTGGCCGGCCGCGCTGGCCCTGGCCCCCTTCACGGTGGCGGCCCAGGGCCAGGCGCCCGAAGCCGCCCTGCCCGAGATCACGGTCACGGTGAACAAGCAGGCCGAGAGCCTGGACGCCGTGCCCGCCAGCGTCTCCGTCTTCGACGGCGCGGCGCTGGAGGCGGCCGGCGTGCGCGGGCTGGACGCGCTGTCCGCACAGGTGCCGGGCTTTGTGTTCCAGGCCTTCGGCCAGTCGGGCGTGCAGCCGCCCGTGATGCGCGGGCTGACGGCCAACTTCGTGTCGTTCTCCTCGTCCACGCTGCTGCTGGTCGATGGTGTGCCCACGCTGATGGCCCAGGGCTTCGAGCACAACCTGCAGGGCGTGGACCGCGTGGAGGTGCTGCGCGGCCCGCAATCGACCTTGTACGGCCGCAATGCCGAAGCGGGCGTGGTCAGCATCGTCACGCGCCAGCCCGGCGACACGCCCTATGCATCGATCAGCGCCGAGGCCGGCAACCACGGCCAGCGCGCGGGCAGCTTCGAGCTGGGCCGCGCCCTGGTGCCGGGCCAGCTCTACATCGGCCTGTCGGGCGAGTGGCGCGCGCAGGACGGCTTCATACGCCAGCAGGCGACGGGAGCGCGCGTGGACGACCGCGAGCGCGCCAGCGGCCGCCTGGCCCTGCGCTGGACGCCCACGGCCGAGACCGAGGCCACGCTGCGCTACGCCCAGCAGCGCTGGGACGACGGCGCCGCGCAATGGGGCAGCATTGCCGCGCCGCGCGCCACGGTGAACTCGGGCACGGACAGCTGGAACCGCTCGCGCGGGCAGACGCTGTCGCTCGATGTCTCGCACCGCTTTGCCTCGGGCCTGCGGCTGCGCTCCATCACCGCGCGCAATGTCTTCGACGACCGCGTGCTGCAGGACACGGACTTCCAGCGCGCCGACCTGCTCCACGTGCGGCGCGACTACCGCCTGGCCACGACCTCGCAGGAACTGCGCCTGGAGGGCGAGGCCGCAGGCCTGTGGAACGCGCGCTGGCTGGCCGGCCTGTACCTGGACCGCGACGACCATGACCTGCGCTACGAGCAAAAGCTGCCCGCCGCGCTGATGCGGCCCACGGCCGGGCTCAAGGGCAGCACGGCGGCGCTGTTCACGCACTGGACCGTCCCGCTGTCCGAGCGCTGGACGCTGGCGGCCGGCGCGCGCGTGGAGCGAAGCCGGGTCGAACTGGCGCCGCAAGGCGCAGCGGCCCGCAGCGACAGCTGGACGCGCTTGAGCCCCAAGCTCTCGCTGCAATACCAGTGGTCGCCCCAGGGCCAGGTCTACACCAGCCTCAGCGAAGGCCAGCGCGCGGGCGGCTTCAACGTGTTCTCTCCGGCCATGGGCTATGCGGCCTACGAGCCAGAGACCGTGCGCGCCTGGGAGATCGGCGCCAAGGGCCGGCTGCTGGGGCAGCGCCTGCGCTATGCGGCCTCGGTCTACACCCAGCAGGTGCGCGACATGCAGGTGCAGCAGATGGGCCTGCCGGGCGTGGTCTACATCACCAATGCGGCGCGGGCGCGCTCCACGGGTGCGGACTTCGAGCTCGACTATGTGTTCGGCGGCGGCTGGCAGCTGCAGACCGCCCTGGGCCTGAACCGCACGCGCTTCGGCAGCTTCCGCGACGGCGCCGCCGTCTACGACGGCCACCGCAACCCCTTCGCGCCCGACATGACGGCCCATGTGGCCCTGCGCTACGACGCGCCCGGCCGCTGGTGGGCGCAGGCCGCCGTGCAGGGCACGGGCAAGGTCTACCTGGACGCCGCCAACGCCTACCGCCGCCCCGGCTACGGGCTGCTCAACCTGTCGGCCGGCTATGCCCAGGGGTCCTGGGAAATCGCCGCCTACCTGCGCAATGCCGCCAACCGCCGCTACGACGCCGTGGGCTACCTCAACGGCCAGGTCGTGGTCTACAGCCCGCCGCGCGAGTTCGGCGTGCGGCTGACCTGGCGCATTTGACTCCCTTTCGTGAAAAGGACCTTCCGATGAATACACCCCGCCGTGAATCCCCTACCCACACCCCCTCTCACGCCCTGCAACCGCTGTGGGACCTGGCCGCCGCCCCGATCCAGGCCGAGGCCCTGGTGCTGGCCCTCGAATCGGGGGCGCTGGACCGGCTGGCCACGCCCCAGACGCCGGCCGAGCTGGCCCAGGCCCAGGGCTGGAACGAGGCCAATACCTCCCACTGGCTGGAATTGCTGTGGAGCATGGGCCTGCTGCGGCGCGGCCAGCACGAGCCCGTGAGCTACCTGTTGGCCACCGACGCGCTGCGCTACCTGCACAGCGCATCGCCCGAGTCCTGCGGCCCGGCCTGGCTGTTCCGCCTGCGCTCGCTGCGCCACTCCGCCACGCTGCTGCGCGGCCTGGTCGAGCACGGCCCTGCCGGGGACGGCTCGGCCTGCAGCGCCCCCTTGGCCACGGGCAATGCCGAAGGCTGGGCCGCCGCCGCACGCGCCCAGATCGGCCAGGAGCAGCGTGCCGTCAGCGTGCCTGCCGCGCTGAACCTGCTGCAGCAGGTTCCCGAGGCCGGCGCCATGCGCCGCATGCTGGACCTGGGCGGCGGCCCGGGCTGGATCGCGCTGGCCCTGCTGCGCCGGCAGCCCGCGCTGCAGGCCAGCGTCTTAGACTGGCCCGAGGCCGTGTCCGTGGCGGCGGACAACGCCCGCCAGTCCCGCCTGTCCGACCGCTTCACCGCGCTGGGCGGCAACCTGGCCACGGACGGCATAGGCAGCGGCTACGACCTGGTCTGGTGCTCGTCCGTGCTGCACTTCGTGCCCGATGCGGCAGCCGTGGTCGCCAAGGTGTTCGACGCGCTGGCGCCCGGCGGCGTCTTCGTCTGCGCCCATGCCGAGGTGGATGAGACGCCCGAAGCCGCCCTGCGCACCCTGCCCTACTACCTGCCCATGCGCCTGCTGGGCCGCAGCGTGACCCGGCGCGGCGAGCTGCAGGCGCTGCTGGCGCAGGCCGGGTTCGAGCGCATCGAACGCATCGAGTCGCGCGAGTTTCCGATGGCGCCGCTGGCCGTGCTCGTGGCGCGCAAGGCCGCGCCATGAAGGCCGCAGCTCCCCGCCCTGTCTGGCTGCTCCAGGCGCTTTTCGGCTGGCTGCACCTGGCGCTCACGGCGCCCAGCGTCTACCTGTGGCTGGGCCTGCCCCTGGTCATGCGCCAGCATGGCTGGTCGGGCACGGCCATCGGCCTGTTCCAGCTGGCGGGGCTGCCCGCGCTCATCAAGTTCGCGCTGGCCGCGCCCGTGGAAGCGCGCAGCGCGAACGGCCAGCCGCGCTACCGCGCCTGGGCGCTGGCCCTGTGCCTGGCCTATGCGGCCGTGCTGCTGGCCCTGGGCTGGCAGCAGTTGCTGGCCGAGCGCCTGTGGCTGTTCGGCCTGGCCTTCGCGGCCGCGCTGGCCGCCACCTGGGCCGACATTCCCGTCAGCGCCCTGGCCATCCGCCTGCTGCCCGCGTCCGAGCGCATGCGCGCCGGGGGCGTGCGCGCGGCCGCGCTGTCGCTGGGCGCCATCGTGGGCGGCGGGATGATGCTGCTCATGCAGGCGAAATGGGGCTGGCGCGCGCCCTTCCTCTGCCTGGCCGGCGCGCTGGCGCTGGGCGCCCTGCTGCTGGCCTGGGTGGTGCGTCATGAGCCCGGGGAGGCGCCCTCGCCTGTGCTGCTGCCTGCGCCCAAAGCTGGACTGGCCACCATGGTCCGCGGCTATGGCGCCCAGCCCGGCGCCTGGCGCTGGACCCTGGTGCTGGTCAGCTACTTTCCCTTCATCGGCGCGGCCTGGTTCTACCTCAAGCCGCTGATGCTGGACCACGGCTTCGCGCCCGCCCAGGCCGCCCTGCTGGCCGGCATGGGCGGCGGCGTGGTGGCTGCGCTGGCGGGCGCAGCCTCGCCCCTGCTCACGCGCCGCCTGGGCACCCGGCGCGCCCTGCCCCTGTATGCAGGCTGCAACGTGGCGGCGCTGGCGCTGCTGGCCGCCGTCATCGCAGCCGGCGCTCCGCCCCCGGGCCTGGTCGCGGCCGTGGCCTGCGTGGCAGCAGCCATGGGCGCCTCCTCGGCCTGCGTCTTCGGACTGATGATGCAATTCGCCCGCCCGCGCTGGCAGGCCTTCGACTACGGCCTGCAGGCCAGCCTCTTCGCCGCCAGCCGCATGCTGGTGCCGCTGGCGGCCGGCGTGGCGCTGGACGCCATGGGCGCGGCGGCCATGCTCACCGGGCTGACCGTGGCGGCCGCGCTGGCCTGGGTGTGGGCGCTGCGGTGTGCGGGGGATGGTTGGGCTTCAGCCACAGCGTAGGCCGCTAATCCCGCTGCCGCTCCGACGCATACACCGCCGCCTGCACGCGCGAGCTCAGGCCGAGCTTGCGCAGGATGTGTTGCACATGGATCTTGACCGTGGTCTCGGCAATGTCCAGCGTGCGGGCGATTTCCTTGTTGCTGGCGCCTCGGGCGATCTGGACCAGCACCTCTTCCTCGCGCGGGGACAGCGGCGAGGCCGGGGCCTCGTCCGGCTCGGGCGCCTGGGGCTCGGGCGCGCCCTGGGACTGGAAGGCGGCCACCAGCTTGCCCATCATCTCGGGGCTGACCACAGGCTCGCCGCGCGCGGCGCGGCGCAGGGCCTCGGACAGCAGGTCGCCGTCGATGGTCTTGAGCAGATAGCCCTGGGCGCCGTTGCGCAGCGCGGCCGCCAGGTCCTGGCCGTCCTCGCTCACGGTGAGCATGACGACGCGGCTGCCGGGCGAGGCCGCGCGCAGGCCCGCGATGGCATCGACGCCCAGCACGCCGGGCAGGTGGTTGTCCAGCAGGATGACCTGGGGCGCCAGCGCGGGCACCAGGCGCAGGGCCTCGCCCGCGTCGCCGGCCTCGCCGACCACGCGCAGGCCTGCGTCCTGGGCGATGAGGGCGATCAGGCCGCGGCGGAACAGCGTGTGGTCGTCGATGACGAAGACGGAGATGGGGCTGGAGAAGGACATGGGGCGGTCTTTTTCTTGCGGGAGCGTGTCACGCGTTCGAGGGGAGGGCCTGCGCTGACGCGCCGGCCGAGGCCGACGGCGGCAGCTCGATGAGCACGCGCGTGCCCTCGCCTGGGCGGGAGTGGACATGGACCAGCGCCTGCGCCAGCAGGGCGCGCTCGCGCATGATGCCCAGGCCCACATGCAGCGAGTCCGGCGCAACGGCGGCGGGGACGAAGCCGCAGCCGTCGTCGCAGACTTCGAAGCGCCAGGGGTGGCGTCCCACGCGCAGCTCCACATGCCTGGCACCCGCGTGCTTGCGCACGTTGGACAGCGCCTCCTGCACCATGTGCAGCACCTGGATCTGCACGTCGGGCGCCAGCGGCAGGCCCTGGCCCGACATGCTCAGCGAGGTGGCAATGCCCGTCTGGTGCTCGAACTTGGACAGCGTGGCGCGCAGCGCGGCCTCGATGTCCTCGGCGCTGGTGCGCGTGCGGAAATGCACCAGCAGCTCGCGCACGTCGGCATAGCATTCGCGCACGCCCACTTCCAGCTCGCCCAGGCTGCGGTCGCGCGCCTCGTCGCGGCCCTTGGCCACGGCGTCGCGCAGCAGCTGGGTCTGTATCTTGAGAAAGGCCAGCGACTGGGCAATGGAGTCATGCAGCTCGCGCGCGATCAGGCCGCGCTCCTCGGCCACGGCGGCCTCGCGCTCCAGCGCCGTGGCGCGCAGGCTTTCCATGGCGCTGGCCAGGTGGCGCGCCATGGCGGACAGCAGGTCGCGCATGTCGTCCGTGAGCACCACGGTGGAGCGAAAGAACAGGTTGACCTCGCCCAGCAGGCGCTGCTGCAGTTGCACGGGGATGCTGACCACGGTCTCGAAGCCGGCCTCGCGGCAGTGCGGCAGCTGCAGGTCGCTGGCTGGCGTGATGGGGATCACGCGCAGCCGCGCCTGCTCGCGCGGCTGGCCGCACAGGCAGGCTCCCGTGTGCAGGCAGTGCTCCTGCACCGACATGGACTGGGGCAGGCCGTCGCCGGCCAGCAGCACGTAGCGCTCGTTGGCCTCGTCGGACCAGCGCACCGTGGCCGCATCGGCCTGGGCCGCCAGGCGGACCTGGCGCACAAAGCCTTCGGCCAGGGACTGCAGGCTGGCGGCCTCCGACGCCTGCACGCTGACCGCGTACAGCGCCTGCAGCTGCTGGTGCTGCACATTGAGGCTGGCGGTCTTCTCACGCACCTTGTCTTCCAGCTCGGCGTGCGAGCTTTGCAGCGACTGGGCCATGAGGTTGAAGCCTGCGGCCAGCTGGCCGAACTCGTCGTCCACCTCCACGCTCATGCGCGTGTCCAGGTGTCCGCGGCGCATGCGCTCCAGCGCCGAGCGCAGCTGGCCCACGGGATGCAGCACCAGCCAGTAGCTGGTGGCCATGAAACTCACGGCCGCGATGATGGCCAGCGCCATCAGACACATCTGAAACAGGTGCAGGATGGCCGTCCAGCGCGAGAGCCGGTCCTCGATGGCCTCGACGAATCCGTCCACCTCGCGCACGAAGGCATCGGCGCTGCCCATGATGGCCTGCGCATCGACATGGTCCTCGGCCTGCCACTGCGTGCGCAGCGCACTCCAGTCGCCGCGTATGCGCTCGTAGCGCGCGCTGACCGCATCGCTCCAGGGCACGAACAGCGGCCGCGACATGTCGCCGCTGCGCAGCAGGTCCAGGCTGGCGTCGAACTGCCGTGCTCGCTCCTGCCACTGCGCAGGCGCCTCGTTCTGGCGCGCCATGGCCATGCGCACCATGCTCATGCGCAGCCGCCCGGCCTCGTTCACCGCCGCCGCACCGCCTTCCAGCTGCCAGGCCACCCACAGCGTGAAACCGATCGATGCCACGGCCGCGAGCAGGCAGGCCGCGCCCATGAGCAGCAGCTTGGTCGAAAGCGAGGGCTTGCCATGCATGGTTGCACTGTAGCCACCGCACATTTGCGCGTCTTGACCTGAATCAAGCGCCACCCGTTTGCGCCGTGCTCCCGCCCCGATTCCTAGGATCCTTTCAACTGCCCCCAACGCCCACAGGGCCTATGGCGTCCCCGGGCGAGGCCAGTGTTTAGCATGGGGCCATGCAAGTCCGCTCCATCCCCCGCCCCTTCATCCGCACCCCGCGCCTTGCCGGCCTGGCTGCGGCCGCATTGCTGGCGGCAGCCCTTGCCGGCTGCGCCAGCTCCTCCGCCCCGGCGCGGGACTGGACGCAGCAGCTGCAGCGCTGGTCCGACGCGCCCATCGTGCTGCTGGGCGAGCAGCACGATGCGGTCGCCCACCAGTCCTGGCAGCAGGCCACGGTGGAGCAGTTGGCAAAACAGGAGCGCCTGGCCGCGCTGGTGATCGAGATGGCGCCGCGCACGGGCTCCACGGCCAGCCTGGCACGCGATGCCTCCGAGGACGCGGTGCAGCAGGCCCTGCAATGGCAGGACGCGGCCTGGCCCTGGCCGCGCTACCGCGGCGTGGTCATGGCCGCCGTGCGCGCGGGCGTGCCCGTGCTGGGCGGCAACCTGCCGCGCGCCGACATGAAGCAGGCCATGCGCAACGAGAACCTGGACACCCACCTGCCGCCCGAGGGCTGGCAGCGCCAGCTCGACGCCATCCGCGAAGGCCACTGCGGCCTGCTGCCCGACACCCAGCTGGCGCCCATGGCCCGCATCCAGCTGGCCCGCGATGCCAGCATGGCCGAGGTGGCAAGGGCCGCTGTCAAGCCCGGCAAGACCGTGCTGCTGGTGGCCGGGCGCGGCCACGTGCTGCGCGGCGTGGGCATTCCCACCTGGCTGCCCGAGGCCGCAGGCGCCAAGGTGGCCGTGGCGCAGGCGGGGGAGACATCGGTGGCGCAGGCCTCGGATGTGGATTGGCTGCAGAAGACGGATGCCCTGCCCGCCAAGGACCACTGCGCCGAGCTGCGGGAGAAGTTCAGGAATCCGCCGGCGCCGCGGGCCGATGCGGGCTGAAGCCCGCTGATTCCTGAAGAGGTTGCGGCCGGCCTTGCGACCGGCCGGAAATCAGCGGTAGAACGCTTCCACGGCGCCCTTGAGCTTGATCAGCAGGGGCTTTCCCTTGCGGTCCACCGTCTTGCCGGCCGGCACCTTGATCCATCCCTCGCTCACGCAGTATTCCTCCACATCGAAGCGCTCGTTGCCGTTGAAGCGGATGCCGATGTCGTGCTCGAACACGGCGGCCACGTGGTGCGGGCTGCGCGGGTCGATGGACAGATGGTCGGGCAGTGCGGGGCGATCGGCGGGTGCGTTGGCGTCGGTCATGGTCTTGTTCTCGCAAGAGGGTTCTGAAGAAAGCCGGTATTGTCCGCGCAATTCGCAGGCAGGCGCTGGCTGACAGGCTTTGGCGGCAGGCATCGCCATGCGGATGGCGGGCGGGCGTCGTATGCTGCGCTCCATGCTGTCGCCAGAGCAACGTCAAACACTGAAGTCGGCCAAGCGCCTGCCGCTGGCGCTGCTGCTGTTCGTGGCGCTGGGCTTCGTGGCCTCGTCCGTGGCGGCGGGGCACTGGCAGCAGGTGCCGCTGTGGCTGGCCTGCATCAAGGCCGTGACCGAGGCCTCGCTGGTCGGCGCGCTGGCCGACTGGTTTGCGGTGTCGGCGCTGTTCCGGCGCATTCCGCTGCCCCTGGTCGGGCGCCATACGGCCATCATCCCGCGCAACAAGGACCGCATCGGCGAGAACCTGGCGAACTTCGTGCGCGACAAGTTCCTGGACGGCCCTTCGCTGGTGGCGCTGATCGAGCGCCATGATCCCGCGCGCGTGCTGGCCGGCTGGCTGACCACGCCGGCCAACAGCACCCTGCTGGGGCGGCAGGTGGCGCGGCTGGCGCTGGCGGCGCTGGAGATGGTGCAGGACCGGCAGGTGGAACGCTTTCTGACACAGGCATTCAAGGCCTTGCTGGCCCAGGTGGACCTGCCCCGCGCGGCGGCGGATCTGTTGTCGGGCCTGACCAAGGACGGCCGCCACCAGGCCGTGCTGGACGATGTGCTGGCCCGCGTCAGCGGCGTGCTGCGCGAGGCCGAGACCCATGTGCTGATCGCCCAGACCATCGTGCTGTGGCTCAAGCGCGAGCATCCGCTCAAGGAAAAGATGCTGCCCACGGACTGGCTCAGCGACAAGGGCGCCAGCGCCATTGCGGGCGCGCTCGACAGCCTGCTGCAGGACATCGCCAGCAACCCCGAGCACCACATGCGCAAGGCCTTCGACGCCTCCGTGGACCGGCTGGTCACGCGGCTGCAGTCCGACCCCGCCATGTCCGAGCGCGCAGAGCGGCTGCGCCACTACCTGCTGCACGACGAAAAGCTGGCCGGCTACCTGCGGGCGCTGTGGCTGGGCCTGCGCGCCAAGCTGCAGGCGGACCTGGCCAACGAGCATTCGCAGGTGGCGCGCAAGACAGCCGCCATGGGCCGCTGGCTGGGCCAGTCGCTGGCGCACGACGAGGCGCTGCGCAGTTCCATGAACGAGCGCCTCAAGCGCTGGGCCCAGGCGCTGGCGCCCGATGTCTCGCAGTTCCTGGCCCAGCACATCGCCGATACCGTGCGGCGCTGGGATGCGCGCGAGCTGTCCGAGCTGATCGAGCTGCACATCGGCAAGGACCTGCAGTACATCCGCATCAACGGCACCGTGGTCGGCGGTGCCGTGGGGCTGGTGCTGTTCCTGGTCTCCAATGCGGGGCGGCTGTGGGCTTGATCTTCGTATCAGGATGTTGCCTGCGGGCCACAGCGGGCCAACTTTACAAAGCCGCCGTGCTCGCCGGAACGCCGTGAATCGTGCCGGGCGCTGCACGCGCCCGGGCACTGGCGGCCCTGCATGTCATTGATGAACAAGGCAACATTCAGCATCCTGAATGAATTGCTCACAGATCGGCCCGCTTGTAAAGAAAAACAGCAGCTGCGCTGCCGTCGGCCAGGCCGTTGTCGAGGGGAAAATAAAATAAGAACGATTCGCACTCATCAAAAACAACAGAGCGGATGCGCACCCCGGTCGTTCGACCGTCCGTGATTCTTCTTGCGAGCTTTCCCATGCACAACTGCACAGCCCCCGCGGCGGGCCGTGGCTTTGCCCTGTCCGCCCTTTGCACCTCCCTGCGTGCTTCGTTTCCCTCCACCGTCGTTCCCCTGCGCCGCACCGCGCTGGGCGCCTGCCTGGGCCTGCTGGCCTCGGGCAGCGCGCTGGCCCAGGCAGCAGGCGGGGCGACACTGGAAACCCTGGTCGTGACGGCCAGCGGCTTCGAGCAGGAGATCAGCCAGGCGCCGTCATCGATCTCGGTGATCACGCGCCAGGAACTGGAGCGGGGCGCCTACCGCAACCTGCACGATGCCCTGCGCGATGTGCCCGGCGTGATCCTCACGCCCTCGGACAACAACTCCAACGACATCTCGTTGCGCGGCATGGGCGCCAACTACACCCTGATCCTGGTGGACGGCAAGCGCATGAGCACGCGCGAGACCCAGACCAACGGCAGCACGGGCACGGACCAGAGCTGGATTCCGCCGCTGGAGGCCATCGAGCGCATCGAGGTGGTGCGCGGCCCCATGTCCTCGCTGTACGGCTCGGACGCCATGGGCGGCGTGATCAACGTCATCACGCGCAAGGTGGCGAAGAACTGGCATGGCTCGGTGCGTGCCGACGCCACGCTGCAGGAGCGCTCCACCTCGGGCGATGCCTACCAGACCAACTTCTACCTGTCAGGCCCGATCAAGACCGACCTGCTGGGCCTGAGCCTGTACGGCAACTACGGCAAGCGCGACCAGGACCGCATCTACCAGGGCTACAACAAGAGCGACAACCGTTCGCTGAACCTGCGCCTGGCGCTGACCCCCAGCAAGGACCACGACCTGATCGCCGAGATCGGCACTTCGCGCCAGCACTTCGTTTCGTCGCCTGGCATGACCCTGCTGCCCACCGATGCGCCCAGCGACCGCAAGTTCGAGCGCGAGAACTACTCGCTGCAGCACAAGGGCCGCTGGGGCTGGGCTTCCTCCGACACCTATCTGCAGCGCGAGGAAACGCGCAACCTGTCGCGCGACATGACCATCAGGAACACGGTGTTCAACAGCAGCTGGGTGGCGCCGCTGGGCCGCCAGCACCTGCTGACCACGGGCGTGTACTACAACCAGCAGGACCTGCGCGACACGACGACCAATACGCTGCCGGGCTCGGCGCGCACCACGGCCGATCGCACGCAGTACGCCTGGTTCGCCGAGGACGAGTGGCGCCTGCGCGAGAACTTCGCCCTGACCGGCGGCCTGCGCTACGACCACGACAGCAAGGGCGGATCGCAATGGAGCCCGCGCCTGTATGGCGTGTGGAACCTCGACGCGCAATGGACCGTCAAGGGTGGCGTGTCCACCGGCTTTCGCGCGCCCTCGTTGCGCCAGACCCTGGGCGACTGGGGCCAGTCCAGCCGCGGCGGCAACATCTACGGCAACCCCGACCTGAAGCCCGAAACCTCGCTGAGCAAGGAACTGGGCGTGCTCTACAACAACGGCGCCGGCCTGTCGGCAGGCCTGACGGTGTTCGACAACGAGTTCAACGACAAGATCACGCGCATCGCCTGTCCCGAGTGCGGGCCGGCCAATTCCTCGGGCAACACGCCCACCACCAACGTCAATATCGACAAGGCCATCACGCGCGGCATCGAAGCCACGTTCAAGGCCCCGCTGGCGCGCACGCTGGACCTGAGCAGCAGCTACACCTTCACCAAGTCCGAGCAAAAAAGCGGCGAGTTCGCGGGACAGCCGCTGAGCCAGCTGCCGCGCCACATGCTCAACCTGGCGCTGAACTGGAAGCCTTCGCAGCAATGGGCGGGCTGGGCCAAGCTGTCCTACCGGGGCAAGGAAAGCCAGCCCACGGGCGGCCGTTCGGCGCGCACCTGGGTGGCTGGCAGCTATGCCATGTTCGACATGGGCGGCTCCTACAACTACAGCAAGGACGTGACCTTCTACGCAGGCATCTACAACCTGTTCGACAAGGACGTGTACTACGAGGACTACGCCACGGTGCAGGACGGCCGGCGCTACTGGATCGGCATGAACGTGAAGTTCTAGGCATCCCGGCCGCAAGGGCGGCCGCTGCCCGTGGCCTGCGGATCAGGCCGCGCCGCTTCCCGGCGCGGCACCCGCCTCCGGACGCCGGAACTCCTTTCATTTTTTCCTGGGATTCTTTGCCATGACCTTCGATATCACGCGCCGCGCGGCGGCGCTGGCCTTGCCGGCCTTGTTCCTGGGGACTGCGGTGGCGGCCCCGCTGTCCGTGCGGCATGCCGGGGGAATGACCAGCCTGCCCGGCGCACCCCGGCGCGCGGTGGTTTATGACCTGGGGGCGCTGGATGCACTGCATGCGCTGGGCGTGCCCGCGTCGGCAGTCGCAGGCGTGCCCCGGGCGCAGCTGCCCCAGTATCTGGAAAGCTTCGCGCAGCGGCCTGCGGCGGGCGGGCTGTTCGAGCCCGACTACGAGGCGCTGAGCCGCCTGGCACCCGACCTGATCATCGTGGGCGGGCGCTCGGCCGGCAAGGCCGAGGTGCTGGGACGCATCGCGCCCACGCTGGACCTGAGCGTCAGCGGCAAGCACATGCTGGCCGATATCGAACGCAACATCGCCACGCTGGCGCTGCTGTTCGGCCGCCAGGCGCAGGGCCGTGCGCTGGTGCAGCGCATCCACGCCGAGCTGCAGGGCCTGCGTGCCCAGGCCTCGCAGGCCGCGCCGGGCCTGCTGCTGATGGCCGTGAACGACAAGCTCCTGCCGCAGGCGCCGGGATCGCGTTTCGGCTTTCTGTTCGATGTGTTCGGCGCGCGCTCGGCGCTATCGGCTGCGCAACTGCCAGCCCGCGACACCGCCTACGGCTTCGATGATGTGGCGCGGCTGGACCCCGAGTGGATCTACGTCATCGACCGCAACACGGCCACGGGCCAAGCGGCAGGCGGCGGCGAGATCATGGCTTCGCGCAAGGTGTTCGACAACGCGCAGATCCACGCCACGGCGGCCGGCCGCAAGGGGCAGGTCGTCTTCCTCGATCCCAAGGGCTGGTACCTGATGGGCAGCGCCGGGCCGACGGCGCTGCTGGACAACATGGCGCAGCTGCGCCAGGCCTATGGCGCGGCGTCATCGCGTTGACCGCGGGCCAGGGCCGGCTCCCGGTCCCGGCCCCACAGCGCAATCACGCGCACATAGGCCAGCTCGGCCAGCAGCTCCACCAGCGTCTGCGTGACGATGACGGCCGGCAGCACGGGAATGGCGCCAGGCACGGCCAGGGCCAGCGGCAGCACGACCAGCGAATTGCGCGTGCCCGCGCTGAACGCGACCGCTCGGCCTGCGGGCGCTGGAAGCCGGAAGGCGCGCGCCACCAGCCAGCCCAGCGCGGGCGCCGCCACCGCAAAGGCCGCGTAGACGGGCACCACGCTCCAGGCCGCGTGCGTGGCAGGGCCCAGTTGGGGCAGCACGGAGGCGATCACCACGAACAGCACCAGCGCGGTGGCCGGCACGGGCAGCAGGCCCAGCCATGCCGAGGCGCTGGCGCCGCGCCGGCTGCGGGCCGCCCACAACTGGGTGGCAGCGGCCAGGGCCAGCGGCACGGCGATCAGCCACACGAACGCATGCAGGAAAGGCCCCGCCTGGACCAGCCGCGCCGCGTCGTCGCCCAGGAACAGGCCCAGGTAGCCGGGCAGGGCCAGCATCTGCGCGATCAGCAGGGCCGGCGTGGCTGCCAGCAGCAGGCGCGCATCGGCGCGTCCCAGGTGGGAGAAGGTGACCACGTAGTCGATGCAGGGCGCCAGCAGCACCAGCAGCGCGCCCAGGCGCAGCAGGGGGTCGGCGGGCAGGAACTGCAGCAGGGCCCAGACCAGCACCGGCACCATGATGAAGTTGGCCACCATCAGCGCGGCCAGGAAGCGCACCTGGCCAAAGGCACGCCGCAGCTCGGCCACGGGCACCTGCAAGAAGGTCACATAGAGCATCAGCGCCAGTGCGGGGTTGATGGCACGCTCCAGCACGCCCGTGCCGGGCAGCGCCCAGGCGGCAACTGCGGCCAGGGCCACGGCGGCGAAGTAGATGGGGATCTGGCGCTGTTCGAGCGCGTCTCGGGTGTCTTGCATTCGGGGCGCCGGGTGCGGCAGGTGCGGCAGGGACGGCAGGGGGTACGGGGTGCCTAGTATGGCAACGGCGCGGCCAGCCGCTGTCTCGAATTCCCTGCCCTCGGCCCGACAGGCTCAGCCGGGCGATGCCGCGCCCAGCACCTTGTAGAGGTAGGAGCGCGAGATGCCCAGCTCCTGCGCGGCCAGCTTCTTGTTGCCGCCGCAGCGTGCGATGGCGTCGAGGATGGCGTTGCGCTCCTGGTCCTTGAGCGGGGCCACGGCGCCGGTGGAGGGCATGTCGGCCTCGGCAACGGGCAAAGGTCGTGCGCCGGCCAGCGGGTCCTCATGGCGCGCGAAGTTGTCCACGCCCAGCAGGTGGCCGTCGCAGAACACCAGGGCCTCTTCCACGCGCTGGCGCAGCTGGCGCACATTGCCGGGCCAGGCCTGGCGGGCCAGGTAGGGCATGACGCCAGGCGCGATGCGCGGCAGCGCAATGCCGTTGCGCTCGCAGAACGACTGGGCAAAGCGCTGCACCAGGGCCGGGATGTCCTCCAGGCGCTGGCGCAGGGCGGGCACATGCAGCACCACGCCGCTGAGGCGGTAGAACAGGTCCAGCCGGAAGCGGCCGCTGTCGATGAGGCCGCGCAGGTCGCGGTGCGTGGCGGCCACGATGCGGAAGTTCACCTGCCGGCCGCTGTGCGCGCCCAGGCGCTGCACCTGGCGGTCCTCCAGCACGCGCAGCAGCTTGACCTGGATTTCCATGGGAATGTCGGCCACTTCGTCGAGGAAGAGCGTGCCGCCCTCGGCCTGCTCCAGCTTGCCGGGCTGTCCCTGCCTGCGTCCGCCCGTGAAGGCGCCGGCCTCGTAGCCGAACAGCTCGGACTCGATCAGCGTGGCCGGCAGGGCCGCGAGGTTGAGGCTGACCAGGGGCGCGTCGGCATCGCGCCCGCGCGCATGCAGGGCCTGGGCCACCAGTTCCTTGCCGCTGCCGCTCTCGCCCAGGATGAGCACGGGCACGTCCAGCCGCGCCACGGCGTCGATCTCGCGGGCCAGCCTTTGCATGGGGGCACTGGCGCCCACCATCTGCGCCGTGGGCGTGCCGCCGCGCAGCTGGCTCAGTTCGCGCTTGTAGTGCTGCACCTCGTCATGCAGCTGGTTCAGGCGCTGCTGCATGCGGTTGAGTGCCTCCACGCCGCTGAAGCTGACCTGGCCCACGGCGCCCACCACGGCGCCGCCCTCGTAAACCGGCATGCGGTTGACGATGCGGCTCACGCCCGGCCCCAGCTGCTGCAGGTCGCCGATCTCGGCCCGGCCGCTGCGCACCACGTGGGGCAGGCGCGAGTTGGGGATCACGTCCTCCGCGCGCCGGCCTGCGGCCGTGCCGGGCGCCAGGCCGAAGAACTTCTCGTGCACGGGGCTGATGTAGCGCATCAGCCCTTCATGGTCGGCCACCGTGATCGCCTGGTACGGGTTGGTCAGGAACATGTTGAGGATGGCGAAGGCGAAGGGCACGCTGGCCACCATGTCGAACAGCGCCGCCGCCTCGTCGGCCGGGCGCAGCAGGGCGACCTCGCCCTCGGCATCGGCCAGCACCACGGCCACATGGCGGGCCACCGTGCCGCGCGGGCCCGGTGTTTCCACGTGCAGCAACTGGCCATGGCCGATGGGGTTGTGCCCGTCGCCGTGCGCGCGGGCCAGGGCCTCGGTGACGGCTGCATGCAGCAGCGGCTCCTGCGCCAGGCCCAGCCGCGCCACGGGCTCGGGCGAGTCGCGTCGCCACACGAGAACGCCGAATCGGTGGTCGGGGGAGCTGGGCATGGGCATGGTGGGCAGTGGCTGGGGTGAACGCACTCTAGCGGCGCGCAGGCCACGGGTCTGTCCCCGTGGTGTCTCCATTAAAGACAGTGCCCAACCCGTGTCTTCGAGGTTGTCCTTGATGTGGACACGTGAAGGTCGACCGTGGAAAAAATCCTTTGAATTCAACGCGCTGCGTTCTGGCACGCCTTGTGCATCTCCACAGGCACAAGGAGACACGACGACATGAGCTGGCAACCCGAAGTGGACGAGATCGCATACCGCCGCGCACTGGCGGCCAAACTGGGCGGAGAGGACAAGGTGGCGCGGCACAAGGCCGCCGGCAAGCTCACGGTGCGCGAGCGCATCGATGCCTGCACGGACGCGCAGTCCTTCGTGGAGGTGGGCTCGCTCACCGGCTCGGGCCAGTACGACGGCCTGGGCAGGCTGACGGACTTCACGCCCTCCAACCTCATCATGGGGCGGGCGCGCGTGGGCGGGCGGCCCGTGGTCGTGGTGGGCGACGATTTCACGGTGCGCGGCGGCGCCAACGACGGCGCCGTGGGCGACAAGCTGATCTTTGCCGAGAAGATGGCGCACGACCTGCGCCTGCCCATGGTGCGCCTGGTGGACGGCACGGGCGGCGGCGGCTCGGTGCGCAACATCGAGACCAAGGGCTACACCAGCGTGCCCACCATGAAGGTCTGGAGCCAGGTGGTGCAGAACCTGTCCACCGTGCCCGTGGTCTCGCTGGCCCTGGGCTCGGTGGCCGGCATGGGCGCGGCGCGCGTGGCCTCCAGCCATTACTCGGTGATGGTCAAGGAGACCGCCCAGCTGTTCAATGCCGGCCCGCCGGTGGTGGCGCGCATCGGCCAGAACGTGACCAAGAACGAGCTGGGCGGCAGCCAGGTGCACACGCGCAACGGCGTGGTCGATGACGAGGTGGCCACCGAGCAGGAGGCCTTCGAGCGCGTGCGCCGCTTCCTGTCCTACCTGCCCTCGTCGGTGTACGAGCTGCCTGCGCGCACCGCGCCGCAGGACGACCCGCGGCGGCGCGACGAATGGCTGCTGTCGGCCATTCCGCGTGATGGCCGCAAGGTCTACAAGATCCGGCCCATTGTCGAATGCCTGGTCGATGAGGGCTCCTTCCTGGAGACGGGCCGCCACTGGGGCCGGGCCATCGTCACCGGGCTGGCGCGCATCGACGGCTGGCCCGTGGCCGTGGTGGCCAGCGACCCGTACTTCTACGGCGGCGGCTGGGACGGCCCCTCGGCCGAGAAGTTCACGCGCTTCGTGGACATGGCCCAGACCTTCCACCTGCCCGTGGTCAACCTGGTGGACATCGCGGGCTTCCAGATCGGCGTGGAGGCCGAGAAGGCCGGCGTCATGCGCTACGGCGTGCGCGCCCTGGCCGCCGTCTACCAGGCCACCGTGCCCTGGTGCAGCATCCTCATCCGCCGCGCCTACGGCGTGGCGGCGGCCGGCCACCAGCACATGGGCCGCTTCAACTTCCGCTATGCCTGGCCCTCGGCCAACTGGGGCTCGCTGCCCATCGAGGGCGGGCTGGAGGTGGCCTACAAGGCCGAGATCGAAGGCGCCGACGACCCCGTGCAAAAGCGCGCCGAGATCGAGCAGCGCGTGCGCAGCCTGACCTCGCCCTTCCGCACGGCCGAGGCCTTCGGCATCGACGAGGTGATCGATCCGCGCGACACGCGCGCCCTGCTCAGCGAATTCGTGGAACTGGCCGCGCCGCTGCGCGAGGCCGGAGCGCCGCAGTTCGGCCTGCGGCCCTGAACGCATAAAAACCCAAGGAGACAAAGCAATGGCAACCAGACAACCGCGCGCGCCCTCGCGCCGCACCGCCCTGGCCCTGTGCCTGGCGCCGTGCCTGACCCTGTGCGCCGCGACGGCGGCCCAGGCCCAGGCCCCCCAGGAGGACAAGTGGCCCACGCGCCCCGTGCGCATCGTGGTCGGCTTTCCTGCAGGCTCGTTCACCGACACCATTGCACGTGCGCTGTCCGAGCCGCTGAGCAAGTCGCTGGGCCAGCCCGTGGTGGTGGAGAACAAGCCCGGCGCCAACGGCGCCATCGGCGTGGGCGAGGTGGCGCGCGCCGCGCCCGACGGCTACACCCTGCTGGTCACCAACTCCAGCAGCATCACCATCAACCCCCAGATCTACAAGAAGATCACCTACCGCGCCAAGGACTTCGCGCCCATCACCATGGTGCTGGATGCGCCCTTCATCCTCACCGTCAACCCCGAGTGGGCGCAGAAGCACCAGATCCGCTCGGCCAAGGATGTGATCGCCTTCGCCAAGGGCCATCCCGACAAGCTCAGCTACGGCTCTGCCGACCCCGGCAACATCGCCCACCTGGCCTATGCGGCCTGGAGCAACCGCACGGGCGTGAAGACCACGCATGTGCCCTACAAGAGCGCATCGCAGGCCCAGATGGCCGTGCTCAGCGGCGAGCTGGACACGCAGTTCGACACCTGGAGCGCGCTGCCCCACATCGCCAACGGCAAGCTCGTGGCGCTGGCCGTCACCGCGCCCCGGCGCATGCAGCAGCTGCCCGAGGTGCCCACCATGGCCGAGGCCGGCTATGCCGATTTCGACGTCACCTTCTGGGCCGGCCTGCTGGCGCCTGCGGGCACGCCGCCGGCCATCGTCAACCGGCTCTACGAGGCCTCCAGGGGCGTGCTGCAGGACGCACGCATCCGCGCCGTGCTCAGCAGCCAGGGCGAGCCCGTGATGATGCCGCCCGCGCCGTTCGGCCAGCGCATCGCCAAGGAGGTGGCCGACTGGGGCCAAGTCATCCAGCGCGAAGCCTTGTCTTTGGATTGATGAGGTACGCATGTCTCTGTTGCAAGCACTGAACCCCCGCTCCGTCGCCATCCTTGGCGCCTCCGACAATCCCATCAAGGCCGGTGGCCGGCCCATCGATTACCTGCGGCGCCATGGTTTCGCAGGCCGCATCCTGCCCGTCAATCCCAAGCGCGCCGAGGTCCAGGGCCTGGCCGCCTACCCCTCGCTGCGCGCGCTGCCCGAGGCGCCCGATGCCGTGGTCATCAGCCTGCCCGGCGAGGACGTGGCCGCCGCCATCGACGACTGCGTGGCCGTGGGCGCGCGCCTGGCCGTGATCTATTCGTCCGGCTTTGCCGAACTGGGCGAGGAGGGTCGCCGGCAGCAGGCCGACCTGGTGGCGCGGGCGCGCCGGGCGCCAGGCGGCGGGCTGCGCCTGTTCGGCCCCAATTGCCAGGGCGTGGCCAACTTCGCCACGGGCGCCATCCTCAACTTCTCGACCATGATCAACGAGAACGCGCCGGCCGACGGCCCCGTGGCCATCGTCAGCCAGAGCGGTGCGGGCGCGGCCATTCTCTACGGCGGCCTGCGCCGCGCGGGCATCGGCGTGCGCTACATGCTGTCCACGGGCAACGAGGCCGATGTCTGCGCAGCCGAGGCCGTGCGCGCCGTGGTCGAGGACGAAGGCATCCGCCTGGTCGTGCTCTACATCGAGACGCTCAGGCAAAGCGCTTGGCTGGCCGAGGCCGCGCGCCTGGCCCATGCGCGCGGCGTCACCATCCTGGCCGTGAAGGCCGGCCGCACGCGCGCAGGCCAGGCCACGGCCAGCTCGCACACGGGCGCGCTGGCGGCCGAGGACGCGCTGGCCGATGCCTTCCTGCGCCAGCACGGCATACCGCGCCTGGCCGACTTCCGCGAGCTGATCGACTACGCGCCGCTGTTCCTGTCCCAGCCCGCGCCGCGCGGTCGCCGCGTGGTCAGCATCAGCAATTCGGGCGCCACCTGCGTGCTGTCGGCCGACGCGGCCGAGGAATACGGCCTGGCCCTGGAGCCGTTCGATGCCGCCACGCTGGACAGCCTGTCCCAGGCCCTGCCGTCCTATGTCACGGCGCGCAATCCAACCGACATGACCACGGCCCTGCTGGGCAGGCCGCAGACCTTTGGCGACACGCTGCGGGCCTTGTCGGGCAGCGGTGCGGCGGACCTCGTTCACGTGGGCTTCCCGATCGGCGGCGAGGGCTATGACTTCGCCGACTTCGCGGGCCAGGCCAGCCGCTTTGCGCGCGATACCGGCGTGCCCATTGCGGTCAGCGTCAACCAGGACTGGGTGGCCCAGGCCTTCCAGGACCAGGGCGTGCCCACCTTCTGGAGCGAACGCGCCGCCATGCGCGGCCTGGCGCTGCTGGCCGAGCAGGCCGGTGGCAGGCAGGCACAGGTGCCGTCTGCCGAGGCATCGGTGCCGGTGGCGGCCTCCCGCTCCCTCACGCTTGACGAGCCCTCCAGCCTGTCCGAACTCGCCCGCGCCGGCCTGCCGGTGATGCGCCATCTGGTCTGCAGGAGCGAGGACGAGGTGCGCGCCGCCATCGAGTCCCTGCCACGACCCCTGGTGGCCAAGGGCGTGTCCGCCGATCTCTCGCACAAGTCCGAGCATGGCCTGGTGCGGCTCAACATCCGCGAGGCGGAGCAGGCGCTGCAGGCCTTTGGCGACTTCGCCGCCACGCTGGCCCGCCTGGGCGTGGCCGATGGCGGCCTGCTGCTGGGAGCCCAGCACAAGGCCGACTTCGAGCTGGCGCTGGGTGCCCATGTGGATGCCGAGTTCGGCGTGGTGGTCATGGTCGGCCAGGGCGGCGTGCTGGTGGAGGCGCTCAGGGACGTGCAATTCCTTGTCGCCCCCTTCAGTGCGCGGCAGGCGCTGGATGCCCTTGCGCGCCTGTCCATCGCCCCGGCCTTTGCGGCCGTGCGCGGCATGCCGGCCGTGGAGCTGGACGCCGTGGCTGCCATGATGGTGCGGCTGGGCGACTGGATGCTGGCCCAGGGCGGGCGCGTGCAGTCGGTCGATGCCAATCCCGTGCTCGTGGCGCGCGGCGCGCAGGCGCCGGTCATCGTTGATGCGGTGGTGGCCGTGGCCGCCGCGCCAGCTGCGCCCTCGGAGGCGGCATGAGCGGCGCCCCGCACCCCATCCGCCGCGTGCTGGTCGCCAACCGGGGCGCCGTGGCCGCGCGCGTGATCCGCACGCTGCGGCGCATGGGCCTTGAATCCGTGGCCGTGTACTCCGAGGCCGATGCCGGCCTGCCCTATGTGCGCGCGGCCGACCAGTCCGTGTGCATAGGCCCTGCGCCCGCCGCGCAAAGCTATCTGGACCAGGCACGGCTGCTGCAGGTGGCGCGCGAGACCGGTGCCGATGCCGTGCACCCGGGCTACGGCTTTCTCTCCGAGAACGCGGACTTCGCCGAGGCCGTGCAGCGCCAGGGCCTGTGCTTCATCGGCCCCTCGCCGCACTGGATACGCACGCTGGGCCACAAGACCCAGGCGCGGGCCTTCATGGCCGCCCAGGGCATGCCGCAGGCGGCCAGCTCGGCCGTGCTGCACAGCCTGCAGGAGGCGCAGGCGGAGGCGGCGCGCATCGGCTTTCCCGTGCTGGTCAAGCCCGCAGGCGGGGGCGGCGGCATCGGCATGCTGCCCGCGCACGATGCACCGCAGCTGGAGGCCGCCTGGTCCAAGGCCAGCGGCATTGCCGCCAAGTACTTCGGCACGGCCGAGCTGTACCTGGAAAAGCTGATCGAGGCGCCGCGCCACATCGAGTTCCAGGTGCTGGCCGACCGCCATGGCGAGGTGCGCGTGCTGTTCGAGCGCGACTGCTCGGTGCAGCGCCGCCACCAGAAGGTGGTGGAGGAGGCCCGCCCCGCAGGCATTCCCGCGCAGGCCCTGGCCGACATGCGGCAACTGCTGGCCGGCCTGCTGGCGCGCACGGGCTATGACGTGATCGGCACCGTGGAGATGCTCTACACGCCGCAGCACGGCTTTGTCTTCCTGGAGATGAACACGCGGCTGCAGGTCGAGCATGCGGTGACCGAGGAGATCACGGGCATCGACATCGTCGAGGCCCAGATCCGCCTGGCCGCCGGCGAGCGCATGCGGGATGTGCTGCCCGCCGAACCCGTGGCCCGCGGCCATGCCATCGAGGCGCGCATCTATGCCGAAGACCCCGTGCGCTTCCTGCCCTCGCCAGGGCGCCTGGACCGCTTCGAGATGCCCCAGGGCGAAGGCCTGCGCGTGGAGACCGGCTATGCCCAGGGCTGCAGCGTCACGCCCTTCTATGACCCCATGGTCGCCAAGCTCGTAGCCCATGGCAGCGACCGCGCACAGGCCATCGCACGGCTGCGCCAGGCACTGGCGCAGACCCGCATCGAGGGCGTGAAGACCAACATCCCCTTCATCGAACGCATCCTGGGTCACGCCGATTTCCTGGACCTGCGCATCGACACCGGCATCGCCCAGCGCGTGCTGGCCCACCTTTGAAAGCCCTACCCATGACCACCACCCCGAACATGATCACAAGCCCCATCGCCGGCCTCGTGGCCGCTGTGGAAGCCGCCGAAGGCGGCACCGTCGCCCTGGGCGACACCCTCATCATCGTGGAGTCCATGAAGATGGAGATTCCCGTGGAAAGCGAGGTGGCAGGCGTCGTGCGCCGCATGCTCGTGGCCGTGGGCGAGCCGGTGGCCGAAGGCCAGGCGATTGCGGAGATCGGATGAACGCCGTTGGAATCTCCACCGCCCCGGACCTGGAGGCCGCCGCGCTGGCGCGCGGCTACTTCGGCATCGACGTGCCCTTCATGTCCCATATCGGCCTGGAGCCCGTGAGCCTGGCGCCCGGCCTGGCCCGCACGCGCCTGCCCATGCGCCCGCACCTGGCCAACAGCCGGGGGCATGGCCATGGCGGCGCGCTGATGAGCGCGCTGGACTTCACGCTGAGCGCGGCCGCGCGCTCGTCCAACCCGCTGGGATTGGGCGTGGTGACCATCGAGATGAGCACGCATTTCCTCGCCTCGGCTACCACCGACCTGCTGATCGAGGCCCGCGTGCTGCGCGCAGGCGCGCGCACCGTGTTCTGCGAGGGCAATGTGCTGGACAGCGCGGGCCAGGCCGTGTGCACGGCGCGGGCCGTGTTCAAGCTGATCGCGCTGTAGCCTGGCTTCAGGCGCCGTCGCCTTCGGGCGCCGGCGGCAGCAGGTGCTGGCCGATCTGCTGCCAGGCCTTGGCCGCGTCATGCTGGCCGCCGAACATGTGGCAGCTGGCGGCCGTCATGGCCAGGCGGCCGTTTTCGGGTTCCAGGTCGAACGCCAGCTCGCATTGCGCGGCGGCGTTGCGCCACATCACCACGGCGTCTGGCGATTCTTCCTTTTGCAGCGCATGGGCTTCGGCCATCCAGGCCTGGGCCAGGCGAAACGCGCCCTCGGCCTGGTCGGGGTCGGCCTTGTGGGCCAGGTAGAACTGCTTGCCGGCCTGCTGCCACAGCGCCCGGGCCTGGGCGAAATCCTGGGTGGCGGCCCGCTGTGCCTGGGCCACCAGGGCATTGCCTTCGGCCAGCAGCGTTGCGTAGGAGGAGGGGGCATCTTGCGTCATGGGGCGCCATTGTGCCGCCGCTCCGGTGCCTGTGTTCAGGCCGGGGAATCGCGCGGCGGGCTCGGGCTGTCGGGCAGCTCCAGGCCGATGCGCGTGAAGCCGCCTTCGGACTCGGCAAAGCAGCGCCCGCCGTGCATGCGCGCGATGGCGGCCACGATGGCCAGGCCCAGGCCATGGTTGCGGTCGGCCTGGCTGCGCGCGGCGTCGGCGCGGTAGAAGCGGTCGAACAGGCGCGGCAGGTCGGCGGGGGCTATGGTCGGGCCCCGGTTGAGCACCGCCAGCGCCACATCACCGGCGCCGCCGTGGTGGGCACAGGGCCGTGCGCCTATCTGCACGGTGATGGTGGAGCCGCGCTGTGCATAGCGTGTGGCATTGCCCAGCAGGTTGGACAGCGCCCGGCGCAGCAGCCGCGCATCGACCTCGGCGGCCGCGTCGCCCTGGACGACGACCTGCAGGTCGGCCTCCTGCAGCGCGGCCTCGTGGAAGTCGATGACCTCATGGGCCAGCGCGGCCAGGCTGGCCCAGGGCGCCAGGCGCGCGCCCTGGCCCCGGTCGGCCTGCGAGAGAAACAGCATGTCGGCCACGATGCCGGCCATGCGCCGCAGGTCTTCCAGGTTGGAGGCCAGCACCTCGCGCAGCTCGGCCTCGCTGCGCGGCTTGCGCAGGGCCAGCTCGCAGCTGCTGATCAGCGTGGTCAGCGGCGTGTTCAGCTCATGGGCCACGTCGGCGTTGAAGGCCTCCATCTGCCGGTAGGCCACGGCCAGCCGTTCCAGCAAGGCGTTGAATTGCGCGATCAGCGGGCGCAACTCCTGCGGCTGTCCGCTGTCGTCCAGGCGCCGCTGCAGGTCCTGGGCCGACAGCTGGCGCGTCTGCTCGGTCAGTTCGCGCAGCGGCGCCAGGCCCAGGCGCACCAGCCAGATGCCGGTCAACGACACCAGCAGTGCGCCGCCCACGGCGGCCAGGGCCAGCGTCCAGGCCAGCAGGGACAGCTGCCGGTCATCGTCGGCGCGGTCCAGGGTGAGCTGGGCCTGTGCATGCTGGCCACTGTCGGCCAGCACCACCTCGAAGCTGCGCTGCAGCGTGCGGCCCGGCGTCTTGGGAATGCGCAGACGCTCGTAGATCACGCGGCCCTGCAGGTCGGTGATGCGCAGCGACATCTCGTCCAGGCCCGTGAGAAAGTCGTCCAGCATGTGGGCCAGACCGGCCTCGTTGTGGGCGCTGCGGCTTTCCGTCATCAGGTGCAGCACGGCCTGCTGCTTGAGGTCCAGTGTCTCGTGCTGGTGCTGCTCCAGCGTCATCGAGGCCACCCCGTAGACGGCCGCGCACACCAGGCCCAGGCCCAGCATGGTCTGCAGCGCCAGCCAGCGCGACAGGCGCCGGCCCAGGTGGGGAATGTCGGCGGGGGCCTTGGCGTTCACGGTGCGCGCGACTCCAGCACATAGCCCATGCCGCGCACCGTGTGCAGCAGCGGCTGCTCGAAGGGCTGGTCCAGCTTCAGGCGCAGGCGGCGCACCGCCACCTCGACCACATTGGTCTCGCTGTCGAAATTCATGTCCCAGACCTGGGAGGCCAGCTCGGTGCGCGACAGCACCTCGCCCTGGCGGCGCAGCAGCAGGCTCAGCAGGTTGAATTCCTTGGCCGTGAGGTCCAGGCGCTGGCCGGCGCGCGTGGCGCGTCGGCGGATCAGGTCCAGCTCCAGGTCGGCCATGCGCAGCATGGTGGCCTCGGCCGCCGGATGCGCCGTGCCGACACTGCGGCGCAGCAGCACATGCATGCGCGCCACCAGTTCGGAGAAGGCAAAGGGCTTGACCAGGTAGTCGTCGGCGCCGCCCTGCAGGCCGCGCACGCGGTCCTCCACCTGGCCGCGCGCCGTCAGCATCAGCACCGGCGTCTGGCGCGACTGGCGCAGCGCCGCCAGCACGGCCAGGCCGTCGATGCCGGGCAGCATGCCGTCGAGCACGATGAGGTCGTAGGCCAGCTCGGTGGCCAGGTGCAGGCCGTCGATGCCGTCGTGCGCGACATCGACCACGAACCCCTCCTCGGTCAGGCCCTTGCGGAGGTAGTCGGCCAGCTTGATTTCGTCTTCGATGACCAGGACTTTCATGCCGAGCATTGTCGGGGAAGGGCATGGTTTGCCAAGATGACAAATTTGTCATGTGCCCGACAGCCACAGGTCGCCGCACGGCCCTAGACTCGCCGGCTTGGGGGAGTCGTGGTTGTGGGCAAACGCCATGCACGACAATCCCCACCTGCCCCATGCCCTCCTCCATGACCCGGCCCCGTCTCGCCGCCCTCGCCGTCCTCGTGATCGCGCTGCTGTTCCAGTGGAGCTGGATGGCGGCCGCTGCACTGTGCCGGCACGACGGGCATGAGACCCGGCACTTCGGCCACCATGTCCACGGCGTGAGCCTGCATGGCATGGGCGCCGAGCGCCATGCCAGCGCAGATCCGGGCGCTGGCGCCGAACCGGGGCAACCGGCAAAGAAGGCGGACCAGGGCCAGCCGTCGTCGCTCAGCGCCGATTGCTCCATGTGCCATGCCTGGGTGGCCGTCGCCACCCACTACGCCAAGGCCGCGCCGGTGGCGCCTCCCCCCATGCCATTCGCCGAGCCGCTGCGCCGCCATGCCTCGGCCGTGCTGCTGCGCCCCGATCGGCCCCGCTGGCAGGGCTGACGCCCCCTGCAGCCGCCGGCCGGGCATGGCCCTGTTTCTGCCCCGGACCGGCATTCCCTGAAATCCCCTCGCGCTCAGCGGCCATGGGCCGTGCGCGCCCGCCGCAGCGGCCTGACCGGCTGATGAACGATCAGGCCTGACCTGCGCGCGGGCAAGGAGTCCGTGTATGTCTTTCCCTTCGTCCTTTCCGTCGAGGACGGCTTCCCACGCACCATGGAGCGCCTGGCCCGGGCCGCGCGCCCTGCTGGTGATGGCCGTGCTGACCGCTTGCGGCGCCGTGCAGGCGGGCGAGCCTGCCGATGCGGCTGCGCCATCTGCAGCCGCTGTTTCCGAGTCCACACCGGCAGGCCCGCCGCTGGACCTGCAGCAGGCCCTGGCCCTGGCGCTGGACGGCAACCCCGGCCTGCGTGCGGCCCGCCGTGCGCTGGAGGCCAGCGATGGCGCCGTGCTCCAAAGCCGTGCCCGGCCCAACCCCGAGCTGGCCTGGTCGCAGGAGGACACGCGCCGCAGCACCCGCACACTGACCGTGCAGCTGAACCAGACCCTGGAAGTGGGCGGCAAGCGCGAGGCCCGCATGCGCGTGGCCGAGCGCGGTCGCGACCTGGCGCAGGCCGAGCTGGCGGGGGCCGAGGCTGCGCTGCGCGCCGACGTGGGCACGGCCTTCTTCGGCGTGCTGGCTGCGCAGCAGCGCGTGGTCCTGGCCGGGCAGACGCTGGAGATCGCCAGCAGTGCGCGCGAGGCCGCAGCCCGGCGCGTGGCGGCCGGCAAGGTGGCGCCGCTGGAGGAAACCCGGGCCCGCGTGGCCGAATCCGGCGCCCGCCTGGAGCAGGCCCAGGCCCGCTCGGGCCTGCGCGTGGCGCGCGGCCAGCTGCAGGCGCTGTGGGGCGAGCGAGTGCGCCCCTTCGGCCAGGCCGAGGGCGCGGTGGACGCCCTGCCCCAGCTGCCTGAGCTGGCCGCCCTGCAGCAGCGCATCGAACAGGCTCCCGCCGTGCTGCGTGCGCGCCAGGCGCTGGAGCAAAGCCGCGCCACGGCCGACCTGGAGCGTGCGCGGCGCCTGCCCGATCCCACCGTCAGCCTGGGCGTCAAGCGCGCCACCGAGGTCGGGCGCAACCAGCTCGTGGTCGGCGTCTCCGTGCCCCTGCCCGTGCTCGACAGCAACCGGGGCAACCAGCTGCAGGCCCTGCGCCTGGCCGACCAGGCCGAGGAGCAGTTGCTGGCCACGCGCGTTCAGCTGCAGGCCCAGCTGTTCGAGGCGCGCGAGCTGCTGCAGGCCAGCCGCGAGCAGGCGCGCCAGCTGGCCGAGGAGGTGCTGCCCACGGCGCGCACGGCCTACGAGCTGGCCTCGCGCGGGTTTGCGCTGGGCAAGTTCGGCTACCTCGACGTGCTGGACGCACAACGCACCTGGTCCGAGGCGCGCAGCCAGTACCTGGACCAGCTGCTGGCCACCCACCGCGCCGCCGCCGACATCGACCGCCTGCTGGGCACCGAATCCGGCCTCTGATTCCGATAGCAACCTGATTGCATCCAGACCATGAACACCAAGCCCTCCTCCTCCCCCCTCGGACCGCGCCGCACCCTCGTGGCCATTGCCGTCATCCTGGCCCTGGGCGCGCTGGCCGCCACGCTGATCCTGCGCAGCGGCACGCCAGGCGCTGCCAAGGCCGACAGCCATGGCCACGGCCACAGCGAGGCCGCAGGCCATGCCGATGGCGAGCACCACGGCGCCGCCGCAGCCGCAGCCGATGGCCACAAGCACGACGAAGGCCATGCCGACGATGAACACCATGAAGACTCCAAGGCGGAAAAAGCCGAGGCCAAGCCTGCCGCCCAACCTGCCGCCAAACCGGCTGCAGAAGCCGGCCATGGCGACGAAGAAGGCCTGATCGCCATGGACGCCCAGCGCATGCAGGCGGCCGGCGTGCGCCTGGCCGAGGCCGGTCCGGCCACCGTGCGCTCCGTGCTGCAGCTGCCCGGGGAGATCCGCTTCAACGAAGACCGCACGGCCCACGTCGTGCCGCGCGTGGCCGGCATTGCCGAGAGCGTTCCCGCCAACCTGGGCCAGAACGTGAAGAAGGGCCAGCTGCTGGCCGTGCTCAGCAGCGCCGCCGTGTCCGAGCAGCGCAGCGAACTGCTGGCCGCCAGCAAGCGCCTGGAGCTGGCCCGCACCACCTACGCACGTGAAAAGCAGCTGTGGGAGGAGAAGGTCTCGGCCGAGCAGGACTACCTGCAGGCGCGCCAGGCGCTGCGCGAGGCCGAGATCGCCGTCTCCAACGCCCAGCAGAAGCTGGCCGCCACGGGCGCCGGTGCCGGCGGTGGTGCGGGCGGGCTCAACCGCTTCGAGCTGCGTGCGCCGTTTGACGGCGTGATCGTGGAAAAGCACCTGTCCGTGGGCGAGGCCGTGCAGGACACCACCCAGGTCTTCACCATCTCCGACCTGCGCAGCGTCTGGGCCGAGATGCGCGTGTCCGCCCCCGACCTGCCTGCCGTGCGTGTGGGCGAGAAGGCCACGGTGCGCGCCACGGCCTTCGACTCCTCGGCCACGGGCGAGGTGGCCTATGTGGGCGCACTGATCGGCCAGGACACGCGCACGGCCCCCGCGCGCATCACCCTGCCCAACCCCGACGGCGTGTGGCGCCCGGGCCTGTTCGTGAACGTGGAGCTGACGGCATCGTCCCGGCAGGCGCCGCTGGCCGTGGCCACGCAGGCGCTGCAGAAGATGGAGCAGCAGACCGTGGTCTTCGTGCCCGTGCAGGGGGGCTTTCGCGCCCAGCCCGTGCGCATGGGCCGCGCCGACGGCAAGACCACCGAGGTGCTGGAAGGCCTGAAACCCGGCCAATCCTACGTGGCCGAGGGCAGTTTCATGCTCAAGGCCGAGCTGGGCAAGGCCACGGCCGAGCACTCCCATTGATGCGGGCATGAACGGAGAACTCCATGTTTGAACGCATCATCCGATTTGCCATAGAGCAGCGCTGGCTGGTCCTGCTGGCCGTGCTGGCCATGGCGGGCCTGGGCATCTACAACTACCAGCGCCTGCCCATCGACGCCGTGCCCGACATCACCAATGTCCAGGTGCAGATCAACACCCAGGCCAGCGGCTACTCGCCGCTGGAGACCGAGCAGCGCATCACCTATCCCATAGAGACGGTGATGGCTGGCCTGCCGTATCTGGAGCAGACGCGCTCGCTGTCGCGCTACGGCCTGTCCCAGGTCACCGTGGTGTTCAAGGACGGCACGGACATCTACTTTGCGCGGCAACTGGTGGGCGAGCGCATACAGCAGGCGCGCGACAGCCTGCCTGCCGGCATCACGCCCACGCTGGGCCCCATCTCCACGGGCCTGGGCGAGATCTACCTGTGGACCGTGGAGGCCGAGGACGATGCGAAAAAGCCCGACGGCACGCCCTACACGCCCATGGACCTGCGCGAGATCCAGGACTGGGTCATCAAGCCGCAGCTGCGCAACGTGCCCGGCGTGACCGAAATCAACTCCATCGGCGGCTACGCCAAGGAGTACCTGGTGGCGCCAGCGCCCGAGAAGCTGGCGGCCTACGGCTTCACGCTGGCCGACATCGTCACCGCCCTGCAGCGCAACAACAGCAACGTGGGTGCGGGCTATATCGAGCGCCAGGGCGAGCAGTACCTGATCCGCGCGCCGGGCCAGGTCGGCGGCATCGCCGACATCCGCGAGGTCATCGTGGGCTCGGCCCAGGGCCAGCCCATCCGCATCCGCGATCTGGCCGAGGTGGGCCTGGGGCAGGAGCTGCGCACGGGAGCGGCCACCGACAACGGCCGCGAGGTGGTGCTGGGCACGGTGTTCATGCTGATCGGCGAGAACAGCCGCACCGTCTCGCGCGCCGTGGACCAGCGCATGGCCGAGATCAACCGGGGCCTGCCCCCGGGCGTCAAGGCCATCACCGTCTACGACCGCACCAACCTGGTGGACAAGGCCATCGCCACGGTCAAGAAGAACCTGGTGGAGGGCGCGGCCCTGGTGGTGGTCATCCTCTTCCTGTTCCTGGGCAACCTGCGCGCGGCGCTGATCACGGCGCTGATCATCCCGCTGTCCATGCTGTTCACCTTCACGGGCATGGTGCACTACAAGGTCAGCGCCAACCTCATGAGCCTGGGGGCGCTGGACTTCGGCATCATCATCGACGGCGCCGTGGTCATCGTGGAGAACTGCGTGCGCCGCCTGGCGCATGCGCAGGAGGCGCGAGGACGGTCGCTGACGCGCAGCGAACGCTTCCATGAAGTCTTCGCCGCCGCGAAGGAAGCGCGCCGCCCGCTGCTGTTCGGCCAGCTCATCATCATGGTGGTCTACCTGCCCATCTTCGCGCTCACGGGTGTGGAGGGCAAGATGTTCCATCCCATGGCGCTCACGGTGGTCATCGCGCTGGCCGGCGCCATGCTGCTGTCCATCACCTTCATCCCGGCGGCGATTGCGCTGTTCATGGGCGACAAGGTGGCCGAGAAGGAAAACCGCCTCATGGGCTGGGCGCGCCGCGCCTATGCGCCCGTGCTGGCGCGCGTCATGGCCGCGCCCGCCGTGGTGCTCACGGCCGCCGCCGTGGCCGTGGCGCTGAGCCTGCTGCTGGCCACGCGCCTGGGCAGCGAGTTCGCCCCTAACCTCAACGAGGGCGACTTCGCCATCCAGGCGCTGCGCATCCCCGGCACCAGCCTTACGCAGTCGCTGCAAATGCAGATGCAGATCGAGACGGCGCTCAAGAAGGAGTTCCCCGAGATCGACCGCGTGTTCGCGCGCACCGGCACGGCCGAGATCGCCTCCGACCCCATGCCGCCCAACATCTCCGACGGCTACATCATGCTGAAAGCCCGCAGCGAGTGGCCTGACCCGGCGCGCCCGCGCGAGGACCTGCTGGCCGCCGTGCAGGCGCTGGTGGACAGCATCCCCGGCAACAACTACGAGTTCTCCCAGCCGATCCAGCTGCGCTTCAACGAGCTGATCTCGGGCGTGCGCAGCGACGTGGCCGTGAAGATCTTCGGCGACGACATGGCCGTGCTGGAGAAAAGCGCCCAGACCGTGGCCGGCATGCTGCAGCAGATTTCGGGCGCCTCCGAGGTCAAGGTCGAGCAGGCCACGGGCCTGCCCATGCTCACCGTGCAGATCGACCGCGAAAAGGCCTCGCGCTATGGCCTGAACATGGGCGATGTGCAGGACGCCATCAGCACCGCGATGGGCGGCACCGAGGCCGGCACGGTATTCCAGGGCGACCGGCGCTTCGACATCCAGGTGCGCCTGCCGGACGCCGTGCGCAACGACCTGCAGGTCCTGAGCCGCCTGCCCATCGCCCTGCCGCGCGGGGCGGACGGGCGCATCGGCTTCGTGCCGCTGTCGGCCGTGGCCACGTTCGAGACCGCGCCCGGCCCCAACCAGGTCAGCCGCGAAGACGGCAAGCGCCGCATCGTGGTCAGCGCCAATGTGCGCGGGCGCGACATGGGCTCCTTCGTGGGCGAAGCACAGCAAAAGCTGCAAGGCCTGTCGCTGCCGCCCGGCTACTGGACGCGCTGGGGCGGCACCTTCGAGAACCTGGAGTCGGCCACGCGCCGCCTGCAGATCGTCGTGCCCGTGGCCCTGCTGATGGTCTTCGTGCTGCTGTTCGCCATGTTCGGCAATGTGCGCGACGGGCTGGTGGTCTTCACGGGCATTCCGTTCGCGCTCACGGGCGGCATCCTGGCGCTGTGGCTGCGCGACATACCGCTGTCCATCTCGGCGGCGGTGGGCTTCATCGCGCTGTCGGGCGTGGCCGTGCTCAACGGCCTGGTCATGATCTCCTGGATCAGAACCTTGCGCGAACAGGGCGCCAGCGTGCCCGACGCCGTGACCGAGGGCGCGCTCACCCGGCTGCGCCCCGTGCTGATGACGGCGCTTGTCGCCTCGCTGGGCTTCGTTCCCATGGCCATTGCCACGGGCACGGGCGCCGAGGTGCAGCGTCCGCTGGCCACGGTGGTGATCGGCGGCATCCTGTCGTCCACGCTGCTGACCTTGCTGGTGCTGCCGCTGCTGTACCGTCTGGTGCACCGCAACGACCCGTCGGAAGCGGACGCCGCAGGCGCAGTGCCCACGGCATCGGCACCAGCCGCGTAGCACGCCACCCACGCCACCCACGCCCCCCATGCCGCCTGGCAGGCCCTGTGGCAGCCAGGCGGCGCGGGGTTTTCTTCATGCCCGGCCGCCTCGGCACCAGGGGCTGGCCGGCTGGCCAAACATCTTTTCCAGTCGATGTGAACGTCGCGCATCAGGCATGGAGCGGCGGCAGGCTCCTGCCTAGAATTTGTCCCACAACAGCAAGGACAACGGGAGGGAGACAAGGCCATGAACAGCCCCGCCAGCGGACAGCACGGCCGTGGCCGCATCGCCGTGGAGAGCCGGTCCATCGACTGCATTCCCGACAGCGAGCGTCACGCGCGGCTCGCCGACCAGGGGCCGTTCTGGTTCCTGGGCAACTTCCACTTCTTCACGCTTTCCATCGGCTTCGTCGGCCCGTCGCTGGGGCTCTCGGCGCCCTGGAGCGCCCTGGCCGGCACGCTGGGCATCATGTTCGGCACGCTGTTCATGGCGCTGCACGGCGCGCAGGGGCCGCAGCTGGGGCTGCCGCAGATGATCCAGTCGCGCGCGCAGTTCGGCTTTCGCGGCGTCACCCTGCCGCTGTGCGCCACGCTGCTGGTGTTCACGGGGTTCAACGTCGTCAACGTCTCGCTCATCATGCAGGGCATGCAGGCCGTGTTCGGCCTGCCGCCAGCGCCCACGGCCTGCGTGGCCGTGGCGGTAGGCGCCTTGCTGGCAGTCTGCGGCCACGATGTGATGCACAGGGCCTTCCGCTGCGCGCTGATGCTGGCGCTGCCGCTGTATGCGCTGGCCACGCTGGCGTTGCTGGCAGGCGTGGGCGAGCCCGCCTTGCACGTTCGGCCGGAGCCATTGCCAGGATTCGCATGGAGCGCCTTTGCCGCGCAGTTCACCATCGCTGCCAGCTACAACATCTCCTATGCGCCCTATGTGTCCGACTATTCGCGGTACCTGCCGCGCCATACCGCGCCCCGGCGCCTGATCGCAGCCATCTTCCTGGGCGCATCGCTGTCCGGGGCCTGGATGATCGGGCTGGGCGCGTGGATGGCGCAGCGGCTGCAGGCCGGCGACGCGCTGGCGGCGCTGGGACGGATCGGCACCGGCCTGTTCCCGGTCGCGGACCGGCTGCTGCCTGCCCTGGCCGTCGTGGCCTTCGTGCCCATCATCGCCCTCAACACCTACAGCGCGGCGCTGACCGTGCTCACGGCAGCGGATTCGCTGGGCGGCCTGCGCCCCACGCGCAGTGCACGCAAAGCACTCGGCACACTCGGTGCACGCATCGGTGCCATCGCCGCCATCAGCGCCGCCATCCTCGCGTGCGTGCTGTCCATCCAGGGCAGCGGCGTGGCATTGCTGCACTCCTTCCTGGCGCTGCTGCTGTACTTCCTGGTGCCGTGGACGGCGGTCAACCTCGTGGACTATTTCCTGGTGCGCAAGGGCCGCTACGCCATCGCCGATTTCTTCACGCCACAAGGCATCTACGGCGCCTGGGGCTGGCGCGGCATCTGCGCCTATCTGGGCGGCTTTGCGGCCATGGTGCCCTTCTTCCACATCCACGACGCCACGGATGGCCATGCGGTCTTCATCGGCTGGGCTGCGCAGCGGCTCGGCGGCGTGGACTTCGCCTGGCTGCCGGGCATTCTCGTAGCCGGCGGCCTTTACTGGGTGCTGGCCCGCAACCTGGATCTGCAGGCCGAGGAGGCCGCCAGTTGCCAGCCGCGGCAGGACAGCCACCCTTTGCATCTCAAGGAGCGCACACCATGACGGAGCACCGCATCCGCATCATCCAGCCCCGTCTGCGCGACGGCGACATTGCCGGCAACCTGGCGATGACGCTGAAGACGATCAGGGCCAGCGCAGGGCAGGCCGACCTGCTGGTCTTTCCCGAAACCTGCATCAGCGGATTTCCCCGGCCGGACAACGTGGCGCAGCTGGCCGAGCCGCTGGACGGCCCCTCGGCCACCGCGCTGCGCGAGGCCGCGCGGCAAGCCGGCGTGGCCGTCGCCATCGGCCTGGCCGAAGCGGACCGGGGCCGCCACTTCAATGCCGGCCTGCTGATCGATGCCGACGGGCAGGTGCTGCTGCACTACCGCAAGACCATGCTCTACGACTCGGACCACGGGGTCTTCGAGGCCGGAGATCGCCAGCCCGTCTGCACATGGCGCGGCCTGCGAGTGGGAATGCTGATCTGCTTCGACATCGAGTTTCCGGTACCGGCCCGCGCCCTGGGCGTGCAGGGCGTGGACCTGATCGTGCTGATGGACGGGATGATGCACCCCTACGGCCACATCCATCGCCACGCCGTGCCCGTGCGCGCCATGGACAACCAGTGCTACATCGCCATGGCCAACCGCGCCGGTCCCGGCGACAGCTACGCCTTCTGCGGCGAAAGCCAGTTCGCCGATCCCTTCGGCCAGACGCTGGCGCGCATCGCGGGCGATGCCGAGGGCCTGCTGGACGTGCGCCTGGACCCTCTGGCGCCCGGCCGAGCGCGTGCGCAGTACCGGGGGTGACGAGCGCCGAGGCGCCACCGTGGCGCGGTCATCTGTGTCGGTTGTATGACAGCAATGTCACCATCCTGTGGGGCTGGTGTGGGCACGTGATTTCTACATTGGAGTCCTCTCCTCGGCGTTCCGCATCGCGGGGCGTGGGGAGAACGAATTACCAACGTGCCTGAAAGGAATCACATCATGTCGCAACGCCGCTTCACCCCCGCCACCCTCATCGCCGGCCTGGCCGCATCGGCAGCGCTGCTGCTGCCCGGCATGGCATCGGCGGCCGGATACATCCACCCGGCCAACAACGAGGCGGGCGCCGTCGTCCACCCCGAGCATTTCAAGAGCAGCAAGACACGCGCCCAGGTGACGGCCGAGGCCGAGGCAGCCGTGCGCCAGGGCGGCACTTCGCGCTTCAATGCCAGCGTCTATCCGGCTCCCGCACCGCAGACCGGCGCGGGCAAGACACGCCAGGAAGTGATCAATGAACTGATCAACGAAACGCCTGCCCAGCGCGATGCACGCCAGCGTGCCATGGGTGGCTGATGCGCAGGCGGGGCCCGTGCCCCGCAGGTGCCGGATCAATGCAAACCCGACGCGCCGCCTGGCTACGAGCCTGCGGCGCGTTCCGCTTCCTCGGCATCATGGGCGCGCGCAATGGCCAGGATCACGTCGCGCGCCAGCCGGCGCTTGGGCACGGGAAGGCGCAGGTAGATCTTGAACAGCTCGTTGTCCTCATAGCCCAGGCCTGCGGACCAGGCGCTCTTGGGTTCGCGCACCTCGCGAACCTGCTGCGGCGAGCGCAGGAACTCCTCCAGCGGCACCTGCAGCCAGTCGGCGAGCGCAGCGAGTTTCTTGGCGTTGGGCATGGTCTTGCCAACCAGCCAAAGGCGCACGCCGTGCTGGGACATGGGCTTGCCCCAGAAACGGGAATTGAACTCGTGCTCCAGCACGGCAGGCCTGGCTTCATAGCCCTGGGCCTGCATCGAATCACGTAATTTTTGAGCAAACCGCTGCTTTGCATCCTGCATGCGCGAACGCTATGGGATTGGTCTGATTGAGATGTGAGTATTGATAAAAATCACATCTCTTTTTGATTGATAGTTAATATCAACCATCGATCTGGAAATCACATGCACGGGGGAGCAAATGCGTTGGCAACGAGTGTGGCTGCTGCCCTCGAGCCTTGTACTGGTGCTGGGCGGTTGCGGCGGTGACGACGGTGATGTCCTGGCGGTGCGGGCCGCGTCCTGGGGCGGTGCATCGGGGGTTTCGATAGGCCAGGTGCTCCAGGAGAGGAACGCATGCGCGCGCAGTGCATGGCGCAGCGTGGGCGATGGAAGCGGCGGGCGCATCGTCGAGTACACCTGCGAGAGATCAGGCACGCATGAATACCTGCAGCTGCGTCTGCGCCAGGATGCCGAGCAGCTGCAGCAAGCGGCCGATGGCGAGCAGGCGCGGTTCGAGGCCCGGCTGCGTGGCGGCTGGCGCGAATTGCTGATGCTGGAGCGCCAGCGCCAGGAGATGCTGGGTCGCCATCGGCTTGAGGCGCAGAAGGACGCGGAACGCATGCGCCTGCACCTGGAAGACCTGCGCATGCTGGAGGAAATGACAGACTGCCGCAGCTTCCGTCCGCAAGGGCTGGGCGCCGAAGCAGCTCCGCAGCGGCTGGTGCTGGCCGCCGACGCTTGCGTGCGCTCCGGGCGCCCCGCCGAGCCGGTCTACGCACGTGAACGCAAGCAGACGCTGGAGCGCATGCGTGCAGCCCTGCCGCGCTACGACGAGGCCCGGCTGGGGCGCGAGGCGGCTCTGCGGGCGCTGGAGCGCACGCTAGAGCAGCAGGAGGCGGCGCTGCGCAGACTGGAGGAGGACCGGCCCGAGACAGGGGAGCGCATCCGCAGATCCCTGGCCGAGCGGCTGGAGGCGATGCGCCTGCGGCTGAACCAGGTCGGCCGTGTGCGCGAACTCACGCGCTGGGGCGTGGCCGGCGCGCGCGTGGCCTACCTGGACACCGCCTTGGCGATGGAATGCGGCATGCGCACCCTGTCCCATGCCGTACCACTGGAGGCCATGATCGAAGACCTCGCGGAGGACCTGGCCGTGCCCCGGCAGGAAGCTGCGCTGGCCCGCGCGCTCGATGGGCTGTGGCTGCGCTGCCTGCAGCAGCCGTGACCAGCGGGTTGCATGCCTCTCGTTGCACAGTGCTCTTTGCACGGAGCCGGTTGCACCGCGCCCGTTGCACGTCGCCGGTTGCACCGCGCCTCAGAATCTCGGCAGGTCCGGGTGTGAGATCTGGCCGCCGCGCACCAGCATCTTTCCGTACTCGGCGCAGCGGTTGAGCGTGGGAATCACCTTGCCGGGGTTGAGCAAGGCCTGCGGGTCGAAGGCGGCCTTGAGCGCGAACATCTGGTCGTTCTCGGCCGTGGTGAACTGGGTGCACATGGAGTTGAGCTTTTCCACGCCCACGCCATGCTCGCCCGTGACCGTGCCGCCCATGGCCACGCTGGTCTCCAGGATGTCGGCGCCGAACAGCTCACAGCGGTGCAGCTCGTCGGGGTCGTTGGCATCGAACAGGATCAGCGGGTGCAGGTTGCCGTCGCCCGCGTGGAAGACGTTGGCGCAGCGCAGGCCGTATTTCTTTTCCATCTCCTGGATGGCCAGCAGGATGTCGGCCAGGCGCTTGCGCGGGATGGTGGAGTCCATGCACATGTAGTCGGGGCTGATGCGCCCGCTGGCGGGAAAGGCGTTCTTGCGCCCGCTCCAGAAGCGCAGGCGCTCGGCCTCGCTTTCGCTCACCGTGATGGCCGTGGCGCCCGCGCTGCGCAGCACTTCGCTCATGTGGGCGATCTCTTCCTCGACTTCCTCTGGCGTGCCGTCGCTCTCGCACAGCAAGATGGCCTCGGCCGTGAGGTCGTAGCCGGCCTTGACGAAGTCCTCGACGGCGGCCGTCATGGGCTTGTCCATCATCTCCAGCCCGGCCGGGATGATGCCGGCCGCGATCACGGCGGCCACGGCGTCGCCGGCCTTGCGCACGTCGTCGAAGCTGGCCATGATGCAGCGCGCCAGCTGGGGCTTGGGGATCAGGCGCACGGTGACTTCGGTGGTCACGGCCAGCATGCCCTCGCTGCCGACCAGGATGGCCAGCAGGTCGAAGCCCGGCGTGTCCAGCGCCGTGGAGCCGAACTCCACCGGCTCGCCCTCCACGGTGAAGCCGCGCACCTTGAGCACGTTGTGCACCGTCAGCCCGTACTTGAGGCAGTGCACGCCGCCCGAGTTCTCGGCCACGTTGCCGCCGATGGTGCAGGCGATCTGGCTGCTGGGATCGGGCGCGTAGTACAGGCCGAAGGGCGCGGCGGCCTCGCTGATGGCCAGGTTGCGCACGCCGCACTGCACCACGGCCGTGCGGCTGGCCGCATCGACCTGGAGGATCTTGTTGAACTTGGCCAGCGACAGCGTCACGCCCATGGGATGGGGCAAGGCACCGCCCGACAGCCCGGTGCCCGCGCCACGCGCGATCACGGGCACCTGGATGGCGTGGCAGGCTCGCAGCACGGCCTGGACCTGGGCCTCGGTCTCGGGCAGGCAGACCACCAGCGGGCGCTGGCGGTAAGCCGTGAGGCCGTCGCATTCATAGGGCGTGGTGTCCTCGGCGTTCCACAGCAGGGCATGGGCGGGCACATGGCGGGCCAGCGCGGCCACGACCTCGGCCTGGCGCCGTGCGCGCTCCGAGACTGTGGGCTGCTGGTGGGCCGCATCGGCGGCGGCCGACGCCATGGCGCCGGGAGCGGGGCTGGCTGGGGAGCTGGCGGGAGTCATGGAGCCTGACTTTAGGCGATGCCGCCGTCTTTGTGCAGCGGGGCTGCGCTGATGTTTATTGCAACGGCGCGTGAAATCCGCTAAATCCGTGAAATCCGCGAAATCAGTTATGGGCGCCTCAGCAGGCCATCGCCCTCTTCAACCATTCAGCAAAGGCCGCGCATTCCCAGCGGTCCATGGTGCCGGTACGCCAGCACAGGTAGTGGGCATGGGGGCTGGCCGTGTCCACGTCGAACAGGCGCACCAGGGTGCCGTTGTCCAGCCAGGGCGCGCCCAGCTTGTGGCGCACCAGGGCGATGCCCATGCCTGCCGAGGCCGCGTCGCACATCAGGCCGATGTCGTTGAACTGCGAGCCCTCGTGCGGCTCGGGCCAGTCCAGGCCGGTGGCGCCGAACCAGGTGCGCCAGGGCTCCAGCGGGCTGCGCAGCAGGGGCATGCCTTCCAGGTCCTGGGGCTGCTCGAAGGGGCCGTGCTCGCGGATGAAGGCCGGCGAGGCCAGCGGCGTGACCACGTCGCGCGCCAGCTCGATGTGCTCCACATCGGCATAGTGGCCGGGGCCGAAGCGCACCATCAGGTCGGCATCCTCGGCCACCACGTCCAGCAGCGGGATGGAGACCTGCAGGGCGATGTCGATCTCGGGATAGGTTTCCGTGAACTGGCGCAGGCGCGGGATCAGGATCACGCGCGCAAAGGTGGGCGTGACGGCGAGCTTGAGCCTGCGGCGGCCCGGCGCCGTCACCTCGCCCGGAAAGCGCTGCAGCGCGCCCAGGCCCTCGCGCACGTGGGACAGGTAGGCGCTGCCTTCGGTGGTGAGCGAAAAGTCCGAGCGGCCGAACAGCCGCGTGCCCAGGATCTGCTCGAGCTGGCGCACGCGGTGGCTGACGGCGCTGGGCGTGACGCACAGCTCCTCGGCCGTCTGCGTCACGCTGCGCAGCCGCGCCAGCGCCTCGAAAGTGAGCAGGCACTGTATGGGCGGAATGCGGCGGGCGCCGCTGCCGGGCGGGGCAAAGCCGCTGCCGGCGGCAAGGGTCACGTTCGCCATGGGCGGCCGGGAGCCGGCTTCAGCGGAAGACCACGGTCTTGTGGCCGTTGAGGATGACGCGGTGCTCGCTGTGCCACTTGACGGCGCGGGCCAGCACCTGGCTCTCGGTGTCGCGGCCGCGGGCCGTGAGGTCCTCCACGGTGTCGGTGTGGTCGGCGCGGGCCACGTCCTGCTCGATGATCGGGCCTTCGTCCAGGTCGGCCGTCACATAGTGGGCCGTGGCGCCGATCAGCTTCACGCCGCGGTCATGGGCCTGGTAGTAGGGCTTGGCACCCTTGAAGCTGGGCAGGAAGCTGTGGTGGATATTGATCGCGCGGCCCGCCAGCTTGGTGCACAGGTCGTTGGACAGCACCTGCATGTAGCGCGCCAGCACCACGAGTTCGGCGCCTTCGGCCTCGATGATCTCGAACTGCTTTGCCTCGGCCTGGGCCTTGGTGGCAGCCGTGACGGGGATGTGGTGGAAGGGAATGTTGTAGCTGGCCGCCAGCTGGTAGAACTCGCGGTGGTTGCTGATGATGGCGCGGATGTCCACCGGCAGCAGGCCGCTCTTCCAGCGAAACAGCAGGTCGTTGAGGCAGTGGCCTTCCTTGCTGACCATGAGCACGGTCTTCATGGCTTCGGCCTTGGTGTGCAGGCGCCACTTCATCTGGTACTGGCCGCCCAGGTCGGCCAGGGCCGCCCTCAGAGCCGCGGGATCGCAGCCGTTGCAGGCAAATTGCACGCGCATGAAGAACAGTCCGGTGGCCGGGTCGTTATACTGCGCGGCCTCTTCGATGTTGCCGCCTTGCTCGAGCAGAAAGCCCGAGACGGCATGTACCAGACCGAGCCGGTCGGGGCACGAAAGGGTAAGAATATAGGCTTGGGTCATAGCGGCGCAATTGTCGCAGCATGGACACGACCCTGCGCAAGTCACACGTTCTGGGAACGTTCTGAGGAACCACATGCAAGATCAGGGAGAGCAGCCCCGAATACCGCTCTGGGGCGCAATGACCCTGTACGTGTGCGCAGGTCTGCTGTGGCTCTGGGGCGTGGAATGGCTGCTGGCGCACCTGCAGATTCCGCCCGAGGCGGCGGCGCAGCGGCGCATGCTGTCCTCGGTGACCCTGGTGCTGGTCACGGCCGTGGGCGGCGGCTGGCTGCTGTGGCGCATGCGCCGTGGAGAGCGCACTGCCCATGCCGCGATGGCCGCCGGGCGGGAGGCCGACGAACGCCAGCGCCTGGCCGCCGCCGTGGTGGACAACACCATGGAGGGCGTGGTCGTCACCGACGCGCGCAGCCGCATCCTCTCGGTCAACAGCGCCTTCACGCGGCTGCTGGGCTATACCGAGCAGGAAATGCTGGGCAAGACCCCGCGCATGTTCAAGTCCGGCCGCCACGACAAGGCCTTCTACGAGGCCATGTGGGACAGCATGCAGGCCACGGGCCACTGGCAGGGCGAGATCTGGAACCGCCGCAAGAACGGCGAGGTCTTCCCCGAGCGCATGTCGCTCAGCGCCGTCAAGGACGCACAGGGCAAGGTTACGCACTACGTGTGCATGTTCACCGACATCTCGGCCGAGAAGGCGCGCGAGGCCCAGCTCGAATTCCTGGCCCACCGCGACATGCTCACCGGCCTGCCCAACAGCGTGCGCTTCACAGCGCTGCTGGAAGACGCCGTGGCCGAGGCGGCCGCCGAGCAGGGCACGCTGGCCGTGATGCTGCTGAACATCGATCGCTTCAAGGACGTCAACGACAGCTACGGCCACGCCATTGGCGACCAAGTGCTGCGCCACATTGCCGCCCGCGTGCACGACTCCCTGGGACCCCAGGACCTCATAGGTCGCATGGCCGGTGACGAACTGGCCGTGCTGTGCAAGGGAATGAGCGAGCGCGGCGACGCCATCGCCCGCGCACGGCAACTGATCGCGGCGGCCGGCCAGCCCTGGAGCTCGCCGGACGGCCTGTCCGTCATGGCCGGCGTCAGCGTGGGCATCTGCATGTATCCCTCCCACGCCGGCAATGCCCAGGACCTGCTGCAGGGCGCGCACGCCGCCGTCTACGGCGCCAAGTCGCGCAGCGGCCGTGCCTGGTGCTTCTTCGAGGAAGACATGACCTCGGCCGCACGCGAGCGCCTGGCCATGGAGGCACGGCTGCGGCAGGCCATAGACCTGGGCCACCTGCGCCTGTACTTCCAGCCCCAGATCGACCTGGCCACGGGCCGCCTGGTGGGCGCCGAGGCCCTGGTGCGCTGGCTGGACCCGGACGAGGGCCTCATCTCCCCGGCACGCTTCATTCCCGTGGCCGAAAGCTCGGGCGTCATCGGCGCGCTGGGCCTGTGGGTGCTGCGCGAGGCCTGCGCCCAGGGCCGGCGCTGGCGCGATCTGGGCCTGCCCGAGATGACCATCGCGGTCAATGTCTCGCTGCACCAGTTCCTGCTGACCGACATCGCCGGCGCCACCGCCGACGCGCTGGCCGCCACGGGCTTCGCTCCGCACTGCCTGGAGCTGGAGATCACCGAAAGCGCCCTGGCCGAGCGCCCCGAGGAGGCCCTGGCCGTCATGCGCCGCCTGCGCGCCCAGGGCCTGCGGCTGGCCATCGACGACTTCGGCACCGGCTACTCCTCGCTCGCCCATCTCAAGCGCTTTCCGCTGGACCTGCTCAAGATCGACCAGGGCTTCATCCGCGACATCCCGCACAGCGCGGACGACATGGCCATCAGCGGATCGGTGATCGCGCTGGGGCATGCCATGGGGCTCAAGGTTCTGGCCGAGGGCGTGGAGACGGCCGAGCAACTGGCATTCCTGCGCGGCAAGGGGTGCGACTTCTTCCAGGGCTATCTGTGCAGCAAGCCCCTGCCCGCACAGGCGTTTGGGGAGTGGGTGTCGGACAACCAGGGCATGTGGGCCGTGCAGGGCTGATCGCCCGATGCACGGCGGGCCAAGGCCCAGCCCCTGCTCCACCACTCAGGCCAGGGGACCCGAGCGAATCGATAGCAAATCAGGCCAACGCCTCCGCCGGCCCAAAGAATTCATAGCGGACCTGCCCTTCCGGCACCCCCAACACCCGCAATGATTCCTTCACCGACCGCATGAACGGCCGGGGTCCCAGGAAATACACATCGGCATCCACTGAAGGCAGCCACTCACCCAACTGCCGGGCGGTCAGCAGTCCCTGTGCATCGACCTCATCGCCCTCCTCCACCCGGTCATAGCAGTAGTACCGGCTGAGCTGCGGATGCACTGCGGCCAGCGCATCCACACGTTCACGGAAGGCATGCACCCCGCGCTCGCGTGCGCAGTGGATGAAAACCACGGGACGCTTGCTGGGCAAGGCCGCATCCAGCATGGGCAGGGTCGGCGTGATGCCCACGCCGCCGCTGATCAGCACCAGCGGACGCTCGCCGGGCTGCAGCGTGAAGTGGCCTGCGGGCGGGAACAGTTGCAGCGTGTCGCCGACCTGGACCCGGTCGTGCAGGAAGTTGGAGACCTTGCCACCCGCCTCGCGCTTGACGCTGATGCGCAGGCTGCGGCCATCGGCGGGCGCGGACAGCGAGTAGTTGCGCCGCTGCTCCTGCCCGTCCACCACCAGGCGCAGGCCGATGTACTGGCCGGGCTGGTGGGCGATGACGGGGCCGCCATCGGCCGGCACCAGGTAGAACGAGGTGATCTCGGCGCTTTCCGCCACCTTGTCCTCGACCACGAAGGCACGCTCGCCGCGCCAGCCGCCCTCGGTCGCCGCCGTGCGGTCATAGATCTGGCGTTCGGCACCGATCAGGATGTCGGCCAGCTGCTGGTAGGCGGCGCCCCAGGCATCGATGACCTCGTCGGTGGCGATCTCGGCGCCCAGCACCTCGCGGATGGCGCGCAGCAGGCAGGTGCCGACGATGGGGTAGTGCTCGGGCTGCACCTGCAGCGCAACGTGCTTGTTGATGATCTGCGCGGGCAGATCGCCCAGGGCTTCGAGCCGGTCGATGTGCTTGGCGTACATGAGCACGCTATAGGCCAGGGCACGCGGCTGGGCACCGCTTTGCTGGTGGGCCATGTTGAACAGGGCGCGCACCTCGGGGTACTCGCCCAGCATGGTCTGGTAGAAGTGGGTGATCAGCGCCTCGCCGCCGGTTTCAAGCAGCGGAACGGTGGATTGGACGATGGCACGTTGGCGGTCGGTCAGCACGGGAAACTCCTTGGGTACGGGGACGGACATGCCCTAAGCGATGCCGGGCATGCCTTGACAAAGGCAAGGGCCGTGCCAGGACTGCAGCCCTTGCAGAACAAGGGTTTGGCGTTTCATGCGTCAATATGACCTTCGTCAAATAGAGTCTTTTTGACAGCGACCGCAGTCTTTATGACCACATCCACCGCCCTGCATGCCCTGACCCCTCTGGTGGCCGACCTGGCCCAGGACCTGCCCGAGCGCGAGCGCTTTCGCCGCCTGCTGGCAGCCCTGCGCGCCGTGCTGCCGGCCGATGCCGCCGCCCTGCTGCGGCTGGAGGGCGAGTGGCTGCGGCCCGTGGCCATCGATGGCCTGGTGCCCGATGCGCTGGGCCGGCGCTTTCGCATTGCCGAGCACCCGCGCTTCGCCCAGCTGCTGGCGGCGGGCCAGGCCATGCGCTTTGCGCCCGACAGCCCGCTGCCCGATCCCTATGACGGCCTGGTGGCCCAGGGCCACGGGCCGCTGGAGGTGCACGACTGCATGGGCTGCGTGCTGCAGACGGGCGGCCTGCCCTGGGGCCTTCTCACGCTGGACGCGCTGGACCCGGGGCGCTTTGCCGACCCGGCCGCGCTGGCGGCGCTGCAGGCCTTCAGCAACCTGGCGGCGGCCACCGTGACCACGGCCGAGCGGCTGCGCCGGTTGGCGCGCAGTGCGCGCGCCCTGCCCGCGCCCGGCGCCGCCCCGGGGGGCGAGTCATCGCGTCCGCTGATCGGCCAGAGCCCGGCCATGCGCGCGCTGCAAAAGGACATCGCCCTGGTCGCGGCCAGCGACCTCAATGTGCTGATCACCGGCGAGACCGGCACGGGCAAGGAACTGGTGGCCCAGGCCGTGCATGCGCAGTCGGCGCGTGCAGGCCGGGCGCTGGTCAGCATCAATTGCGCGGCCCTGCCCGACAACCTGGTCGAAAGCGAGCTGTTCGGCCATGTGCGCGGCGCCTTCACGGGTGCACTGTCCGAGCGCAGCGGCAAGTTCGAGCAGGCCGACCAGGGCACGCTGTTCCTGGACGAAGTGGGCGAGCTGTCCCTGCCCGTGCAGGCCAAGCTGCTGCGCGTGCTGCAAAGCGGCCAGCTGCAGCGCCTGGGCTCGGACCGCGAACACCATGTGGACGTGCGCGTGATCGCCGCCACCAACCGCGACCTGGCCGCCGAGGTGGCGGCAGGCCGCATGCGCGCCGATTTCTTCCACCGCCTGAGCGTCTACCCGCTGCGCGTGCCCGCGCTGCGCGAGCGCGACAGCGACGTGCTGATGCTGGCCGGCTTCTTCCTCGAGGAAAACCGCTCGCGCCTGGGACTGGGCGGACTGCGCCTGCACCCCGCCGCGCAATCGGCCTTGCTCGCCCAGGACTGGCCCGGCAATGTCCGGGAGCTGGAGCACCTCATCAGCCGCGGCGTGCTGCGGGCGCTGAGCCGCGCGCCCTCCACCGCCCCAGCCAGTGGCCGGGCTCGCATGGTCACGCTGGGCCAGGCCGATCTCTGGGATGACGCGCAGCCCCCGGCGACGGCCACCCCGTCCCTGCCCGTCCCACAGGCCGCATCGCCCGGCGCCAACCCCCAAGGCCTGCGCGAAGCCGTGGAGAGCTACGAGCGCCACCTGATCGACGCCAGCCTGCAGCGCCACCACGGCAGCTGGGCCGCCGCCGCACGCGAGCTGCAGATGGACCGCGCCAACCTGCAGCGGCTGGCGCGGCGGCTGGGACTGGTCAGGCAGGACGCCTGAGCGACTTCAGCCACCCATACCCGCTCACCAGCAGCACCCCGGCCAGCACCATCAGTGCCCCGGCCAGGAAGTTGGGTTCGATGGGCTCGCTGAGCAGCCAGGCACCGAAGACCACGCCGAAGATGGGCGTCATGAAAGAGAACACGCCCAGGCGCGAGGCCAGGTATTGCGTGAGCAGCCAGAACCAGACCAGGAAGCTCACGAAGCAGACCAGCACGGACTGGAAGGCCAGGCCGGCCCAGGCCAGCGGCGTGGGCTCGAAGCGGGTCTGGCCCAGCAGGAAGGCGGCGGGCAGCAGCAGCGCAAAGCCGGTGGCCAGTTGGTAGAGCAGGGTCTGCGCGGCGGGCAGCGATGCCAGCCGCGTGGTGCGGATGGCCACCGTGGTGGCGCCCCAGGCCACGCCGGCGGCCAGCGCCAGCAGGTCGCCCAGCAGCATGGCGGCGCCGGCTGCCTTCGAAGGCTTGCCGCCGCCCAGGAAGGCCAGCGCTATGCCGGCAAAGGCCAGTGCGATGCCCAGCCATTGCAGCGGCGCCAGGCGCTCCGAGGGCAGCTTCCAGTGCAGGCCCAGCGCCGCGAACACGGGGGCGGAATACAGGAAGACCACCACATGGGCGGCCGAGGTGTGGTTGATGCTCTCGCCCACCAGCAGGAATTCCAGAGCAAACAGCGTGCCCACGGCCAGGCCCGGGCGCCAGCTGCCGTCGCCCCACTGCACGCGCATGCCGCGCCAGCGCATGAACAGCCACACCAGCACAGCGCCCACGCCCGAGCGCAGCGCGATCTGCAGCGTGGGCGCAATGGCATCGGCCGTGGCCTTGAGCAGGATCTGCTGCAGGCTCCAGATCAGGCACAGCATGAGCATCAGCGCGGCGGCGCGCGCGTCCAGCGGTTTGCGTGAGTCCACGGCATATCCCTTTCAACGACCGTAAAAAAGCCGGCCCGCAGGCCGGCTTTGCATCAGGCGGGGGCTGGCCCGGCCAGCGGGCCGGCCATCACTTGATGCCCAGCAGTTCCACCTCGAAGTTCAGCGTGGCGTTGGGCGGGATCACGCTGCCCGCGCCACGGCTGCCGTAGGCGATGGAGGGCGGGCAGGTCAGCTTGGCCTTGCCGCCGACCTTCATCTTCTGCACGCCTTCGGTCCAGCAGGGAATCACGCCGGTCAGAGGGAATTCGATGGGCTGGCCGCGCGTGATGGAGCTGTCGAAGTCCTTGCCCGTGTCGGGGAAGTAGCCGCGGTAGTGCACGCGCACCGTGTCGCTGGCCTTGGGGCTGGCGCCCGTGCCTTCCTTGAGGCTTTCATAGACCAGGCCGCTGGCCGTGGTGACGGGCTGGGCCGCATGGGCAGCCACGCCGGTCAGTGCGGCGAGCATCAGGCCGCAGGAGGTGGCCAGGGTGGTGAGGGTCTTGTTCATGAGGGTTCTTTCAATGCAATGTTTGCAGCGGGTTCACGCCTTGGCGGCGACACCGATATCGTCCAGCGCTTTGGCGATGTGGCCGACGGTGCGGTCCACGTTGTGCCATTTTTCCAGGCCGAACAGGCCGATGCGGAAGGTCTTGAAGTCCGGGCCTTCGTCGCACTGCAGGGGCACGCCCGAGGCGGTCTGCAGGCCGGCTTCCATGAACTTCTTGCCGCTCTGGATGCCGGGGTCGGTGGTGTAGCTGACCACGACGCCGGGGGCCTTCCAGCCTTCGGCCGCCACGCTGGGAAAGCCGCGCGACTCCAGCAGGGCACGCACCTTGGCGCCCAGGGCGATCTGCTCGTCGCGCACCTTGGCGAAGCCGTAGGCACGCGTCTCCAGCATCACGTCGCGCAGGCGGACCAGGGCGTCCGTGGGCATGGTGGTGTGGTAGGCGTGCTGGCCTTTTTCGTAGCCCTCGGCGATCTGCATCCACTTCTTGAGGTCACAGGAGAAGCTGGAGCTTTGCGTGTGCTCGATGGCTTCGCGCGCACGCTGCGAGAGCATGACCATGGCGCAGCACGGCGAGCTGCTCCAGCCCTTTTGCGGCGCGCTGATCAGCACGTCCACGCCGGTCTTTTCCATGTCCACCCACATGGCGCCCGAGGCCACGCAATCCAGCACGAAGAGCGCGCCCACCTCGTGCGCGGCATCGGCCACGGTGCGCAGGTAGCTGTCGCTCAGCAGGATGCCGCTGGCCGTCTCCACATGGGGGGCGAACACAACCTTGGGTTTTTCAGTGCGGATGGCGGCGGCCACGTCCTCGGCCGCGCAGGGCGCCCAGGGGTCCTGGCTGCCCGGTCCCTGGCGACGCGCCTTGCAGACCACGGCGCCACCGCCCAGGCCGCCTTCCTCGAATATCTGCGTCCAGCGATAGCTGAACCAGCCGTTGCGCACGATGAGCACCTTTTCGCGGTTGGCGAACTGGCGCGCCACGGCCTCCATGCCGAAGGTGCCGCTGCCCGGCACCAGCACGGCCGTGTGGGCGTGGTAGACCTCCTGCAGCGTGGTGAGGATGTCCTGCATCACGCCCGCGAAGCGCTTGGACATGTGGTTGAGCGCGCGGTCGGTGTAGACCACCGAGAATTCGAGCAGACCGTCGGGATCGATATCGGGCAGAAGTCCGGGCATGGGGAGTCTCCAGAGGCAGCGGGGCCTGCACTGCAGGCCCGCCATCATGTTCGTCGGAAAGGCGGCCAGCTTAGCATGCCGTCCGTGGCGTTTTCAGGGCCTACCAGGTGTCCACGAAGCCGGCTTGGGCAGGCGCAACGCGCGCCCCTGCCAGGCCGCGCGACAGCCAGGCGCGCGTGTCGGCGGGGTCGATGACGGCGTCGATCTCCAGCGTGCCGGCCATGTGCATGGCCTCGCCATGCGCGTACTGCTGGGCCAGCAGGCGGTCGAACAGGGCGTTGCGTTCGGCGCCCTCGGGCAGGGCCTGCAGTTCCTTGCGAAAGCCCAGGCGCACGGCGCCTTCCAGACCCATGGCACCGAACTCGCCCGTGGGCCAGGCCACGTTGAACACCGGCGCATGGAAGCTGCCGGCCGTCATGCCCATGGCCCCCAGGCCGTAGCCCTTGCGCAGCACCACGCTGAAGCAGGGCACGCGCAGCTTGGCGGCGGTGACGAACAGGCGGCTGACATGGCGCACCTGGGCGGTCTTCTCGATCTCGGGGCCGACCATGAAGCCCGGCGTGTCCACCAGGCTGACGAGGGGCAGTCCGTGGGCGTTGCACAGCTGCATGAAGCGCGCGGCCTTGTCGGCCGCATCGGCGTCGATGGCGCCGCCCAGGTGGGAGGGGTTGTTGGCCATGAGCCCCACGGGCCGGCCTTCGATGCGCGCCAGCGCCGTGTGGATGCCTGCGCCAAAGCCCGTGCGCAGCATCAGCAGGCTGCCTTCGTCCACCAGATGCGTCATGGCCGCACGGGTGTCATAGGCACGCAGCCGGTTCTCGGGCACCACATGGCGCAGGGCGCGCGTGTCGGGAGCGGTCCACTCCGTGGTGCGGCCCTGGAAGAAGGACAGGTAGTGGCGCGCGGCGGCCACGGCTTCGGCCTCGTCCTCGACCAGCACGTCGATCACGCCATTGGCATGCTGCACGCTGCTGGGACCGATCTGCTCGGGCCGGAAGACGCCCAGCCCGCCGCCCTCGATCATGGCCGGCCCGCCCATGCCGATGCAGCTGGCGCGCGTGGCGATGATCACGTCGCTGCAGCCCAGCAGGGCTGCATTGCCCGCAAAGCAGCGGCCGTGCGCAATGCCGATCACCGGCACCTGGCCCGACAGCGCCGCATAGGCCGCGAAGGTGTGCACATGCAGGCCCGCGACCACGGGCGTGTCGGTGTCACCGGGCCGCCCGCCGCCGCCTTCGGCGAACAGCACCACGGGCAGCTTCTGCGCCAGCGCAATGCCCAGCATGCGGTCGGTCTTGGCATGGTTGCGCGCGCCCTGGGTGCCGGCCAGCACGGTGGCGTCATAGGACATGACGACGGCGCGCGAGCGCTCCTGGCCGAACTGCGCGCCGTTGATGGAGCCCATGCCCGTGACCATGCCGTCTGCCGGCGTGTTGGCGATCAGGTCGTCCATGCTGCGCCGGCGCGTCTGCGCGGCAATGGCCAGCGCACCGTATTCGATGAAGCTGCCTGCGTCGCAGAGGTCGGCGATGTTCTCGCGCGCGCTGCGGCCGCCCTGGGCATGGCGTTTGGCCATGGCCTCGGGCCGGGCAGCATCGCGCGTGAAGGCATGGCGGTCGATGACGCGCTGCAGGTCGGCGCGGATGTGGTCCGGGTCCTGTGCGGACTGCTGCGCGCGTGCGCCGGCCTGCACGCCTTCGGCGGCGGCCAGCACCAGCAGGGGCTGGTCCTGGGCCACATAGGCACCGGACTCAGCCAGCAGTTGGGTGATGGTGCCGGCCTGCGGCGCCAGCAGAACATGCTCCATCTTCATGGCTTCGAGCACGCCCAGCTCGGCGCCTGCGGCCACGGGATCGCCCACGGCCACGCTCCACTGCACGATGCGCGCGGGCATGGGGGCCGTGAGGGCGCCTTCGGGGACGGGCGCGCCAGCAGCCTCGGCCGCCGCCGGAACCTCGGCGGCTACAGCCGTGCGGCGCGCGCCTTCGGCCAGCGCCTGGGCGTCCGCCACCAATTCGGGAAGGGCCTCTTCAAGCCAGCGTGTGTGCACGGCCTGCGACGCCATCTCGGGCCGCCGGGCCAGCGCCTGCAGCAGCGGCAGATTGGTGGCCAGCCCGTCGATGCGGCATTCGTCCAGTGCGCGACGTGCGCGGCGAAGCACGTCTTCAAAGCGCGGCCCGCTGCTGTGCACGATGAGCTTGGCCAGCAGCGTGTCGTAGTGCGGCGAGGGGCTGGCGCCCGCCACCGCATGCGTGTCGATGCGGATGCCGGGACTGGCCGGCCACTGCAGTGTGCCTATGCGCCCGCTGCCGGGGCGCGACTGGCCTGCGGCATCCAGCGTCTCGGCATTGATGCGCCACTGCATGGCATAGCCGCGCGGCGCGGGCGGTGTCCTGGCATCCAGGCCCAGCTCGCCCAGGTGATCGCCGGCAGCAATGCGGATCTGGGCCTGCACCAGGTCGATGCCGAAGACCTCCTCGGTGATGGTGTGCTCGACCTGCAGGCGCGGGTTGGCCTCGATGAAGACATAGGGCAGGGAGTCGGAGGCGGCATCGACCAGGAATTCGAAGGTGCCCAGGCTCTCGTAGCCGATCTCGGCGGCCATGCGCAGCGCGTCGCGCGTGATGCGCTCGCGCAGCGGCTGCGCCAGGCTGGGGCTGGGCGCGATCTCGACCAGCTTCTGGAAGCGCCGCTGCAGCGTGCATTCACGCTCGCCCAGCGCGATGGGGCCTGCGCCGCCGTCGCCCAGGATCTGCACCTCGATATGGCGCGCGCCCGTCATCAGCCGCTCCACATAGACGCCGTCCACGCCGAAGGCGGCGCGCGCCTCGCTGCGGCAGCGCTCGTAGGCGGCAGGCAGGTCCTCGGCGCGCGCCACGGCACGCATGCCGCGCCCGCCGCCGCCGCCGATGGCCTTGACCATGATGCCGCTGGCGCCCCCGGCCTGCTGCGCCTCGAAGAAGGCCTGGGCCTGTTCCAGCGTGACAGCCTCGCTGCTGCCCGGCATCAGCGGCACGCCGCAGCGGCGTGCCAGATCGCGTGCGCGGGCCTTGTCGCCCAGCAGCGCCAGGTGCTCCGGCGCGGGACCGATGAAGCGCAGTCCCGCATCGGCACAGGCCTGGGCAAAGCCGGCGTTCTCGCTCAGAAAGCCGTAGCCCGGATGGATGCCGTCGCAGCCGTGCTCGCGCGCAATGCGCAGCAGGTGGGCGCCGTCCAGGTAGGCCGAGGGGCCGCTGGCGTCCAGGGGCACGGCTGCATCGGCAGCGGATACATGGGGCGCCTGCGCATCGTCTGCGGCAAAGACCGCCAGGCTCGGCACACCCAGCTCGCGCAGCGCGCGCACGATGCGCAGCGCGATCTCGCCGCGGTTGGCAATCAGGATCTTCTGGAACATGGGACTTCGGTCTTTCTCATTGATCGCGCAGCAAGCGACGCAGCACCTTGCCTGCGCCGGTGGCGGGCAGCGCCTCGATGAAACGCACCTCGCGCGGCGCCTTGTAGCTGGCCATGTTCTCGCGCGACCACTGCACCAGGTCCTCGGCCGCGATCTGCTGGCCCGGCCGCGTGACGATGAAGGCGCGCACGACCTCGCCCTTGTGCGGGTCGGGCACACCGATCACGGCGGCCTGGGCCACGGCCGGGTGCTTGATGAGGATGGCCTCCACCTCCTCGGGGAAGACGCTGTAGCCCGAGACCTTGATCATTTCCTTGAAGCGGCCGATGAAGGTCAGGTAGCCATCGGCGTCGATGCGGCCCATGTCGCCCGTGTGGACCCAGCCGTTCTTCAGGGTTCTGGCCGTGGCCTCGGGCTTGTTCCAGTAGCCCTTGAAGTTGCCAGGGCCGCGGATGGTGATCTCGCCCACTTCGCCGGCCGGCAGCGGCTCGCCGGCCTCGGGGTCGATGATGCGCACCTCGTTGCCGGGCAGCGGCTTGCCGTGCGTGCCCCAGCGGATGGCGTCGCCCGGCATGGAGGTGTCCATGGTGTGGGTCTCGCTCAGGCCATAGGCCGCCTCGCTGGAGATGCAGTTCGGGGTGAAGCGCTTCCACTGCCGCGCCAGCTCCTCGGTGTAGGCAATGCCGAAGCTGGTCACCGTGTTGCGGCGCAGCGCGGAAAAGTCCATGGCCTCCACGCCCGGCAGCTGCATCAGGGCCACGTTCATGGGCGCGATGCTGTACCACCAGGTCACGCGGTAGCGCTCCAGGGCCTGGGCCACGGCCAGCGGGTCGAAGCGGTGCAGCAGCACGCAGGTGGCGCCGCTGTGCACGGGCATGTTCACGCCCATGGACATGCCGGCAATGTGATAGAGCGGCGCCACGGCCAGCAGCATGTCCCCGGCGTTCACGCCCGTGGCGCTGGAGGCGCCGGCCGTCTTGCTGGCCGCGTTGCCGTAGCTGAGCATGGCGCCCTTGGGCAGGCCCGTGGTGCCCGAGGTATAGGTCATCAGCGAGACATCGTCCATGGCGACATCGACGGGCACGGGCTTGGCGCCGCTGTGCATGACATCCCAGAACGATTCCACGCCCTCGGGCAGCGGCTGCACGGGGGCCTGCAGTTCGGGCGGCAGCGCCAGCGTGGCCGATTCAGGAAGCCAGTCGCCATAACGCACAGCCAGCACATGCCTGAGCGCCGTGCTGGCGCGCACCTTGTCCACCACGGGCAGCAGCACATCGGCCGCGACGATGACGCGGGCCTTGAGGTCATCGAGCTGGTACTGCAGCTCATGCTCCTTGTTCAGCGGCCCGCAGGGGCAGACGATGGCGCCGACCTTCTGGATGCCGTAGTGCGCCACGATGTACTGCGGGCAGTTGTTCATGAACAGCGCCACGGGCTCGCCCCGGCCCACGCCCAGAGCCTGCAGCCGCGCGGCAAAGGCGTCGCTGGCCGCATCCACCTCGGCCCAGCTGATGTGGCGGCCATACCAGATGTAGGCGTCGCGGCCGGGGTGGTTGCGCGCATTGCGGCGCAGGGCCTCATGCAGGGGAATGAGGGTCTCGGAATCCGCCATGCTTGTCTCCTGGGTGTCTGGCCACCCCGGAACCAGTCCTAAGGGATAGCCTTGATTTGTTTTGGGGTCCAGCGGCTTGCCAATATATACCCGCTGGTAGAACATTGCTACCCATCGGTATAACCATCGCAGCCACCGACGCGACACGAGATTTCCCGCATGCCCAAGCCCCCTGTCACCCCGCGCGGCCGCCAGCGCCTTCCCACGGCCGGCTCCGATGAAAAGCGCGAACGCATCCTCAAGGCGGCCGAGGCCCTGTTCGACCGCAACGGCTACGCCAACACCACGATGGAGCAGATCGTCCAGGCCCTGGGCGTAACCAAGCCCTTCGTCTACTACTACTTCCGCAACAAGCAGGAGATCTTCGAGACCCTGTGCTGGGCGCCCACCGAGGCCTGTTTCACGGTGCTGGACTTCGCGGCCGACGATGCGCGCGCCGCGCACGAGAAGGCCGTGGACGGCCTGCAGCGCCTGATCGCGGCCACCATTGCCCACTATCCGGCGGCCTTCTTTCCCTACCGCGAGCCCCAGGCCTTCAGCCCTGCGTACATGAAGGCCTCGCGCACGCTGGCGCGCCAGTTCTACCGCCAGTTCTGCGCGCTGCTCGAAGAAGGCCGCGCCAGCGGCCATCTCGATTTCCGCGAGACACGCATCACCGCCCAGGCCGCCTGCAGCCTGCCGGGCTTTCTCTACAACTGGTACCGCCCCGGCGGTCGCCTGGGCACGGCCGAGATGGTGGCCGAGCTGACCGAGCTGGCCAGCCGCGTGCTGGGCCTGCGGGCGGCGCCAGCCACCGCGCCCGAAGCCATTGCCGCATCCCCCGCGAAAAAGACGCCTGCACGGCGCAGCCGGCCCCGAGCCGAGCCGCCCGGCAAGGACTGACGACCATTCCTTCGAGGAGACAAGACATGCCGATCCGCCGCCATTGCATCCGACGATATTCCCAACCATCCATCGTTCTCGCCGCCGCCCTGCTGTGCAGCACGGCCGCCCACGCCCAGGGCGGCGAGACCTTCAAGATCGCCTTCATCGATCCGCTGTCCGGCCCCTTCGTCAGCACGGGCGAGCTGATGCGCGACCACGTGCAGTACGCGGTCGAGGATGTGAACGCCAAGGGCGGGCTGTTCAACGGCGCGAAGCTGCAGCTGCTGCAGTTCGACAGCAAGCTCTCGGCCCAGGAGAGCCAGGCCGCGCTGCAGGCGGCCATCGACCAGGGCGCGCGCGTGGTGGTGACGGGAGGTTCGGGCTCTTCGGTGGTGGCGGCGCTGGTGCAGGCGGCATCGCGCCACAACCAGCGCAATCCGGGCAAGGAGGTGCTGGTGCTCAACCACTCCTCCATCGACCCCGAGCTGACGGGCAAGGCCTGCAGCTTCTGGCATTTCATGTTCGATGCCAACACCGCCATGCGCATGCAGGCGATTGCCAGCTACATCAAGACCCAGCCGGGCATCCGCAAGGTCTACCTGCTCAACCAGGACTACGCCCACGGCAAGCAGTGGGCGGCCTACGGGCGCCAGATGGTGAGCGCGGCCCGGCCTGACATCCAGTTCACGGGCGAGATGCTCCACCCCATAGGCCGGGTCAAGGACTTCGCGCCCTATGTGGCCAAGATCAAGGAAACGGGTGCGGACTCGGTGATCACGGGCAACTGGGGCCAGGACCTGACCCTGCTGCTCAAGTCAGCCGCCGACTCGGGCTATGACCTGCGCTACTTCAACCACAGCGCGGGCGGCATGCCGGGCACGGTGACATCCTTCGCCCAGACCCGCATCGGCCAGCTGACCTGGGTGGCCGAATGGCACCCGGGCCAGACCGGCCGCCCACTGGCCGATGCCCGCGCCCAGGAATACAAGGCCCGCATGGGCAAGGACTTCCTGGCCCCGCGCATGGACCTGGTGCCGCGCATGCTGGCCGCCGCCATGGCCAAGGCACAGTCCACCGAACCCGTGAAGATCGCGCTGGCCATGGAGGATTTGCAGATGGACACCGTGGTCGGCCCCGTGCGCATGCGCGGCAAGGACCACCAGCTGCTGCTGCCCCAGGTGGTCAACACCATCGCGCCCGTGGACGGCAAGCTGGTCAAGACCGGTTGGGAAGGCACGAACTACGGCTTTCGCACCGATGCCGTCTACACGCCCGAGCAGGTGGAATTGCCCACGGACTGCCAGATGAAGCGGCCCGGCGGGCGCTGAGGCGGCCTGCCCCGCCAGCCAAGCCAGCTACGCCCCGCTCAGCGCGGGGCGTAGTTGCGTTGGCCAAAGATACCGCTGCCCACGCGCACCATGGTCGATCCGGCGGCCACGGCCGCTTCCAGGTCGCCGGTCATTCCCATGGATACCGTGTCGAAGCGCTCCAGCCCCGGCAGGCCGCTGGCGCGGATCTGTTCGAAGACGGCGGTGGCGCGGGCATGCACCTCGCGCTGGGCCTCGAAGCCCGGCGCATCGTCGGGAATGCTCATCACGCCGCGCAGCGCCAGGCGCGGCAGCTGCACGATGGCGGCGGCCAGTTCCAGCGCCTGCTGCGGTGCCACGCCGGCCTTGGTCTCGCCGCCATCCACGTTCAGCTGGATACAGACCTGCAGCGGCGCCAGGCCCTCGGGGCGCTGGGCCGACAGGCGCTCGGCGATCTTCAGGCGGTCCACGGTCTGGGCCCAGTCGAAATGCTCGGCCACCAGGCGCGTCTTGTTGCTCTGGATGGGGCCTATGCAATGCCATTGCAGGGCCTCGCCGCCCGGCAGGCCCATGGCGCGCACGGCGGCGATCTTGTCCACGCCCTCCTGGATGTAGTTCTCGCCGAAGCTGCGCTCGCCGGCCAGCACGGCCTCGCGCACGGCGTCGGCGCCGAAGGTCTTGGAGACGGACAGCAATTGCACCGAGCCGGACGCCCTGCCCGCCTGCGCGCAGGCCGAGGCAATCCGTTCGTGAATCTGTTGAAGCTTGTTTTCAATCGTCGTCATAATTGCCGCCAGCGTACCAAACGAGGGAGCGAACTCCGTGGACATCACCCAATTGCTGGCATTCAGCGTCAAGAACAAGGCCTCCGACCTGCACCTGTCCGCGGGGCTGCCGCCGATGATCCGTGTGCACGGCGATGTGCGCCGCATCAATGTCGATCCGCTGGACCACAAGACCGTCCACGCCATGGTCTACGACATCATGAGCGACTCCCAGCGCAAGGCCTACGAGGAGTTCCTGGAGGTGGACTTCTCGTTCGAGATCGAGGGCCTGGCACGCTTCCGTGTCAACGCCTTCAACCAGTACCGGGGCGCGGCCGCCGTCTTCCGGACCATTCCCAGCAAGATCCTGACGCTGGAGCAGCTCAACGCGCCGCGCATCTTCGGCGACCTGGCCCTGAAGCCGCGCGGCCTGGTGCTGGTGACAGGCCCCACGGGCTCGGGCAAGTCCACCACGCTGGCCGGCATGGTCAACCACCTCAACGAGACCGAGTACGGGCACATCCTGACGGTGGAGGACCCCATCGAATTCGTGCACGACTCCAAGAAGTGCCTGATCAACCAGCGTGAAGTCGGGCCGATGACGCAGTCGTTCTCGGCCGCCCTGCGCTCGGCGCTGCGCGAGGACCCGGACGCCATCCTGGTGGGCGAAATGCGTGACCTGGAAACCATCCGCCTGGCCATGACGGCGGCCGAGACGGGCCACCTGGTCTTCGGCACCCTGCACACCTCCAGCGCCGCCAAGACCATCGACCGCATCATCGACGTCTTCCCCGCCGAGGAAAAGGAGATGGTGCGCGCCATGCTCTCCGAATCGCTGCAGGCCGTGATCTCGCAGACGCTGTGCAAGACCAAGGACGGCCAGGGCCGCATCGCGGCCCACGAAATCATGCTGGGCACCAGCGCCATCCGCAACCTGATCCGCGAGGCCAAGGTCGCCCAGATGTACTCCACCATCCAGACGAGTCAGAATGTGGGCATGCAGACGCTGGACCAGAACCTGACCGATCTGGTGCGGCGCAACCTGATCAGCCCGGCGGAAGCCCGCGCCAAGGCCAAGATACCGGACAACTTCCCGGGCTGACCGCCACCCGCCCAGCCTCTCGCCACGCGCCATGAAAAGCATTTTCCGCAAGCTGCGAAGCGGCCAGGAGCCTTCGGCCCCGGCCTCCGAGTCGGCCTTCTTCACGACCACGCTGGCGGCGCATGGCTTCATGGACCCGCACACTCCTCCCGTTCCCTGGGAGGCGCGCGCCATCGAGGTCGGGGCCACGCGGCTGCCGCGCGGCGGCGGCGGCCAGCTGGAGCAGCTGTGGTCGCGAGACCGCTACCTGGGCCAGCTGGATGCGGCCAGCCTGCAGCGGCTCAGTGAATACTTCATCTACGCGGCCGTGGCACCGCAACGCGACGTGATCCGCCAGGAGGAGAACGGCAGCTTCATGGCCGTGGTGCTGTCCGGCCAGATCGCCGTGGAGCGCCAGCAGCCCTGGGGCGAGCGCATGCGCCTGGCGCAGACGCGGCCCGGCGACATCCTGGGCGAGATGTCCCTGCTGGACGGCGGGCCGCGCTTTTCCAGCTGCACCACGCTGACCGACTGCGAGATCGGCGTGCTCAGCGCCGAGGCGCTGGACGAGATGATGGCCAAGGACGCCGCGCTGGCCGCCAAGCTGATGGCGCTGCTGGCGCGCAAGCTCTCGTTCCGGCTGCGCGCCATCAGCGTGCGCCTGGGCGAAGAGCAGCACACATAGACAGTGAGTGAGTGAGTTGAATATGAGGACGCCTGGCCCCTGCGGGCCGGACCGGCCTACCTGCAAATAACAAAACAACCTGCGCGCCACAACGGCGCGCAATGCCCGGGGGAATACGGCAATGGAAAGAGATCAGGCCACCAAGTTCATCAACGACCTGCTCAAGCTCATGGTCAGCCGCAACGGCAGCGACTTGTTCATCACGGCGGAATTCCCGCCGGCGATCAAGATCGACGGGCGCATCACCAAGGTGTCGCCGCAGCCGCTGTCGCCCGTGCACACGCTGACGCTGGCGCGCTCGGTCATGAGCGACAAGCAGATCGCCGATTTCGAGCGCACCAAGGAGTGCAACTTCGCCATCTCGCCCCCGGGCATAGGGCGCTTTCGCGTCAACGCCTTCATCCAGCAGGGCCGCGTGGGCATGGTGATGCGGACGATTCCGCTGGCCCTGCCCACCATCGACAGCCTGGGCGTGCCCCAGGTGCTCAAGGAGGTGGCCATGACCAAGCGCGGCCTGTGCATCCTGGTCGGCGCCACGGGCTCGGGCAAGTCCACCACGCTGGCCGCCATGGTGGACTGGCGCAACGAGAGCTCCTACGGCCATATCGTGACCATCGAGGACCCCATCGAATTCGTGCATCCGCACAAGAACTGCGTGGTCACGCAGCGCGAAGTGGGCCTGGACACGGACAGCTGGGACGCGGCGCTCAAGAACTCCCTGCGCCAGGCGCCCGACGTGATCCTGATGGGCGAAATCCGCGACCGCGAGACCATGGAGCACGCCATCGCCTTCTCGGAAACCGGCCACCTGTGCCTGGCCACGCTGCACGCCAACAGCGCCAACCAGGCGCTGGACCGCATCGTCAACTTCTTCCCCGAGGACCGCCGCCCGCAGCTGCTGATGGACCTGTCGCTGAACCTGCGCGCCATGGTCTCCCAGCGCCTGCTGCCCAAGCAGGACAGCAAGGGCCGCGTGGCCGCCATCGAGGTGATGCTCAACTCGCCGCTGATCTCCGACCTGATCTTCAAGGGCGAGGTCACCGAGATCAAGGAGATCATGAAGAAAAGCCGCAACCTGGGCATGCAGACCTTCGACCAGGCGCTGTTCGACCTGTTCGAGTCCAACCTGGTCACCTACGAGGATGCACTGCGCAATGCCGACTCGGTCAACGACCTGCGGCTGCAGATCAAGCTGGGCAGCCAGCGCGCCAAGTCGCTGGACCTGGCGGCGGGCACCGAGCATTTCGCCATCGTCTGAGGGGCGTGCCATGCACGCCCTGACCGCGCCTTCAGTGCGCTGAGCCGGCATGCCGGCTCCTTCCAGGGCCGCGCCGGACGCGGCCCTGCGCCACCCGCCTCCCACCACCTCTCAGGATTGCTTCCATGTCCGACTCCTCCATCGCCGCCCGCAGCTATGCGGACACCGCCCCTCTTTCCGTGGCCTTCCTCGGGCTGGGCGTCATGGGCTACCCCATGGCCGGCCACCTGGCCACGGCAGGCCACCGCGTCACGGTCTACAACCGCACGCCGGCCAAGGCCCGCGCCTGGTGCGAGGAGTTCAACGGCGGCCATGCGGCCACGCCGCGCGAGGCCGTGGCCAGCGCCGACATCGTGTTCAGCTGCGTGGGCAATGACGATGACCTGCGCTCGGTCGTGCTGGGCCCGGACGGCGCCTTCGCGGGCATGCGCCGCGGCGCCATCTTCGCCGACCACACGACGGCATCGGCCGAAGTCGCGCGCGAGCTGCATGCGGCCGGGCTGGAGCTGGGCCTGCAGTTCATCGACGCACCCGTCTCGGGCGGCCAGGCCGGCGCCCAGAACGGCCAGCTCACCGTGATGTGCGGCGGCGACCAGGCCGCCTTCGCCACCATGCAGCCCGTGGCCATGGCCTTCTCGCGCGCCTGCACGCTGATGGGCGACAGCGGCGCCGGCCAGCTCACCAAGATGGTCAACCAGATCTGCATCGCGGGCCTGGTCCAGGGCCTGTCCGAGGCCATCGCCTTCGGCCAGCGCGCGGGACTGGACATTCCCAGCGTGCTCGATGTCATCGGCAAGGGCGCCGCCCAGAGCTGGCAGATGGACAACCGTGGCCGCACCATGGCCGAAGGCAAGTTCGACTTCGGCTTTGCCGTGGACTGGATGCGCAAGGACCTGGGCTTGGTGCTGGCCGAAGCCCAGCGCAACGGCGCGCGCCTGCCCGTCACGGCCCTGGTGGACCAGTTCTATGCCGATGTGCAGCAGATGGGCGGCAGGCGCTGGGATACCTCCAGCCTCATCAAGAGGCTCACCCCCTGAGCGGCTTACGCCGCTTCCCCCTCGTTGCACGGCGCCTCTCTACCCGCTTCGCGGGGGAGGGGGACGACGCCCTCGGCTAGGCGCCCCCGCCGCGAGGCGGCTCTTGCTCGGCGTCCCTGGCTTTTTGGTCGCGCCGGTTTCAAAGGTCGGTTGCAGTGGCTGACTCAGTAAGCAATGAAAAAAGCCGGAACATGTTCCGGCTTTTGCTTTCAGGCGGCGGTGATCACTTCACCGGGGTGGCGGTGGCGCCTGCGGGGGTGGACAGGCTGCTTTCCGAGAGGCTGGTGGGGGCGCTGGCTGCGGCGGCCTTGCCGGAGTCGTCGGTGACCACGGGGGCAGACTGGGGCTGCATGCGGGCCAGTTCGTCCTCGGAGATGACTTCCACCACGCGCACGACCTTGGTCACGTCGTTGATGCCGCGTGCAATCTCGGCGCCACGCTTGGCTTCGCGCGGGGTGACGATGCCCATCAGGAAGACGACCTTGTTCTCGGTCACGACCTTGAAGGCCGAGGCCTGGATGTCCTTGGCGTCCAGCAGGCTGGCCTTGACCTGGGTGGTGACCAGCGTGTCCTTGGAGCGCTGGCTCAGCGTGGAGGTGAAGGGAGCCACCACCACTTCGTTGAAGACATTGCGCACCGTGGGCTGCTCGCGCACGAGCTTCTCGATGGTCTGGCGGTCGGCCTCATTGCCGGCCTCGCCGGTCAGCAGCACCTGGCGGTTGTAGCTGGTGACGTTGACATGGGCCTTGTCGCCCAGCACTTCGGCGATGCGGTTGTTGGCGCGCAGCTCGATGCCCTGGTCTTCCACCTGGGTGCCGGTGGTGCGGCGGTCCGCCACCGACATGCCGGCCATCACGGCGCTACCGCCCACCAGGGCGACGCAGCCCGACAGGGCGGCGCCCAGGGACGCGACGGCGAGCACACCGCAGGCGGCGCGGGACCAACGGAACTTCATAGAGGCATCTCCTGTTCACCAAGTAACTGGGCATCCACGCCGTCGCACAGGCAGTGCAGCACCAGCGTATGGGTTTCGCGCACGCGCGCCGCACGGTCGTGCGGCACGCAGATCAGAACATCGGTCTCGCGCACGCGGCCGGCCAGGGAGCCGCCCGTGCGGCCGGTCAGCACCACGGCCATCATGTCGCGCTCATGGGCGGCATCCAGCGCCTCCAGCACGGCCACGTCGTTGCCCGTGGCGGACAGCACCAGCAGCAGGTCGCCGGGCTGGCCCAGGGCGCGTATCTGGCGCGCCAGGTACTGGGTGGCGTTGCCGCCCGAGCCCGTGGCGCCCACGGTGCCCAGCAGGCCGCCGTCGGAGACCAGGGCCACGGCAGCCAGCTCGGGCCGGTCGCGTTCGAAGCCGGCCACGCACAGGGCGGCGAAGAGTTGGGCATCGCTGGCAGAGGCGCCTGCGCCGCAGGCCAGAACCTTGCCGCCACTGGTCACGCAGGCCAGCATGGCCTGCACTGCCGCCGCAATGGGCTGGCTCAGCGCCTGGGCGGCCTGGTATTTCAGGTCGGCGCTGTCGATGAAATGCTGTTGGATACGTTGCTCAAGCATGGAGGCCCGATGATAACTGCCGCCCTTGAAGTCTTTCGTAGCCAGGCGTTATTTGTGCTGCAGCGGTAACGGATCAAGCGCCTTCGGCGTCAAAGGCGGCCTGCAGCCACTGCACGGCGGACCCGGCGCCGGGCTCGACCAGCACCACGTCGAAGCGGCACGGCGGCGGCGCGGACCAGCGCATCAGGTAGTGGCGCGCCGCAAATACGATGCGCCGCTGCTTGGTGGCACCGATGCTGGCGCCGGCACCGCCGAAGGCGCGCGTGCCGCGGCTGCGCACCTCGACAAAGACCACGGTGCCGTCGCGCGCCTGCACGATGAGGTCGATCTCGCCGCCGCCGCGGCCCGGCGTCCGATAATTGCGCTCGACCAGACGCAGGCCGGCCGCCTGCAGATGGGCCAGCGCCGCATCCTCGGCCTGCTGGCCCCGATGCCGGGTCGTGAGGGCAGACGGCCCCGCGCCTGCCGGCTTTTTCGCAAGGAAACCCATTGACTACCTCTTTCGCCACCGCGCTGGGCGCAGCCAAGGATGCTGCGGCATCCCAGCATTATCCGCAGGGCGCCCTCTACGTGGTGGCCACTCCCATCGGCAACCTGGCCGACATCAGCCTGCGCGCCCTGCATGTGCTGCAGCTGGTGGACTGCGTGGCCTGCGAGGACACGCGCCACACGCAGGGCCTGCTGCGCTCCTATGGACTGGACCGGCCCGGCAGCCAGCTGCTGGCCGTGCACCAGCACAACGAGGCCGAGGCGGCACAGCAGATCGTGGCGCGGCTGCAGCAGGGCCAGCGCATTGCCTATGTCAGCGATGCGGGCACGCCCGGGGTCAGCGACCCCGGCGCACGCCTGTGCGCAGCCGTGCAGGCCGCGGGCCTGCGCTGCATTCCGCTGCCCGGCGCCAGCAGCATCACGGCCGCCATCAGCGTGGCCGGCGCGGTCACGCCTTCGCAGGGCGAGGGAGGTTTCGTCTTCGCAGGCTTTCTGCCCACCAAGTCGGCCGAGCGCCTGGCTGCCGTGCAGCAACTGACCCTGCAGCCGCGCTGCACCGTGCTGCTGGAGGCGCCCCACCGCATTGCCGACCTGGCCGCCGCCCTGGCCACGCTGGGCGAGCGCCCGGTGACGCTGGCACGCGAGATCACCAAGCAGTTCGAGGACATTGCCACCATGCCCGCCAGCGCGCTGCCGAACTGGCTGCAGGCCGTGCCCCAGCGCAGCAAGGGCGAATTCGCCGTGGTGCTGCACCCGGTGGCCCTGGGTGGCGATGAGGCCGACGCCGACGCCCTGCGCGTGCTGCGCCTGCTGCTGGCCGAACTGCCCACCAAGACCGCCGTGCGCCTGGCCGCCGAGATCACGGGCGCACCGCGCAACCGCCTCTATGACGCCGCGCTGGCGATCAAGCAGGCCGCCGAGGAGGACGGCGACGCGGATTGATCAGGCATACGCGAGGCCGGTGGCCACGCCACCGAACAGGTCGCCTTCGACCTGGGGCACGCCGGGGAAGGCCTCGCGCAGCGCATCGCGCAGCGTGCGCAGGGCCGATGAGCCGCCCGTGAGGTAGATGGCGTCCAGCGCCTGGGGCGCCACGCCGGCCAGGCGCAGGCAGTCCTGGGCGCAGGCAACGACCTGTTGCAGCGGGCCTTGCAGCTGCTCGTGCAGCACCTCGGGCGAGATGGCGGCGGACAGGCCCGATTCCAGCCAGCCCAGCTCGATGGCCGCTTCGGCATGGCGCGTGGAGGCCTCGATCTTGGCCTGCTCCACCACGGCGGCCAGGCGGTGGCCTTCGCGCAGTTCCAGCACTTCCATCAGGCGCTTGTGCAGGCGCTGGTCGCTGTAGTCGGTGCGCAGGTTGCGCGCCTCGGCCAGGGCCTTGGGCGAGTACAGCCACTGGATCAGGTGCCAGGTCGAGAGGTCGAAGAACACGCGGCTGGGCACTTCGCGGCCGCTGGGACCGATGTGCCGGTAGCCCAGCAGCGGCATGAGCTGGGCCAGGTTGAGCCGGTGGTCGAAGTCCGTACCGCCGATGTGCACGCCGCTGGTGGCCAGGATGTCGTCGCGGCGATCGCTGCGGCCGGCCTGCTCGGGCCCCAGGCGCACGACGGTGAAGTCGGAGGTACCGCCGCCGATGTCCACCACCAGCACCACGGATTCCTGCGTGAGGCGCTGCTCGTAGTCCAGAGCGGCGGCAATGGGCTCCATCTGGAAATCCACATCGCCCAGGCCTGCGACGCGCGCGGCATCGGCCAGGGCCTGCTGGGCCTGGCGGTCGCGCTCGGGATGGTCGTCCACGAAATGCACGGGCCGGCCCAGCACCACGCGCTCGGGCAGGCGGCCGTCCAGCGAGGCACGCGCCCGGTCGGCCACGCGGCGCAGGAACAGGCCGATGATGTCCTGGTAGCTCACGAACTGGTCGTGCACCGCCGTCTTTTCCTGCAGCAGCGCACTGCCCAGCAGGCTTTTGAGGGAGCGCATGAGCCGGCCCGGCTCGCCGTCCAGGTACTGGGCCATGGCGTCGCGCCCGAAATGGGTGCTGTGCTCGTCCGTATGGAAGAACAGCGCCGTGGGCATGCCGCAGGCATCGCCCTCCAGCGGCAACAGGCGTGCGGTCTGGCCGGGGGCGCGCCAGGCCATGGCGGAGTTGGAGGTACCGAAATCTATGCCCAGCGTGGCAGGAGTGGAAGCAGTCGTCATGGCAAGCAGCGCCGCGCCGCGGCGCCCCTCAAGGGAGGCCGCGGCTGCAACGAAAACGCCCACCGGGGTGGGCATGGGTGTCAGCGGGGCGCCATTCTAGCGCCCACGCATTTCGCCTAGGCGGCGGCGGTTTCCCTGGCCGGGGAAACCTGGGCCAGCACGATGCGCGCGCCATGCGTGGCGGTCTCGTCCAGCGCCAGCGCAGACGCGGGCTGGCGTACCTCCAGCTCGATGGCATAAGGGCCTTCACCGCGCGTGGCCAGACGGTGGCCCAGGGCGCCCGTGGCAACGCCCTGGGCGGGCGCAGCCAGCACCAGCGCAGTGGCGCCCAGCCTCAGCGATGCGCGGTAGGCGCTGCCGTCGTCCGACAGCCGGGCCTCGCCAATGTCGGCGCCCTCACCCAGCAGCGCGCGCCAGCGTGCCAGGCTGGCGCGCAGGTCATGCACGGCCACGTGCAGCCGGGCCACGCCGGTGGCGCCGTTGGGGTGCACGCGTGCATCGCCCTCGGGCACGCGCAGGGCGCGCGGCGTGAGGTCGCCGCAGAGAAAGGGCAGGTCCTGGCTGCGGGCGCGTGCATTGCGCCAGCGCAGCTGCGCGCCGTCGGGGCGCAGGCGGCCGCCTTCGTAGGGCGCCTCGTAGTCCAGGCCGCGCGCCTGGGCGGCGGCAACCACGGCGCCGGTCTCGGTGGGCAGCAGCGCGAAATCGACAATGCCCTCACCATGGCGCTGCAGCTGCTGCCACCAGCGTTCCTCGGGCGCGGGTGCGCGCCAGGCGATGAGTTCGAAATAGGCGCCGTCGGCAAACACCACCAGGGCGTTGTGCGTGGAGCGGCCCGGATGCTCGCCGCCACGCAGCACGTTGAAGCCCAGCGCGGTGTAGTCGGCAATGGTGCGTTCCAGTTCCTGGACCGCGATGACGATGTGGTCGAGTGGCAGGGTCATGGCAGGGGTGCTTTCCGCACGGTGTTCAGGCTGCCAGGCGCGCGGCGGCGCTGGAGTCGGTGTGGCGCACTTCGGCGCGGATGTTCTGCGGATTGCGCAGCAGGTTGAGGATGGGGCAGGTGCGCTCCACGGCCTCGAACAGCGCATCGATCTCGGCGCGGCTGGCGGGCGAGTCGATGTGCACGGTGTAGCCGATCTCATGCGGCCAGATGGGCGTGGCCTCGTGGCCGGGCTTGCCGCCGCGCGGGTCGATGATGCCCGTGACCTCGACCTCCAGGCTCTCCACGGGCACCTGGCGCTCGGCCGCCTGGATCAGAAAGATGTGGGTCACGCAGGTGCCCAGCACGCCCAGCTGCAGCTCGGGCGAGCTGGGGCCGAGGTTGTAGCCCGCGAAGTCGGGCGGGCTGTCGCTGATGACCTGGTGCTCGCGGATGCGCAGGCGGCGCACGCCGCTGCGGCCCTCGGCGCGCACATGGGCCTTGAGGTGGGCGGGCTGGGCCGTGCCGGCCGCGACGGCGGCGCTGCGGGCGAGCACGGCGGCGCGCTTTTCGGCGAGGTATTCGTTGAGATGGCTCATGGACGGGCTTTCGGTGAAGGAAGTACCAGCCCATTGTTGGGACCGCCGCATGCGCGGCAAACAAACGAATCCGTCTGCGCTTATGCACTGGGCAGATATGCAGGGGCTCCCATCCCTTAGTCGTTTTCCAAATAACGATGCAACTCGATATATGAGCGCAAATATTTGGCATCGATAGCATGAAAAACATGGAGCCGGTCCTGTGGCCGGCAGTCTTGTTTTTCAGCGCCCCAGCGGCGGCGAGGTACGAACGTGTTTTCCCAATCGAAGGCGGCTCAGGTGGCATGGAAGGCCGCGATAGCGGTATTGGCGGGCAGCAGCCTGCTGCTGGCGGCGTGCTCCAAGCAGGCCGATACGGCCCAGGCGGGCGCGGCTGCTGGCCCCGTGGAAGGCGGCACCCTGGTCTACCTGGAGCAGCAGGCCCATACCAACCTCTATCCGCCGGCCGGGGGCTTCTATCCCAATGGCGGCGTGCTCAACCAGATCACAGACAAGCTGACCTACCAGGACCCGAAGACGCTGGAGATCCAGCCCTGGATCGCCGAGTCCTGGACCGTGAATGCCGACGCCACCGAATACAGTTTCAAGCTGCGGCCCGGCGTCACCTTCTCCGATGGCACACCGCTGGACGCGGCGGCCGTGGCGCGCAACTTCGACACCTATGGCCTGGGCAACAAGGCGCTCAAGCAGCCCGTGTCCGAGGTGATCAACAACTACGAGCGCAGCGAGGTGGTCGACCCGCTGACGGTGAAGTTCTTCTTCAGAAAGCCTTCGCCGGGCTTTCTGCAGGGCACTTCGGTGATCGGCTCGGGCCTGGTCTCGCCGGCCACGCTGGACCGCCCCTTCGAGGAGCTGGGCGACGCCACGCGCATCATCGGCTCCGGCCCCTTCGTGGTGGCCAGCGAGACGCTGGGCAAGGAGCTGGTGCTCAAGGTGCGCAAGGACTATGCCTGGGGTCCCGCCAAGCTGGCCCACCAGGGCCGCGCGCGGCTGGACGAGGTGAAGTTCATCGTCACCCCCGAGGACAGCGTGCGCATCGGCGCGCTGCTGGCCGGGCAGGCCGGGCTGATCCGCCAGATCCAGGCCTATGACGAAAAGCGCGTCGAGGACCAGAAGTTCAGCATCTACGCCCCGCCCACGCGCGGCGTGAACAACAGCGTGGCCATCCGCCCGGACAACGCCCTGGTGGCCGATCTCAAGGTGCGCCAGGCCCTGCTGCACGGCACCAATGCCAAGGAGATCGTGGATACGCTGTTCTCGCCGCGCTATCCGCAGGCGCGCTCGGTGATTGCCTCCACGGCGGCCGGCTTCGTGGACCTGTCGGCCAAGCTGGCCTATGACGAGGCCAAGGCGAAACAGCTGCTGGACGAGGCCGGCTGGACGCTGGGCGCCAACGGCCTGCGCCAGAAGGACGGCCGCGATTTCGTTCTGTCCACCTACGAGTCCCTGCCTCAGCCGCAGAACAAGGAGACGCTGCAGCTCGTGGCCCAGCAGTGGGCGCGCATCGGCGTCAAGCTGAACGTGCTGTCGGGCGACGCGGGCAGCCGCGCCGTGGACACGCTGGACCCCGACAAGACCGGCGTGCTGCCCGGCATGGTGGGCCGCGCCGATCCCGACGTGATCAAGAGCAACTACTACCCGACCAACCGCAACGTGCTGCTGCAAAAGGGCGGCGTGAGCCAGAAGGTCAAGTCCTTCGAGGACACCAAGCTCAACGGCCTGTTCGACGCCATCGCGGCCGAGACCGATGCCGCCAGGCGCCTGGCGCTGGCCGGCGAGGTGCAGAACTACCTGATCGACCAGGCCTATGTGATCCCCATCTTCGAGGAACCCCAGGCCTTTGCGGGCGCGGGCTGGGTGCGCGACGTGGGCTTCGAGGCCGTGGGCCGGCCCAGCTTCTACAGCACCTGGCTGGCCAAGCGCTGACCGGATCGCTCCCTGAGGAACCACTCCCATGCCGCGCCGCTATCTGCTCAGCCGCATCGCCCAGGCCGCCCTGGTGCTGTGGGCGGCCTTCACGGTCTCGTTCATCCTGCTGCAGCTGCTGCCGGGCGATGCCGTGCTGATCAAGTTCCTGAACCCCGAGCTGGGCCTGGGCCCGCAGGAGATTGCCGACATCCGCGCCGCCTACGGCTCGGACCAGCCCGTGTGGCAGCAGTACCTGCACACGCTGGGCCAGTTCCTCACGGGCCATTTCGGCTATTCGCTGCAGGCCGGCGTGCCGGTGAGCCAGGGCCTGGCCACCAGCCTGCCGCCCACGCTCAAGCTCGCGGCCCTGGGCTTTACCGCAGCCGCGCTGCTGGCCGTGGCGCTGGCGGCGGCTGCCAGCCTGGCGCCCTTTGCCTGGCTGCGCAACGCGCTGTATTCGCTGCCCTCGGTCTTTGTCTCGGTGCCCGTGTTCTGGCTGGGGATCATGCTGATCCAGGTGGTGTCGTTCCGCCTGGGCTGGATCGCCGTGATCAATCCCGGCCCCTGGGAAGGACTGGTGCTGCCCACGCTGACCCTGGCCGTGCCGATCTCGGCGCCGCTGGCCCAGGTGCTGCTGCGCAATATCGACGCCGTGCTGGCCCAGCCCTTCGTGGCCGTGGCGCGGGCCAAGGGCGCCTCGCGCCGCTGGGTGCTGCTGCGCCATGTGGCACGCAATGCGCTGCTGCCCACGCTGACCATTGCCGGCGTGCTGTTCGGCGAGCTGCTGGCCGGCGCCGTGGTGACGGAGGCCGTGTTCGGCCTCAATGGCCTGGGCACGCTGACCCAGCAGGCCGTGGGCAACCAGGACACGGCCGTGCTCCAGGCCGTGGTGGTCGTCTCGGCCGCCGCCTTCGTACTCATCAACCTCGCCGTGGATCTGCTGTACCCGCTGCTTGATCCGCGCCTGCGCCATTCCGTGGAGAACCGGCCATGAACACTGCCGTCTCAAGCGCTCTTTCCCCGGCCCTGGATGCCCAGGCCGCGCCCGCCACTCCTACTCCCATTCCCATGGCGCTGCCAGCGTCGTCCCTGGCCCCTGCGCCAGCCGCCCCGCGCCGCAGCTTCGCCTTGCCGGCCCGCCTGCAATCCCTGAAACGCCTGCCGCCCACGCTGGCCCTGGCCTGGCTGGTGATTGCCGTGGCCGCGCTGTGGGCGCTGGCGCCCGGCTGGTTCGCCCACCAGAACCCGATCTCGGGCCAGGCCGGCCAGCAGCTGCTGGCGCCCAGCGCCGCGCACTGGCTGGGCACGGACGCGCTGGGGCGCGACCTGTGGGCGCGCGTGGTGCATGGCGCCGTGCATTCGCTGTCGGGCGCCTTCGTGGCCGTGGGCGTGGGCCTGGCCGTGGGCACGCTGATCGGCCTGCTGGCCGGGGCCACGGGCGGGCGCACGGAAGATGCGCTGATGCGCCTGGTCGATGTGCTGCTGGCCGTGCCTTCGCTGCTGCTGTCGCTGACCATCATCATCGTGCTGGGCTTTGGCACCATCAACGCGGCCATTGCCGTGGGCGTGGTCTCGGTGGCCAGCTTCGCGCGCCTGGTGCGCTCGGAGGTGGTGCGCGTGCGCCGCTCCGACTATGTGGAGGCCGCCTTTGGCAGCGGCGGGCGCTTTGCCGCCGTGCTGTGGCGCCATGTGCTGCCCAACTCGCTGACGTCGGTCATCGCCATGGCGGCGCTGCAGTTCGGCTCGGCGATCCTTGCGATTTCCACCCTGGGTTTTCTGGGCTACGGCGCACCGCCGCCCACGCCCGAATGGGGGCTGCTGATCGCCGAGGGCCGCAACTACATCGCCACCGCCTGGTGGCTGACCACGGCGCCGGGCCTGATCGTGGTGGCCGTGGTGCTGGCGGCCAACCGCATCGCCACGGCCTTCGCACGGAGGCCTGCATGAGCGCCGCCATCGAGGAACGCATCCACGCCGCACCAGCGGTGGCAACGACCGCCCCCGTGCTCGAAGTGCAGGACCTGGCCGTGGCCTACCGCGATGCCGCAGGCCAGGCGCAGCGCGTGGTGCACGGCGTGTCGTTTTCCGTGGCGCCGGGCGAGGTGGTGGCCCTGGTCGGCGAATCGGGCTCGGGCAAGACCACCACGGCCCAGGCCGTGATCGGCCTTTTGGCTGACAACGGCCACCGCGAGCACGGCAGCATCCGCCTGCAGGGCACCGAGGTCTCGGGCTGGCCGGCCGCACGCTGGAACGCCATCCGCGGCCGCGTGGTCAGCCTGGTGCCGCAGGACCCCACCATGTCGCTGAACCCCGTGCGCACGGTGGGCGACCAGGTGGGCGAGATCCTGCGCATCCACGGACTGCGCGACCGCACGGCCGTGGAGGCGCGCGTGCTGGAGCTGCTGGCGCGCGTGGGCCTGTCCCAGCCCGCGCTGCGCGCACGCCAGTATCCGCACGAACTGTCGGGCGGCATGCGCCAGCGCGTGCTGATCGCCATTGCGATTGCGCTGCGGCCCGCCCTCATCATTGCCGACGAGCCCACCAGCGCGCTGGACGTGACCGTGCAGCGGCGCATCCTGGACCTGATCGACGCGCTGCGCCGCGAGACCGGCACGGCCGTGCTGCTGGTCACGCATGACCTGGGCGTGGCGGCCGACCGTTCGCACCGCCTGGTCGTCATGCAGGGCGGCCGCATCCAGGAGCAGGGCCCCACGCTGGAGCTGCTGCGCAATCCGCAAAGCGCCTACACGCGGCGGCTGCTGGCCGATGCGCCTTCGCTGGCGCCCGCGCCGCGCCGCACGCCCAGGCACGCCACGGCCGATGACTGGGCCATCGAGGTCGAGGACCTGGTGCACGAGTTCGCGGCCCCCGGCCATGCCTCGGCCCACGGGCGCGGCATCTTCCGCGCCGTGGACGGCGTGTCGCTGCGCGTGCGCCGGGGCAGCACGCATGCCATCGTGGGCGAGTCGGGCTCGGGCAAGACCACCACCATCCGCGCCATCGTGGGCCTGGGCCGGCCCACGGCGGGCCGCATCCGCATCGAAGGCACCGAGGTCACGGGCCTGCGCGGCGAGGCCCTGCGCCAGCTGCGCCGCCGCGTGCAGCTGGTCTACCAGAACCCGTTCAGCTCGCTGGACCCGCGCCAGAGCGTGTTCGACATCATCGAGGAGCCCCTGCTGAACTTCGACCCGCTGCCGGCCGATGAGCGCCGCCAGCGCGTGCACGACATGCTGGAGCGCGTGGGCCTGCCGGCCGGCGTGCTGCAGCGGCGCCCGCATGCGCTGTCGGGCGGCCAGCGCCAGCGCGTGGCGATTGCGCGCGCCCTGGTGCTGCAGCCGCAGGTGCTGGTGCTGGACGAGGCCGTATCGGCCCTGGACGTGACGGTGCAGGCGCAGATCCTCGCCCTGCTCGCCCAGCTGCAGCAGGACCTGGGGCTGACCTATCTCTTCATCTCGCACGACCTTGCCGTGGTGCGCCAGATTGCCGACACGGTGTCGGTGCTGCGCGCGGGCCGGGTGGTGGACGCGGGCAGCGTGGAGGAAGTGTTCCAGCGCCCCACCAGCGACTACACGCGCGAACTCATGGACGCCATTCCCGGCAAAAGGAGCATTGATTTTGTCCCTCACCCCGCCTGATACCAACCGTGGCCACGGCTCCCGCAACGGCCCACGCCTGGGCTTCTTCAGCCGCCTGCTCGACGACGCGCCGGCCGGCGAGCGCTACCGCCTGGTGGCCGAGCAGATCGCCCATGCCGAGGCCCAGGGCTTCGACTCGGCCTGGGTAGCCCAGCACCATTTCCATGAAAGCGAGGGCGGCCTGCCCTCGCCCTTCGTCTTTCTCGCCCATGTGGCGGCGCGCACGCGGCGCATCCGCATCGGAACGGGCGTGATCACGCTGCCGCTGGAAAACGCGCTGCGCGTGGCCGAGGACGCGGCCGTGCTGGACCTGCTGACCGGCGGCCGCCTGGAGGTGGGCCTGGGCACGGGCGGCACGGCCGAATCCTTCGAGGCCTTTGGCGTGCAGGGCGCCGAGCGCGGCGCAGTCTTCGCACGCAACTTCGGCGTGCTGCAGGACGCCTGGGCCGGGCGTGCGCTGGCCGGCGGCGTGCACCTGTACCCGGCCGCGCCGCAGCTGCTGGAGCGCGTCTGGCAGGCCACGTTCTCGGCCGAGGGCGGCGCGCGGGCCGGTGCCAACGGCGACGGCCTGATGCTGTCGCGCACCCAGCCACGGCCCGAAGGCGCGCCGCAGGCCACGCTGTCCGAGATCCAGAACCCCATCATCGACGCCTACCTCGCCCGCCTGCCCGCAGGGCGGGCGCCGCGCATCCTGGGCTCGCGCACGCTGTTCGTGGCCGACCGCCGAGACGAGGCGCTGCGCTGGGCCGAGGCCGGCCTGCGCCGCGTGGCCCTGCGCCATGCGGCCCAGCCCTCGCAGTGGGCGGCCCGTGTCGATCCGCAGGCGCCGCTGGCCGATCTCATCGCCGCCTACGACGTGCATGTGGGCACGCCCGACGAGGTCATCGCCTCGCTGCGCTCCGACACGGCGCTGGCGCGCGTGAGCGACATCGTCTTCCAGGTGCATTCCATCGACCCGCCGCACGCCGCCATCCTGCGCTCCATCGAACTGACGGCCGCCCATGTGGCCCCGGCCCTGGGCTGGCGCCGTGCCGATGAGTCCACATCCACGTCCACCCCAGCGCCCTCTTCCCTCCCCGCAGTCCGGGCCGGACTGCTGCAAGCCGCATGACCATGAACACCACCGCAACGCCCCGCTTTCCCGGCGACGTGATCGACCACCTCGCCGACATCACCCCCGGCAGCGCCCTGGACCGCGTGCGCCGCCACCGCACCGAGGCACGCACGCAGGCCCAGCAAAGCTTTGCAGCCCTGTTCACGCCCGCCGAGCCCGTGCCCGGCACGGTCTCGCTGCGCGAGCAGCTGGCCCTGGCCGCCTTCACGGCCGGGCTGCATGGCGAGCCGCGCAGCGCCGTCTTCTATACACGCGCGCTGGCCACCGAGGATGCCGAACTGGCCGCCGTGGTGGCGTCCGAAGTGGTGCGTGGCCGCGCCCAGAGCCTGCAGGCCGGCAGCGGCCCGCACGGCCCCTACGGCAGCTACCCGGCAGGCCCGTTGAGCCGCGAGGACCAGCCCGGCCCCGCCTATGCCGTGGACCCGGCCCACGCCGCACTGCTGGGCCCGCGCCTGGCCGCGGCGCTGGCCCATGCCCACCTGCTGGCCTACCACCCGCGCGACGCCAGCGCCGGAGCCCTGCAGGCGCTGCAACAGGCGGGCTGGAGCGAGACGGACATCGTCATCCTGTCCCAGCTGGCGTCCTTCCTGTCCTTCCAGATCCGCGTGGTGGCGGGGTTGCGCGTGCTGGCTGCACGCCCCGCGCCCCAGGCAGCCCATCAACCCAACACCCTGCAAGCCCAGCCATGACCTCAACGAACTCCGCCGCTCCCCAGGTCTTCACCCAGGAACAGCTCGACTGGCTGCCATGGATTGAGCCGCTGGAAGAAAGCGAGCTGACCGAACGCCACCATGCGGGCCTGGTCGATGCCTCACGCGCGCAGTCGCCCTACTTCCGCCTGCTGGCGCGCGACCCCGACACGCTGGGCGCACGCACGCGCACCGACAAGGACATCTTCTACAACCCCGACGCCGGCCTGCCGCGCGCCGAGCGCGAGCTGGCCGCTGCGGCCACCTCGCGCGCCAATGGCTGCATCTACTGCGCCTCGGTCCATGCGCGCTTTGCCACGCACTTCTCGCGCCGGAGCGGCGACGTGCAGCGCCTGCTCGACGAAGGCCCGGGCACGGACCTGGGGCCGCGCTGGAACGCCATCGTCACGGCGGCCGTGGCGCTGACCCAGACGCCGCCTGCGCTGGAGCCCGCCCACATCGATGCGCTGCGCACCGCAGGCCTGGACGATGCCGCCATCTCCGATGTGCTGCACGGCACGGCCTTCTTCAACTGGGCCAACCGGCTCATGCTGTCGCTGGGCGAGCCACGGACCACGGCTTGAGGGCGCCCGCCCTCACCACAGGCCCAGCAGCTTCCACCAGACACTGCCGACCACGGCAAAGATCAGCAGCTCGATCACGCACATGGCCGCGCCCACGCGCCACCAGTTGCCCAGCGTGACGTAGCCGCTGCCGAAGATGATGGGCGAAGTGCCGGTGGCGTAGTGCGTGAGCGTCATCATGATGGCCGAGCCGGCCGTCATCATCAGCATGAAGGGCACGACATAGTCGGCCGGAATCAGCTGCGCGCCCACAGTCAGGAAGGCCAGCATCATCGCGCTGATGTGGGCCGTGGTGCTGGCGAACAGGTAGTGCGAGAACACGAACACGCCCACCAGGATGGCCGCCACCGGCAGCCAGTCCAGGCCGCTGGCGACGATGGCGTTCTTCATGCCCACGGCAAACCAGGACACCACGCCGAGCTTGTTGAGCTGCTCGGCCAACATGACCAGGGCGCCGAACCACACCAGGGTATCCCAGGCGCTTTTCTCGGACAGCACGTCATCCCAGTCAATGGTGCCCGTGATGATCAGCACGAACAGGCCCAGGAAGGCGACCACGGTGGGGTCCAGCACGAAGGCCGGGCCGAACAGCATCTGCGGCACGTTGGCCCACAGCAGCAGCATCAGGCCGAAGGTGCCCAGCATCACGCGCTCCTTGCCCGACAGCGGCCCCATGCGCGCCATCTCGCTGCGGGCGTACTCCACGGCATTGGGCGTGGCCTTGAGCTCGGGCGGCGACAGCAGGTAGATCACCAGCGGCATCAGCAGCAGGCACAGCAGGCCCGGCAGCAGCATGTACAGCGCCCAGGTGGTCCAGCTCAGGTGCAGGGCCTGGCCCGTGGCCTTGGCCACGAAATCCACCACCAGCGGGTTGGGCGCCGTGGCGGTCAGGAACATGGCCGAGGTGATGGGATTGGCGTGGTAGTTGACCAGGGCCAGGTAGGTGCCCACCTTGCCCTGCGTGCCCTTGGCCGGGTCCGACTCGAAGGCATTGGCGATGGACTTCATGATCGGGTGCACGATGCCGCCGCCGCGCGCCGTGTTGCTGGGCGTGAACGGAGCCAGCACCAGCTCGCAGATCGCCAGGCCGTAGCCGATGCCGATGGTGCGCTTGCCCAGCAGGGCGATGAACATCAGGCCGATGCGGCTGCCCAGCCCCGTCTTCTTGAGGCCGCGCGAGATCAGGATGGCCACCACGATCAGCCAGATCAGCGGGCTGGAAAAGCTGCTCAGCGCATCGGTGATGGCACCCTTGGACGAGCCGGAGGTGACCTGGGACAGCGAGACGATGACGATGGCCATCAAGGCCATCACGCCAATGGGCATGACCTTGAGGATGATGGCCACGATGGTGGTCAGGAAAATGGCGACCAGCTGCCAGCCCTTGGGCGTCAGCCCCTCGGGCACGGGCATCAGCAGCAGGCCGAACAGCACGGCGGTGGCAATCAGTGCCGGCACCAGCCGGAACGGCACGGCCGCCTTGAAATAGCGGAACAGCGAGGCGATCTTCTCGAGCATGTGGATCCTTTGCGTTGCCGGAGCGGCGCCGAGAGAGCATGGCCTGCCGGGAGCAAAAGCCCACCAGCCTGCACGGGCACTGGCGGCCGCGCCGCATGACTGACATCATGATGCAGTGCAGCATGAGCCCGGCTTCCAGCGGGCGCCTGCGCCACCGAAGTTTGACAGGCATCAAGGCCGGGCCAGTAAACCTGGCGACCCAGGCCACCGAGCCCCGCTCACATGACAGCATCCCCAGACCGGGTGCCTTTCGCCCCGGTGTACCCATGCAGTGAAAAAAGGAGAAAAGCCGACATGCCAGCCAACCGATTCTTGCCCGAGGAATGGGAATGCCGGCTCCAGGAGATCGACCTGGAGATCGCCCGCCACGCCGTCATCTGCAAGATCCCGCTGCTGCAGGCCGGCGTGGTGGAGCGCGTGCTGGCCGATGACGCCAGCGTCTGCGGCGGCGACCACGAGGCCGCTTTCAAGACCCTGCGCGGCCTCTTGTACATGCACTACACCGAGCTGCTGCACATCAGCGAAGTGCTCAGCCCCGAGGTCGCCCAGGAAATCGCCCACCGCGTGCGCCTGCGGCTGGGCCAGCGCATCGGCAACCAGCTGGGCGGCTGATGCCGGGCTGTCTGCCTGGCCTTTGCCCTGGCGCGAGGGCATGAAAAAAGGGCTACGACAGTTGTCGTAGCCCTTTTCAATTTGGTTGCGCGAGAAGGATTTGAACCTCCGACCTTTGGGTTATGAGCCCAACGAGCTACCAGACTGCTCCATCGCGCGGTATTCCAAAATTATAGCAGATTATTCAGCTGCCTTGGCTTCGGCGGCGCCTTCTTCAGCGCGCTCGACCAGTTCCACGAAGGCCATGGGGGCGTTGTCGCCCACGCGGAAGCCCATCTTCAGGATACGGGTGTAGCCACCAGGACGCTTTGCGAAGCGGGGGCCCAGCTCGTTGAAGAGCTTGGTCACGCTGTCGCGGTCGCGCAGGCGGTCGAATGCCAGACGGCGGTTGGCAACGGTGTCGACCTTGGCCAGGGTGATCATGGGCTCGATCACGCGGCGCAGTTCCTTGGCCTTGGGAACGGTGGTCTTGATGGCTTCGTGCTCGATGAGCGAATTCATCATGTTCTTCAGCATCGCCAGGCGGTGCGAAGAGGTGCGATTGAGTTTGCGGAGGCCGTGACCGTGACGCATGGTGCTTTATTCCTAAAATATGTAATTAGGGCTTGCGCAAACAAGGATGCAAGCCTGGACCCGTTACCGGATCCGCAGCTTGCCTCAACCGAATTTGCGCAAGTTGTTGATTAATTCGTGCAGCCGTATCAGGTACTGCCCGAGGCACTGAGGCTCTCCAAAAAGGAGAGCCCGCAATTATAGTGCTTAGCGCTTTTCCAGGCCAGCAGGCGGCCAGTTCTCGAGCTTCATGCCCAGCGTCAGACCGCGGGAAGCCAGGACTTCCTTGATCTCGTTGAGCGACTTGCGACCCAGGTTGGGGGTCTTGAGCAGCTCGTTTTCGGTACGCTGGATCAGGTCGCCGATGTAGTAGATGTTCTCTGCCTTGAGGCAGTTGGCCGAACGCACGGTGAGCTCCAGCTCGTCCACGGGACGCAGCAAGATGGGATCAAAGGCGGTTGCGGCACCACGGCCACCGGCCGGAGCATCGAAGACGCTGGCGATATCGCCGCCGTCCAGCTGAGCGAACACGGCGAGCTGTTCCACCAGGATCTTGGCGGATGCGCGCACGGCGTCCTCGGCAGTGATCGCACCATTGGTTTCGATCTCCACCACCAGCTTGTCGAGGTCGGTGCGTTGTTCAACGCGGGCCGATTCGACGGCGTAGCTCACGCGCTTGACGGGCGAGAACGAAGCGTCCAGCACAATGCGGCCGATCGACTTCGTGGACTCGTCGCCATAGCGGCGCACGTTGCCGGGCACATAGCCGCGGCCCTTCTCCACCTTGATCTGCATGTCCAGCTTGCCGCCTTGCGACAGGTTGGCGATGACATGATCAGGGTTGATGATTTCCACGTCGTGGGGCGTCTGGATGTCGCGCGCCGTCACGACGCCTTCGCCATCCTTGCGCAGCGAGAGCGTGACCTCATCGCGGTTGTGCAGCTTGAACACCACACCCTTGAGGTTCAGCAGGATGTTGACCACATCTTCCTGGACACCGTCGATGGACGAGTACTCGTGCAGCACACCAGCAATCGTCACTTCCGTCGCTGCGTAACCCACCATGGACGAGAGCAGGACACGGCGCAGGGCGTTGCCCAGCGTATGGCCGTAGCCACGCTCAAACGGCTCCAGAACAACTTTGGCGCGATTGTGGCCAAGCTGCTCGACATTGATCGTCTTGGGCTTCAGCAAATTGGTTTGCATGCAGACTTCCTCTCAATACCCCCGGCTCGTTACACCGGTAAGGCTGGTGAAGCACCCCAGCGCGATGCCTCGCGGCTGGGGGACGGTTTTACAGAAATGTCGCTGCGCGGAATTAACGCGAGTACAACTCAACGATCAGGGATTCGTTGATGTCTGCACCGAACTCGTCGCGGTCAGGCGACTTCTTGAACGTGCCTTCAGCCTTGTCGGCAGACACTTCCACCCATGCAGGGAAACCGACTTGACCAGCCAGTTGCAGGGCTTCGACGATGCGGGCCTGCTTCTTGGACTTTTCACGCACGGCGACCACGTCACCCACCTTCACCATGTAGGAAGGGATGTTGACGGATTGGCCGTTGACCGTGATGGCCTTGTGCGACACCAGCTGACGCGCTTCCGAGCGGGTCGAGCCGAAGCCCATGCGGTACACCACGTTGTCCAGACGCGACTCCAGCAGCGACAGCAGATTGGCACCGGTGTTGCCCTTCTTCTTGTCGGCGGCTTCGAAGTAGCGGCGGAATTGCTTTTCCAGCACGCCGTACATGCGCTTGACCTTCTGCTTTTCACGCAGCTGCAGGCCGAAGTCGGAAGTACGCTGACCGGAAGTGCGGCCATGCTGGCCGGGCTTGGTGTCGAACTTGGACTTGTCGGCGATCGAGCGACGTGCGCTCTTCAGAAACAGGTCAGTGCCTTCACGGCGGGAGAGTTTGGCCTTGGGGCCGATATAGCGTGCCACTTGATTTCCTTTGTGTCATCTGCCGTGCACAAGCACGGGAGCCGCCCGCGATGTTACACATCTGGGCGGCGGTGGGCTTGGTGAAAAAGCTTAGATACGACGGCGCTTTTGAGGGCGGCAGCCGTTGTGGGGAACCGGCGTCACGTCCGCGATGGAAGTGATGCGGATGCCCAGGGCGCCCAGGGCGCGAACCGAGGATTCACGGCCAGGACCGGGACCCTTGATTTCGACGTCCAGGTTCTTGATGCCCTGTTCGATGGCAGCACGACCAGCCACTTCCGAAGCCACCTGGGCAGCGAAGGGAGTCGACTTGCGCGAACCCTTGAAGCCCTGGCCACCCGACGAGGCCCACGACAGAGCGTTGCCTTGGCGGTCGGTGATGGTGATGATCGTGTTGTTGAACGAAGCGTGCACGTGGGCAATGCCGTCCGAAATGTTCTTACGGACTTTCTTGCGAACGCGCTGTGCAGCGTTGTTTGCGGGAGACTTAGCCATAGTGATCTTTCAATCTCTTTATTTCTTCAAAGCCGCGGCACCCTTGCGCGGACCCTTGCGGGTACGTGCATTCGTGCGGGTACGTTGACCACGCATGGGCAGGCCACGACGATGACGGAAACCGCGATAGCAACCGATGTCCATCAAACGCTTGATGTTCATCGTTGTTTCGCGACGCAGATCACCTTCCAGAGTCAGGGAAGTCAGCTGATCACGGATCTTTTCCAGATCACCGTCAGTCAGTTCCTTGATTTTCTTGGAATATGCGATGCCAGCGGCTTCGCAGATCTTGCGTGCAGTGGTGCGACCGATCCCATAGATAGCGGTCAGGCCGATTTCAGCGTGCTGATGCGGCGGGATGTTAATGCCAGCGATACGTGCCATTATTCGTCCTCAAACTTTCCTATCAACCCTGGCGCTGCTTGTGGCGCTGGTCCGTGCAGATCACTCGCACCACACCTTTGCGGCGGATGATCTTGCAGTTACGGCAGATTTTTTTGACCGAAGCCGAAACTCTCATTTCATTCTCCTAAAACTCTACATCCGTTACGGCCTATCGACCGGGAAACATGCCCGCGATGGATAGATCGAGTGGGCGTCTACTAACTCTTACTGGACCCGCCGGCACCGCCGGCCAGGCCCATCACTTAGTTCAATTGCCAAGTGTCGCTTTGAAGTTCGCCTTTTTGAGGAGCGATTCGTACTGTTGCGACATCATGTAGTTCTGCACCTGGGCCATGAAGTCCATGGTCACCACCACAATAATCAGCAGTGATGTGCCACCGAAGTAGAACGGAACGTTGTACTTCAGGATCAGGAACTCGGGCAACAAGCACACGAATGTGATGTACACCGCGCCAGCCAGGGTCAGGCGAACCAGGATCTTGTCAATGTAGCGGGCCGTCTGGTCACCGGGACGGATCCCGGGGATGAAGGCACCACTCTTCTTCAGGTTGTCGGCGGTTTCCCGGCTGTTGAACACCAGGGCCGTGTAGAAGAAGCAGAAGAAGATGATGGCAGTGGCGTAGAGCATCACATAGATCGGCTGACCGGGGGTCAGCGTGCTAGCAATGTCCTTCAGCCAGCGCATGGATTCCCCTGCACTGAACCAGTTCACAACGGTCGCCGGCAGCAAGATGATCGAGGAAGCGAAGATGGGAGGAATGACCCCCGCCATGTTCAGCTTCAGCGGCAAGTGCGAAGACTGGCCACCATACACCTTGTTACCCACCTGACGACGCGCATAGTTCACCAGGATCTTGCGTTGTCCCCGCTCGACAAACACGACGAAGTACGTCACGGCTGCCACCACGAGAACGATGAAGATCGCGGCCAGGATGCTCATGGCACCGGTGCGCACCAGCTCCAGCAGACCACCGATGGAGCTCGGCAGACCTGCGGCGATACCTCCAAAGATGAGGATCGAGATGCCGTTGCCCAGACCACGTTCCGTGATCTGTTCACCGAGCCACATCAGGAACATGGTGCCGGCCGTCAGGCTGACCACCGCCGTGAGGCGGAAGCCGAAGCCAGGGCTCAGAACCAGACCTGCGGAGCTTTCCAGAGCCACGGCAATTCCCAGGGACTGAAAAATCGCCAGGCCCAATGTGCCGTAGCGGGTGTACTGGGTGATCTTGCGACGACCCGATTCACCTTCCTTTTTCAGCTGCTCGAATGTAGGGACCACGTAGGTCATGAGCTGCATGATGATCGATGCCGAGATGTACGGCATGATCCCCAGTGCGAACACCGTGAAGCGCGAGAGCGCCCCACCCGAGAACATGTTGAACAGATTGAGAATGCCGCCCTGCTGGCCATTGAACAGCTGCTGCAGCTGCGCTGGATCGATGCCCGGCACGGGGATATGAGCCCCGATCCGGTAAACGACCAGCGCGAGCAACAGAAAAACCAGACGGCGGCGAAGATCGCCGAATTTTCCGGTTTTTGCAATTTGAGCTGCGCTAGTAGCCACGGATGTCTTCTTTCAGATCATTAATCAGGCGATGCTGCCACCGGCAGCTTCGATGGCAGCCTTGGCGCCGGCGGTAGCGCCGATGCCGTTGAGCTTGACAGCCTTGCTGATTTCACCGCTCTTGATGATCTTGACCACCTTTGCGATTTCACCAACCAGACCGGCTTGCTTCAGAGCTGCCAGATCGACTTCGGCCAGGCCCAGCTGTTCCAGAGCGGACAGGGTCACTTCTGCATTGAACTTCAGCAGATGCGACTTGAAGCCACGCTTGGGCAGACGGCGCTGCAGAGGCATTTGACCGCCTTCGAAGCCCACCTTGTGGTAGCCACCCGAACGCGACTTCTGACCCTTGTGACCACGGCCGGCAGTCTTGCCCAGGCCGGAGCCGATGCCGCGACCGACACGGCGCTTGGCGTGCTTGGAGCCCTCTGCAGGCTTGATGCTATTGAGTTCCATCATCAATCCTTTCAGAGAACTTTGACCAGGTAGCTGATCTTGTTGATCATGCCGCGCACGGCAGGCGTGTCCTGCAGTTCGCTGATGCTGTTCAGCTTGCGCAGGCCCAGGCCACGGACGGTGGCGCGGTGCGATTCCTTGGTGCCAATGGGGCTGCGCACCAGTTGCACCTTCACGGTTTGTTGCGTTGTCATGTGATTGACTCCGATCAGGCGGTGAAGATGTCTTCAACCGACTTGCCGCGCTTGGCTGCCACTTCCGAAGGGGTCGTGGAGTGCTTCAGAGCGTCAAAAGTCGCGCGGACCATGTTGTAGGGATTCGACGAACCATGGCTCTTGGCCACGATGTCGGTGATGCCCAGCACTTCGAAAACGGCGCGCATCGGGCCGCCGGCGATGATGCCGGTACCCTTGGGAGCAGGGTTCAGCATCACGGATGCTGCGCCATGCTGACCCATCACGGTGTGATGGATCGTGCCGTGCTTCAAAGACACCTTGATCATGTTGCGACGGGATTCTTCCATCGCCTTTTGCACGGCTGCAGGCACTTCCTTCGACTTGCCCTTGCCCATGCCAACGCGGCCATCACCATCGCCAACCACGGTCAGTGCAGCGAAGCCGAGGATACGACCGCCCTTCACAACCTTGGTGACGCGGTTCACCGCGATCATTTTTTCGCGCAGACCGTCGTCACGACCTTCGTCTTGCACCTTGGGAGAAAACTTTGCCATTTCTATCCGCTCCGCTTAGAACTGCAGGCCGGCTTCACGAGCGGCTTCTGCCAAAGCCTTCACGCGGCCGTGGTATGCGAAACCAGCGCGATCGAAAGCCACTTTCTCCACGCCGGCAGCCTTCGCCTTCTCGGCAATGCGCTTGCCAATCAGCGTAGCGGCAGCCACGTTGCCACCCTTGCCGATGGCGCCCAGTTGGGTGCGCACTTCGGCTTCGGCGGTGGAGGCCGAAGCCAGCACCTTGGTGCCGTCTTCCGACACCACGCTTGCGTAGATGTGGAGGTTCGTACGGTTCACGCTCAGACGTGCCACGCCTTGCTGTGCAATGCGGATGCGGGTCTGGCGGGCACGACGGAGACGCTGCTCTTTCTTGGTCAACATAATGCAGCTCCTTACTTCTTCTTGGTCTCTTTGATCACGACCTTCTCATCCGAGTAACGGATGCCCTTGCCCTTGTAGGGCTCGGGAGGACGAACGGCACGGATCTCAGCAGCCATTTGGCCAACGGCCTGGCGGTCAGCACCCTTGACCAAGATTTCGGTCGGTGTGGGGGTGGTGACAGTGATGCCGGCCGGCATTTCGAAGTTCACCGGGTGCGAAAAGCCGATCGCCAGGTTCAGCTTGGAGCCCGAGGCCGAAGCCTTGAAACCCACGCCAACCAGCGACAGCTTCTTCTCGAAGCCCTTGCTCACGCCCACCACCATGTTGTTCACCAGCTGACGCATGGTGCCGCTCATGGCGTTGGCTTCGCGCGAGTCATTGACGGGCTCGAAAGACAGCTTGCCTTCGTTGTTGGAGATCTTCACCAGAACGTTCTGGGCTTGCGACAGCGTGCCGCCGGTGCCCTTCACATTGATCTGGTCGTCTTTGATGGACACATCCACGCCTGCGGGGATGGCCACGGGAGTCTTTGCTACGCGAGACATTTCAGTATTTCTCCTTAATGTCCGTTAGGCCACGTAGCACAGCACTTCGCCGCCCACGCCAGTGGCGCGTGCCTTGCGATCCGTCATCACGCCCTTGGGAGTGGTGACGATGGCAACGCCCATACCGTTCATGACCTGGGGGATTGCGTCACGGCCCTTGTACACGCGCAGGCCGGGACGGCTCACGCGCTCGATGCGCTCGATCACCGGACGGCCGGCGTAGTACTTCAGGGTAATTTCGAGTTCGGACTTGCCAGCGTCGGTCTTCACTTGGAAGCCGTCGATGTAGCCTTCATCCTTCAGCACCTGGGCGATGGCAACCTTGACCTTGGAGGAAGGAGCCGTCACGGTGGTCTTGGAGACCATTTGTGCATTGCGGATGCGGGTCAGCAAGTCAGCGATGGGATCACTCATGCTCATGTTTAATCTCTCCTGCTTGCTTACCAGCTGGCCTTGGTGACACCGGGGATGTCGCCAGCGAAGGCCAGTTCACGGATCTTGGCGCGGCCCAGACCGAATTGACGGAAGGTGCCACGGGGACGACCCGTGATCTCGCAGCGGTTGCGCTGGCGAGTGGGGTTCGCGTTACGGGGCAGCTTCTGCAGGCCCAGGCGAGCGGCGTCGCGCTCTTCGTCGCTGCGCTTTGCGTCAGCGGCGATTGCCTTCAGTTCTGCGTATTTGGCAGCGTACTTGGCTGCCAGCTTTTCGCGCTTGAGTTCGCGCTGGATCAATGCAACTTTAGCCATGCGCCACCTCAGTTCTTGAAGGGGAAACGGAAAGCGGCGAGCAGTGCCTTGCACTCATCGTCGGTCCGAGCTGTCGTCGTGATGCTGATGTTCAGACCACGCAGAGCGTCCACCTTGTCGTACTCGATTTCGGGGAAGATGATCTGTTCCTTGACGCCGACGTTGTAGTTGCCGCGACCGTCGAAAGAACGGCCGGAGATACCACGGAAGTCACGCACGCGGGGCAGAGCCACGGTGACGAAACGGTCCAGGAATTCATACATCTGAACGCCACGCAGGGTCACCATGCAGCCAATGGCCTGGCCTTCACGGATCTTGAAGCCGGCGATAGCCTTCTTGGCCTTGGTCACCACGGGCTTCTGACCAGCAATCTTGGTCAGGTCAGCCACGGCGTTGTCCATCACCTTCTTGTCGGCCACGGCTTCGCTCACACCCATGTTCAGGGTGATCTTGGTCAGACGGGGCACTTCCATGGAGGAGGTGTAGCCGAACTTTTCCTTGAGTTCAGCCGCGATCTTTTCGCGATACAGTTTTTGCAGTCGTGCCATGTGTTACCCCTTAGGCCGCCTTGATTTCGGCGCCGCTGGACTTGAACACGCGAACGCGTGTGCCGTCGGCCTGCACCTTGATGCCCACGCGATCAGCCTTGCCGGTCGCTGCATTGAAGATGGCCACGTTGGATTGGTGGATAGGCATGGCCTTTTCCACGATACCGCCGGTGGTGCCCTTCATGGGGTTCGGCTTGACGTGCTTCTTCACCATGTTGATGCCATCGATCAACAGGTGGGAGTCGTCCTTGCGAGCCGAGACCACGCCTTGCTTGCCCTTGTCACGGCCGGTCAGCACGATGATTTGGTCGCCCTTGCGAATCTTGTTCATGGTGCTTCCTTTAGAGAACTTCAGGTGCCAGGGACACGATCTTCATGAACTTTTCGTTGCGCAGTTCACGAGTCACGGGGCCAAAGATGCGGGTGCCGATAGGCTCCAGCTTGGCGTTCAGCAGAACGGCGGCGTTGCCGTCGAACTTGACGAGCGAGCCATCAGCACGGCGAATACCCTTCGCCGTACGCACCACGACCGCGCTGTAGACCTCGCCTTTTTTGACGCGTCCACGCGGTGCAGCTTCCTTGATGGTCACCTTGATGATGTCACCAACACTCGCATAGCGACGATGAGAACCGCCCAGCACTTTGATGCACTGAACAGACTTCGCGCCGGTGTTGTCGGCAACCTCTAACCGAGATTCTGTTTGGATCATTTCAATATTCCCAACTTGCTCCAGCAAACACTCGACAGCCCCAGAGTCTTCTCAAGGGCCGCGAGCAGCCAGTCAGTCTTGGGCCCGTCGTCCACGCCGAAAACCATTTCTCGGCGCTTCCACTGGGCAGATAACTTCACGATTTTCACGTGAAGCATGGGATTGTCCCAGAAATTCCTTTGCGCGTCAAACCCTTAGCTGCCTTTTCCACCCCTGGCCGGCAGCGTTGCGCAACCCCCACAAGAGCGCTATCAACCCAGGAGCAAGCTGGGCCTGCCGATGGCCGCACCCCATCGGAAACGCCCATAAAAAAGCCGAGCCTGGCGGGCTCGGCAAAGGGTGGCAGACTCAACGCAATCGTCTGCTGCGGGCTGGCCGCGCGTACTACGGCGGCGCAGACATCGCAGCGGCTTGGGGCCACCGCGTTGGGTTCGGGCACGGCCCTGGCCCTGCGGAAAACGGACTTTCAAGCGCTTTCTTCATCATTCCCCCTCCCTCGTCAGCCTTGTGCTGGCTGCTGTTCGCCGGCACCGTTACGAGATGCCATGGGCAGCATTCTGATTCATAAAAACAATCAAAGATAGATATCCATCAATTTTGACAATCTTTCCTTGGCTTGCATCTGCCTCCAAAAGCAAAACGCCCTGCAGTGCAGGGCGTTTTGCTTGAGAGGGACTTCAGCCGCAATCAGGCCGGCAGGTACTGGGCCGCCAGCGGCATGAAGTCCGCCAGACCGGCGTCCTGCCCCAGCTCCTCCTGGAGGATGGCTGCCACGCGCGGCGCCACCTCGGCGGCCTTGCGCGCATCGAGGAACAGCAGGCGGCTGCGGCGCGCCAGCACGTCTTCCACGGTGCGCGCGTATTCGAAGCGCGCGGCAAAGCGCACCATGGCTTCGTTCAGGCCGTCTGCCAGCCATTCGTCGTTGCCCGGCAACGCCTCCACCGCCGAGGCTTCCGTGCCATAGGAATGCAGGCCCTGGACCTGGTTCATGCGGTGGTGCACGGCGGATTCGGCCGGGGCGCCGGCCAGCGGCAGGCGGGCCGTGACGCCGCCGGGGCGGTGCGGCAGGCGGCCGATGGCAAAGCACTCGGAGAGCACGTCTTCGGCCATGGCGCGGTAGGTGGTCCATTTGCCGCCCGTGACGGTGACCAGGCCGGTGCGGCTGGACATGACCGTGTGCTCGCGGCTGATCTTCTTGGTGTTCTCGCCGTCGTCGTCCTGGGGCTTGACCAGCGGGCGCAGGCCGACCCACATGCTGCGCACGTCGGCCAGCGTGGGCTGGCGCGTGAGATAGCGTCCGGCCTCGGTGAGGATGAAGTCCAGCTCCTCGGGGAACGGCAGGGGCTCGCGCGCCAGGTCGTTGCGCGGCGTGTCGGTGGTGCCCAGGATGACCTTGCCCAGCCAGGGCACGGCAAAGAGCACGCGGCCATCGGCCGTCTTGGGCACGAGCAGGGCGTGATCGCTGGGCAGGAAGTCGCGGTCCACCACCACGTGCACGCCCTGGCTGGGCGCGACCATAGGCTTGACGGGACGGCCCTGGGCCTCGGCATCCTGCTGGCGGAACAGGTCCACCCAGGGGCCGGTGGCGTTGACCACGCACTTGGCGCGCAGCGTGAAGCGCCGGCCCGATTCCGTGTCTTCGCAGACCAGGCCGGCGACCTTGCCGCCTTCATGCAGCAGTTCAAGCGCGGGGCAGTAGTTGACCAGCAGCGCGCCCTTGGCGGCGGCCGTGCGTGCCAGCGCCAGCGCCAGGCGGGCATCGTCGAACTGGCCGTCCCAGTATTTGACGCCGCCCTTGAGGCCTTGCTGGCGCACGGTGGGCAAACACTTGACGGTGCTGGAGCGCGAGAGGAATTCGGTGGCGCCCAGGCCTGCCTTGCCGGCCAGCGCGTCATACATCTTGAGGCCGATGCCGTAGAACGGCGTGTCCAGCAGCTTGTAGGACGGCATGACAAAGGCCAGCGGCTGCGCCAGGTGGGGCGCGTTGTGCAGCAGCGTGGTGCGCTCATGCAGCGCTTCGCGCACCAGGGCGATGTTGCCCTGGGCCAGGTAACGCACGCCACCATGGACCAGCTTGGTTGCGCGCGAGGACGTGCCCTTGGCGAAGTCATGCGACTCCACCAGCACGACCTTGAACCCGCGCGCCGCCGCGTCCAGGGCCACGCCCAGGCCGGTGGCACCGCCGCCGATGATGGCCAGATCGTAGGTTTCAGGCTGGGCCAGGCGTTCCAGCAGGGCGGCGCGGCCGGTGGGCAGAGGGGAAGCAGCGAGGGACATGGATCTTCGACGAAGGAATGTGGGGCAAGTTAACAGGGCGCCATGTAGCCGCCATGTCAGCACCCGGGACGCCACGCCTGCGCCCAATGCGAAGGGGACGGAATCGGGTTTTCCGCTATTTTCGCTCGTTTTTGTATTTTTTTCTTCGCTATCTTTCGTTTCGTGTTTTTGGCGACCCAGGAAGCCCCAACGATGGACTGCGATGCCAGCACAGCGCATGCCGTCCAAAACCGGCGCGACCCAACTCAGGGACGCCAAGCAAGGGCCGCCCCGCAGCGAGGGCGTCGTCCCCCTCCCCCGCGAAGCGGGTAGAGAGGGGGAAGCCGCGCAGCGGCTCAGGGGGTGTCACCTCACCTTGCCGTTTTTCCAGGCATTGAGCAGCGTGTCATACGCAATCGTCTCGCCCTTGGGCTTTTCATTGGCCAGCTTCTTCCACGGCGCCTGCTTGTCGCTGAGCCACTTGGCCGGGTCGCCCTTGGGGTTGAGCTTGGGCGCGCAGTGCGCCATGCCGGCACGCTGCAGGCGGGACATGACCTGGTCCATTTCCTCGGCCAGGTTGTCCATGGCGCCCTGGGGCGTCTTCTCGCCGGTGACGGCCTGGGCCACGTTCTTCCACCACAGCTGGGCCAGCTTGGGGTAGTCGGGCACGTTGTTGCCGGTGGGCGTCCAGGCCACGCGGGCGGGGCTGCGGTAGAACTCGACCAGGCCGCCGAGCTTGGGCGCCATGTCGGTCATGGCCTTGGAGCGGATGTCGCTCTCGCGGATGGGCGTCAGGCCGACGATGGTCTTCTTGAGGCTGGTGGTCTTGGCGGTGACGAACTGCGCGTAGAGCCAGGCGGCGGCCGTGCGGTTGGCGTCATGGTCCTTGAAGAAGGTCCAGCTGCCCACGTCCTGGTAGCCGTTTTGCATGCCGTCCTTCCAGTAGGGGCCGTTGGGGCCGGGCGCCATGCGCCATTTGGGCGTGCCGTCGGCATTGACCACGGGCAGGCCGGGCTTGGTCATGTCGGCCGTGAAGGCGGTGTACCAGAAGATCTGCTGCGCGATATGGCCCTGGGCTGGCACGGGGCCGGACTCGCCGAAGGTCATGCCCATGGCTTCCTTGGGCGCGTATTTCTTCATCCAGTCCACGTACTTGGTGAGCGCGAACACGGCGGCCGGCGAGTTGGTGGCGCCCCCCCGCGAGACCGAGGCGCCCACGGGCGTGCACTTGTCGTCGGCCACGCGGATACCCCATTCATCGACGGGCATGCCGTTGGGAATGCCCTTGTCGGCCGCGCCGGCCATGGACAGCCAGGCATCGGTGAAGCGCCAGCCCAGCGACGGATCCTTCTTGCCGTAGTCCATGTGGCCGTAGATGGGCTTGCCGTCGATCTGCTTGACGTCGTTGGTGAAGAACTCGGCGATGTCCTCGTAGGCGCTCCAGTTCAGCGGCACGCCCAGCTCGTAGCCGTACTTGGCCTTGAACTTGTCCTTGAGGTCCTTGCGCTCGAAGAGGTCGGCGCGGAACCAGTAGAGGTTGGCGAACTGCTGGTCGGGCAGCTGGTAGAGCTTGCCGTCGGGCGCGGTGGTGAAGCTGGTGCCGATGAAGTCCTTGATATCCAGGCCCGGATTGGTGAAGTCCTTGCCCGCGCCGGCCATGTAGTCGGTCAGGCTCATGATGCGGCCGTAGCGGTAGTGCGTGCCGATCAGGTCGGAGTCGGAGATCCAGCCGTCATAGATGGACTTGCCCGACTGCATCGAGGTCTGCAGCTTCTCGACCACGTCGCCTTCCTGGATCAGGTCGTGCTTGACGGTGATGCCCGTGATCTCGGTGAAGGCCTTGGCCAGCGTCTTGCTCTCGTACTCGTGCGTGGTGATGGTCTCGGACACCACGGCGATCTCCTTGACGCCCTTGGCCTGCAGCTTCTTGGCCGCCTCGATGAACCACTTCATCTCGGCCATCTGCTGGTCCTTGGACAGCGTGCTGGGCTGGAACTCCGCGTCGATCCACTTCTTGGCTTCCGCCTCTCCGGCCCAGGACGCCTGCCCCGCCGCCAGCAGGGCCGCCGCGAGGGCGATGGTATGAAGTCGTTGTTTCATCTGCCGTCTCCTAGATTCTTGCTGTCTCCCCGACATGCACATGCACCAGCGGGCCCCGGGGGAGCTTCGGACCCGGCTGTCGATAAATGGAATGAAGTGATCAGCCTTTGCGCATGACCACGGCCAGCACGAGCATGGACAGCACCAGGCTGATCCACACCGAAGGCTCGGCCTCCAGCGAGAACCACTGCGCCATCCTCTCGCCCAGGCCCACCCAGGCCAGATTGACATAGGCCGCCAGCAGCAGCCCGATGAACAGCCGGTCCCCGCGCGTCGTCGCCATCGGCAGCCAGCCCTTGCGCATCACGGTCGGGCTGCGCAACTCCCACAGCGTCATGCCCACCAGCATCAGCACGATGCAACTGAAGAACACCGCCACCGGCAGCGTCCAGGCCATCCAGGAAAACATTGACGAGTCCTTTCAGAAATCCAGCATCAATACCGCAGCTTCTCGAAACCGGCAGAGCCCAGCCCAGGGACACCGAGGAAGGGCCGCCCCGCCCCGAGGGTGTCGTCCCCCTCCCCCACGGAAGCGGGTAGAGAGGGGGAAGGCGCGCAAGCGCCTCAGGGGGTGCCTCACACTCTTCCCATGGCGAAACCCTTGGCGATGTAATGCCGCACAAACCAGATCACGATGGCGCCCGGCACGATGGTCAGCACGCCGGCCGCCGCCAGCGTCGCCCAGTCCATGCCCGAGGCCGAGACGGTGCGCGTCATGGTCGCCACGATGGGCTTGGCGTTCACGCTGGTCAGCGTGCGCGCCAGCAGCAGCTCCACCCAGCTGAACATGAAGCAGAAGAAGGCCGCCACGCCCACGCCGGCCTTGATCAGCGGCAGGAAGATGGTGAGGAAAAAGCGCGGGAAGGAGTAGCCGTCGATATAGGCCGTTTCGTCGATCTCGCGCGGGATGCCGCTCATGAAGCCCTCCAGGATCCAGACGGCCAGCGGCACGTTGAACAGCAGGTGGGCCAGGGCCACGGCGATGTGCGTGTCCATCAGGCCCACCGTGGTGTAGAGCTGGAAGAAGGGCAGCAGGAAGACGGCCGGCGGCGTCATGCGGTTGGTCAGCAGCCAGAAGAACACATGCTTGTCGCCCAGGAACTGGTAGCGCGAGAACGCATAGGCCGCGGGCAGGGCCACCGTGAGCGAGATCACGGTGTTGATGGCCACGTAGATCAGGCTGTTGATGTAGCCCGAGTACCAGGAGGCATCGGTGAAGATGGTTTGGTAGTTGGCCCAGGTGAAATGCTGGGGCCACAGCGAGAAGCTCGACAGGATCTCTTCGTTGGTCTTGAAGCTCATGTTGACCATCCAGTAGATGGGCAGCACGGCGAACAGCAGGTAGGCGACGAGGAACAGCGTGCGCTTGTGGAAACGGCGATCTTCAGTCATGTCCGGCCTCCCGCAGGGCCACCCCAAGGGAGGCCGAGCCCCCTCGGGGGGCAGTGAACGAAGGGAGCGTGGGGGTCATTCTCTTGCCCCTTCTTTGTCTGCCGTGCCCACGCGCTGCATCCAGTTGTAGAGGATGAAGCACAGCAGCAGGATGATGAGGAAATAGATCAGCGAGAAGGCAGCCGCCGGCCCCAGGTCGAACTGGCCCACGGCCTTTTGCGTCAGGTACTGCGACAGGAAGGTGGTCGCATTGCCAGGGCCTCCGCCCGTGAGCACGAAGGGCTCGGTGTAGATCATGAAGCTGTCCATGAAACGCAGCAGCACCGCGATCATCAGCACGCCGCGCATCTTGGGCAGCTGGATGTAGCGGAACACCGCGAACTTGCTGGCGCCGTCGATGCGCGCGGCCTGGTAGTAGGCGTCGGGAATGGAGCGCAGGCCCGCGTAGCACAGCAGGGCCACCAGCGGCGTCCAGTGCCAGACATCCATGACCAGCACGGTGAGCCAGGCATGGGTGGCATTGCCCGTGTAGTTGTAGTCCACGCCCAGCGCGTTGAGCGCCGCGCCCAGCAGTCCGATATCGGCGCGGCCGTAGATCTGCCAGATGGTGCCGACCACGTTCCACGGAATCAGCAGCGACAGCGAGACCACGACCAGCACGGCCGAGGCCTTCCAGCCCTGGGCCGGCATGGACAGGGCCAGCGCGATGCCCAGCGGGATCTCCACCAGCAGCACGGCCAGCGAAAAACCGATCTGGCGCAGCAGGGCCGAGTGCAGTTCCTCGTCGCGCATGACCTGGGCAAACCACTCAGTGCCCACGAACACGCGCCGGTCGGGACTGATGATGTCCTGCACCGAGTAATTCACCACCGTCATCAGCGGGATGATGGCCGAGAAGGCCACGCAGATGATGACCGGCAGGATCAGCAGCCAGGCCTTCTGGTTGACGGGCTTGACGGTCTGGCTCATGCCTGCAGCTCCTCGTTGACGTAGTAGCAGGTGTGGGGGCCCTGCAATTGCACCCAGACGGTCTGCCCTGCGGCGGGCAGGAAGGCATCGGCGCCGCAGCGCAGCTTGAGCAGCCGCTCGCCCAGGCGCGCCACCAGCAACTGGTGCGTGCCCACGTCCTGCACGCGCTCCACCGTGCAGGCCACGGCGCCGGGCGCGTCGGCCGAGGCCAGTGCCAGGTACTCGGGGCGTATGCCCAGGCTCAGGGGCAGACCAGGCGCCACACTGGCCAGTGCGGCGGGCAGGGACAGGTACTGGCCCTCGGCCAGCAGCCGGCCGCCGTCCTGCTGCAGCGGCACGAAGTTCATGCCCGGCGAGCCGATGAAGTGGCCGACGAAGGCGTGGCTGGGCCGTTCGAAAAGCTGGGCGGGCGTGCCCACCTGCACGGCGCGCCCGCGTGTCATGACCACAACGTGCTCGGCAAAGGTCAGGGCCTCCACCTGGTCGTGCGTCACATAGATCAGCGTGAGCCGCAGTTCATGGTGGATCTGCTTGAGCTTGCGGCGCAGCTGCCACTTGAGCTGGGGGTCGATCACCGTGAGCGGCTCGTCGAACAGCACGGCCGACACATCGGGCCGCACCAGGCCCCGGCCCAGCGAGATCTTCTGCTTGGCATCGGCCGACAGGCCGGCCGCGCGCTGGTCGAGCTGGCCGCTCATCTCCAGCATCTCGGCGATCTGGCCGACCCGCGCGCGGATGCGCTCCTCGGGCATGCGGCGGTTCTTCAGCGGAAAGGCCAGGTTCTCGGCCACGGTCATGGTGTCGTAGATCACCGGGAACTGGAACACCTGGGCGATGTTGCGTTCCTGGGGCGTGGCGCGCGTCATGTCGCGGCCGTCGAACAGCACCTTGCCCTGCGAGGGGACCAGCAGGCCCGACATGATGTTGAGCATGGTGGTCTTGCCGCAGCCCGAGGGGCCGAGCAGCGCATAGGCGCCGCCGTCCTCGAAGACCATGCTCAGCGGCAGCAGCGCATAGTCGCTGTCCTGCTGCGGGTTCGGCTTGTAGGAGTGGGCCAGATCGAGTTCTATGCGGGCCATCTCATCGTCCTCCGGGCCGCGCCGGCGCCAGCAGCAGCGCGCCGTCCGTGCCGAACACGTAGGCATGGGCCGGGTCCAGGTGCAGCGTGACCGCGCTGCCTAGATCCAGGTGGTGCACGCCCGTGACCTGGGCCACCAGCTCGCCCCAGGGCGTGGTGGCATGCACGAAGGTGTCGGAGCCCGAAATCTCGGCCAGTTCCACCACGCCCTGCAGTGCCAGATCGCCGGGCCGGGACTGCAGGCGCAGGGCGCTGGCGCGCAGGCCCAGGGTCAGTGGGCCGGACACGGCCAGGTCCGCAGGCAGCGCCACGGGCAGCCGCGCGCCGCCCGGCAGTTGCAGCCCGCCCTCCACGGCACTGGCCACGATCAGGTTCATGGGCGGATCGCTGAAGGCGCGCGCCACGCGCAGCGAATTCGGCTGATGGAAGACCTCGGCCGTGGGGCCGTACTGCAGCAGTTCGCCCTCATGCAGCACAGCCGTGTAGCCACCCAGCAGCAGGGCCTCGCCGGGCTCGGTGGTGGCATAGACCACGGTGGAGTCGCCTGTGGCGAACAGCTGGGTCAGTTCCTCGCGCAGTTCCTCGCGCAGCTTGTAGTCGAGGTTGACCAGGGGCTCGTCCAGCAGCATCAGCGGAGCGCCCTTGGCCAGGGCGCGCGCCAGCGCCACGCGCTGCTGCTGGCCGCCCGACAGCTCGGCCGGGTAGCGGTCCAGGAACATGTCGATGTGCAGCCGCTCGGCCAGGGCGCGCACGCGCTGCGCCACGTCGCGGTCGCCGCGCAGCTTGAGCGGCGAGGCGATGTTGTCCGCCACCGTGAGCGAGGGATAGTTGATGAATTGCTGGTAGACCATGGCCACGTTGCGCTCGCGCACGGGCATGCCGGTCACATCGACGCCATCGGCGCGCACACGGCCTTCGGTGGGCACGTCCAGGCCGGCCATGATGCGCATCAGGCTGGTCTTGCCGGCCTGCGTGGCACCCAGCAGCACGGTCACCGCGCCGCTTTCCAGTTCAAGGTGCATGGGGTGCAGCCAGGTCTGGCCGCCCACGCGTTTGCTGATTCTCTCCAACACCAGTTCCACGACCGCCCTCACTGACGAGGCCGCCTCGGGGGCAGCGATTGAACAAGGAGAAACATCTCGCTCAAGGCGGCGATTGCGCGCCATCCGAAAGCAAGAACGTGATCATTTTTGTTCTTTCCAGATCGCAGCCCATCAACACATACCCTAGGTGCTGTTCTTTTTTCTTCGTTTTAAAGTTCCCCAACCCACGGCCGGCCAGGGGCAAATGCGCTATAAACCGGTCGCCCCGCCTTGTTTGCCTGAGAACGCACCAGATCTGGAATCGCCGCCGTGAACACCAATCCCCGACAACTACAGCTGCTCGACGAAGTGCGCAGCCGCCAGTCCACTTCGGTGGAGCAGCTGGCCGAGATCCTGGGCGTGACCCTGCAGACCGTGCGCCGCGACATACAGAAGCTGGCCGATGCGGGCCTGATGGTGCGCTTTCACGGCGGCGTGCGCGTGCCCAGCGCCACGGTGGAGAACCTGGGCCACACCCAGCGCCAGGTGCTGCATGCCGAAGGCAAGTCGCGCATTGCGCGCGCCGTGGCCGAGGCCATTCCCAACGGCTGCTCGCTGATCCTGAACATCGGCACCACCACCGAGGCCGTGGCCCAGGCCCTGCTCAAGCACCGGGGCCTGCGCGTGATCACCAACAACCTCAACGTGGCGGCCATCCTCAGCTCCAACGCGGACTGCGAAGTCATCGTGGCCGGCGGCGTGGTGCGCACGCGCGACCGGGGCATCGTGGGCGAGGCGGCCGTGGACTTCATCCGCCAGTTCAAGGTGGACATCGCCCTGATCGGCATCTCGGCCATCGAGCCCGATGGCAGCCTGCGCGACTTCGACATGCGCGAGGTCAAGGTGGCCCAGACCATCATTGCCCAGTCGCGCGAAGTCTGGCTGGCCGCCGACCACAGCAAGTTCCACCGCCAGGCCATGGTGGAGCTGGCACGCCTGGACCAGATCGACCGCCTGTTCACCGATACCGCGCCCCCCGCCCCGTTCGATGCCCTTCTGCGCGAAGCAGAAGTGCAATGCGTGGTGGCGCAGTAAGTTTTCCGCAGCCGCTGCGCCACCGCCCGCACAGGACACGCGCACCGGCCCTGCTTTTCCTGGATACCGCACCATGACCTATCTGCTTGCCCTGGACCAGGGCACCTCCAGCTCGCGCAGCATCGTCTTCGACACCCAGGGCCGCATCGTGGCCTCGGCCCAGCTGGAGCTGCCGCAGATCTATCCGCGCCCCGGCTGGGTCGAGCACGATCCGCGCGAGATCTGGCGCACCCAGCTGGCCACGGCGCGCGAGGCCCTGGCCAAGGCCGGGCTGGCGGCGGCCGACATCCGCGCCCTGGGCATCACCAACCAGCGCGAGACCACCGTGGTCTGGAACCGCGCCACGGGCCAGCCCATACACCACGCCATCGTCTGGCAGGACCGCCGCGCCGAGCCGCTGTGCGCCCAGCTGCGCGAGGCCGGCCATGCCGACACCATCCAGCGCAAGACCGGCCTGCTGATCGACGCCTATTTCTCGGGGACCAAGCTGCGCTGGATCCTGGACAACGTCAATGGCGCGCGCGCCGCCGCCGAGCGCGGCGAACTGGCCTTCGGCACCGTGGACAGCTGGCTGATCTGGCAGCTCACGGGCGGGCGCCGCCATGTGACCGATGTCTCCAACGCCAGCCGCACCATGCTGTTCAACGTCCACACCAACCAGTGGGACGACGATCTGCTGGCGCTGCTGGAGATTCCGCGCGCGCTGATGCCCGAGGTGCTGCCTTCCGCCGCCGATTTCGGCCGCACGGCAGCCGAGGTGCTGGGCGGCGAGATCGCCATCGGCGGCGTGGCCGGCGACCAGCAAAGCGCCCTCTTCGGCCAGGCCTGCTTTTCGGCCGGCATGGCCAAGAACACCTATGGCACGGGCTGCTTCATGCTCATGCACACGGGCGGCGTGTTCCAGACCTCCGCCAACGGCCTGCTGACCACCGCTGCGGCACAGCCCACCGCTGCGCCGGCCTATGCGCTGGAAGGCAGCGTCTTCGTGGGCGGCGCCGTGGTCCAGTGGCTGCGCGACGGACTGCGCGCCATCGAGCACAGCGGCCAGGTGCAGCAACTGGCCGAGAGCGTGCCCGACTCGGGCGGCGTGATGATGGTGCCGGCCTTCACAGGACTGGGCGCCCCCTACTGGAAGCCCGATGCCCGCGGCACCATCACGGGCCTGACGCGCGGCACCACCATTGCCCACATCGCGCGGGCTGCGCTTGAATCCATCGCTTTCCAGAGCGCCGCCCTGCTGCTGGCCATGAGCCGCGACGCGGTGGCCAGCGGCGGCGCGCCGGTCAGCGAACTGCGCGTGGACGGCGGCGCCTGCGTCAACAACCTGCTCATGCAGTTCCAGGCCGACCTGCTGGGCATTCCCGTCGTGCGCCCGGCCTGCGTGGAGACCACGGCCCTGGGCGCTGCCTACCTGGCGGGCCTGTCCTCGGGCGTGTACCAGAGCACCGAGGAACTGTCGGCACTGTGGAAGGCCGAGCGCCGCTTCGTGCCCACACTGGACAAGCACCGCGCCGACGAGCTGATGGCGCGCTGGGAGCATGCGGTGGCCCAGACCGCGCTGGCGGCCTGACAACGGGCTCACGGCCTTGTTCAAGGCGGCCAGCCTGGTGCTTGCGGGCCTGCTGCTGGCCGGCTGCGCCGCGCCGCCCCAGGCCCTGCCGTCCCCGCAGCCCACGGCATGCACGCGCCTGCAGTGGCTGGGCAGCACCACGATTGCGCGCGATGAGCCCATCCATGGCGCCACCACCGGCGGCATCTCGGGCCTGGACTACGACGCCCGGCGCGGCGACTACGTGGCCATCAGCGATGACCGCTCGGCGCGCGGCCCCGCGCGCTGGATGCGCCTGCGCATAGAGCCGCTGGACGCGGGCCAGCGTGCCGGCCCCAACCCCTGGCAGGCGCAGGTCACCGAAGTGCATCCGCTACTGGATGCCGAGGGCCGCTGGCTGCGCCCGCGCCATGCCGCGCCCGCCACCCAGCCCGTGCCCGACCCCGAAGCCATCCGCCTGCTGCCGGACGGCGGCCTGCTGTGGACCGATGAAGGCGACCCGGGCCGGGGCTTTGGCACCTCGCTGGTGAGGACCGACGCCACGGGCCGCCAGATTGCGCGGTGGTTCTACGCATTCAAGGACGAGGACGGCAGGCCGGGCCTGCGCTCGAACTTCGGCTTCGAGGGGCTGGCCGTGACGCCGGACGGCCAACAGGCCTGGCTGGCCCTGGAGGCGCCGCTGCGCCAGGACGGCCCGCGCGCCAGCGCCGCCACGGCAGGCGCGCCCGTGCGCATCAGCCTCGTCAGCCTGGACGATGGCCGGCTGCTGCGCCAGATCGCCTACCAGCCCGATGCCGTGCCGGCCGCCAGCTGGGCCCTTCCCCAGCGCGAGGTCAACGGCATCAGCGAAATCCTGCCGGACGGTCCCGACCATCTGCTGGTGCTGGAGCGCTCCTACAGCCCGGGCCACGGCTTTGGCGCGCGGCTGTACCGCATCGGCCTGGAGGCACCTGACACGCTGGCCCTGGCCAGCTTCACTCAAACGCCGCCACAGGTGGCGGTCAAGCAACTGGTGGCCGATCTGTCCACCGTGCAGCCCGGCCGGCTGGACAACATGGAAGCCATGTCCTGGGGCCCGCCGCTGCCCGATGGCACCCGCGTGCTGGTGTTCGCCAGCGACGACAACTTCAACCCGGCGCAGGCCAACCAGATCCTGATCACCGCCTACCGGCCCTCGCCGCCCTGCGCCCCCTGAAGGCGCTTCAGGGCGTGGCCTGCACCTGCTCCTGCGGCAGGTAGATGCGCGTCAGCCCGCGCGCAATCGCCTCCACGATCTGCTCGCGCCGCAGGCCGATGTGCTCGGCCATCAGGCGCTCGCTGGCCTGGGCGTCGCGCGCGCGCAGGGCCTGCAGGATTTCCAGGTGCTCGTGCTGGGTGGAGGCGCGCCCCACGTTCTCCATGTCGATCCACCGGATGAAGCGGATGCGCTCGTTCAGGCTCGCCAGCATGCGCCGCAGCTCGGCGTTGCCGGCCATGTCGGCAATGCGCAGGTGGAATCCCTCGTCCAGGTCCACCAGTTGCCGGATCGGCGTATCGGAGGCCACGCGCTGGCTCTGCTCCAGGTAGGCCAGGGCCTCGTCGAGCTGGGCATCGGAGGCGCGCTCCACGGCCAGCCGCACGCATTCGCGCTCCACGGCCACGCGGGCCTCGTACAGGTCCAGTGACTCCTTCACGTCCAGTTCGCGCCGCATGTAGCCGCGGCTGGCCGGCAGCAAAAAGCCATCGGCCACCAGCCGCGTCAGTGCCTCGCGCACGGGCGTGCGGCTCACGCCCAGGCGCAGGGCCAGTTCGCTCTCGCTCAGGCGCTCGCCTGGCTTGAACTCGTAGGAGATGGCCATGTCACGCAGCGTGCTGTAGACGCTGGAGCCCCGTTCATGGCGGATGTTGGAGATTTTCATGGCGCCATTGTGCCCTTTGGCGCTGCGCATTCTTTTAAGTATACTGAAATGGATTCTTAAAAACCCCATCACCCAACCTGCCTGGAGACTCCCGACATGACCACCGCTTTCAATGGTGCCGACGCCATGGTCCGCATGCTGCAGCTCAATGGCGTCAAGCACATCTTCGGCCTGTGCGGCGACACCAGCCTGCCCTTCTACGACGCCATGGCGCGGCTGGACCACGGCATGGACCACATCCTCACGCGGGACGAGCGCAGCGCCGGCTACATGGCCGACGCCTATGCGCGCGTCACAGGCAAGGTAGGCGTGTGCGAAGGCCCCAGCGGCGGCGGCGCCACCTACCTGCTGCCCGGCCTGGCCGAGGCCAACGAATCCTCGGTGCCCGTGCTGGGCATCACCTCGGACGTTTCCGTGGGCGCGCGCGGCAAGTTCCCGCTGACCGAACTGGACCAGCAGGCGCTGTACAGGCCGCTGACCAAGTGGAATACCACCATTGACCGCGTGGACCAGATTCCGCACGCCGTGCGCAGCGCCTTCCGCGCCATGACCACGGGCCGGCCCGGCGCCACCCATATCTGCCTGCCCTATGACGTGCAAAAGCACACGCTGGATCCGGCCGATGTCTGGGCTCAGCCAGGGCATGACCGCTATCCGGCCTACCGGTCCGCGCCCGATCCGGCGGCCGTGGCCGAGGCTGCCGACCGCCTGGTGGCGGCCCGCTGCCCCGTGCTGATCTGCGGCGGCGGCGTGCTGATCGCAGGCGCCAGCGCCGCACTGGATGCGCTGGCCACCCTGCTCAACGCGCCCGTGTGCTCCAGCGTCAGCGGCCAGGGCAGCCTGGCGGGCAGCCATCCGCTCAATGCCGGCGTGGTGGGCACCAATGGCGGCGTCGAGGCCACGCGCGCCGTGGTGGCGCAGGCGGACCTGGTGATGTTCATCGGCGCCCGTGCCGGCTCCACCACCACCGAGCACTGGCAGATGCCCTCGCGCAAGGTCACCATCGTCCACCTGGACGTGGACGCCATGACCATAGGCACCAACTACCGCACCGACGTGGCCCTGGTGGGCGACGCCCTGCTGGGCCTGCAGGCGCTGCACGCGGCCGTGCAGCAGCGCATCGCCCGCCGCCCCGCTGATGCCGCGGACGGCGCCGCGCTGGCGGCCACCGCGCGCGCCACCAAGCAGGCCTTCTTCGCACCACTGGCGGCCTCGCTGGAGCGCCCCATCAAGCCCGAGCGCGTGGTGGACACGCTCAACCGCCTGCTGCCCGCGCGCGCCATCGTGGTGGCCGACCCCGGCACGCCCTGCCCCTACTTCACGGCCTATTTCGACGCGCCCCAGGCCGGCCGGCACTTCATCACCAACCGCGCGCACGGGGCGCTGGGCTTTGCCATGTCCGCCGGCTTTGGCGCCGCCATCGGCCAGCCTGATTCCGTGGTGGTCGCGGTCATGGGCGACGGCAGCTTCGGCTTCACCTGCGGCGAGCTGGAAACCATCGTGCGCCGCAACGTGCCGCTGAAGATGATCGTGTTCTCCAACAGCGTGTTCGGCTGGATCAAGGCCAGCCAGAAGTCCGGCTACGATGAACGCTACTTTTCAGTCGACTTCAACCGCACCCACCATGCCCGCGTGGCCGAGGCCTTCGGCGTCAAGGCATGGCGCGTGGAGGACCCGGCAGACCTCGAAGCCGCGCTCAAGGCCGCGCTGATGCACGACGGCCCGGCGCTGGTGGATGTGATCTCGCAAGAGCTCCAGGACACGGCCGTGCCGGTGAGCCAGTGGATGGGTTGACGCCAGGCCCCACGCACAGATTCCCGATTTCCTGCCCGCCAATGCGCTTGAAAAGGAGCCTTCCCATGCCCCATCCACCCTCACGCCGCCAGTTGCTGCTGGCCACGGCCGCCGCATGCCTGCTGGGGCCGGCCGGCACGGCATCCGCGCAGGGCGCCGCCCCGCTCAAGCTGGTCATCACCTTCCCGCCGGGGGGCAGCACCGACATCGCCGCCCGCATACTGCAGCCGCGCCTGGGCGAGGTGGCCGGGCGCCCGGTGATCGTGGAGAACCGCCCCGGCGCCGCCAGCCAGATCGCCACCCAGTACGTGGCCAAGTCGGCCCCGGACGGCAACACCCTGCTGTTCAGCTTCGACACCCATGCCATCAATCCCATCGCCAAGTCCCGGCTGCCCTACGACACCTTCAAGGACTTCACGGGCGTGTCGCTGGCGCTGCGCTTCCCGCTGGTGATCGGTGCCTCGGCCTCGGTGCCCGCCAGGGACCTGGCCGGCTTCCTGGAGCTGGCGCGCCGCAACCCGGGCAAATACAGCTACGCATCGACCGGCCTGGGGTCCATGAACCACCTGGTGATGGAGGACATCAAGCGCCGCTCGGGCACCTACGTGCTGCACGTGCCCTACGGCGGCGGCGGCCCGGCAGTGCAGGCCGTGCTCGGCAATGTGTCCGACCTCACCCTGCTCAGCTACGCGGCGCTGCGCGGCCAGATTTCGGCGGGCAAGATCAAGCCGCTGGCAGTGACCGGCCTCAAGCGCCTGCCCGAGCTGCCCGACGTGCCCACCGTGGCCGAGTCCGGCTTCCCGGGCTTCGAGGCCTACTCGTGGATCGGCGTTTTCGCACCTTCCGCCACGCCGGCAGCCACGGTGCACAAGCTCACCGAAGACTTCCAGGCCACGCTGAACACGCCCGACATCCGCAGCAAGCTCATGCAGTCGGGCTTTGAAGTCATGGCCACGGACGGACCCGCCCTCGACCGCTGGGTGCGCCAGGAATATGAGCGCTGGGGCCGCTTCGTGCGCGACAACAAGGTCCAGCTCGAAGACTGAGAATCCGGACGGCACCCCCTTACACCACACAGGAGCTTTCATGGCACTTCCGCTGGACCACATCGTCATCGCCGTGCAGGACCTCGAGGCCGCCGTGGCGGACTACCGCGCGCTGGGCTTCCAGGTCGCCATCGGCGGCCGCCATCCGGGCCGCACCTCGCACAACGCGCTGGTCGTGTTTGCCGACGGCGCCTACCTGGAGATCATTGCCTGGACCGCCCCGGCGCCCGAAGAGCGCTGGTACCGCACGCTGCGCGACCATGGCGAGGGGCTGGTGGACTTCGCCCTGCTGCCCCAAAGCACCGCCCAGGCGCTGGCCGAGGCACGCGGGCGGGGGCTGGATACCCTGGTCGGCCCCGTGGACGGAGGCCGCGTGCGCCCCGACGGCGCGCAACTGCTGTGGCAGACGGCGCGCCACGCCACGCCCGACTTGCCCTTCCTGTGCGGCGACGTCACGCCGCGCGCCCTGCGCGTGCCCGAGGGCAGCGTGCGCGAGCATCCCAACGGCGCGCTGGGCGTGGCCTCGCTGACCGTCGCTGTGCACGATCTGGACGCCAGCCTGGACCGCTACCGGGCGCTGCTGGGCCCGGGCCTGCAGCTGGAGAGGCTGGACAACCAGGGCGCGCGGCTGGCATTGCCGGGGTTCGACCTGCTGCTGCAAGGCGCGCAGGCACTGGCGGCCTCCGACGCACTGCGCCAGCGCCTTGCCACGCGCGGAGAGGGCCCTTGCGCGCTCACCCTGCGCCAGCGGCCCGGCGCCCCGGCACAGCCCCTGGACCTGGCCACCAGCCATGGCGTGGACATGCGCTGGCACGGTGGGAACACGCTCTAAACTCTTCGTTTTCCTTCTCCACCGCCACCAGCATGAACACCGTTTCCACAGCCTCCCCTGTCATCGCCTTCATCGGTGGCGGCAACATGGCCAGCGCCATCATCGGCGGACTGATCGGCCAGGGCCAATCCGCAGACCGCATCGTCGTCGTCGAACCCTTCGAGGCTGCGCGCGACGCGCTGCGCACGAACTTCGGCATCACGGCGCATGCCGATGCCGCGGCCGCCGCCAGCGCGCTGGACGGTGCCGGCATCGTGGTCTGGGCCGTCAAGCCCCAGACCTTCAAGGAAGCCGCCCAGGCCGTGGCGCCGCATACCGCCCAGGCCCTGCACCTGAGCGTGGCCGCCGGCATTCCCACGGACTCCATCGCCCAGTGGCTGGGCACGGGCCGCATCGTGCGCGCCATGCCCAATACGCCGGCCCTGGTGGGCAAGGGCATGACGGGCCTGTTCGCCCGCGCCCAGGTCGATGCCGCAGGCAAGAGCGCCATCGAGCAGGTCGTTGCCACCACGGGCCAGTTCGTCTGGGTCGACCAGGAAGCGCACCTGGACGCCGTGACCGCCCTATCGGGCTCGGGCCCGGCCTATGTCTTCCTGTTCCTCGAAGCCATGACACAGGCCGGCGTTGACATGGGCCTCACGGCCGAGCAGTCCTACCGCCTGGGCGTGGCCACCTTCCAGGGCGCATCGGAACTGGCCGCCCGCTCCACCGAAAGCGCCGACGTGCTGCGCCAGCGCGTGACCAGCAAGGGCGGCACCACCCACGCCGCCATCACCCACATGCAGGCGCAACAGGTGCCCGAGCATTTCGTGGCCGCCATGCGGGCAGCGGAAACACGGGCCAAGGAGCTGGCCGCCGAATTCGGCAGGTAGGACACGCCCGCGCGCGCCCCTCTTTGTGGTGGCAAGGGGACGGTGCGCCAGATTCCTGCAAAAACCAGATAGTTCTGATGGTGGAAGCAAGCGGCACTCGGTAGAAATCGGCAATTGACCGGCAGCGCGGAAAGCCCCGCGCCGGTCATGACCTGCCACCGCAGTTTCCACCAAGCATCCGCCTCGGCGGGACGTGCATCGCCTGCCCGCCCCTGTCCATGGCTTGCCTTGGATTCGCTGCATTCAAGGAGAAAGCATGCGTTTCCATCCCCCTTCCGTGCCCAGGCGGCGCCGCAGCAAGCCGGCCCTGGCGGCATGCCTGCTCTGGGCATCGACCGGCCTGGCCCACGCAGTACCCGGCCCCTCCCAAAGTCCTGCCCACCACCGCGCGCACACACCAGCGCACTCACCAGCCCATGCCCCAGCACATGGCTCCGCCCAGGCCCGGCAGATACCGCACGCGCAGCAGGCCCTGCAGGGCCTGTCCGTGCCGTTCGAGGCCAACAGCGGCCAGTTCGACCCTGCCGTGGCCTTCACGGGCCGCACCTTCGCGGGCGCGATCCACGTCACCCGCCAGGGCCAGATCGTCTACAGCCTGGCCGCGCCCGCGCAGCAGCAGGGCGTGACCTCGGCCCCCCCGCCCGAGATGCCTCCCCAAGCACCCCCCAAGAAACCGCCCAAGGCGCCCGCAGGCACCCAACCCCAGGCACCGTCCCAGACCCCGCCAGCCACCCAACCCCTGTCCGGCTGGAGCCTCACCGAAACCCTGGCCGGCGCGCTGCCGCTGTCGCCCACGGGCGGCGAGGCCGCCGCCACCCAGATCACCCGCTTCAGCGGCCCCCACAGCTATCAGCCGGCCACCTACCGCAACCTGCACCTGGGCCAGGCCTGGCCCGGCGTGCAGGTGGAACTGGCCGTGCGCGGCGCCAATGTGGAAAAGCTCTTTCACGTGGCCCCGCAGGCAGACCCCGGGCAGATCCAGGTGCGCGTGGACGGCGCGCTGTCCCTGCGCCTGGGCGAAGGCGGCGAACTGGTGGCCGCCACAGGCCATGGCGACGTGGCCTACACGGCGCCCGTGGCCTTCCAGGAAGTTGCGGGGCGGCGCGTGGAGGTGCCCGTGCAGTACGCTCTCAACAGCCGGGGCGATGGCTACGGCTTTGCGCTGGGGGCCTATGATCAGGCGCTGCCGCTGGTGATCGACCCCTTCCTGCAGAGCACCTACCTTGGCGGGTCTGGCAACGATGCCATCACCGCCCTGGCCCTGACCCCTGCGGGGCAGGTGCTGGTGGCCGGCATAACCCGCTCCAGCGATTTCCCCGGCACAGCCGGCGGGGCCCTGGCCCCCTCAGCGGCCGACGTTCACCTCTTTGTGGCACGCCTGTCCGGCGACCTGCGCACCCTGGAGCAAAGCTCCTATCTGGGCATGAACGATGGAGGAGACTTCCACTTCCCCAGCATGGCCATCTTGCCCTCGGGCGATGTGGTGGTGGCGGGCGACACCTCGAGCGGAAATCTTCCTGGCGCGGTGAACGGAGCGCAACCGGCAAATCCAGGCGCACGCAGCGGCTTTGTCACACGCCTGTCGGCCGATCTGCGCACCCTGGTGCAGAGCACCTATCTGGGGGGAAGCGGTCGGGACAGCCTGGCAGCCCTGGCCATCACCCCCTCGGGCGACATCGTGGTGGGCGGATCTACGGAGTCCTCCGATTTCCCCGGTACGGCACAGGGCGCCATTGCGGACGTAGCGCCAAATACCCGCAACGGCTTTGCGGCCCTGCTATCGGCAGACCTGCGCACGCTGGTGCGCAGCACCTATATCACCGGAGCAGACTCGCCTACGGCACTGGCCCTCACGCCTTCGGGGGACGTGCTGGTCGCCGGCTTCACATATTCCACCAACCTGCCTGCCACCACCGGCAGCGCCCAGCCCAACCCGGCGAGTGGGAGCGACGGCTTCATCACACACCTGTCCGGCGACCTGCGCACGCTGAAACAGAGCACCTACCTGGGTGGATCGACCGATGACGTCATCACCGCATTGGCCATCACGCCCTCCGGGGAAGTGGTGGTGGGCGGCCATACCCAATCAACCGACCTGCCGGGCACGGCGGGCGGCGCACAGCCGACTACCCAACTCATCCGCAACTACAGCAGCGGCTTCATCACACGCCTGTCCGGCGATCTGCGCACGCTGAGGCAGAGCACCTACCTGGGTGCCTGGTCCCGTGACGAGATCACCGCATTGGCCATCACGCCCTCCGGGGAGGTGGTGGTGGGCGGCAATACCTTAGCCTCCGACTTTCCTGGGACGGCAGGCGGCGCACAGCCGACTCCGGCTCTCGGCGACCCCGGCTACCAGTGCGGCTTTGTCACACGCCTGTCCGGCGACCTGCGCACGCTGGAGCAGAGCTCCTACCTGAGCGGCACGCACTATGACGCCATCACCGCATTGGCCACCACGCCCTCCGGGGAAGTGGTGGTGGGCGGCTATACCCAATCCCGCAACCTGCCGGGCATGGCCGGTGGCGCACAGGAGACCAATGCAGGCACTGCAGACGGCTTCATCACACGCCTGTCCGCCGACCTGCGCGCCGTCTCCCCCCAGGCCATCACCTTCCCGCCCCAGGCCGATCAGGTGCTTACCGCGACCGGCGACACCTTCCAGATCAGCCCGATCGCCACGGCCAATTCCGGCCTGGCCGTGAACTACACCGCCCATACGCCGGCCGTGTGCACCGTCTCGGGCACCACGGTCACCATGGTGGATGCGGGCCCCTGCATGCTGGAGGCCTGGCTGCCCAGCGTGCCCGGCCAGTGGCTGGCGGCCAACGGCATCTTCGTGACCCTGCAGATCCGCAGGCCGCAGGTGATCTCCTTCCCGGCCCAGGCCGACCAGCCCTTCACGGCCGGCGCCAGCTTCGACCTCGGCCCGCCCGCCACGGCCAGTTCGAACCTGCCGGTGGACTACGCCAGCACCACGCCCGGCGTTTGCACGGTCTCGGGCGCCACGGTGACCATGGTCAGCGCAGGCACCTGCAGGCTCACAGCCAGCCAGCCGGGCAACACGCTGTGGCTGGCGGCCACTGACGTGTCGCAGGACATCGAACTGGTGGCCAGCACCGTTTCACCTCCGTCGCCACTCCCGCCGCCTCCTCCTCCCGCACCCGGCCCGGGACCCGGCGCTGCGTCCCCCGTGCCCGTGCCCACCCTGGGCCCCTGGGCCCTGGCCTGGCTGGGCACGCTGGCGGCAGGCCTTGGCGCCATCTCGCTGCGCCGCCGGGCGCGCCATAGCAGCGCTCGCTAGCAACGCACGCGTGGCCGGGCAGGAGGGGATAGCCCCCGTGCCGGTCACGCCCCAGGAACCCGGCCCCGCCAGGCCTCCGCCTGCGGGGCTCACGCCCGGAGGCAGGCTTGCCTCGGGGCGGCCGCATTCAGGGAGACCCCATGAGCCTCTTTCTTCAGCCTGCGCCCTGGCTCCGGTGGCGCAGCACAAGTCGCCCAGCCCTCCTCTGGCTCGCCATGGCAGCAGCCGCATGCATGGCCGCCAGCACCGCCCATGCAGCGCCGGGTGAGAGACCCGGTGCGGCGCAGTTGCAGCATGCGAAGCAGGCCCTGCAGGGCCTGTCCATGCCCTTCGAAGCCAACAGCGGCCAGTTCGACCCGGCCGTGGCCTTCATGGGCCGGACCTTCGCGGGCGCCGTCCATGTCACGCACCAGGGGCAGATCGTGTACGGCCTGCCCGGGCCCGACACGGGACGGCTGGCGGACTGGGCAAGAAGCAAAGCGGCCGGCGGTGCGCCCAAGAGCGCCCCCATCCTGCGGCCCGGCTGGAGTCTCACGGAAACCCTGGTCGGCGCGCTGCCGCTGTCGCCCTCGGGCGGCGAGGCAGCCGGCACCCAGATCACCCGCTTCAGCGGCCCGCACCGCTACCAGCCGGCCACCTACCGCAACCTCCACCTGGGCCAGGCCTGGCCCGGCGTGCAGGTGGAGCTGGCCGTGCGCGGCACCAATGTGGAAAAGCTCTTTCACGTGGCGCCGCAGGCCGACCCCGGGCAGATCCAGGTGCGCGTGGACGGCGCGCTGTCCCTGCGCCTGGGCGAAGGCGGCGAACTGGTGGCCGCCACAGGCCATGGCGATGTGGCCTATACCGCGCCCGTGGCCTTCCAGGAAGTTGCGGGGCGGCGCGTGGAGGTGCCCGTGCAGTACGCGCTCAACAGCCAGGGCGATGGCTACGGGTTCGCACTGGGAGCGTATGACCGGGCGCTGCCGCTGGTGATCGATCCACTGCTGCAGAGCATCTATCTGGGCAGCCCCGAGAGTTCCTGGATAGAGGCCATAGCCACAGCCGCCCCTTCAGGCGACGTGCTGCTGGCCGGCACTACCCTTTCCAACCGATTCCCCGGCACTGCGGGTGGAGCGCAGCCTGCGAGCCCCCCTGGCATATTTGCATTGCATGGCTTCGTCGCCCGGCTGTCCAGTGATCTGAGCCGCCTGATACAGAGCACCTACCTGAGCGGGTCGTGGGGCAGCCAGATCCACGCACTGGCCGTCACAGCGTCGGGTGACGTGGTGGTAAGCGGCGAGACGATGACCAGCGATTTTCCCGGCACGGCCGGGGGAGCACAGCCTGTGTCGCTCAGCGTTCCTGCGGGCTTCGTCGCCCGGCTTTCCGGCGACCTGCGCACCCTGGAGCAGAGCACCTATCTGACCGGAGACGGCTGGGTGGTCGCCACTGCCCTGGCCCTTCCTGCCTCGGGGGAGGTCGTGGTGGCCGGGGACACCCTTGCCAAGGACCTGCCCCGCGCGGCCAACGGAGCCCAGCCCGCCCTCAGCGCCGATCGTGACGGCTTCGTCATGCGCCTGTCCGCCGACCTGCGCACCGTGGTGCAAAGCACCTATCTGGGCGGGACGGGAGCGGAGAGTATCTCCAATATCGCCATCGGACCTTCAGGAGAGATACTCGCCGGCGGGCAGACCCAATCCCCCGATCTGCCTGCCACGGCGCACGCAGCCCAGCCAGACATCAGCGGCGATGCCGACGGCTTCATCGCATTGCTTTCAGGCGATCTGCGCACCCTGGTGCGCAGCTCCTACCTGGGGGGGAACGGCTGGGAGACACTCTCGGCATTGGCCTTCCACCCCTCGGGAGAGATCGTGGCAGCCGGGCAAACATCGTCCTCTGCCTTTCCTGGCACGAGCGGTGGTGCGCAGCCTGCCAGCAATGGCAACTACCCCGGCTACATCACAAGGCTGTCCGCCGATCTGCGCACCCTGTTGCAGAGCACCTATCTGGGCGGCGCAAACCCAGACTGGATCGCTGCCCTGGCCATCGCTCCTTCGGGCGAGATCCTGGTGGCCGGCAACACCTCATCCGACAATTTTCCCGGCATGGCGGGCGCCATTGAGCCTGTCTACGGTGGTGGATTTCAAACCGGCTACGTGGCACGCCTGTCGGACGATCTGCGCACCTTGGAGCAAAGCACCTACCTGGGCGCAAGCGGCCTGGATGGTGTCACCGCGCTGCACATCACTGCTTCTGGCGAGCTTCTGGCCGGGGGCTACTCCGGAGCACAGTTCACGAACCCTGATGCCTTTGTCTCACTCCTGACCGTGGACCTGCGCGCCCTCTCCCCCCAGACCATCACCTTTGGGCCACAGGCCAGCCAGGTCCTCGGCAGCCCTGGCTCCACCTTCACCATAGACCCTCCCGCCACGGCCAGCTCCGGCCTGCCGGTGGACTACAGCAGCCCCACCCCGGCCGTCTGCACCGTCTCGGGCACAACGGTCACGATGATCGATGGCGGCATCTGCACGCTGGTGGCCCGCCAGGCGGGCAATGCCCACTGGCTGCCCGCCGACGCAAGCGCCGATGTCCGCATCCGCAGAACCCAGGCGATCCACTTCCCGGCCCAGGCCAGCCGGACCTTCGAGGCGGGGACGGCCTTTGCCATCGACCCGCCCGCCACGGCCAGCTCCGGCCTGCCGGTGGATCATGCCAGCACGACGCCAGGCATCTGCACGGTCTCGGGCAACAGGGTCACGATGGCAGGCGAAGGCATCTGCACGGTGACCGCCAGCCAGCCCGGCGATGCACGGTGGATGCCGGCCACCGAGGTGGCGCAGGACATCGCGCTGACTGCGGTGGTGCCGCCTACCCTGCCGCCCCCCGTAGATCCTCCTGTAGATCCACCCGTAGATCCTCCTGTGGATCCACCTGTAGACCCACCTGTGACTCCACCCGTGCCACCGCCCGCTCCGGCGCCCATTCCCGCACTCGGCGCCTGGCAGCTGGCACTGCTGGGTGCCATGGCGGCAGGCTGCGGAGCGCACGCACTGCGGCGGCGTGGCGCCTTCAGCGCAAGGCGAACCCCAGCGCCACGCCCGCGAACAGGCTGGCACCGATCCAGTGGCTCTTGCTGAAGGCGACGAAGCAGCCCTCGCGCGTGCGGTGGCGGATCAGGGTGAAGTGCCAGATCACCTGGGCCGCGGCCACGGCCAGGCCCAGCCAGAAAGGCCAGGCCAGGCCATAGGGCGCCAGCGCCCAGATAGTGAGCAGGCCGCAGAGCACGAAAAAGCCCATGACGGCCACCACGTCGAAGCGGCCCAGGGTGATGGCCGAGGTCTTCATGCCGATCCTGAGGTCGTCGTCGCGGTCCACCATGGCGTATTCGGTGTCATAGGCCAGCACCAGGAACATGTTGGCGAGCCACAGAATCCAGGCCGTGGCCGGCACCTGGCCCTGCACGGCGGCGAAGGCGATGACGATGCCGAAGTTGAAGGCAATGCCCAGGAAGGCCTGGGGCATGGCGAAGAAGCGCTTGGTGAACGGGTAGAGGATGGTGAACAGCACGGCGGGCACGGACCAGGCCACGGCCTCCCAGCGCGTGGTCAGCACCAGGCCCAGCGAGACCAGGGCCAGGGCCGCGCCCAGCAGCGCGGCCTCCTTGACCGAGACCTGCCCCGAGGTGATGGGCCGCTGCGTGGTGCGCTTGACGTGGCGGTCGAAATCGCGGTCGGCGATGTCGTTGATGCAGCAGCCGGCGCTGCGCATCAGCACCGTGCCCAGCACGAAGACCACCAGCAGATGCCAGCCCGGAAACCCGCCCGCTGCCACCCACAGTGCGGCCAGCGTGGGCCAGACCAGGACCAGCCAGCCGGCCGGCCGGTTGAAGCGGACCAGGTCCAGGTAGAGCGACAGTTTGCTGCGCCGGGGCGCAGGCATGGGCGTAGAGGAGGTGGTGGGCATGGCGTCTGGGCGCCGATGGCGGCCGTGGGCCGACCATCGCACGCATCACATTCGAAAATGCCCGCATTGTCGCCGCTGGGCGGGCGGGCTCGGCGGCACGCCTCAGCAGCGCCTGCAGGCAACGCGGGTTTGCGCCCACTCCACGGCACAGATCACCAGCGCCATCCAGGCCAGGCCCAGCAGCCAGCCGGCCAGCACATCGCTGGCATAGTGCACGCGCAGCACCACGCGGCTGGCGCCCACGCCCAGGGCGACAGCCAGGGCCGCCAGGCCCACGGGCCAGCGCCAGGCCGGGCGCAGGTACGGCAGCAGCAGCCAGGCCAGCATCAGATAGAGCACGAAGGTGCCCGCGCTGTGGCCGCTGGGGAAACTGAAGCCACCCTCAGGCACCCAGCCACCCACGGGGCGCGGACGGCCCACGCTGGTCTTGATGGCGCGTATCCACAGGCCCACGCCAGCCGTGGCCACCACCCAGGCGGCCGCATGCAGCCAGTCGCGCCGCCACAGCAGCAGCGCCAGCACGGCGGCCGACAGCGACACCATCCAGGCCACATTGCCCAGTTGGGTGAAGGCGACCACGGGGCGCACCCAGGCATCGGTGGCATGGCCGGCCAGCCACAGGTGCAGGGCCTCGTCGAGCACCGGCCAGTCGGTGCAGGTGGCGCAGCCTGCGGGCTGGGCCAGGCCCAGCATGTCGCGCACCATCACGGCCAGTGCCAGCAAGGCCAGCACGCCGGCGGCAGCCAGGCCCAGCCATGCGGCCCGCGGCATGGGCAGGCCTGCGTGGCGCAGCCGGGCCGTGGCAGGCAGGCGCAGATAGAAAAAAAGGCCGCCCAGGGCGGCCAGTACCAGGCACAGGCCGCCCGTGGCGGCGTGTGCGTCAATCCAGGTCCAGAGCATGCGGTGGCATCACTCCCGGGCCAGGGTGGGTACGCGGGAAGACTGGGGTTTGCGCAGCATCAGTCTTCGAGCAGGGCGCGCAGCATCCAGGCGGTCTGCTCGTGCACGGTCAGGCGCTGGGTCAGCAGGTCGGCCGTGGGTTCGTCGCTGGCCTTGTCGGCCAGGGGGAACAGGCTGCGCGCCGTGCGGGCCACGGCCTCGTGGCCGGCGACCAGGATGCGCACCATCTCCAGGGCCTTGGGCGGGTCGTGGGGCACGTCGGCCAGGCTGGTGAGCTTGCCGAAGTCGGCATAGGAGCCCGGCGCGAAATGGCCCAGCGCACGGATGCGCTCGGCGATGGGGTCGACGGCGTTCCACAGCTCCGTGTACTGCCCCATGAACATGGTGTGCAGCGTGTTGAACATCGGGCCGGTGACGTTCCAGTGGAAATTGTGCGTGGTCAGATACAGCGTGTAGGTGTCGGCCAGCAGGGCCGACAGGCCCTTGGCGATGGCCGCGCGGTCCTTGTCGCTGATGCCGATATGGATGGCGGAGGAGCGCACGGACGCCGGTGCCACGTCGGCCAGTGCGGCCTTTGCAGGCTGCACTGCCTTGTCGGCCTGCACGGCCTCTGGCTTCTTTGCACCGGACTTGTCTTTGCTGGCATTTTTGGCCATGGGATCCCTTTCAGCTTCGTACAAACGGAAGATGCTCCCGGCAGGTCGCCCGGGAGCCAGTTGCAACGATAACGCAAGCGCAGCAGCCCCACAGGCCCGGCGCACGCGCCGGTGCGGTCATCAGGACAGGCGTTTGACGCCGGGCAAGGCGCAGGCGTAGACGGCGTTGCGCAGGGCGGCGATGGCCTCGTAGCGCGTGAAGCTGCGGCGCCAGGCCAGGACTACGCGGCGTGTCGGCGGGGGCGAGCCGTCGTCCTCGAGGATGGGCAGGTAGCGGATGTGCGGCTCGTCGGTCTTGCGGCGGCGCGCCGTGGTCTCCAGCGCATCGGCGGGCACGGACAGGCGCGGCACCAGGGTCACGCCCATGCCGGCGGCCACCATGTGCTTGATGGTCTCCAGCGACGAGCCTTCGAAGGTGCGGCGAATGCCTTCGGCATTGCTGGCATAGCGTGCGAACTCGGGGCAGACCTGGAGCACATGGTCGCGGAAGCAGTGGCCCGAGCCCAGCAGCAGCATGGTCTCGTTCTTGAGATCGCTGGTGGAGACGTGGTCCTTCTGGGCCAGCGCATGGGTGCTGGGAACGGCGGCCATGAAGGGCTCGTCGTACAGCGGCGCCAGCGCCAGGCCGGTGTCGGGGAAGGGCTCGGCGACGATGGCGCAGTCGATCTCGCCGGTGCGCAGCATCTCCAGCAGCTTGATGGTGTAGTTCTCCTGCAGCATCAGCGGCATCTGCGGCGTGCGCATGATGGAGTTGCGCACCAGGTCCGGCAGCAGGTAGGGGCCGATGGTGTAGATCACACCCAGGGTGAGCACGCCGGACAGCGGGTCTTTGCCGCGCTTGGCGATTTCCTTGATCTCGGCGGCCTGCTCCAGCACGCTTTGCGCCTGACGGATGATCTCCTCGCCCAGCGACGTGACCGACACTTCGCCGGCACTGCGCTCGAAGAGCTTGACATCGAGCTCCTCCTCCAGCTTCTTGATCGCCACGGACAACGTGGGCTGGGACACATAACAGGCTTCGGCGGCGCGGCCAAAATGCTTTTCACGTGCCACGGCCACGATGTATTTGAGTTCGGTAAGTGTCATTGGCGAGCTGTGTCTGGGAGGGAGCCTCGGAAAATACGATGGTCTTACACCAAGAACCTGTGCCGGAACCTTTGTGCAATCAGGCCTTGCGGCCCGCTTGCCGGGGTGCTCCCCTCAAAAGTTCCTGCACAGGTTCTAGGATTTGTCCTAATTCGATTGTGCCAGTCCTCGTCCGCGCATGACCACTGCGCGCTCCCCGACCCGCCGGCTTTTTGTATTTATCCACCTAGTGCAACGGCCGGCGCATCCGGTCGCGTTGCTGCATGAGCTGGTCCATGCCTATCAATGCAGCCAGGCCTATGGCCACGATCACGGTAAAGACCGGAAGGTCCAGGGCGCTGATCACGGCAAAGCCTTGCGGCCTAGCATAACGCTGTGCCTCTGAAATGCATACGAAGTCCGCTGCGGCCATGCCGGTGTAGTGCATGGAACAGACCGCCGCGCCCATGACGGCGGCGGCCAGCGCACGCATGCCCGGCGAGCTGGTGCGAAACGACAGCCACAGCGCGGCGCTGGCCGCGGCCACGGCGATGCCCACGGACAGCAGCACGGTGGGAACGGACCAGACGATGAAGCCCGGAAAGCGCATGCCATACATGCCCAGGTAATGCATGAAGGCCACTCCCAGGCCCAGCAGGGTGCCCGCGCCCAGCACGCGCGCCCCGCTTTCGGGCCGCCGCGCGACAAAGGCCAGCGCCACCGAGGTGGCGGCAACGGCGGCGCACAGGGACAGCAGGGTTTCGACCATGGAGTAGCCCGAACCCATGCCCAGGTTCAGCGCCAGCATGCCCGTGAAATGCATGGACCACACGCCGATGCCGCCCAGCGCCGTGCCCGCCGCCAGCAGGTTCAGCCAGCTGATGCCCTCGCGTCCCCGGATGCGCTGCGCCGCAGTCAGGGCTACGAAGGAGCCCAATACGGCAATGCCATAGGACAAGACCACCAGGCCCATGCGCCAGGAGGTCTCGACGATCTCATTCGCTTGAACGGCTTCATTCATGTTGGCAGCTCCTCATTCGCAGAAAAATGGGACAACACAAGAGTGATCGCGGCCGTCCTCCCCGTGGGGGAGGCTTGGCAGGCCATCCCCTCCCGGATGGAGCTACCCTGTTTTTTGTGACTCAATGTACCAAAAGGTCACAAATATTCAATGCCGTAACGGGACGGCGCTGTCACCGCCAGGACGGCATGAAGCGCTCCATTTCGATGGCTACAACGCGTGTGGAAACCATGTCTGGCGCGGGCTGCAGGCCTGCGGAAGAGGTCGCCGCCAGGCAGCGCCTGGACACGTAAAAATACGTAACACAGCCACCCGACAGGAATGGAACGGGCCGATCAGGCCTTGAGGAATTCGGCCTTGCCGCCCAGCCAGCGGCCCACATGGCGCTGGGCCAGTTGCGGGTGCTGCTCCAGCATGCGCGGCGCCAGCTCGCGGGCCCAGTCGAGCAGCATGAGGTCCTGCTCCAGGTCGGCGAAACGCAGCATGGGAGCGCCGGACTGGCGCGCGCCCAGGAATTCCCCGGGGCCGCGGATCTCCAGGTCGCGCCGCGCGATCTCGAAGCCGTCGTTGGTCTCGGCCATGGCGCGCAGCCGGTCCTTGGCCGTCTCGCCCAGGCGCCCGCTGTCTCCCACCGAATACAGCAGCACGCAGGCCGAGGCCGCCGCACCCCGCCCCACGCGCCCGCGCAGCTGGTGCAGCTGCGACAGGCCGAAGCGCTCCGCATGCTCGATGACCATGAGCGAGGCGTTGGGCACATCAACGCCCACTTCGATCACCGTGGTGGAGACCAGCACGCCCATGACCCCGGCGGAGAACAGCTCCATCACGGCCTTCTTCTCGGCCGTGGGCATGCGCGAGTGCAGCAGGCCGACCATGACGTCGGGCAGCATCTCGCTCAGATAGGCATGGGTGGCCGTGGCGTTGGACAGGTCCAGCGCCTCGCTTTCCTCGATCAGCGGGCAGACCCAGTAGACTTGGCGCCCTTCCGCGACCTGGGCGCCTATGCGCTCGATGACCTCGTCCTTGCGGCTGTCGGCAATGAGCTTGGTGACGATGGGCGTGCGGCCCGGTGGCAGCTCGTCGATGGTGGATACATCCAGGTCGGCGTAGTAGCTCATGGCCAGGGTGCGCGGGATGGGCGTGGCGCTCATCATCAGCAGATGGGGCTCCATGCCCGAGGCCGCGAGCTTCTGGCGCAGCGCCAGCCGCTGGGCCACGCCAAAGCGGTGCTGCTCGTCGATGACGGCCAGCGCCAGGTTCTTGAACTGCACCTGGTCCTGGATGACGGCGTGCGTGCCCACGACCAGGGCCGCCTCGCCGCTGCGGACCAGCTCCAGCATGGCGGTGCGTTCCTTTTTCTTCTGTGCGCCGGCCAGCCAGGCCACGCGCTTGCCCAGCGGGGCCAGCAGCGGCTCCAGCCAGCCGACCAGCTTGCCGAAATGCTGCTCGGCGAGGATTTCGGTGGGCGCCATCAGCGCGCACTGCCAGCCGGCCTCGATGCAGGCCACGGCCGACAGCGCCGCCACCACGGTCTTGCCCGATCCCACATCGCCCTGCAGCAGCCGGTGCATGGGCATGCGGCGCTCCATGTCGGCAAGGATCTCGGCCACCACGCGCTGCTGGGCGCCGGTCAGACCAAAGGGCAATTGGTCCAGGAACTGGCGCGCCAGGCCCTGGGCGCTGTCCATGGGCAGGGCGCGCAGCACGGGCGCCCTGAGCCGCGCGCGTTCGCGCTTGGCCTCGTATTGGGACAGTTGCTGGGCCAGCAGCTCCTCGGCCTTCAGGCGCTGCCAGGCCGGGTGCGAATGGTCTTCCAGCGTGGCCAGGGCCACATCGGGCGTGGGGTGGTGCAGGAACTGCAGCGCATCGCGCAGGCTGAACAGCGGCGGCAGCCCGCCATTGCCATGGAACTGCGCCACGGGCGGATGCTCGCCCTGGGGCAGGGTATCGGAGAGATCGGCGCGCAGCATGGCCGTGACCGCCGCGCGGCGGATGTAGGCCTGGGGCAGGCCCGCCACCGTGGGATAGACGGGCGTGAGCGCCGTGGGCAGGTCGCCGCCCGCCGCGCGAAACGCCGGGTGCAGCATCTGCCGGCCCCAGAAGCCGCCCTTGACCTCGCCGCGGATGCGCAGCCGCGCGCCCACGGACAGGGTTTTCTGGTGCGAGGGGTAGAAGCTGAAGAAGGTCAGCACGCACTCGGCCGTGCCATCGTCCACCGTGACCTTGAGCATGCGGCGCGGGCGCAGTTGCACCTCGCTGTGGGTCACCGTGGCCTCGATCTGCACCGTGTCGCCCTCGCGGGCATTGCGCAGCGCGGTGATGCGCGTCTCGTCCTCATAGCGCAGCGGCAGGTGCAGGGCCAGATCGATGTCGCGCACCAGGCCCATCTTCTGCAGCGCCTTCTGCGCGGCGCTGGCTGCGGGCTTGGCGGGCGCTGCGGGCTTGTCTCCTGCCTTCTCCGCTGCCTTGCCGCCCTTGCCTGCGGCCTTTCCCTTGCCGGCACGCGCGGCCTTGCCGCCGGGGGCGTCGCGCCCCAGATCTGGGAAGGCAGAGGAGACGTTCAAGGGCATGGGCTATCCTGTTTCAGAGCATGCGCACGGGCATGGGCGGGCATGCAGCATAGTGTATGAATATACAGGTGTAGGCAACACGCCACGTTCATGCCGGATGCCCTTGCCCAAAGCACCCTTGAGGCCCCGGGTCTCTGGGGAAGCCGCTACCATGCACGCTGACGTTACGTAGTGTTACCCCGCCACCGAATGCCATGTTGAAGCGTATCAATGTCCAGCATGTCACTCTGGGCATGTTCCTGCACGAGTTCTGCGGCTCCTGGATGGAGCATCCTTTTTGGCGAACCCGTTTCCTGCTCCGCTCCGAGGCCGACCTCCAGCGCCTGCGCTCCACCTCCATCCAGGAGGTCTGGATCGACGTGCGCAAGGGCCTGGACGTAGGTGTCCAGGTGCCTTGCCTGCGCTTTGACCCGCAGGACGAGCTTCGCCACCAGATCCCGGACAGCGCCCGCCCTGTCTCCGAGCAGAGCACGGCCCCCATTTCCACCGCCACCGAGCTGCGCCGCGCCGCCCAGACCTGCGTGCAGGCCAAGCAATTGCTCAGCCGCCTGTTCAGCGACGCGCGCCTGGGCCGGCCCGTGGACGCCACGGCCGCCGGGCAGCTGGTGGACGATGTGACGGCCTCCGTGGCGCGCAATCCCCACGCCCTGATCGGCCTGGCACGGCTGAAGACGGCCGACGACTACACCTACATGCACAGCCTGGCCGTGTGCGCGCTGATGGTGGCGCTGGCCAAGCGCATGGGCCTGGACGACCACAGCCTGCGCAAGGCCGGCATGGCCGGCCTCATGCACGATTTGGGCAAGACCGCGATCCCGGTTGCCGTGCTCAACAAGCCGGGGCCGCTGGACGATGCGGAATGGGCGCTGATGCGTGCCCACCCACGCCATGGCGAGCAGCTGCTGCGCCCGCTGGGCCTGGACGACGAGGTCATCGATGCCTGCCTGCACCACCACGAAAAGGTGGACGGCAGCGGCTACCCCGACGGACTGCAGCAGGGCGACATCGGCCTGCTGGCGCGCATGACGGCGATCTGCGATGTCTACGACGCCATCACCTCGGACCGGCCCTACAAGAAGGGCTGGCCGCCCTCGGAGGCACTGCGGCGCATGGCCGAGTGGAGCCCCCGCCATTTCGACAAGCGGCTGTTCGAGCAGTTCGTGCAGACCGTGGGCATCTATCCGCTGGGCTCGCTGGTGCGCCTGCATTCGCAGCGCCTGGCCGTCGTGGTCGATGCCTCGCCGGGCAGCCTGCTGGCGCCGCGCGTCAAGGTGTTCTATTCGCTGCGCCAGGCCTGCCGCGTCACGCCCGAGATCGAGGACCTGTCCGAGAGCCAGGGCAACGACCGCATCATCGCGCGCGAAGACCCGGCGAACTGGGACTTCCCGGATCTGGAGACGCTGTGGCTGGAGTTCGAGCGGCAGCCCCAGACACAGGCCCAGATGGCCAAGTGACCGCCGCGAAATTCCGGGGATGACCCCAGGGTTTGCGACAATGGCGGACTTCCGTTCAACGAACTTGGAACGGGCCATGTCCGGCCCTCAAGCACTGCATGTCCTCCCTGTCCCGTGTGTTTTCGCTCAGCGATTTCGACTTCGAGCTTCCTGAGAACCTGATCGCCCAGCATCCTGCCGCCCAGCGCAGCGCCTCGCGCCTGCTCGACGGCCGCGACGATGCCACCCCGCCCACCGACCGCATCTTCCACGAGCTGCCCGACCTGCTGCAGCCCGGCGACCTGCTGGTGTTCAACGACACGCGCGTGCTCAAGGCGCGCATCTTCGGCGAGAAGGCCAGCGGCGGCCGGCTGGAGCTGCTGGTCGAGCGCGTGCTCGAAGGCAACGATGTCGTGGCCCACATGCGCGTCAGCAAGAAGCCCCTGCCCGGCTCACGCATCCACCTGTGCGGCGGCAAGAACCGCGGCGGCTTCGACGCCGTGCTGCGCGGCCGCTGGCCCGACGAGAACGGCCCGCTGTTCCACCTGAGCTTCGAAGGCCCGCGCGGCGAGACGCCGCACGAGCTGATGGAGCGCTTCGGCCACCTGCCGCTGCCGCCCTATATCGAGCGCCACCAGGACACCGGCAACGACCCCGACGCCGCCGAAGACAGCGAGCGCTACCAGACCGTCTTCGCGGCCCGCCCCGGCGCCGTGGCCGCGCCCACGGCCGCCCTGCACTTTGACGACGCCGTGCTGGCCCGCCTGGCCGAGCGCGGCATCGAGCGCGCCAGCGTCACGCTGCACGTGGGCGCCGGCACCTTCCAGCCCGTGAAGACCGAGAACCTGGCCGACCACCAGATGCACAGCGAGTGGTACGAGATCCCGCTGGCCACGCTGGCTGCGCTGGAACGCTGCCGCCAGCGCGGCGGCCGCGTCGTCGCCGTGGGCACGACCACGGTGCGCACGCTGGAGTCCTGGGCCCAGACGGGCCAGTTCTCCGGCGACACGCGCATCTTCATCACGCCCGGCTTCGAGTACCAGGTGGTCGATCTGCTGATCACCAACTTCCACCTGCCCAAGAGCACGCTGATGATGCTGGTCAGTGCCTTCGCGGGCTACGAGCAGGTGATGGCGCTGTACCGCCATGCGATTGCGCAGGAGTACCGTTTCTTCAGCTATGGCGATTCCATGCTGCTGAAGAAGAAAAGCACCCCCTGAGTCGCTTCGCGCCTTCCCCCCGTTGCACGGCGCCTCTCTACCCGCTTCGCGAGGGAGGGGGGGCGTACGGGCAGCCAGCGACACCCTCGCGGCGGGGCGGCGCGGCCGGCTTAGGCCCTTGCTTGGTGTCCCTCGCCTCAGGCCGCGCCAGGTTCAAGCGCCAAGCCCGAAACGCCGCATGTTCAACCAAAGTAATGGCAGAGCCTGCGGCCCTTGACCTCGTGCACGCTGACGGGGATGCCGTAGAGGGTGCTGAGAACCTCGTCCTGCACAACCTCGGCCGGCGTGCCCGCCACGGCCAGGCGTCCGTCCTTGAGCGCGATGATGTGGTCGGCGTAGCAGGAGGCGAAGTTGATGTCGTGCAGCACCATGACCACGGTCTTTCCGCGCTCGGTGACGGCGCGGCGCAGCAGGCCCATCATGCTGACAGCGTGGGCCATGTCCAGGTTGTTCAGCGGCTCGTCCAGCAGGATGAAGGGCGTGTCCTGGCACAGCACCATGGCGATGTAGGCGCGCTGGCGCTGGCCGCCTGACAGCTCGTCGAGAAAGCGCTCGGCCAGCGGCGTGAGCTGCAGGTACTCCAGCGCCTCGTCCACATGGCGCAGGTCTTCGGGGCCCAGCCGGCCCTTGCTGTGCGGAAAGCGGCCAAAGCCCACCAGGTCGCGCACCGTCAGGCGCAGCGTGCTCTGGTTGTCCTGGCGCAGGATGGCCATGATGCGCGCCAGCGCCTCGGTGGGCGTGGTGGCCACGTCGAGGCCGGCCACCCGCACCTTGCCCGCCGTGATGGGCATGAGGCGGCTGACCAGGGACAGCAGCGTGGACTTGCCCGCCCCGTTGGGCCCGATGATGGCCGTCAGCGCCCGCTCGGGCACATCGAAATTGAGCTCCTGCAGCACTGCCGTGCCGCCATGGCGCTTGAGCAGATCACGCACCTCGATCATTGGGTCCCCTTGCGCATGAGCAGCACGATGAAGACGATTCCACCCAGGAACTCCACCACGATGCTCAGCACGGTATTGAATTGAAAAAGCTGCTCCAGCAGCACCTGCCCGCCCATGAGCAGCACGCAGCCCCAGAGCACGGCCGCAGGCAGCACCCAGGCATGGCGGCGCGTGCCCATGGCGTGATAGGCCATGTTGCTGACCAGCAGGCCGAAGAAGATCACCGGGCCGACCAGGGCCGTGGACACGGCCACCATGCAGGCCACCACGGCGAGCAGCCGCAGCACGCGGCCCTCGTAGTCCAGGCCCAGGCTGACGGCGGCATCGCGCCCCAGCGAGATCACGTCCAGCACGCGGCGCTGGCGCCAGATCCAGGCGCTGCCCAGGGCGATCAGCAGCAGCGACGGCAGCAGCAGCTGCAGGTTCACCGCGTTGAAGTTGGCGAACATGCGGTCCTGCAGCGCCGTGAACTCATTGGGATCGAGCACGCGCATGGCCAGCCCGGCCAGGCTGCGAAAGAAGATGCCGCCCACCATGCCCACCAGCAGCATCAGGTGCAGGCTGCTGGCATGGCCCACGAACAGCCAGCGCATCAGCAGCACGCTGAAGCCCATCATCAGCACGATGTTGAGCGCATAGCGCCCGACCTCGCCCATGGCGGACACGCCCGCCGCGCCCAGCATCAGCACCATGGACGCCTGCACGAACAGGTACAGCGCATCCAGCCCCATGACGGAAGGCGTGAGGATGGTGTTGTGCGACACGGTCTGGAACACCACGGTGGACAGGCCGATGGCACAGGCCACCAGCGTCATGGTCAGCACCTTGGCGCCCCGGTGCTCCAGCACGAAGGCCCAGTCGGTCTTGACGCCCACGGTCATGAAGGCCAGCAGGCACAGCAGGGCCAGCGCGCCCAGCAGCGCCAGGCGCGCGCCATGGCCCCAGCTGCGCGCTGCAGGCTCATCGGAAGCAACGGATTGCGGCAGGCTGCTCATGCACGGTCCTTGCGGCGGCGCAGGATCAGCGCCAGGAACAGGGCACTGCCCAGCACGCCCAGCACGGTGCCCACGGGGATTTCATAGGGAGCGATCAGCAGCCGCCCGACCAGGTCGCACAGCACGGTCAGGCCCGCGCCGATCAGCGCCACCCACAGCACGCTGCGGCGCACGTTGTCGCCCAGGACCAGGCGCACCACATTGGGCACGATCAAGCCCACAAAGGGCAGGCTGCCGGCCGTGACCACCACGGCCGAGGTGGCCACGGCCACCACCACCAGCCCTTGCCAGACCAGGCGCCGGTAGTTCAGGCCCAGGTTGGTGGCAAAGCTCTCGCCCAGGCCCGCCACGGTGAAGCGGTCGGCCGCCAGGCAGGCCAGGGCCGTGACGCCCAGCGACAGCCACAGCAACTCGTAGCGGCCCTGAACCACCAGCGAGAAATCGCCGTTGGACCAGGACTTGAGTGCCTGCATCATGTCGAACTGCAGCGCCAGAAAGCTGGCGGCTGCCTCCAGCACGCCGGCCAGCACCAGGCCGACCAGGGGCACCATCCACGACGAACGCAGCCGGATGCGCGAGAGCACGGCCAGGAACAGCGCCGTGCCCAGCAGCGCCGCCACGGCCGAGATGCCCATCTTGGCCATCACCGGCCAATGCGGCACCCAGAGGAACGCGGCCAGCATGCCCAGGCTGGCCGACTCCACCGTGCCCACGGTGGAAGGCTCCACGAAGTGGTTGCGCGCCAGCATCTGCATGAGCAGTCCGCAGACCGCCATTGATGCGCCGGCCAGCACCAGGGCCAGCGTGCGCGGCACGCGGCTGTAGACCAGCACCTGGCTGGCCAGGTCGTCCTCGTTGCGCGACCACAGCACGCTCCAGTGCATGTCGCCCGCGCCCACCATCAGGCTGGCCAGCGACAGCGCCAGCAACAGGCCCAGCGCGAAAAGCCAGGCAAGGGCCTGGCGAGAGGGGCGTGACATGGGCGCGGCGTGCGCGGCGGCGACAGGCGGGCTCAACGCTTTGACGTCATGTGCGGGCAAAGGCATCCGACAATTGCTGGATATTGGCCTTCAGCGCGCCCGGCCCGGCGTTGGACAGGGTGTACCAGTTGGCTGCGTTCAGATAGACCACCTGCTTGCCGCGCCAGGCCTTGGTGGCACGCACCAGCGGGTTGTCCAGCAGTTGCTGGGCGGTCTTGCCATCCTGGCCGATGGCCACGTCGCGGTCGATGACGAACAGCCAGTCGGGATTGGTCTTGAGCAGGAACTCGAAGGAGACCACCTGCCCATGGCGCGCCACCGTCAGGTTGTCGATGGCCGGCTTCACGCCGAACACATCGTGCAGCATGCCGAAGCGCGAGCCCGGACCGTAGGCGCTGAGCTTGCCGCCCGAGGTCAGCAGCACCAGCCCCTTGCCGGCGTCCTGCGCCTTGCCATGCAGTGCAGTGATGGCCTGCTCCACCGACCGGACCTCGGTCTCGGCCTTGTCCTGCAGGCCGTAGACGGCGCCCAGCGTGCGGATGTTGCGGTAGATGTCGGCCATCTGGTGCTGGTCGCTGACACTGAGGTCCAGCACGGGCGCGAAGCGTGACAGCTCCTTGTACTTGGCCTCGGAGCGGCCGCCCACGATGATGAGGTCGGGCGACAGCGCCTTGATGGATTCGTAGTCGGGCTCGAACAGGCTGCCGATGCGTGCGTATTTCGCATCGGCATAGCGAGCCAGCAGCGGCGGCATCTTGAACTCGGGCACTCCCCGCACCTCGCCGCCCAGCGCCTGCAGCGTGTCCAGCGCCGCCAGCTCGAACACCAGCACGCGCACGGGCTTGAAGGGCACCTGGACCTCGCCCTTGGCATGCGGCACGGTCACGGTCTTGCCAGCCGCTGCCGTCTGGGCATGGGACATCTGCGCCGCCAGCGGCAGCGTGACCAGCACGCCCAGGCCCTGGCCCATCTTCGCCAGAATCCAGCGACGGGAATGATTTGCATTCATGGTGTTCATCTTTACAGTGATTGCTGTATTGCCAGGAAGTTCAAACATTGGCCTATGCGGCATCAGGGAAGTGCCGGCGTGCCGTCCGGCATGCGCTCGCAGGCCGGCAGGCCCTGGGCAAAGCGCCCGGGATTGAGCAGGGCCACCAGGCCGCAGGCCAGCGAGCCCTGCCACTGCAGGTAGTCATGGCTGGTCTCGTGCTCGGCCTGAGTGACCTCGTAGCCCTTGGCGCGCAACACATCGGCCAGGTGGCGGTTGGTTTCCAGGATGCCGTCCTGCCCGCCGCGTGCGCGCTCGTAGCGGCCCGCATCCAGATAAAAGCGCACGGGCTGGCGCGGCTCCTGGGCATAGCGGCGCTGCACCCAGCCCGGCACCTCGCCGGCCGGCGACCACCAAAACGATCCCGACATGCTCAGCACGTTGCCGAACCAGTGCGCATTGACCAGACCCGCATAGGCCGAGGCCAGGCCGCCAAAGCTGGAGCCACCGATCACCGTGCGCGCCGCCGGCTGGCCCAGGCCCTGTTCACCCACCCAGGGCATCAGCTCCTCATCCAGAAAGCGTGCGAAAGCAGTGTTGGGCGGCAACTCCCTGCCGCGCGCCTGCGGGCTGGCGTTGTCCACCAGCACCACGGCCGTGGGCGGGATCAGGCCGTCGGCCATGAGGTTGTCGATAAGGGTGGGCGTGGACACCTGCTTCGCATAGGCGTTGCCGTCGAACAGCACCAGAAGCGCCTCGGGCGCCTGGCCGCCCGCCGGGCGGTAGGTCCAGACATCGCGGCTGTTGCCCAGCACGCGGCTGGACAGGCGGTGCTGCACCAGCGCCCCCGGGGCCACGCCCGCGCGCGGCGCCACCCAGGGCTGGGGCGGTGCCTTGGGCAGCTCCAGCACGGAGGCGCCCTGGAAGGCGTCGATGAAGCCGCCCTCGGGGGGCTGCGGAAACACCTTGGGATTGAGCGGATCGCGCTGCGCCGTGGCCAGCAGAGCGCGGCGCTGCTCCATGGCCGAGCCTGCGATCAGCGGCACATCGGGCGCCAGGCGGTAACTGAGCCGCGCGTTGTCTGCCATGCGGAAGCTGGCCCACCAGACATCGCTGCCGTCGAGGTGCTGCAAGGGATCGTGATTGCCGGCCGGGCTGCCGAACAGGCGAACCCCCTGCATGCCGGCGCGCGGCTGGCCACGCCACAGGAAGGTGACCAGGGACTGGCCGCCGGGCAGCGGCTCCACCATCGGCGCGCCCTCCTCCTGCACGCGCCGCCAGAAGGCGTCTGCCGCCACGCCCGAACCCGCGCCGCGCTGGATGGCCTGGGCCAGGGCCTGCAGGCGTGGGCTTTCCAGCGCAGGCCGCTCCGGGGCCTGCACAGCCTTGGCGCCCAACGGCGCAAGACTGGAGGTCAACCGCAGCGCAAAGCGGCCGGTTGCGGATTTCACCTCGCCGGCCATCAGCGCGTCCGTTGCGATGTAGCGCGCCACCAGCCTTTGCCTGCCGGCCCCCTCCGTGACCCACATCAGCGACTGCGCGCCGCCATCGGGCCGCGCCAGGCGGCGCAGGTGCCGGCCCTGGGCATCCTCCAGGTCCAGGGCCACGCCCTGCCCTTCGAATTCACCCTGGACCACGTGGCCGGCGGGCAGATCGACGCGCCAGGACTCGCGCCCATCGGCAGCCAGGACCCCTGTGGCCGCCTGGCCCGGCGCCAGCGTGCCCGGCCGTGCGGCCAGGGCCTGCCGCGATGCGGCTGCCGTCATGTCTTCACCGGCATGGACGGCTGCGCCCAGCAGGCACAGCAGCGAGGCGGCCAGGCACAGGCCTTGTCGTGCAGCTTGCGCCATGGCGTCAGAAGTCCACCGTGGCCGAGACACGTACCGTGCGCGGGCCGCCCGTGGTGGCGAAGTTGTCGTTGAAGCTGCCGGCCCAGTAGGACTTGTCGAACAGGTTCTCCACCGTGGCGCGGAAGGTGACGGGTTTGGCCGCGATGCGGGTGGCATAGCGCGCGCCCACGTCCACGCGGGTCCAGCTGGGCATCTTCAGCGTGTTGGCCGAATTCACCCACTGGGCGCCCGTGTAGATCAGGCGACCGGTGAGCGTGGCGCCCGGGAGCGCGGGCACGTCCCATTCGCC
>NZ_BCZP01000001.1 GCF_001598795.1 Delftia acidovorans NBRC 14950 | reverse complement strand
CCGGCCGACACCATCTTCCTGAAGGCCCAGGCCGGCGAGTACCAGGCCATCGTGACCATGTACCACGACCAGGGCCAGATCGCCATCAAGCTGCTGGGCTTCTCGCGCGGCGTGACCGTGCAGGGCGGCCTGCCGATCCCCATCACCACGCCGGCCCACGGCACGGCCTATGACATCGCGGGCCAGGGCCGGGCCAGCGTGGAGGCCACGTGGCAGGCCTTTCTGATCGCCTGCCGCATGGGCGCCGCGCGCCTGTGCTGACTGACTTCACTCCCTCGCCATCACCATCATGAAAATCAAATCCGTCCGCGCCCGCGTCTACGAATGGCAAGGCAAGACCGTGCCGCCCCAGGGCAACTTCTGCTCCAACGCCATGGACCTGCTCTATGCGCCGCAGGAGACCATGTCCACCTTCCGCTTCCATTCCTGGACGGTGGTGGAGATCGAGACCGACGACGGCATCGTCGGCCTGGGCAACGTGGCGCTGGCGCCGCGCATCGCCAAGGCCATCATCGACGAGTACCTGGCGCCCCTGGTCATCGGCCACGACCCATGGGACTACGAGTACCTGTGGCAGCGCATGTACCGCGCCACGCACGCCTGGGGCCGCAAGGGCGTGACCATGGCAGCCATCTCGGCCGTGGACCTGGCCATCTGGGACATCCTGGGCAAGAGCGTGAACAAGCCTGTGTTCAAGCTGCTGGGCGGGCGCACCAAGGAAAGGATTCCCTGCTACTACAGCAAGCTCTACCGCACCGACCTCAAGGCCATGCAGGAAGAGGCGCAAAAATTCCTGGACCAGGGCTTCAAGGCCTTCAAGATGCGCTTCGGCTACGGCCCGGCCCATCTGCAGGAAGGCGTGCGCGAGAACCTGCGCTCGGTCGAGGCCGTGCGCGAGGTCATAGGCTACGACTGCGACCTGATGCTGGAGTGCTACATGGGCTGGAACCTGGAGTACGCCAGGCGCATGCTCCCCAAGCTGGAGAAGTTCGAGCCGCGCTGGCTGGAGGAGCCCGTGATCGCCGACGACATCGACGGCTACGCCGAACTCAGCCGCCTCACCAGCATTCCGATCTCGGGCGGCGAGCACGAGTTCAGCCTCTACGGCTTCAAGCAGCTGCTGGACAAAAAGGCCGTCAGCGTCGTGCAGTACGACACCAACCGCGTGGGCGGCATCACGGCCGCGCACAAGATCAATGCGCTGTGCGAGGCGTTCAGCGTGCCCGTGATCCCGCATGCGGGCCAGATGCACAACTACCACCTGACCATGAGCACGCTGGCCTCGCCCATGGCCGAGTACTTCCCCATCTTCGACGTGGAGGTGGGCAACGAGCTGTTCTGGTACATCTTCGACGGCGAACCCGTGGCCGAGAACGGCTTCCTGCAGCTCAGGGACGATGTGCCGGGCCTGGGCCTCACGCTCAAGACCGAGTACCTGGACCAGTTCCGCATCGTCGAATGAGGGAGCACGCCATGCCCGGAATTTCTCGGCCGCGCTACAGCGGCATCTTCCCCGTGGTACCCACCATCTTCCACGAGGACGGCACGCTGGACCTGGCCAGCCAGAAGCGCTGCCTGGATTTCATGATCGACTCGGGCGTGGACGGCCTGTGCATCCTGGCCAACTTCTCCGAGCAGTTCCTGCTGGCCGATGACGAGCGCGAGACCCTCACGCGCACAGCCCTGGAACATGTGGCGGGCCGCGTGCCCGTGATCGTCACCACCACGCACACCTCCTCACGCGTGTGCGCCGAGCGAAGCCGCCGCGCGCAGGACATGGGCGCGGCCATGGTGATGGTCATGCCGCCCTACCATGGCGCCACCTTCCGCTTCGGCGAGCCCCAGATCCAGGCCTTCTTCCAGGCCGTGTCCGATGCCATCGCCATTCCCATCATGATCCAGGACGCGCCCGCCGCAGGCACGCCGCTGTCCCCCGCCTTCCTCGCGCGCATGGCCCACGAGATCGAGCAGGTCTGCTACTTCAAGATGGAAACCGCAGGCGCCGCCGGCAAGCTGCGCGAACTCATCGCCCTGGGCGGCGAGGCCATCGAAGGCCCCTGGGATGGCGAGGAAGCCATCACCCTGCTGGCCGACCTGCAGGCCGGCGCCACGGGCTCCATGACGGGCGGCGGCTTTGCCGACGGCATACGCCCCATCATGGAAGCGCACAGAAACGGCGACCCCGACACCGCATTCGCCCTCTACCAGCGCTGGCTGCCCCTGATCAACCACGAAAACCGCCAGGCCGGCTTCCTGGCCGCCAAGGCGCTGATGAAGGCCGGCGGCGTGATCGCCTGCGACGCGCCGCGCGCGCCCTGGCCGCCCATGCACCCCGAGGTGCGCCGCCAGCTGCTGGACATTGCGCGGCGGCTCGATCCGCTGGTGCTGCGCTGGGGGCGCTGAGGTTCCAAGGCCCCGCAAATAGCTATCTCGGGGCCTCCACGATCCCCGACACATCGAGCACATACATCTGCCGCTGGTGCTCGTGCACGGAGTCGATGCAGACCTGGCGCCCGTCACGGCTCCAGCGCGGGTGCAGGTCGCAGCGGTTCTCCTTGCTGAGATCGGGCGAGGCGTAGAAGCTGCCCAGGTCGTGGCGCTCGCCCGTGTGCATGTCGTACAGGAACAGGAAGCGCTCGTGCGTGCGGTCGTCGGGGTAGGTATCGCTGAGCAGCCAGCGCGTGTCCACGGGCGAGAAGCTCATGTGGCCGTTCTCCACCAGCACGCCTGCGCCCACCACTTGCACGTCACCGCCCTCCACATCGTCATAGAGGTGATAGTGGATCTCCCCGGCATGCGGGCCCCACACAATGATGTGGCTGTCGTCCTGCCATAGCGGATGCGAGATCTGGTATTCGGACTTTTCGTAGTCGAAGGTGCCCACGGCCAGTGGGTCGAAGTCGTCGGCCAGCTGGGGCAGCGGATGGTCCGAGCATTCGAGCAGGCGCATGTCGGAGCCGTCGGGCGCCATGGTGATCAGGCGGTGCAGAAAGCAGGTTTCGTCCTTGACGCGTTCGGTCCAGCGGTGCAGGAACAGGATGCGCGATGACGACGGGTTGACCTCGATATGGCTGACCCAGTGGATGGCCTTGTCCATCGATGTGCGGTGATGAAAGGCCTTGAGCCGCGCATAGCTGGCCAGCAGCCTGGCCTCGCCCGTCGCGACCTCCATGCGCCAGATGCCGTCGTCCTCGGGCGCCAGGGGCAAGGCGAAGGGACCACCCTCTTCGCTATAGCCAATGGTTTCGTGCGTGACGTACAGACGACGGTAGTCCACGCACAGCGCCCAGGCGCTGCTGGGTGCCACCACATAGACAGGCATGGGCAGGGTGCGCCGCTCGCCGCTGTCCACATCGATGACCACGGAGCCGAACCCCGGATAGCGCCCCCCGGAATCTGCCGTCCTGTCGTTGTGGATCAGCTGGCGGCCCGCCAGTCCGTCCAGCCACTGCAGCTGGCTGCCCATCTGCCAGTTCCAGGCGCCGGTCTCGCCCACGGCGTGGAAGCGGTCGCCGTTTTCGGTATCGAAGTAGCCGATGGACGCCCGCGCCTGGGGCGTGAGGTACTGGTCCATCCACGGCGTTTGCTGCGCCAGCACCAGGCGGTTGCTGCGGTCCCAGCTGGACTTGTTGTAGTAGCCGAAGAAGTGGTGCTGGCCGCCATCGCCCAGGCGGCGGCAGGGGGCGAAGGATGCGGGGGTGTTCGAAGTCATGGAGCGTTTCATTGGGCGGAGATGTGGCCTTCGGCGATCACGCGGTCCCAACGCTGCTTTTCGCGGGCAACGAAGGATTGCGCCTCAGGCAGGCTGTTGGCGACGGCGCTCATGCCCTGCTCTTGCAGGCCCTTGCGGAACTCGGGCGTGGCCACGACCTTTCGGATGTCGTCATTGAGCTTTTTGACGATGGCCTCGGGCACCTTGGAGGAGACGGCCACCGTGGTCCAGGAGGTGGCCACATAGTCCTTGAGCCCGGACTCGGCCGCCGTGGGCACGTCCGGCAGGGCCGCCAGGCGCTGGCTGCCCGTGACGGCCAACGCCTTGAGCTTGCCGCCGCGTATGTGCGACAGCACCGTGGGCGGGTTCTCGAACATGAGCTGGATCTGGCCGCCCAGCAGGTCGTTGAGCGCGGCCGAGCTGCCGCGATAAGGCACGTGCACGATGGGCGCGCCTGCCTGCAGCTTGTACAGCTCGCCCATCATGTGCACGGACGAGCCCACGCCGGCCGAGCCGAAGTTGACCGTGCCAGGCGCCTTTTTGGCCAGCGCCGTCAGCTCGGCCAGGTTGCTGGCGGCAAGGCTGGGCGTGGCCACCACCACATGCGGCATCTCGGCCAGCACGGTCACCACGCGCAGATCCCTTGCGGGGTCATAGGCCAGCTTGCCGTACACGCCATAGGCGGCATGCAGGCCGATGGAGCCCACCATCAGCGTGTAGCCGTCGGCCGGCTGATCGGCCACATATCGGCCTCCCAGATGACCGCCCGCGCCGGGCTTGTTTTCCACCACCACCGGCTGGCCCCAGAGCCGGCTCAGGCGGTCGGCCAGCATGCGTGCCTGCACGTCGGAGCTGCCGCCTGCAGTGAACGGCACGATGATGCGCAGCTGCCGGCCGGGCTGGGGAAAGCCGTCCTGTGCCTGGGCGGCTGCCGGCACCATGCCCGCCACGGCGGCGGCGATTACTGCGGCGGCCGTGCGGCGTGCTGTTGTCTTGTTCATGGAATCCTTTCGACGGCGCTGCCGCGCCTGGGCAATCGATGCAATGGAGGCAGTGTAGAAAGCCTGTCATCTTTGGAAAAATGCATTTTTTCGTGGCCTCTATACAGAAAAGATATACATTGCCAGCCACCCCGAGCAGGACCGAATCGCCATGTCCAGACCCCTGAGCGCCCGAGAGATCGAGGCCTTCCGTGCCGTCATGCAGACCGGCACCACCACGGCCGCCGCGCGGCTGCTGCACACCACGCAGCCTTCGGTCAGCCGGCTGCTGGCCCAGATGCAGGCGGCCGCAGGGCTCAAGCTGTTCGACATGCACAAGGGCCGGCTGCGCCCCACGGCCGAGGCCGTGGAACTGTTCGCCACCGTGCAGCAGCATTTCCTGGGGCGCGAGCGCATAGAGCGCGACCTGGCCGCACTGCGCCAGTCCGGCGCCGGCACGCTGCGCATAGGCTGCACGCCGGCCCTGGGCCTGAGCGTGATCCCGGCCGTGGTGCGCAGCTTCGCGCAGCGCTACCCGGGCACCCACATCAGCCTGCAGACCCTGGGCTCCACGCCCTTGCGCGAGGGCCTGCTGCATGGCCACTTCGACCTGGTGGTCAGCACCATGGCGCTGAGCACGCCCGAGCTGGATGCCACCGTGCTGCACCGCAGCCGCGCCGTCTGCGTCATGCACCCGGACCATGCGCTGGCCACGCGCACGCGGCTGCATGTGCGCGATCTGCAGGGCCAGTTGCTGCTGACGCTCAACGCCGATGACGACATCTACCTGCAACTGCGCAGCACCATGCAGGAGCAGGGCATAGAGGCCGGCTCCACCATGGAGACCACCTACTCCTCCACCATCTGCAGCCTGGCTGCACAGGGGCTGGGGCTGGGCGTGGTCAACCCCTACGTGGCCTCGGTGTTCGCGCGCGACCTGCGTGTGCTGCCACTGCTTCCAGCCTGCGCGGTGGAGGTGGTGCTGGCCCTGCCGCCCCAATACGCGCCCACCGAAAGGGCTGACTGCTTCGTGCAGTTGCTGCGCGAGCAATTGCACGCCTATCCGCAGGCCCGCACACCCTAAAATTGCGGCCGATTGGAGACAAGCGGTTTGCAAACGAGTACCCACGAGCCCATGCTCACCCCCGCCGAGCGCGAGGCCATCAATTCCGGCCAGTGGTTCTGCAGCCTTTCGCCCTCGCTGCGCCATGACATCCTGCGCCAGACCACGGTCCGGCGGCTCAAGGACGGGGCACTGATCTATGCACGCGGCGATGTGCCGCACAGGTGGTATGCCTGTGCGCAGGGCGCCGTGCGCATGAGCTCGACCAGCCTGTCGGGTCGGCAGACCACGCTGGCCTATGTGGAGCCGGGTGCCTGGTTCGGTGCCATGTCCACCTTTCTTGACGAGCCCCGCACGCGCGATGCCTATGCCCATGGCGACACCACGCTGCTGTGCGTGGACAAGGACAGCTTTCACGCCATCCTGGCCACGCATGTGGAGTTCTACGACGCCCTGCTGCGCCTGCAGGCCCACCGCATACGCCAGACCTACGGGCTGGTGGAAGACCTCAACACCCTGCCCCTGCGCGCACGCCTGGCCAAGCAGTTGCTGCACCTGTCGCGCAGCTACGGCACACAGGTGCTGGACGACCCGCGCGAGCTGCGCATAGGCCTGCAACTGGTGCAGGAGGAGCTGGCCCAGTTGCTGGGCGCCTCGCGCCAGCGCGTGAACCAGGAGCTCAAGCGCATGGAGCGCGACAACTGCATTCGCGTGGAAGCCCAGGGCCTGGTGGTCAGGGATCTGGTGGCCCTGCAGACCATCGTGCGCGAGGCCAGCCTGGCCGGCGCCTGAGGCCGGCGCCAGCGCGCCGGCGGTTCAGCGCCGGTTCAGCGCCGCCAGTCGATTCTTGCCGGGCGGCCCGGCAGATGCAGTGCAGCCGTTGCAGAAGGCGCCTCGGCCAGCAACCGGCCCTTGCGGAACACCTTCAGGCGCGTGGCGCGCAGCCGTATCGCCTCGGCCGCATCGCGCGCCTGCAGCAGCACGAAGCTGGCATCGCAGCCGGCCTCGATGCCATAGCCTTCCAGGTGCATCACACGCGCCGCGCGCGTGGTCACGGCGTCGAAGCAGTCGCGCATGCCGTCCTGGCTGGTCATCTGCGCCACATGCAGGCCCATGTGGGCGACCTCCAGCATGTCGCCCGAGCCCATGCCGTACCACGGGTCCATCACGCAGTCATGGCCGAGGGCCACGTTGACGCCTGCGGCCAGCAGCTCGGGCACGCGCGTCATGCCGCGGCGCTTGGGATAGCTGTCCTGGCGGCCCTGCAACGTGATGTTGATCAGCGGATTGGCAATCACGGCCACGCCGCTTTCGGCGATCAGCGGCAGCAGCTTGCTCACGTAGTAGTTGTCCATGCTGTGCATGGAGGTGCAGTGCGAGCCCGTCACGCGGCCCTGCAGGCCCAGGCGCTGCGCCTCGAAGGCCAGGGTTTCGATGTGGCGCGACAGCGGGTCGTCGGACTCGTCGCAGTGCATGTCCACCAGCAGGCCGCGCTCGGCCGCCAGCTCGCACAGCAGCCTGACGCTGTCGGCACCCTCGGCCATGGTGCGCTCGAAGTGGGGAATGCCGCCCACCACGTCCACGCCCTTGTCCAGCGCCCGCCGCAGGTTGGCGACGCCGCCGGGCGAGCGCAGCACGCCGTCCTGCGGAAACGCCACCAGTTGCAGGTCGATATAGGGAGCCACCTGGCGCTTGACCTCCAGCAACGCATCGACGGCCAGCAGGCGGGCATCGCTGGTATCCACATGGCTGCGGATGGCCTGCAGCCCCTTGGCCGCCGCCCAATCGCAATACTCCAGCGCGCGCGAGATCAACGCCTCGGCCGTGAGCAGCGGCTTGAGCTCGCCCCACAGCGCAATGCCCTCCAGCAGCGTGCCGCTGCGGTTGACGCGCGGCAGGCCGTGGCTCAGCGTGGCATCCATGTGGAAATGCGGATCGACGAAGGGCGGCGACACCAGCTGGTGCTGTGCATCGATGACCTGGTGGGCAGGCGCCGAAAGACCGGCCGCGACCTCAACTATGCGCCCGCCCTGCACGGCGATGGACATGTCCTGGCGGCCGTCGGGCAGCGTGGCGTGAATGACGAGTAGATCAAGCATCTGCGTATTCTGCGGGCATGGCCGCACACCCGCAGACTTGCCTGACCACGCTGAATGGCCTGCCAGCGGTCAGACCGAAAGCGCAAGGGATCAGGGGGGAACTACTGGTAGCTGATGGTGAAGGTCGCCGCCGCATTGGCACTGCCTATGGTCACGTTCTCTTCGGTCTTGACATAGCGCGCCGTCAGCGGGATATCCAACCGCGCCTGCCCGTAGGCAACAGCCCCTGCAAACCATTGATTCCTGTTGCCGGCGGCATTGGAGTCCGGGCTAAATCCCAGGATCTGCTCACCCTTGCGAATCTGGACTCCCACACCTTTTGCCACCGAGGTTTTCGACAGGGTCAGAGCATTGCCGATATTTCCAGGATTTGCCACATCCGTCAGCGTGACATAGGCGCTGGTCAACGAACCTGGGATGCCGCCCTTGCACAACAACGAGATGAGGAAGGAGCGGGGAGCACCGGTTGAGCCGATTGAGGTGAGTTTTGGAGCGACAGTCTGGGCCATGCGCACGGGCTCCGGCGCCTGTGGGGTACAGGTGGGCACCCTGGGCCGGAGGACGACAGGCGAGGAAAAGTTGTATTGAGCGAGAAGCTGGCCAAATGCATCATTCGCGCGTTCGTACAGGAAATCGCTGTCCAGCACGCCACCTGCAGTGATATCGCCATCTGCGGTCTTGATCAACTCAACTGTGACAACGGAATATTGATATGCAAAAGATCCGGGGTGATTGGAATACTGCGCAGTACTTACAGGCGCAGCACCATATCCAGACGAAACCCTGATTCCAATACCTTCGACTGTCGTCGGGTATATATTATTGACTGGTGTAGATTTACCTACAATATAGCCCGTGACCATTGGATTACAATTCATCAATCTAGCGCCAACCCCATTACTCATTACCGCTATAGCGGTTTTTGAGTAAATCACCGTGTTCTTGGCCACATTGGGATTGAATTCTGGAGGATTGAAATTACTGAACACATACTTGTAATAGCCTGACCCATCACTTGTATCTTTAATTGCGCATACGGACCATGCGGAGGTGGCCATCATTGCCAAAATAAATATCATGACAGCCTTGTTTATTCTGCAAAAAGCACCTATGAATATATGCATTTTGAATACCTCCGGATAATGAAAAAATTCCAAGGCCGCATTTCCTTGGCAAATTTTCAATCGTAGACACCTTTCATCCGAGATGAAATCAGATCAATCTGATTCAAGGTCTGCCCGGTGCCATGAAGGTCGTGGCGAGGCAGGCGATGGACATGTCCTGGCGGCCATCGGGCAGCGTGGCGTGAATGACGAGTAGATCAAGCATTTGCGTATGCTGCGGGCAGGGCCCGGCGCTCTCTTTCGGTGGGGTTTCATCAGGGCCTGCGGATAGCTGGCCCTGCGCTGCCGGCATGCGCGCGCCCTCCCCGACGATACCTATCGGGGGCACAGTCCTGCGGCCTGCGCAGACTCGTGCTGGAGCCTGCGCTCCAGGTTTTGCCAGTCGCTATGAAGGTCGCGCGCCACGCGCGGGCTCCTGCAAAGCGCAACGTGGCGCGCCTGGGACAGCGGTTGCAACGCGGCCAGTGCCTGCATGCGCAGGGCATCGTCGTTCAGCAGTTGCGCGGCGGCCAGCCGGGCCTGGGCGATTCCGATTTCGGCATATGCACGGGGTGCAGGCAGCTGTTGCTCCAGGGCCTGGCGCACTTCAGCGGCATCACCCATGCCTATGGCAATCCAGAGCCAGGCGATCCAGCTGTCCTGGGAGGCGTAGTGGCCGGCCTTCTTCGGCGGGATGCGCTCCACGGTTTGGCGGGCCAGTGCCACGGCAGCGCCAGTCTGGCCGTGCTCGGCCATGAACCGGGCATGCAGGGTTTCGGCCTGCATCAATGAGAAGATTTTCCATTCACGGCGCTGAGCCGAATCCGCAGTCACGGCATGCGCCGCTTGCGGCGCTGCCTGAAGCGCAGCCTGGAGCGCGATCACATTGGCCTGCAACTGGGCTTGCGCCGCTTCGGGGTGGCCGCTGGCATCCAGCAACCGGGCGAGCTTGATGCGCGCGTGCAGCAGCAGGAAATCGTCCGGCGCATCGGCGTCGGCGCGGCGGATCTCCACGGCCTGCACCATCCGATCAAGCCTTTGCGCCACGGTCTGATCAGGCGGTCCCCAGAACGCAAGAACTTCCTGCACGCTGGCCAGCACCCGGCGTGCAGGGCCTTGCACGTCCTGCAGGTCGGCCACCAGTTGCTGGCGCAAATTCGTTGCCTGCTCGGCGGTATCCGCCGTGTCGGCCATGCCTTTCAATGCATGGGCACGCTGCAGATCACTCTGTGCCCGGGACTGCGTCATCGCCCAGGCCGATTGGTAAAGTGCTTTGGCGCGCGCCTCGGCCGGAGGATGGTCGTCCATGAGTTGCAGTTCCCGGGCGGCCTCCAGGTAGATCTCCACCCGTTGCTCTTGGGCAGACGGGGGCAGTTGGTCGGCCTGGGCCAGGCGGGCCTCGATCTCGGCCAGGTGCTGCTCCGGTACGTAATCACGGCGGGCAGACAGCTCCACATCCCACAGCGCAGCAAGAACCTGCCGCCCCTGCGGCGCAGCTTGATGAATGCCCATGACCATGGCCACCGGCAGCAGCAGGCAGGCCAGGTAGATTGCCAGGCCCGCTGCGCCTTCGGCCCAACCGGGCGCACGCGATTGCAAGGCAGGCAGCAGCGCGCCTGCAACAGCCGCGCGCCGGACAAAGGGCCAGCGCGCAAAAGCGGGTTGCTGCAGCACGCCGAATGCGCGGTGTACGGCATCGGCCTCACTGACCGGGGCCTGGCATGCCTCTTGTTGAGGAAGCGTGTGCAGGGTGCGATGCATGGCCCGCTCCAGTTGCATCACCCGCCATTGCCACGGCAGCCCCATCAGCAGCACGCCGGTGAGGATGGCGATCAGGGGGTCCCGGCTGAACCAGGCCAGCCCACCCAGCGCGGCCATGCCCGCCAGTGCAAACACCAGCCGCATTGCGGGCAGGCGAGCGAACAGCAGGCTCTCCACCACGCGGCCGCCATCCAAAGGCGTGAGGGGCAACAGGTTGAAGGCGTTGACGACCAGGGTCAGCAGCAGCAATTGCATGGTCCAGGCGGGTGGCTGCGGGACCAGGCCCCAGCCTACGGCAGCCAGCGCGCCCACAGCCAGCAACAGCCCAGGCATGGGACCGGCCAGATAGACGCCCACTTTTTGCAGCGGCGTGGCGTCCGCCTTTTCTCCGGTGGCCATGCCGCCCAGGCCAGGAATGAAGAAGACGGATTGACGCTGGTAGCCCGCCCAGCGCATGGCCAGCCAATGCCCTCCTTCATGCACGGCGATCACCACCAGAAGCATCCACGCCATGTCCCATGAAAACAGCACGGCGCCTGCTGCCAGGAACAGCGCCGCCGTGATCCAGAAACTGCGGTGGCGGTTGTGCGCCATGCCCAGCCCGCGCTGCACGGCTTTCTGGTAGCGAAAGCGCAGCGCCTCGGACACTTGCCGGACCTGCGGCCCATGAAGGCATGCGCCGGCAGATGGGCTGGCGGGCACCGCCCTGTCTTCCTTGCGCACCTGACGCAAGGCGCGCCAGGCCAGCCGCAGCGACTCGCGCCAGCTGAGCCGCCAGAACCCTGGCCCGGCAGGCAGCGCACGGCCCTGGGCCACCAGTGCAGGGACCTGGCTCCGGCCCCACTCATCCAGGCGCTGTACCGCCTGGTCAAGGCCCTGGACCACGGGAGCCCGGTCGCCGGACAGGCGCTCGGCGTAGGCGGCCCAGGCCGATGCGGTATCGGGCTGGGCATCGTCCAGGTAGGTCCAGCCGGGCGGCGCAGGCAGGCTTGTCTGAGGTAGGCCATTGAAGCCCATCCAATTGCGCCCGTCGGCAAAGAATGTGAGCCAGGTCACGGAGCCCACGGTGCGGCCATGCCTGGCGCTTCCCGCCTGTTCGGCCTGGACCATCGCCCAGGCCCGCCCGGCGGCATGGCCGAACAAGTCCACCTCCAGAGGCAGGTCGGGATCCATGGCCTGCGGATGCGTGCCCTGCAGGCTGGCACACCAGGTGAAGCCCAAGGCTTGCAACTCCGGCCGCATGGCATCCAGCACCGCCCGTGATTCGGGCTCCAGCGCCTGGCGCTCCACCACGGCCATGGGCGCAGCACGCAGGCGCAGGCGCATGCAGTTCAAAGTGGCCAGCAGCAGCGAGAGCGCATACAGCAAGGGAATCGCGCCCAGCAGCGCCAGCCAGGGCGCGGCTTGTGAGAGCCAGTTCATCATCTTGAATAGTCTTGTCGATGGAGTGTGACGGTTCTGATGTGCCCTCCCAAAAGCTCCTCCAGGCAGATCAGCATCGGGATCGTAGCCTTGCCACCCGTGATGCGACAATCAAATCAAAGGACCATTCTTCAAATGAAAATCGCCACTTGGAACGTCAATTCCCTGTCCGTGCGCCTGCCGCAGGTGCTGGCCTGGCTGCAGGCCAACCCTGTCGATGCGCTGGCGCTGCAGGAACTCAAGCTCACCGACGACAAGTTTCCGCTGCAGGCGCTGCAGGAGGCCGGTTACCACGCGGTCAGCCATGGGCAAAAGACCTACAACGGCGTGGCCTGGCTGACGCGCACGCCGGTGCGCGACGTGGTGCGCAATATCCCGGGCCTGGATGACGAGCAGGCCCGCATCATTGCTGCCACCCTCGATGCCGAAGGCGGGCCGGTGCGCCTGATCAATGGCTACTTCGTGAATGGGCAGGCGCCGGGCACCGACAAGTTCGCCTACAAGATGCGCTGGCTGCAGGCGCTGCAGGACTGGGTGAAAAGCGAAATGGCGACCCACCCGCGCCTGGTGCTGGTGGGTGACTTCAACGTGGCGCCCGAGGACCGCGACTCCTACGATCCCATCGGCCTGAAGGACACGATCCACCACACTGTGGAAGAGCGCACGCATTTCCAGGCGCTGCTGCAGCTGGGCCTGACCGATGCCTTCCGCATGTTCGACCAGCCCGAGAAAAGCTATTCGTGGTGGGACTACCGGATGCTGGGCTTCCAGAAGAACCGGGGCCTGCGCATCGACCACATCCTGGTCAGCGAGGCATTGCGCCCCAGCGTCAGCGCCTGCAGCGTGGATCGCGCGCCGCGCAAGAACCCGCAGCCCAGCGACCATGCGCCGGTCGTCGTGACATTGGGCTAGGCTTTCAGACTTGCGCTACAGCATGTAGCGGCGCAGCCAGTGGATGGCCTCGATATGGCCGCGCAGCATCAGGGACTGGCGGTGGAGAATCTCGCTGAGCGCCCTGGGCAGGCGTGCCTGCTCGGCGGCCTCATAGGCGCTCAGCCATTGCTGCTGGCAGGACTCGGCCTGGTCCAGCACGTAGTCCGCGCCCTCTTCCCTGCCCAGCAGCCCGTCCCAGAAGGCGTTGCGACGCAGTGCGGCACGGCTGTCGCGCACGGGCAGCACCACGCCGCCGTTGGCGTCGATGGCGCGTTCCAGGTCATCGACCAGGACCTGGCTGGCATTGAAGTGGCGCGCCAGTACCTGGCCTATCAGTCCCTGGGGCATGGGATCCATGCATTCGCCCAACCGGACATGGGCCTGGCGACCCAGGGCCAGCACGGCATTGAGCAGCGCCGTGGTCTGCAGTTCCAGCGTGGAAGCCGCAGGCTGTGCGGGCGTGCGCCGGCGCGCCTGCAGCCAGGAGGCCTCCACGGCCTCACGCACCTGGTTCCAGTGCAGCAGGCTGCCGCCCCGTTCCTGCTCCCAGCGTTCTTCCAGTCGGGCTTCTGCGGACTCGAAATCCTGCTGCGCGTGTTCCGGCGACAGGGAAGCCTTCCAGCCCAGTGCATAGGCGGGCCGGTATTGGTCGTAGCCGCGCCCCGGCACGAAGTACGGCTCCAGGAAATAGCGGTCATGCCAGTACGCATCGACCGGCTCGCCGAGCTTGCGCGGTGTCGATGGGTACATCACGCCCGGGCGGGCGGGTTTGGCCTTTTGCCAGAGGTTGGAGAGGACTGTGGGCACGATAGGTCGGGACGTAGGCCGTTCCAGCGAAGAGGACTCCATTGTCCCAAGCCCGGGCGGGCCGGCCCGTCAGCACCCCGGGCGCCGGCCTGTAGGAGCCGGACCCTTGCCAAGGCAAGGGCCCGGCCGCCCGCCGGCTTGCCTTACTCGAAGGCGTCCTCGTCCATGCCCAGCTCCTGCAGCTTGCGGGTGATGGTGTTGCGGCCTATGCCCAGGCGCTGGGCGGCCTCGACCCGGCGGCCGTGGGTGACGGCCAGGGCCGAGCGGATCAACTGCGCCTCGAAGCGGCGGGACAGCTGGTCCCAGACCTCGCCATGCCCCTGGGCCTGAGTGTGCTCCAGCAGCTGGCGCGCCTGCTGCCCCAGCAGATGCACCCAGTCCAGGTCGGACGTGGCCAGCCCCCCGTCATGCGGCTGGGCCAGCGACGGGGCTGGCATGGCGATGCGGCCCACTCCCTCTTCCGCCACGGCCGGCGCATGCGACAGCATCACCGGTGCGGGCACGCCGGCATTGCCGCCGCCCACGGGTGGCGCGGCCTCGCCCAGCACCTCGGGAGGCAGGTCCTTGACCGAGATGACCTGGGCTGGCGCCATGACGGTCAGCCAGTGGCAGATGTTCTCCAGCTGGCGCACGTTGCCGGGAAAGGCGAACGACTGCAGCCGCTGCATGGCATCGACCCCCATGCGCTTGGGCTCCACGCCCAGCTGCCGCGCGCTTTGCTGCAGGAAGTGGCGTGCCAGCATGGGCACGTCTTCGTTGCGCTCGCGCAGCGCGGGCAGGCGCAGGCGGATGACGTTGAGGCGGTGGAACAGATCCTCGCGGAAGCCGCCGTTGCGCACGCGCTGCTCCAGGTCCTGGTGGGTGGCGGCGATGACGCGCACATGGGCCTTGACGGCCTGGTGGCCGCCCACGCGGTAGAAGTGCCCGTCCGACAGCACACGCAGCAGGCGCGTCTGCAGGTCGAAGGGCATGTCGCCGATTTCATCGAGAAAGAGCGTGCCGCCCTCGGCCTGCTCGAAGCGTCCGCGCCGTTGCGTCTGGGCGCCCGTGAAGGCGCCGCGCTCGTGGCCGAACAGTTCGGACTCCAGCAGGTCCTTGGGGATGGCGGCGGTGTTGATGGCCACGAAGGGGCCACCCGCTACGGGCGAGTGCTTGTGCAGCGCGCGCGCCACCAGTTCCTTGCCCGAGCCCGACTCGCCCGTGATCAGCACCGTGACCTGGCTCTGGCTGAGCCGGCCGATGGCGCGGAACACGTCCTGCATGGCAGGCGCCTGGCCCAGCATCTCGGCCTGCAGCGGGGCCTGGGCCTCGGCCACATCCTCGCGCAGGCTTTCCTCGACGGCGCGCCGGATGAGTTCCACGGCCTTGGGCAGGTCGAAGGGTTTGGGCAGGTATTCGAAGGCTCCGCGCTGAAAGGCCGAGACGGCACTGTCCAGGTCGGAGTACGCGGTCATGATGATGACGGGCAGGCCCGGCTGCTGGGCGCGGATCTGCTCGAGCAGCTCCAGCCCCGAGCCGCCGGGCATGCGGATGTCGCTCACCAGCACCTGGGGTGGCTGGCGCGCCGGGTCACCGGCATCGACATCGGACAGTGCCGTGAGCACATCGCGCGCCTGGATGAAGCTGCGCGTTGCCCAGCCTTCCCGGCCCAGTGCCTTTTCCAGCACGAAGCGGATGGAAGGGTCATCATCCACGATCCAGATCGGTTTCATTGGTGGTGCATCCTTCCCTTGTTGCAGTGTTGACTTCCGTGGGCCTCAAGGCAGGGGAATGAGGATGCGGAAATCCGTGCGGCCCGGCTGGCTTTCACATTCGATCAGCCCCTGGTGGCGCTGCACGAAGGTCTGCGCCAGCGTCAGCCCCAGTCCCGAACCGCCATCCCTTCCCGATACCAGCGGATAGAAGATCCGCTCCTTGATGGCATCGGGAACGCCTGGCCCGTTGTCGATCACATGCAATTCCAATGCCAACCGATAGCGCTGGCGACCAAAAGTTACCTGCCGGGCCACGCGCGTTCGCAAAATGATCTCGGCATCACCAGCCGCAATGCGCTCCTGCAGCGCCTGCGCGGCGTTCTGGACGATGTTGAGCACGGCCTGGATCAGTTGGGCGCTGTCGCCTCGGAACTCCGGGATGGAAATGTCGTAGTCGCGCGTGATGGTCAGCCCGGCAGGGTGCTCGACCAGCACCAGCGAGCGCACGCGCTCGCAGACTTCGTGGATGTTGACGTCGCCCACCTCATGCGGATGGCGGTGCGGCGCCAGCAGCCGATCCACCAGCGCCTGCAGCCGGTCGGCCTCGTGGATGATGACTTCGGTGTACTCGCGCAGCTCGGGGGCGTCCAGATCCATCTGCAGCAGCTGGGCTGCGCCACGGATGCCGCCCAGCGGGTTCTTGATCTCGTGGGCCAGGTTGCGGATCAGCTCCTTGTGCGCCTGGGCCTGCTCGCGCAGCCGCTCCTCGCGGTCCTGGCGGGCCTGCTGCTCCAGCGGCCAGAACTCGACCAGCACATGGCCGGGCCGCTCGGCCAGCGAGACCGTGACGTGCACGGGCAGCGCATCGCCGCCCACGCGGTGCAGGCTGGCCTCGAAGCGCAGGGCCGCGAAGTCGTTGTCCTGGGCGCCACGCAAGGCCTTGTCCAGCAAGGCAGGCTCGGTGAAACAGGCCGCCAGCTCGCTGCCTTCGAGCATGCGGCGCGACAGGCCCAGTGCGTTTTCAAGGGCGGCGTTGGCGAAAAGCACGGCACCCTGCTCGTCGAGCACGGTCATCAGCGTGCACAGCAGGTCAAGCGCCTGATAGGAGGCCGGGGGCGCCGGCCGGTCGTCCTGGATCATGGCCGGGCTCCGGTGGGCCGCGCGGGCCCGTCAGTTCTTGGGAAGTCGATCCAGCTCACGGCGGATGCCGGCGACATCGCCTTCCTGCCGCGAGATGCTGCTCTTGAGCTGCTCGACACGTTCCAGATAGCCCTGGGGATTGCGCAACTCCAATGCGGTGCGCTGGGGATTGCCATCGTTGTACTCCTGACGCAGCTGTGTCAGCTTCTCCTGGGCGCGGGCCAGCTCGCTTTCCAGAATGGTCCGCGCGTCGGAGTCGCGGGCCTTCTGGGCGCTGCTGTTGACCTTGGCCGGAGCGGGCGATCCTGCGGCCGGAGCGGCGGAGGTGCGCGGTGCCTGGCTGCCGCCCGAGGCCGCCGGCTTGCTGCCGCCATGGATCACCGTCACATGCCCGCCATCCACCGGCTTGCAGTCCTTGGCCTTGGCCTGGCTGACGTTGTTGGTGTACTCGTTGCCGCAGCGGTAGATCACATCCTGGGACCAGGCTCCCACCGACAGCAGGGGCAGCAGCAGTGACACAAACAGTTTCTTCATTCCATTCCCTCGGGTAGCCAGATCGGAAGGGCCCGGCTTATCCGGGCAAGTATCGCTCCATCTTCCGGGCTGGACGTCATTTCTTGAGCGGGCCAACCCCTTTTGGTTCCGCGCCCAGCATACCCAGGTCCTGGCCGAAAGCAAAAAAGGCGGCTTGCGCCGCCTTTTTGCCGACTCGCCTTACAGCGAGAAGTACATGTCGTACTCGACCGGATGCACGGCCTGACGGTAACGGGTCACTTCGCCCATCTTCAGCTCGATGTAGGCATCGAGCATGCTGTCCGAGAACACGCCGCCCTTGGTCAGGAACGAGCGGTCCGCGTCCAGCGCTTCCAGGGCCTGGTCCAGGCTGTGGCAGACCGTGGGCACCAGCTTGTCCTCTTCCGGGGGCAGGTGGTACAGATCCTTGGTCGCGGCTTCGCCGGGATGGATCTTGTTTTCCACGCCGTCCAGACCTGCCATCAGCAGGGCCGAGAAGCCCAGGTAGGGGTTCATCAGCGGATCGGGGAAGCGTGCCTCGACGCGGCGGCCCTTGGGGTTGGCCACGTAGGGGATGCGGATCGATGCCGAGCGGTTCTTGGCCGAGTAGGCCAGCTTGACCGGAGCCTCGAAGCCGGGCACCAGGCGCTTGTAGCTGTTGGTGCCGGGATTGGTGATGGCGTTCAGGGCACGGGCGTGCTTGATGATGCCGCCGATGTAGTACAGCGCGAAGTCGGACAGGCCGGCGTAGCCGTCACCTGCGAACAGGTTCTTGCCATCCTTCCAGACGGACTGGTGCACGTGCATGCCCGAGCCGTTGTCGCCCGGATAGGGCTTGGGCATGAAGGTGGCGGTCTTGCCGTAGGTGTTGGCCACGTTCCAGATCACGTACTTCATGACCTGTGTCCAGTCGGCGCGCTCCACCAGGGTGCTGAAGCGGGTGCCGATCTCGTTCTGGCCGGCGCCAGCCACTTCGTGGTGGAACACTTCGACGGGAATGCCCAGCTGTTCGAGCAGCAGCACCATTTCGGCGCGCAGATCCTGGGTGCTGTCCACGGGGGGCACGGGGAAGTAGCCGCCCTTGTTGCGCGGACGGTGGCCGCGGTTGCCGGATTCGAACTTGGCGCCCGAATTCCAGGGTGCTTCGTACTCTTCGATTTCGTAGAAGGTGCTGCCGGGTTCGGTGTTCCAGCGCACGCCGTCGAAGATGAAGAATTCGGGTTCGGGTCCGAAGTAGGCGGTGTCGCCCAGGCCCGATGCCTTCAGATAGGCTTCGGCACGCTTGGCCACGGAGCGGGGATCGCGGTCGTAGGCCTTGCCATCACCGGGTTCGATCACATCGCACTGCAGGAACAGCGTGGTCTCTTCAAAGAAGGGGTCGATGTTCGCGGTAGCGGGATCGGGCATCAGCTGCATGTCAGATGCTTCAATGCCCTTCCAGCCTGCCACCGACGAGCCGTCGAAGGCGTGGCCCGAGGTGAACTTGTCTTCGTCGAAGTGCGACACCGGCACCGTGACGTGCTGCTCCTTGCCACGGGTGTCCGTAAAACGAAGGTCCACGAATTTGACCTCGTTCTCCTTCACCATGTTCAACACGTCTGCAACGGTCTTTGCCATCAGATCTCTCCTGCCAATCTGGCTGATCAAAAAAGATAAATACTCTTAAGCAGTTTGCGTGCCAGGCTGCATCCATTGAGTGCATGCCTGCAGACTGGCACCTGCTTGGCGCGCCAGCCCCGTGATTCTGCCGCCTTGGGAAGGGCTTGTGGATGACATTGAGGCCTCTGTCGGCATTCGATCCACCGCCCGGCATCTTCACCAAATCGGTGCAGATTCAGGGACCGGCCCGTAAATCAGATATTGCGCACCAATTCAGGGCCAAGAATTGCACCAAATGAGTGCAAACCTTCCAGCAGCGTGGGCCAAGCCTTGGTGACGGCACCAGCTTCGCCCTTGACACCAAGTTCTATGTGCCGGCCGTGCTTGGAATCATCCACGCTGGGCAGGCTGAACACCTTGACGCCCGGGTGGTCGCGCTCTATGGCCACCATCAACGGCGTCAACGTGGCCTCCATGCCGCCGTAGACGATGACCGAATGCTCCCGCTGCACCGTGCTGTGGAAATGCTTGGCATAGCGCTGCTCCAGCACCCACTCGACCATGGGCCAGGCCATGACAGGGAAACCGGGCACGAAGTGCACGGTGCCCGCTGTGCCCGAGCAGGAAAAGCCCGGGATCTTGTTGTAGACGTTGGGGATGATGCGCGCGCCTTCGGGGAAGTTGCCCATCTGCAGCCGGTGCAGGTTGTCGGCGCGCTGGGGTTCGTAGGGCTTGCCTTCTTCGGTGGCCACATCGCGCATGCGCTCGCGGATCAGGGCCACGGCTTCCGGGTGCAGTGCCAGCGGCACGCCCAGGGCCTCGGCCGCGCATTGGCGCGTGTGGTCGTCGGGGGTGGCGCCTATGCCGCCAAAGCTGAAGACCACGGCCTGCGATGCGAAGGCGCGGCGCAGGGCATCGGTGATGCGCGCCCGGTCATCGCCCACGTACTCGGCATGGGCCAGGGACAGGCCACGCGCGCCCAGCAGCTCGATCAGCTTGGGAAGGTGCTTGTCGGCACGCTTGCCCGACAGGATTTCGTCTCCGATGATGAGTGCGCCTACTTGAAGGGTCATGAGGTCTTTTCTTGCGGGGTGGAGGGGGGAGAGGCCGCGCCGGCTCCGAGCGGCGCGTCGGGAGCGTAGGGCACGATGGGGGTGTCGGGCAGCGCCGGTTCCTCCTCGCGCATGCGCTGCAGCGCGGCCAGGCAGAAGTGGGCAAACCACAGCGAGGAGAAAGCGAAGATCAGCGCATAGATCCAGATGGCCACCGGAATCAGTATCCAGAAGGCCGCGATAAAGACCACGCCGGAGGCCCAGACAATGGCCGGCGCCGCGCCCAGATAGCCGCAGACCACGCCCATGAGCATCAGCGCCAGGCGGTGGCGCAGGAAAAGGCTGCGGCGCTCGGGCTTGCTGGCGTGGGCAGAAAGCGCGTCAAAGGCCATGACGCGGTAGGTCAGCCAGCCCCAGATCAGCGGCGGGATCACCACCACCAAGGGCGGCACGAACCACAGCGGCACCGACACCAGCAGCGCGATCAAGGCAATCAGCGAAGAGCCTGCGGACCACACCAGGCTGCCGACCAGGGTGGCGCCCTGCCTGCGCTCCAGCGCGGGAAAACGCCGCTGGGCCACCAGCTCGACCAGGGCCGGCGTCATGAACAGCGCCACCAGCAGCAGCGAGACCACGACCAGCACCGGCGTGACCGAGAGCACGACCAGCACCGGCGCCACCAGCTCGGGCAGCGATTGCACGCCCATCCAGGACCAGACGGTGTGCAGCCAGCCCACGCCCTGCAGGACCCCTTCCGTCCAGACGACGGCATCGGCCCAGAAGAAATAGCCCAGCAGCCAGGCCGTGATGGCCATGAACAGCAAGGGAAACAGCGACCATGCAATCACCCGCTTATGCAGGCAATACGCCGTCGCACGCCAGAAGGAATCGAGTAGCAAGCCCATGCTGGCAAGCATACCCCGAGCCCAGCCTCAAGCGCGACCCATCAACCTTAGGAACCCACGCCATTGCTGGGCCCAAAAGCCCTGGCCGTAGTCGCGCAGCTGGCCCTGGGCATTGGGCTGGACCTGGTCGCGCACGCCGGTGGGATCGAAGCGCAGCTCGAAGTTGGCGGTGCCGAACAGCATGTCCCACCAGGGCAGGAGCACGCCGAAGTTGTTGCCATGCGCCTTCTTGTTGCGCACGGGCGCCATGGGCTCGTGGCCAATGCCGATGGCGTGGTGGCGGCGGTGAAAGCGGGGGCTGATCCACAGCCGCTCTCCGATGGTGCCGAACCAGACGCGCAGGTTGGCGTGCTGGAAGCTCTCGCTGAGCTGGGTGAAGGCCACGATGGCCACGAACTGGCCCGGCGCCACGCCGATGAGCTGGGCCACGAGCACGATGATGGTGTCGCGGATGACATCGTCGAGCAGGTGGTTGCGGTTGTCGCTCCACACCGTCATCTGGCGCTGCGAGTGGTGCAGCGCATGCAGCTTCCACCACCAGCCGATGCTGTGCTGGCCGCGGTGTATCCAGTAGTCCAGGAAGTCGAAGGCCAGCAGGTAGATGATCAGGCTGACCCAGGCCAGGTCGGTGACGCCGGGCCACACGCCGTCGAGGTGAAAGCTCGGCAGCCCCCAGACATGCAGGCGGCCCATGAGCTCGTCCCACAGCGGGTCCAGCGTGAAGAACAGGGCAAGCCGGAACAGGCCCAGCCGATGGACCACGGTGTAGATGATGTCCACGTGGATGGCGCGCCGGTCGGTGACGGGCTCGACGGGCCGCCAGTACTGCAGCGGCGCGATCACCGCCACCATGATGAAGATCTGCAGCAGGCCCACCAGCAGCCAGCCCGTGGCGCCATAGGCGTCCTCCAGCAGGCTGGCCTGCCCCAGGCCGAACAGCAGGGGCTGGACAACGCCCTCGAACAGGCGCTGCTGCGCATTACCGAACCACTGAATCCACCAGTCCACACCACGCTCCCATCGCCCGCCGCGCTGCGCGCGCGGACACTATGCGAATTTTGCTACCCAATCCCGATAGTCGGGATGCTCCCGCAGCGTGCGGAAGCAGAACCCCTGCTTGAGCAGGCCCGTGACCAAAGGTTCCAACACGGCCGGTGCCCAGGGGTCCTTGCGTGACCAGATGCCCAGATGGGCCAGCAGGATGTCTCCGCTGCGGATGTTCTTGAGCGCCTGGGCCAGCAGCTGCGCATTCGGGTAGCGGTCGCTGGGCAGCTCATCGCCCAGAAAACCCGCGCTGGCCCAGCCCACATGCATATAGCCGCCCTGCCGCGCGGCATCCAGCAGCGCGGGCGAAGTCTTGCCGCCGGGCGCACGGAACAGCGGCAGAGGCTTGCGTCCGGTGATCTGCTGCAGCCGCTGTGCGGATCGGCGGATCTCGTCGCAATAGCCTGCCGCATCGACCGTGAAGTTCTCGTTGGCGCGAGGCCCTGCCGAGGGGCGCACGCGAAAACCCGTGACCGGCCCGTTCTTCGAGGCGCGCAGATCACCGCGCCAGTACATGTGGTCGTAGGTGTGCGAGGCGAATTCATGGCCTTCGGCAGCGCGTGCGCGCCACCAGGGCGCCCAGGTCTCGCCCAGGCTGCCATCGCCTTGCTGGGTGGGCTCATTGGCCGCGAAAAACGTCACTGGCACCGCATGGCGCTTGAGCACATCGGCCACCAGGTCGGCAATGCCCATGTGGCCCGTGTCGAAGGTCAGATACACGGTCTTGGCACAGCCTGTGCCCTGCCCTGCCGCCAGCGCGGGGCGCAGCAGGCCGAAAGCCGCCGCACCGGCCAGCGATTGCGCAAAGAGACGGCGGTCCATCAGCGTTGCGCGTGGGCCAGCGTCCATACGCCGTGCGGCGACTTGCCGACCTTGACCTGCTGGACCACCTTCTTTTCCACGGTGTCGATCACCGACAGCTTGCGCGCCCAGCGCGAGCTGACCAGCAGGTAGCGGCCGTCGGCGGAGACGTCCATGCAGTCGGGGCCGCCCGGTGCCGGGTAGTTGGCCACGACCTGGTTGGTCTGCATGTCGATCTTGCTGATGGTGTTGGCCACGCGGTTGCTCACATACAGGTGGCGGCCGTCGCCGGCGGCGCGCATGGCGTGGGCGCCAGCGGCTGTCTTGATGCGGGCCACGCTGCGCGGCTCGGGGCCGGTGACGTCGAACACTTCCACGCCATCGCTGCCGGTCAGGCCGATGAACAGCTTGGTGCCGTCCGGGCTGCCATAGAGATCGGCCGGCATGGGGCCGGTGGGCACGCGGGCCTTGATGGTCTGGGTGGCGATGTCGATGGCCACCAGGGCATCGCTGTCCTGCATGGTGGAATAGATGGTCGTGCTCTTGGCATCGATCCAGAGATGGCTGGGCGTCTTGCCCGTGGGCACGCGCTTGACCAGCTGCGGGTTCTGGCCATCCCAGCGGTAGATGTCGATGTGGTTGAGGCGGTTGGCCGCCGTGACGAACCACTTCATGTCCGGGCTGAAGCGCAGGTGATAGGGATCGATGATGTCGCGGATCACGCGCTGCACCTCGCCCGTGCGCGGATCGACCAGGGTCAGGGTGTCGCCCAGCGCATTGGCCACGACCAGCGATTTCTCGTCCGGCGTGAGGTACAGGTGATGCGGCTCCTTGCCTGTGGGAATGCGTGCCGTCTCCTGCCAGGTGACCGGGTCCACGATACTGATGTTGGCATCAAGCGAGTTGAGCACAAAGATGGGCGTGGGGCCCTGGGTCTGCGGTGGCGGCGTGACACGCGCGACCGGGGCCGCGGGAGCGGCCGTAGCCGAGGGAACGGAAGGCGCGGCAGGAACGGCGGCCGCCTGGGCCGATGCGGCTTGCGCCTGCACGGCAGCAGACGTGGCCGAGGCCGCGCGGGCCGATTTGGATCCGGGCAGGGATGCCACGGCCAGCCAGGCCAGCGCACCGCCGCCTACAACCAAAGCCACAGCCGCGCTCAAGCGCCCGACGGAAAGACGTTTCACAAAGCACCACCTTCTGAGAATCTGCGCAGTGTAGCTGCGCCAATCAGCCCCTCGGACGCTCTGGGGCATCGGCTTTTGCTGCTGTGCAAAAAACCGACATTTGCGCGACGTTGGCCCGAGATATCGCGGCAAGCGCGCCAATCCATGACTTGCATCAAGGCATGACAACGGCGCATGGAAATACCCGCCACAACGAAAAAGGGAGCCGACAGGCTCCCTTCGCTGGCATGCACCCAAAGGCGCAGTGGCGATCAGATCTTCCACTTCTCCATGAGCTTTTCGGGACGCAGGGTGTCGTAGTGCTCGAAGGGCTGGTGGATCCAGGGGTTGGTCGGCAGGTAGTCCACCGAGTAGTCGGGCGTGAAAGCCGACAGGCCCTTGGTCCAGATCACGGCGCTGCGCAGCTCGGTGATCGGCGGGTAGTTGGTCTTGAGCATGGCGATCACGGCGTTCAGCGTGTGACCCGAATCGGCCAGGTCATCGACCAGCAGCACGCGGCCGGCGATCTCGCCCTTGGGCGTGGTGATGAAGCGCGCGATGTCCAGATGGCCCTGCACCGTGCCGGCTTCGGCGCGGTAGGAGCTGGTGGACATGATGGCCAGCGGCTTGTCGAAGATGCGGCTGAGCATGTCACCGGGACGCAGGCCGCCACGGGCCAGGCAGAGAATGGTGTCGAATTCCCAGCCGGACTGGTGCACTTTGATCGCGAGCTTTTCGATCAGTCCGTGGTATTCGTCGTAGCTCACATACAGGTGTTGACCGTCTTCCGTCAGCATGGAATGGCTCCTGGTTCAATCTTGGGGTTCAGCCGCCAGTGGTTCACTGGGCGGCGTAGGGGTTTTGCATCAGGATGGTGTGATCCCGGTCGGGGCTGGTCGAAACCATGGCGATGGGCACGCCCGTCACTTCCTCGATGCGCTCCAGATAGCGGCGGGCATTGGCCGGCAGCTTGTCGTAGTCGGTCACGCCCACGGTGGAATCGGTCCAGCCGGGGATGGACTCATAGATGGGCTTGCAGCGGGCGATCTCGTCGGCGCCCATGGGCAGCAGGTCGATCTTCTCGCCATCGAGCTCGTAGCCCACGCACAGCAGCAGTTCCTGCAGGCCGTCGAGCACGTCGAGCTTGGTGATGCACAGGCCCGACAGGCCGTTGACCTGGGCGCTGCGCTTGAGCAGCGCGGCGTCAAACCAGCCGCAGCGGCGCGAGCGGCCGGTGGTCACGCCCTTTTCGGCGCCCACGGTGCTCATGTGCCAGCCCGGCGTGCCTTCCTTTTCCCAATCCAGTTCGGTGGGGAAAGGACCGCCGCCCACGCGGGTGCAGTAGGCCTTGGTGATGCCCAGGATGTAGTGCAGCATGCCGGGGCCCACGCCCGAGCCTGCAGCCGCATTGCCGGCGACGCAGTTGGACGAGGTGACATAGGGGTAGGTGCCGTGGTCCACGTCCAGCAGCGTGCCCTGCGCGCCTTCGAACAGCAGGTTGGCGCCTTCGGCGTGCGCGGCGTTCAGCTCGCGGGAGACATCGGCCATCATGGGCTTGAGCAGCTCGGCATGGCGCATGGCCTCTTCGTACACCGCTTCGAATTGCACTTCGCCATCCTTGATGTACGGCTTGAGCGCGTCACCGAAGGTGAAGTTCTTCGAACCCAGCACGTTGACCAGGATGTGGTTGTGCAGGGCCAGCAGTTCGCGCAGCTTGGTGGCGAAGCGCTCGGGGTACTTGAGGTCCTGCACGCGCAGTGCGCGGCGGGCAATCTTGTCTTCGTAGGCGGGGCCGATGCCACGGCCGGTGGTGCCGATCTTCTCGGTGCCGCCCTGCTCGCGCGCAGCTTCGCGCGCCACGTCCAGCGCCGAGTGGAAAGGCAGGATCAGCGGGCACGCTTCGGACACGCGCAGACGGTCACGCACCTGCACGCCGGCCTTCTCCAGACCTTCGATTTCCTCGAACAGCTTGGCGGCAGAGAGCACCACGCCGTTGCCGATATAGCACTTCACGCCGGGGCGCATGATGCCGCTGGGAATCAGGTGCAGTGCGGTCTTCACGCCGTTGATGACCAGCGTGTGGCCAGCGTTGTGGCCACCCTGGAAGCGGACCACGCCCTGGGCGCTTTCGGTCAGCCAGTCCACCAGCTTGCCCTTGCCTTCGTCACCCCACTGGGTGCCGACCACGACCACGTTGCGACCTTTGGTAGCTTTCATATTCAAATCCGATGAAATCCGAAGAAATTGACAAATGCGTCAGATGGCTTGCACGGCCCACTGCCCGGCAACCTGCACGAGCTCGCGGTCGCAGTGGAATTCGTCCACTTCGCTTTCATGCCCTGGCAGCACGCAGACCACGGTCTCGCCCTGCCGGCGCAATGCAGCAATGGCAGCCGCAACCTGGGGATCGTCGCCCCAGGGCGCGCGGATGGCAGCCTTGAGCGGGCGCTCGGGCACGACGGCGACGAGCTGCTTGATGTCCAGGCTGAAGCCGGCGGCGGGCCGGTTGCGGCCAAAGACCGCACCCACCTCGTCATAGCGGCCGCCGCGCACCAGCGCATCGCTGGCACCCGGCACATAGATGGCGAAGCGCGTGCCGCTGTAGTAGGCATAGCCGCGCAGATCGGCCAGATCGAAGCTCACGCTCACGCCTTCGAGGCGCTGCGCCAGCCAGCTCAGCTGGTCCAGCAGAGGCTGCACGCCTGCGGTGCGGGCCAGCAGCTTCTCGGCGCGGTCCAGCACCTCGATGCCGCCGTACAGCTGCAGCAGGGCCATCAGGCCTTCGCGCGAGGCGGCAGGGAAGTCGCGCGTGAGGCGCTCGAGCTCGCTCGCATCCTTGGCGGCCAGCGCAGCGTGCACGCCGCGCAGCACCTGCATGTCCACCATCACGCCAGCCAGCAGGCTGCGCACGATGCGCACATCGGCCAGATCGACATTGATGTTGGTGACGCCTGCGCTGCGCAGGCAGTCCAGCGCCAGGTGCAGTGCCTCCAGGTCGGCTTCCATGCCCTGGTGGCCGTAGATTTCGGCACCGAACTGCAGCGGCTCGCGCGTGGCGCGGGGGCGGTCAGGGCGGGCATGGACGACGGGGCCGCAGTAGCACAGGCGCGTGAGGCCCTTGCGGTTGAGCAGATGGGCATCGATGCGGGCCACCTGCTGCGTGGTGTCTGCACGCAGACCCATGGTGCGGCCTGTCAGCTGGTCGATGAGCTTGCAGGTCTGCAGGTCCAGCGCCTCCCCTGTGCCGGTGAGCAGGGATTCGAGGTACTCCAGCATGGGCGGCATGACCAGTTCATAGCCATAGCCACGCGCTGTATCGAGCAGGCCTCGACGCAATTCTTCGATGTGCCGGGCCTCGGAAGGCAAGACATCGGCGATGTGATCCGGCAGGACCCAAGCAGACATGGAAAAGGGGGAGGCTGTTAAAAACGTGATTCTACCGGCTGTTGCGGGCCAGCCCAAATTGGGGGTGACCCAAGGCCCACGGCGGGTGTTCGGTATTCCGAATCGATTCGGTGCACGGGCGACAGCGGCGGCGCAAGAAAAAACGGCGCCCCAACAGGGGCGCCGTGCAGGGGCCGGGCGGCGTTGCCGCTCAGGCGCGCTTATTTTCCAGAGCTTCCACCACTGCGGTAGGCCTTGAAGAAATCGGTCTGCGAAGGATCGAGCACGAGCACATCGCTCTTCTTGGCAAAGCTGGCCTTGTAGGCCTCCAAGCTGCGGTAGAACTGCGCAAACTGCGGGTCCTTGCCAAAGGCCTCGGCGTAGGTCCGGGCGGCTTCTGCATCGCCCTCGCCCTTGATCTTCTGGGCATCACGGTAGGCATTGGCGATGGTGATCTCGCGCTGGCGATCGGCCTCGGCGCGGATCTTCTCGCCTTCGGCGGCGCCGGTGGAGCGCAGCTCGTTGGCCACGCGCTTGCGCTCGGCTTCCATGCGGCGGTAGACCGATTCCGTGATCGTCTCGGCATAGTCCACGCGCGTGATGCGCACATCGACCACGTCCACGCCCCAGGGCTTGGCGCCGCGCACGGTCTCCAGCACTTCGCGCTTGACGTCGTTCATCAGCGCATCGCGCTTGCTGGACAGCAGTTCGCGCACGGTGCGGCGGTTGATTTCCTCCTGGAAGGCATTGCGCACCACGCGGTTGAGCTGCATGGCGCCAGCCGACTCGTCAAGGCCCACATTGCGGATGTACTCCGACGGATCGGAGATGCGCCAGCGCACGTACCAGTCGATGACCACGCGCTGCTTTTCGGCAGTGAGCATGGGCTCGGTGTCGGTGCTGTCCAGCGTGAGCAGGCGCTTGTCGATGTAGCGCACGTTCTGGAACGGCGGCGGCATCTTGATGTTCAGGCCCGGCTCGGTGATCACTTCCTTGATCTGACCCAGGGCATAGACCACGCCGAACTGGCGCTGATCGACGACGAACAGCATGGAGCTGAGCAGCGCGAGCGCCAGAAGAATGCTGGTGATGAAAAATCCAACTCGGTTCACTTGGGCTGCTCCTCAGCGTGCTTCGCGGTCACGGCTGCGACTGCTGTCGCGGCTGCGCGCATCGTTCGAAAGGCCGGGAATGGCGGCAGGCGCAGGCGCCTGGGTGCTGGGGGCCGCCGAGCTGTCGGCTGCCGGCACATTGCCGCTCACGCCTTGCATGATCTTGTCCAGCGGCAGGTACAGCAGGTTGGAGCCCTGGCGCGATTCAACCAGCACCTTGGTCACGTTGCCGTAGATCTGCTGCATGGTTTCCAGGTACATGCGGTCGCGCGTGACCTGGGGCGCCTTCTGGTACTCGGTGAACACCGAACTGAAGCGCTGCGCATCACCCTGGGCCTGGGCCACGATGCGGGCCTTGTAGCCGTTGGACTCTTCCAGCAGGCGCGCTGCCGAGCCGGCTGCGCGCGGCACCACGTCGTTGGCGTAGGCCTGCGCTTCGTTCTTGGCACGCTCACGCTCCTGGCCGGCACGCAGCACGTCGTCGAAGGCGGCCTGAACCTGCTCGGGCGGACGCACGCCGCCTTGCTGCAGGTTGATGCCCACGACTTCCACGCCCACCTTGTAGCGGTCCAGGATGGTCTGCATCAGGTCGCGCACGCGCGGGGCGATCTGGTCGCGCTCCTCGGCCAGCGCCGTGTCCATCTTCATCTTGCCGACGACTTCGCGCACGGCAGTCTCTGCGGCCTGGACCACGGCCTCGGACGGGTTTTTGCTCTCGAACAGCCAGGCGCGCGCGTCGCTCAGGCGGTACTGGACGGCGAACTTGATCTCGACGATGTTCTCGTCCTCGGTGAGCATGGCCGACTCGCGCAGGCCCGTGCTCTTGATGATGGTGTCGCGCCCCACGTCGGCCGAGCGGATCTGCGTCACGAAGACCAGTTCATGGCGCTGGATCGGGTACGGCAGCCGCCAGTTGATGCCGGCGCCCACCGTGCTCTTGTACTTGCCGAACTGGGTGATGACGGCCTGCTGGCCTTCCTGGACGATGAAGATGCCCGTGCCCATCCAGATGATGAAGGCAATGCCGGCAATCAGGCCCACGCCCATGCCGGCGCTGCGCATGTCCGGAGGCTGGCTGCCACCGCCATTGCGAATGGGCGGCTGGCCACGGCCGCCGCCCGGCTTGCCGCCGAACAGGCCCGAGAGCTTGCGGTTGAGGTCGCGCCACAGCTCATCCAGATCAGGCGGCTGGCCACCGCCCGACGAGGGGCGGTTGTCACGGCTGTCGCGGTTGTCGCGTGCAGGCTCCGCAGGCGGGGGCGGCGGCGCGGGACGGTCGGCATCGGGGCGCGAAGCATCGTCGTTCTTGTCGTCGCCACGTCCCCATCGCGGATCATTCAGGTTGAACATCCCGCGAAGGCGCTGCGGCAGCATCGCCCAGCGATGGGCGCGTTGTGAAAGATTCATGCGAGAAGTCTCGGTTTCTTCGGTAAAGACAGGGACCCAATCGGCATTTTGCCCAATCAGGGCGCTAGCCCCTAGTATTCGGCGTCCTGCCCAGGGGGCATCGCGCCATCCACCTCCTCCTGATCCCGCTCATTACCACCGTGCGCTTCGGCGTGTTCCGCCTCCGCGCGCAGCGCATGTTCGGCCAGCAACTGCCGCAGCTGCGGCAGCCCCTCGCCGGAGCGGGCGCTGACGAACACCCGTGAAACAGGCAGCCCGTCAAGCTCGTACTGGTCCTGCAACTGCGCTGGAAGCCGCTCCGGATCGACGGCGTCCAATTTGTTGAAAACCAGTACCAGAGGCACCTCCTGGGCACCGATTTCCTTCAGAACTTTCTGGACTTGTTGGATTTGCTCTGGGAAATTCGGATTGGAGGCGTCGACCACATGCAGCAGAAGATCGGCATCGATCGCCTCCTGCAACGTGGCCTGGAATGCATCGACCAGGCCGTGCGGCAGGTCGCGGATGAACCCCACGGTATCCGACAGGGACACCGATTGCTGGGCTTCATTCAGGTACAGCTGGCGCGTGGTCGTGTCCAGCGTGGCGAACAGCTGGTCGGCCGCATAGGCGCGCGCCTTGACCAGCGCATTGAACAGCGTGGACTTGCCGGCGTTGGTGTAGCCAACCAGAGAGATATTGAAGATGCCATGGCGCTCGCGCCGCCGACGCTGCGTGGCGCGCTGCTTCTTGACCTTCTGCAGCCGCTCCTTGGTGCGCTTGATCGACTCGTCGATCATGCGGCGGTCCAGCTCGATCTGCTTTTCGCCAGGGCCGCCACGGCCGCCGATGCCGCCCATCTGCCGCTCCAGGTGAGTCCAGCGCCGCACGAGGCGCGTGGCCACATATTGCAGGCGCGCCAGCTCCACCTGCAGCTTGCCTTCATGGCTGCGCGCGCGCTGGGCGAAGATCTCCAGGATAAGCAAAGTGCGGTCGTTGACCGGCATCTGCAGATGGCGTTCCAGGTTGCGCTGCTGGGCCGGGCTCAGGGCCTGGTCGAACAGCACTTCCTGGGCACCGTGCATCTGGGCGAGCATGCGGATTTCGTCGGCCTTGCCGCTGCCCACGAACAGCGCCGCGTCGGGCACCTTGCGCTTGCAGGTCAGGCGTGCAACGGGACGCAGGCCGGCCGTGCCGGCCAGCAGGCCCAGCTCTTCCAACTCGCCATCGAAATGGGGAAAGCCGAAATCCACGCCCACCAGCAGCACTGGCGTTGGCGTGGACCGGTCAAAAGATTCAGAACTCAAGAAAAACCTCTCCCGAAGGGTGAGGAAGCTCCCCGGCGGTGCGGGGAGGCATCAGGGCGCAGCGAGCTCAAGCGCTGGCGTCGCTGCCGGCAGCTTCGGCCGTGGAGAAGTTCACGGCGCGGCCGGGAACAATGGTGGAGATGGCGTGCTTGTAAACCATCTGCGTGACGGTGTTGCGAAGCAGAACCACGTACTGGTCGAAGGATTCGATCTGGCCTTGCAGCTTGATGCCGTTGACGAGGTAGATGGACACCGGAACATGTTCGCGGCGAAGCGCGTTCAGGAACGGGTCTTGGAGGAGTTGGCCTTTGTTGCTCACGATATTCTCCGTGTTCGAAGAGTGTTGTTGTAAACCGACACCTTACCACAGTGTTTTGGGGCCCTTGTTCGCACAAGGGTTTTCCCGAAATCCCGTAGCTTGTTACTTGTCCTTGTCGGCAAAAGGATTATGAGAGGTTTTCAACTCGATCCGCAACGGCGTGCCAACCAAATTGAATTCCTTCCGGAATCGCCCTTCGAGGAAGCGCTTGTAGGCTTCCGTCACATGCTCGAGCGAATTGCCGTGTATGACGATGACCGGAGGGTTCATGCCACCCTGGTGCGCATAGCGCATCTTGGGGCGATAGATGCCCGTCTTCTTGGGCGTCTGGAACTGTACGGCCTCCATCAGCAGGCGCGTGAGCACCGGCGTGGGCATCTTGCAGGTGGCAGCCTTGTGCGCCTGGATGATGGAGTTCCACAGCGGACCCAGGCCCTGGCGCCTTTCCGCCGAGATGAAATGCATGGGAGCGAACTTGAGGAAGGACAGGCGCGTCTCGATCGAGCGCTCCAGCATCTGGCGCTGGTAGTCGTCCACCGCATCCCATTTGTTCACGGCCAGCACCACGGCACGGCCGCTTTCCAGCACGTAGCCGGCAATGTGCGCATCCTGGTCGGTCACGCCCTGCGTGGCATCGATGAGCAGCAGCACGACATTGGCGCTTTCGATAGCCTGCAGCGTCTTGACCACGGAGAACTTCTCGATGGCCTCGAACACCCGGCCCTTGCGGCGCAGGCCTGCCGTGTCGATCAGCTCGAACTTCTGGCCGGCGCGCTCGAAGGGCACCGAGATGGCGTCGCGCGTGGTGCCCGGCATGTCGAAGGCGACCAGCCGCTCCTCACCCAGCCAGGTGTTGATCAGCGTGGATTTGCCGACATTGGGGCGCCCTGCCACGGTGAGGCGGATGGGCTTCTGGGCCACATCGTCGAAGGGGTCGTCTTCCTCGGGCTCGGGCAGGTTGAGCTGGCCCAGGGCCAGGTCGAGCAGGTCGCGCACGCCCTGCCCGTGTGCTGCGGAAACCGGCAGCACATCGCCCAGGCCCAGTTCGTAGAACTCGGTCAGCTGCACGCCTTCCTTCATGCCCTCGGCCTTGTTGGCCACGAGCACGCAGGGCTTGCCCAGCCGGCGCAGGTACTTGGCGATGTCGTGGTCCTGGGCGGACATGCCCAGGCGCGCATCGACAACGAAGACCACGACGTCAGCCTCGGCAACAGCCTGCTGCGTCTGGCGCGCCATCTCCTTGAAGATGCCGCTGGATGCATCTGGCTCAAAACCGCCGGTATCGATCACGATGTACTCGTGCTTACCCTGGCGGCCCTGTCCATAGTGGCGGTCACGCGTGAGGCCCGCGAAATCCGCGACGATTGCATCCCTCGACTTGGTCAGCCGATTGAACAGCGTCGATTTGCCCACATTGGGTCGCCCTACCAGGGCAATAACTGGCTTCATTCCCGAAAATACCTATCAATCCGGCCTGAAGCCGTACACAGTTCCGCTGCGGCTTACCACCACCAGCGTATTGGCAGCCGATACCGGGGGCGAGGCCACGCCGGAGTCGTCCGTCTTCAATCGTGCCAGCGCCTGTCCGTCCGTCTTGGACAGCAGGTGCACCACACCATAGTCATCACCAAACACCACCGAGCGGCCCAGCATCAACGGCGCCGTCAGGCGGCGGTGCTGCAGCTGGTCGATGGACCACAGGCGCGAGCCGTCGCCGCGGCGCCAGGCCTGGACGGTGCCATTGCTCTCGGCGCCGAACACGGCATCACCATCACCGTCGATGCCATCGGCGCCCTTGGACGGCTGGGTCCAGCGCACCGATGCGTTTTGCGTATCCACACAGCCCATGGCAGCCTGGAAGGCACGCGCGCAGACACTGTCACCGACACGGCTGACGCGGCCCACGAGGTCCACCAGGCGCTCCACGTCATTGGTGCCGCGCGGGCTGGCCAGAGGGGCTTCCCAGCGCACGGCGCCGGTGTCGGGATCGATACCCACCATGCGGCCCGACAGGCCGGCCACCAGCGTGTTGCCCACGGCGATCAGCACGCCGGGCTGGCGCAGCACCAGGGGCTCGCCCGGGCGCTGTGCGGTCCACAGCTTGCGGCCGTTGGCGGCATCGAAAGCGGCCAGCGAGCGGTCGGCTGCCAGCACGAAGACGCGGCCTCCCGCCACCAGCGGCGGCGTGTAGGCGGCTGCGGGCAGCGGCTGCTTCCACAGCTGCTTGCCTTGCGAGTAGACGATGACCTGGTTGCTGCGCGTGAGCACGGCCTGGCGCTCGGCGTCACCGCCCACGCCCGCGGTCAGCGGCTCGCCCACGGTGAAGCGCGACAGCTGGCTGCCGTTGCGTGCATCGAGGGCCGTGACGCTGCCGTCCTTGGCAGCGATCAGCAGCGTGTCGCCCTGCACATGGATGTCGGTGGCCAGCGGCACTTCGGCGCCGAGCTTGGCGGTCCAGGCCTGGTGCACGGCCAGCAGGCCGGGGTTGGCTCCCAGCTCCTGGGGCTTGGGCTTGGTGTCGCTGCTGAACCACGAGGACACGGTGGAGCAGCCACCCAGGGCACCGGCCAGCAGGCCCAGAGCCATCCAGCGCGCAACGCCGCGCGGGCGCGAAATCGCCATCAATTGATCAGCCGAAGTTTTCAAGGTTGCTTCTCCGAAGTCGACGTCTTGGCCTGTGCCAGCACGGTGGGTTCAGCACCCAGCGCATTGAGCTTGAACTCGATCAGACGGCCATAGTCCACGCCCTTGTCCAGGGCGGCATGGGCGCGCTGGTAGGCATCAATGGCTTCGGCCTGCTTGCCCTGGGCCGCAAGAATGTCGCCACGGCGATCGGCCACGATGCCGGCGAAGGATTCGGGCACGCTGCCTTCCAGCGCCTTGAGGGCTTCGTCGTATTGCTTTTGCTGCTCCAGCACGGCGCTCAGGCGCAGCTTGGCCAGGGCCTTGTAGCCTTCGTCGCCCTTGTCGGCCACCCAGCTCAGGGCTGCCTTGGCGTCATCGAGCTTGCCTTCGTCCACTGCAGCCTTGGCCAGCAGCAGGCCGGCCTGGGCCGCCTGCGTGGTGCCGGCGTACTTGTCCTTGAGATCGGCGAAGGCCTGGCCGGCGCGCGCCGCGTCCTTGCCAGCCAGCGCAACGTCAACGGCATGCGCCAGAGCGGCAGCCTGCGTGGCCTGGCGCTTTTCCCAGTACTGGTAGCCATTCCAGCCGGCAAAGCCGACGAAGATGACCACGAGCACGCCGGTGATCAACGTGCCCCAGGTATTCCAGAAATGCTTGAGCTGCTCTATCTGCTCTTGTTCTTCGAGATCGAAATGGTTTGCCATGGATCGCCTGTGTCGCTTTATGTATGGAGGTCGCCGCTGGAGCGGTCGCTTGAAAAGCTGCGGATGCTGGTCAAACCGCCGATTGTAGGGTGGCAGCCCATTGGGCCGCATCAGCCAGGGCTTGCTGCACCTGCTGGCCCGCGCCGTCGCGCAGCGACTTGACGGTGACCAGGCCCTGCTGCAGCTCATCGGAGCCGAAGATCAGCGCGAAATGTGCGCCGCTGGCATCGGCCTTCTTGAACTGCGACTTCATGCTGCCCATGCCTTCGGCACTGGCCGCGTGCATCTGCACGCGCACACCGGCCTCACGCAGCTGCTGCAGGGTGCGCAGCGCCACGGGCATGGCGGCCACGTCGGGGACGATGGCGTAGGCATGCAGCGTGGGCGCGGGGATGTCGGTGCCGAGCTCCTTGACGAGTTCCAGCACACGCTCCACACCCAATGCCCAGCCCACGGCAGGCGCGCTCTTGCCTCCCACCTGTTCGATCAGGTAGTCGTAGCGGCCGCCCGCGCAGATGGTGCCCTGCGAGCCCAGCATGTCGGTGATGAACTCGAACACCGTCAGGTTGTAGTAGTCCAGGCCGCGCACCAGGCGCGGGTTCACGGTCCATGGCACGCCATTGGCGTCCAGGATGGCCTTGAGCCCGTCGAAGTGGGCCAGCGAGCCCTCGCCCAGGAAGTCCAGCAGGCGCGGCGCGCCGTTGACCATTTCCTGCATGGCGGGGTTCTTGGTGTCCAGCACGCGCAGCGGGTTGCTGTACATGCGGCGCTTGGCCTCTTCGTCCATTACGTCCTGGTGCTGCTCCAGGTAGGCGATCAGGGCCTGGCGGTGTGCCTGGCGCTCCTCGGGCTGGCCCAGGCTGTTGATTTCCAGGCGCCACTGGGTCAGGCCCAGCTGCTTCCACAGGGAAACGGCCAGCATGATGAGTTCGGCATCGACATCGGGGCCGGCAAAGCCCAGGGCCTCTGCGCCGATCTGGTGGAACTGGCGGTAACGGCCGCGCTGCGGGCGCTCATGGCGGAACATGGGGCCCATGTACCACATGCGCTTGCCGCCGTCGTACAGCAGATTGTTCTCGATGGTGGCGCGCACCAGGCTGGCCGTGCCTTCGGGGCGCAGCGTCAGGCGCTCGCCGTTGAGCTTGTCCTCGAAGGAGTACATCTCCTTCTCGACAATGTCCGTCACCTCGCCGATGCCACGAACGAACAGCTGCGTATGCTCGACGATGGGCGTGCGCACGTTGCGGTAGGCAAAGCGCGCCATCAATTCACGCACCTGCGCTTCCAGCCATTCCCAGCGAGCGGACTCGGCGGGAAGAATGTCGTTCATGCCTTTGACGGCGGAAAGTTTTTCGGGTTTGGCCACGTTGTTCTCGTTCGATGAATGCTCGGAAACAGGCGCTGACCCCGCTTTTTTCGCCCCATGCTCTCAACGCCTGTTTCGCGTGAGAGCCAATGAGGCAAAGCGTGGCGCGCTATCTATTTTGCAATAACTGCAGGCGCAGCCGCTCAGGCGGGTGCAGCGGCGGTGGCGCCATAGGTGCGCGCCACATAATTTTCGACCAGTGCCTGGAATTCCTCGGCAATCCGCTCGCCGCGCAGCGTGAGCGCCTTTTCGCCGTCGATGTAGACGGGGGCGGCGGGCGCCTCGCCCGTGCCGGGAAGGCTGATGCCGATGTTGGCGTGCTTGCTCTCGCCGGGACCGTTGACGATGCAGCCCATCACGGCCACCTTCATCGCCTCGACACCGGGATACTTCATGCGCCACAGCGGCATCTGGCCGCGCAGATAGTCATCGATCTGCTTGGCCAGTTCCTGGAAGGTGGTGCTGGTGGTGCGGCCGCAGCCCGGGCAGGCCGTGACGCTGGGCACGAAGATGCGCAGGCCCAGGGCCTGCAGGATTTCGGAGGCGACCACCACTTCCTGCGTGCGCGCCTCGCCGGGCTGGGGCGTGAGCGAGACGCGGATGGTGTCGCCAATGCCTTCCTGCAGCAGCACGGACAGCGCGGCGGCCGAGGCCACCGTGCCCTTGGTGCCCATGCCGGCTTCGGTCAGGCCCAGGTGCAGCGCATAGTCGCAGCGTTGCGCCAGGGCGCGGTAGACCGAGATCAGGTCCTGCACGCCGCTGACCTTGCATGACAGGATGATGTTGTCGCCGTTCAGCCCCATGGACTCGGCCAGGCGAGCGGAATCGACGGCCGAGGAGATCAGCGCCTCGAACATGACCTGGCGCGTGTCCCAGGGCTGGGTGCGGCGCGAATTCTCGTCCATCAGCCGGGCCATCAGTTCCTGGTCCAGCGAGCCCCAGTTGACACCGATGCGCACGGCCTTGTCGTAGCGGGCCGCCGCCTCGATCATCTGGCCGAACTGCTTGTCCTTCTTGTCGCCCTTGCCCACGTTGCCGGGGTTGATGCGGTATTTGGACAGTGCCTCGGCGCATGCCGGGTATTCGGTGAGCAGGCGGTGGCCGTTGTAGTGGAAGTCACCCACCAGCGGCACGTACTCGCCCATGCGGTCCAACTGCTCGCGGATATAGGGCACGGCGGCGGCAGCCTCGGGCGTGTTGACAGTGATGCGCACCATCTCCGAGCCGGCCTGGGCCAGTTGGCGCACCTGTATGGCCGTCTCGACCGCGTCCACCGTATCGGTGTTGGTCATGGACTGCACGCGCACAGGCGCATCGCCACCCACGGTCACGACGTTGTTGCGCCAGACCACACGGGCCTGGCGGGACTTGCGCGGCAGCGGCGAGGCAATCGCTATCGGCTGCTGCGTGATGGGGAGATCTTGCACGGTCACTTCACCTCAAAGCGGGCCACATTGTCGCGGGTGGTCTTGGCGACTTCCAGCAATTCGCCACGCACACGCACCTCGGTGCCGCTGGCATTGCCGATGATGACCGACAGCGGCAGCGCGCCCTCGGCGCCAATGGATTCACCGGCCGCCAGCGTCTTTTGCAGCACCACGCGGCCGCTGGAATCCTTGACCTGTACCCACGATTGTGCGTTGGCCTTCATGACCAGCACGCCACCAGGCGTTTGCGCCGCGGTGGCTGCCGATGTCGCTGCGGCGCCCTCGGCAGGCGCATCGGCGGCAGGGGCAGCAGGCGTTGTGGTGGACGCAGGAGCCGGAACGGCTGCCGCTGCAGGCGCTGAAGTTGCCGGTGCAGATGCAGGTGCAGGGGCAGATGCAGCCGGCACATCGGCCGGCGTCGTCGCCGCAGGCGCAACGGGCTCCTGGGCGGCCACGGGCTCGGACACAGTCCCTGCAGGCTGCACCAGGGCAGCGGCATCGGAAGCGCCGGCCTGCGGCTCTTCGGCGTCGCCTTCATGCTTGGGCAGGAAGTAGACGGCAGCGGCAGCGGCCAGCAGCAGCAGCACGATGATGGCCACCTTGCGCGAGCCGTTTTCACGTCCCAGCGATGTTCCGGTGGCCTTGAAGGAGCGCTCCTTGAACGTGGCGTTGATGCTGCCGCGATCATCGGCCAGGCTCTTGAGCTGGGTGCGCGGCAGCAGGGCCAGCACCGATGCCGAGTCCATGCGCAGCGTGCGGCAGACGCTTTGCGCCAGGGCCCGCATGAAGACATGGTCCTGGAATGCGGCGTAGTCATCCGCCTCCAGCGCCTCCAGCTTGGGGGCTGGCACCTTGAGTGCCGCCGCCAGCCCGGCCAGAGACAGACCCGCCGCCTCGCGCGCCTGGCGCAGCAGCGTGCCCGCCGTCATGGAAGTTTGTGCGTTCTCGCCTTGCGTACCTGCTTCGTCATGCACCGCCAACACCTCACTCATTGAATGCTCCACGCTCGTAGGCCAGCCATTGGCGGGACTCGGGGAAGCGCTGGTGCAGCTGGTCAGCCAGCTGCCGCATCGCTGCAGATTGCTGCAGCGCCCTCTCTATCTTGATCCCCAGCCACAGGCTTTCCGCATTGGACTGGGGACTGCTGTTCAGGCGCCGGATGTAGAACTGCGCCCTCTTGGCGTCGCCGCCCTGCAGCATCACGTTGCTCAGGTGGTAGGCGATCACCGGGTTGGCGGGATCGAGTTCATAGCCCTTGAGCAGCGCCTGCTGGGCCTCGACCAGCAGGCCGGCCTGCTGCAGGCACAGGCCCTTGGCCATCCAGGTCTTGGGGCGCTCCAGGTAGCCGGGCTGGGCCAGGGCCTTGTCCAGCCATTCCTGGGCTTGCGCGTATTGCTTGCGCTGGCACAGCAGCCAGCCGTAGTTGTGCTGCAGGTCGCCGTCTTGGGGACGCAGCGACATCGCCTTGCGCAAGCTGGCGTCAGCCTGGTCCCAGTCCTGGTTGCGCATGTAGATCAGGGCCAGCAGGCCGTAGCCGTCGGCGGAACTGGGGTCAGCGGCCAGCGCCTGGTTCACCTCTTCCAGGGCCACATCGATGCGGCCAGCCTGGAAATAGGAAGCCGCCAGCTCCAGGCGGATGCTTGCGCGGCGGCGGGGATCGGCCTCGGCGGCAGAAGCCATCGAGGCATTGGAGACGGAGGAAGCGTTGCCGGAGCCAGAATTCGTCGGGGGCACCAAAGGCTGCTTGCCTGCGCAGCCCGCCAAGAAAAGAACCAGCGCGGGCACTGCCCAGCGCATGCCTGTACCGAAATCCCCCGTTCGCAGCCGCCGAGCCACTGACTTCATGAACTGTCCTTTGTTCCGTCGGGGCATGCCAGGCATGCCCCAGGTCTTCTCAAGGCACCTGCTTGAGAACAATGGTGCGCTGCCTGGCCATGCGCTCGGCAGCGCGCGTGCGGTCCTTGACATCGCCAGCCAGCTGTCCGCAGGCTGCGTCGATGTCGTCGCCACGTGTCTTGCGCACCGTGGTCACGATGCCGGCATTGCTCAGCAGGCTGGCGAACTCCGTCACCCGCGCTGCGGGTGAACGCAGCAGCCCCGAGGCCGGGAACGGATTGAACGGAATCAGGTTGAACTTGCACCAGCTGCGGCCATCGCCACGCGCGCGGACCAACTCTATCAGTTGGCGCGCATGCTCAGGCTGGTCATTGACGCCATCGAGCATGCAGTATTCGAACGTGATGAAGTCACGGGGCGCGAATTCCAGGTAGCGCTCGCAGGCATCGAGCAGCTCGTGGATGGGGTACTTGCGGTTCAACGGCACCAGCGGGTCGCGCAGCTCGTCATTGGGCGCATGCAGCGACACAGCCATGGCCACGGCGCAGTCCTGGGACAGCCGGTCGATCATCGGCACCACGCCCGAGGTGGACACGGTCACGCGGCGGCGCGAGAGACCATAGCCATGGTCATCGAGCATGGCGCGCAGCGCCGGCACCAGGGCCGTGTAGTTCTGCAGCGGCTCGCCCATGCCCATCATCACCACGTTGGAGATGACGCGCTCGCCGCCCGTGCCCAGGCGCTTGCGCAGCGCATGCTCGGCATACCACAGCTGGGCCAGGATCTCGCCCGTGCTGAGGTTTCGGCTGAAGCCCTGGTGACCCGTGGAGCAGAAGCGGCAGCCCACGGCGCAGCCCGCCTGGGACGACACGCACAGCGTGCCCCGGTCATCTTCGGGAATGAAAACGGCTTCGACGGCATCGCCGCCTCCCACGTCGAACAGCCACTTGACTGTTCCATCGGCAGACACATGCTCGGTCAGAACCGGCAGGGCCGTGATATGGGCACACGCCTTGAGCTTTTCGCGCAGGGACTTGGCCAGATCGCTCATCTGGTCGAAGTCGCTGGCGCCTCGCTGGTGGATCCAGCGGAACAGCTGCGTCGCGCGGAAACGCTTCTCGCCGAGTTGCTCGCAGTAAGCGGCAAGTCCGTCGAGATCAAAATCTAGCAAATTGGTATTCATGTCGGCAGGCCGGTGCCACGCCGCTCTCGGCTCTTCCGCGGCAGGCACGGCCTGCACCGGACAGACCATGACGGCCGCGGAAGACGCGGGGATTAGCGCGAGTAGACGTTCATGCCGGGGAAGAAGAAAGCCACTTCCACGGCTGCAGTTTCAGCGGCGTCAGAGCCGTGCACGGCGTTGGCGTCGATGCTGTCGGCGAAGTCGGCGCGGATCGTGCCCTTCTCAGCCTTCTTGGGGTCGGTGGCGCCCATCAGTTCGCGGTTCTTCAGGATGGCGTTCTCGCCTTCCAGAGCCTGGATCATCACGGGGCCGGAGACCATGAAGTCCACCAGGTCCTTGAAGAAAGGACGCTCCTTGTGGACGCCGTAGAACTGCTCGGCTTCGCCGCGCGACAGGTGCACCATCTTGGCAGCGATGACCTTCAGGCCAGCGCCTTCGAAGCGTGCGTAGATCTGGCCGATCACGTTCTTGGCAACGGCGTCGGGCTTGATGATGGAAAGAGTGCGTTCGATGGCCATTTGAATGGTTCCTAATCAGGGTTACTATGGATTTTTGTCAATTGGACAAAACCGTTGATTCTAGCTGTGCCATCAAAGTCCTTGATGACATGGTGCTGCCAAATGGCAGGCTTACAGGGCGGGCCGATCGCCGCCGGATGAACCAGAAGGCGGACGGCCCGGCCGCCTTTCAGCGGCGTCCTCCCGGCTTGCGCTTGGCGTTCTGGCGTGCACGCGACAGGCTGTCGGAGCCGATGTAGCCCACCGATGTACGCATCGGATCGGGCTGCTGGCTGCCGCCGCCCTTGCCCCGCCCGCCTGCACCGCCCTGCCCCTTGCCCTGTCCCTGGCCTCCGTCAGCCTTGCCGCCCTTGGCTGCAGGCTTGGCACGCGGGCCGTCGAGCATGGCGTTGGGCGCCGGGCGATTGCCGTCGAAGTAGCGGCCGCCGCCTTCGCGGCGAACGGTATTGCGGTCGGCCGGGCCACCACGGCGGCCCCCGGCCAGTGGCTTGGGTACAGCGGGCGCACGCGCCTGCATGCCGGCTGCCGAAGCCAGGGACTGGATGTCGGCCTGGTCCAGCTCCACCCAGGCGCCGCGCTTGAGGCCGCGCGGCAGCACCATGGCGCCGTAGCGGATGCGGATCAGCCGGCTCACGGCATGGCCCACCGCCTCGAACATGCGGCGCACTTCGCGGTTGCGGCCTTCGGAAATGGTCACGCGGTACCAGCAGTTGGCGCCTTCACCACCGCCGTCCTCAATGGAGCCGAAGGCGGCCACGCCGTCTTCCAGCTGCACGCCGTCGGTCAGGCGCTGCTTTTCTTCCTTGCTGAGCGCGCCCAGCACACGGGCTGCGTATTCGCGCTCCAGGCCGAAGCGCGGGTGCATCAGGGAGTTGGCCAGCTCGCCCGAGCTGGTGAACAGCAGCAGGCCTTCGGTGTTCAGGTCCAGGCGGCCCACCGATTGCCATTTGCCATGCTGCAGGCGAGGCAGCTTGCGGAACACCGTGGGACGGTTTTGCGGATCGTCATGCGTGACGACCTCGCCCACGGGCTTGTGATAGGCGATGACACGCGCCGGCGGCGGGTCGATGCGAAAACGGATGGGCTGGCCATTGACCTTGATCTGGTCGCCGAACTGGATGCGCTGGCCCACGTGGGCAGGCTCGTTGTTGACCGAGATGCGGCCTTCAAGAATGAGCTGCTCCATTTCGAGGCGCGATCCCAGCCCGGCCTGGGCCAGCACCTTGTGCAGCTTGGGCGAATCGACCTGGGGCAGCAGCACGCGCTTGGCAGGCGCGGCATCGTCGCGCTCTTCGGCAGCGTCGAGCTCGCCCGAGATGACGTCCGCAAAACCGTAGCCTTCGACAGACCCTGAGTCACTTGACTCTGATGCACCAGCCGTCACCAGCTCTTGCACGGTGTCTTCGGCATGCACCGCCTCGGCGGCCGGACGCGGCTTGCGCACAGGCTTGGCGCCGGGCCGCGCCCCGGCCTTGGGAGCGCGCGAGCGCGCGGGGCGGGCCTTGCGCTGCGCGCCGGCCTCATCGGACGCCGGCTGGGCGTCCTGGTCTTTGGAGATATCACTACCCGTCATGGCTTTCCTTCTTCGGCCTGCTTTGCAGCGCCGTCCGTATCCGTTGTATCCGCTGTATCCGCTGCGTCTGTTGTCTCTGCCGCATCCGCTGCGTCTGCCGCATCCGCTGCATCCGACAGGTCTGCTGTATCTGCTTGAGCCGTATCTGCTGCCATTGCGGCATCTGCCCCGTCCGATCCCGTGGCATCTGCCTCGCCCGGGGGCTCTTCGGACAAGGAAGCGTCACCGGCTGGCGCGGCCTCGTCCGCTGCCAATTCCTGCGCACCCGACTCTTCCAGCGCCTTGAACAGGCTTTGCTGGGATTCGGGCTCCTCGAGCATGGGCAACTGGTCCAGCGACTGCAGGCCCAGGTCGTCCAGAAACTGGCGCGTGGTGGCAAACAAAGAGGGCCGGCCCACGGTTTCCCGATGGCCAATGACCTCGATCCAGCCCCGGTCTTCCAGTTGCTTGATCAGCAGGCTGTTGACCGTCACGCCGCGTATGTCCTCGATGTCGCCACGCGTCACTGGCTGGCGGTAGGCGATGATCGCCAGCGTCTCCAGGGTCGCGCGGGTGTAGCGTGGCGGCTTTTCGGGATGCAGCCGGTCCAGATAGACCCGCATCTCGGGCCGGCTCTGGAAGCGCCATCCAGACGCCACCTGCACCAGCTCCACACCCTTTTGCGCCCAGTCTTTCTGCAGGTCCAGCAGCAGGTCCTTCAGCGTGTCGGAGCCCAGCACGTCATCGAACAGCGAGCGCAGCTCACGCAGCGTGACAGGCTGCGGCGCACAGATCAATGCAGTTTCCAGGACCCGCTTGGCATCTACCGTATTCATGGCTCAGCGTCTCGGGAACAAAGGCGCGCGTGCCACCAGAGGTGGCAGCCAGGGTGCGCCGAATCAAAGAAGAGGAAGCAAGCGCTCCACGGATGCCATGCGAGAGATGGTCAGAGGCTTTCGGCGGGATTGTAGCTCAGCCCCCAATTTTCCAGCGCCTGTGCCATATCGGGCGGCAGCGGGGCGCGCAGCACCAGGGCCTGGCCTGTCATGGGATGGGTGAAGGCCAGCCGGAAGGCGTGCAGCGCCTGGCGCGCCATGCCGCCAGCCTCCTTGCCGCCGTAGACGGCATCGGCCACCAGCGGGTGGCCCAGCGATGCCATGTGCACGCGGATCTGGTGGGTGCGGCCCGTGTGCAGCGTGCAGCGCACCAGGCTGACTTCCTCGTTGCCGGCCAGCAGGTCGATGTCGGTGCGCGCGGTCTTGCCCGCATGCTGTGCCAGGTCGACCACGGCCATGCGCAGGCGGTTGCGCGGGTCGCGGCCGATGGGCGCATCGACCTCGCGGCGCTTGCGCGGGCCCCAGGCCTTGTGGGCCAGCGCCAGGTACTGGCGGCTGACATCGCGCGCGGCGATCATGGCCACCAGCGCGTCCATGGCGGCGCGGCTGCGCGCCACCACCATGAGTCCGCTGGTGTCCTTGTCCAGGCGGTGGACGATGCCGGCGCGCGGCACCTCCCGCGCCTTGGGGTCGCGCCCCAGCAGGCCGTTGAGCAGGGTTCCCGTCCAATTGCCCGGAGCCGGGTGCACGACCAGGCCAGCCGGCTTGTTGACGACCAGCAGGTGCTCGTCCTCATACACCACGTCCAGCGCCATGTCTTCGGGCTGGAAGGCCATGCTCTGCTGCGTGGGCCGCATCTCCAGCACCATCCGGTCGCCGGCGGCCACCTTGGTGGCCGGCTTGACCAGCACACGCCCATTGAGCGTGACCGCGCCCTGCGCCAGCAGTTGCTGCAGATAGCTGCGGGAGAACTCGGCCACGCATTCGGCCAGCACCTTGTCGGCGCGCAGGCCGTGCTGGGCCGGCGGCACGGTGATCTCGCGCAGCTCGGCTGCGGCGGCCTCGACCTCGCCGCCTTCGGCCTCGTCCTCGACCGGCTCCCACGGCGATTCGCCGGGCGCAGAAGAAACAAGCCCCTGCGGGGCAGGGGCTTGTCCGGTTTGCCTGGTGCTGCGGCTCATCAGCGCGAAGGCAGGTAGCGCGAAGGATCGACAGGCTTGCCCTGGCGACGCACCTCGAAGTGCAGCTTCACGCGGTCCGCGTCGGTGCTGCCCATCTCGGCGATCTTCTGGCCCTTGCGCACGGTCTGGTCTTCCTTGACCAGCAGCGTCTGGTTGTGCGCGTAGGCCGTGAGGTAGGTGTTGTTGTGCTTGAGGATGATCAGGTTGCCGTAGCCACGCAGGCCGGCGCCGGCATAGACCACGCGGCCATCGGCAGCGGCCATCACGGGATCGCCGGCCTTGCCTGCGATGTCGTAACCCTTGTTGCGCGCCTCGTCAAAACCGGCGATCAGGCTGCCCGATGCAGGCCAGATGAAGTCCACATCGTCGGCGCCCTTGCCGGCTGCGGGTGCAGGGGCGGGTGCCGGGGTCGGTGCGGGTGCAGGCGTTGCCGTGGTGCCGCCCGACGATGCCACGGGCGGCAGCGGCGTTGCCACCACGGGCGAGCCGCTGGGCGTGGAGGAGGCAGTGGACGAGGGGCGCGTGCCGACGCTGTCCGAGCTGGTCGGCGGCACGACGCGCACCACCTGACCGACTTCGATCAGGTTGGGGTTCTCAAGATTGTTCCAGCGCGCGATGTCCTTCCAGCTCTGGCCGGTTTCCAGGCCGATGCGGATCAGCGTGTCACCGGGCTTGATCGTGTAGTAGCCGGGCTTGCCGGCGTTTTCGACGCCGGGCAGCGGCTTGACGGCTGCCGATGGCGAGGAAGAGGTGGAGGAGGTGGTGGTCGTTCCACGGTCCTCCACGGGAGCCCTGTTCACTTGGGATGTGCAGCCTGCCAGAACCATGCCGGCCAGCACCACCGTTCCCCAAGCCCCAAGACTTCGCGATACCAACATAAGTTATTCCCTTCTAGGCGATGCCCGATTTTAGGGGGACAAAGTTCACGGCCTCCAAAATCGACTGCGTAAACCCGTGTGAACTCTTGTCAATCACCAGCAGTGCCTGCTTACCACCCGTAACCACCATGGGGGCGACAAGCCGCCCGCCCACGGCCAGCTGGTCGCACCAGGCCGAGGGCATGCTCTCGCCGCCAGCGGCCGAGATGATGCCCGCATACGGCGCGCCGCTGCCATAGCCTTCCATGCCATCTCCAAAAATCAGATGGACATTGGTCAGCCGCCAGGGACGCAGGTTGCTGCGCGCTTTCTCGTGCAGGCCGCGCAGGCGCTCGATCGAATAGACCTCGCGTGCCACGCGGGCCAGCACCGCCGCCTGGTAGCCGCAGCCCGTGCCGATTTCCAGCACGCGGCCCAGGCCCGACTTCGCGGCTTCCGAACCCAGCAGCAGCTCGGTCATGCGGGCGACCACGCTGGGCTTGGAGATCGTCTGGCCCAGGCCAATGGGCAGGCTGGTGTCTTCATAGGCCTGGTTGACCAGGGCGCTGTCCACAAAACGGTGGCGCTCCACCGATCCCATGGCGGCCAGCACGGCCGGCGACTGTATGCCGGTGGCAGCCAGCCGCTGCACCATGCGGGCGCGGACGGCGGCCGAGTCCAGGCCGATGCCCGAAGGCTGTTGCGGGGTACGGGCACCGGCCGGCGCCAGCGCAGAGCGCGCAGGCGCCGCGCGCGAGGCCGGCGCAGGGGTCTGCACCGAGCGTGCCACCCACGAGGGAACTCCGGGACGGCGCTCGCTCACGGTTGCACCGCCCCGCCCTGGGCTGCCTGTACGCCCTGGCCGGCCGACGCCAGCCTGGCCGCCGTCTGTGCCCAGTAGCCCAGGTTGTCATGGTCGGTCAGGTCGACCTTCAGCGGCGTGACGGACACATGGCCGTGCGCCGTGGCGTGGAAGTCCGTGCCCTCCGAGTCATCCTTGGCCGCGCCTGCGCTGCCTATCCAGTACATCATTTCGCCGCGCGGGCTCTCCTGGGTGATGACGCGTTCGGCCGCATGGCGGCGGCCCAGCCGGCACAGCTTGAGGGGCTTGAGCGCGGACAAGGGCATGTTGGGAATGTTCACGTTGAGCAGCCAGGGTGACAGGCCGATCAGTTCCTGCGATTGCATGTCCATGACCAGCTGGCGCGCGGCGGCGGCAGCGGCCTCGATCTCGGACCAGCCCTTGTCCACCTGCGAGAAGGCAATGGAGGGAATGCCGAACAGAAAACCCTCCATGGCGGCGCCCACGGTGCCGGAATAGATGGTGTCGTCGCCCATGTTGGCGCCGTTGTTGATGCCGGAGACCACCAGGTCGGGCCGGTAGCCCAGCAGGCCGGTCAGGGCGATGTGCACGCAGTCCGCAGGCGTGCCATTGACATAGCGAAAGCCGTTGTGGGCCTGGTGCACATACAGCGGCGCGTTCAGCGTCAGGGCGTTGGACTTGGCACTGTTGTTGTGCTCCGGTGCCACCACCTCGACGTCTGCCACCGTGCGCAGCGCCTCGTACAGGGCCTGGATGCCGGGCGCCTGGTAGCCGTCGTCGTTACAAATGAGAATCTTCATGGATACAGCAGGGATTGCGGGCGATTGTAGGCGGGCGTCTCGTCGCCCGAGGGACAGGAGGCATTCCCACCACACTCCTATCATCGGCCAGGCATTCAATCACAGGAGACAACCACCATGCACGCTTGGCTTTGCACCACGCCCACAGGCGTCGATCAACTGCAGTGGACGCAGCTGCCCACGCCCACGCCGGGCCCGGGGCAGGTACTGCTCGAAGTGAAGGCGGCCAGCCTGAACTTTCCCGATCTGCTGATCGTGCAGAACAAGTACCAGATGAAGCCTGAGCTGCCGTTCGTGCCGGGCTCGGAATACGCGGGCGTGGTCCAGGCCGTGGGTGAAGGCGTGAGCCACCTGGCCGTGGGCCAGCGCGTGGCCTGCCTGTCGGGCACGGGTGGCTTCGGCACCCATACGCTGGCGCCGGCCGCGCTTTGCATGCCGCTGCCAGACGGTTTCAGCTTCGTCGATGCTGCGGCCTTCATCATGACCTATGCCACCTCGCACCATGCGCTGATCGACCGCGGCCAGTTGCGCGCGGGCGAGACCGTGCTGGTGCTGGGTGCGGCAGGCGGCGTGGGCACTGCCGCCATCCAGATCGCCAAGGCGACGGGCGCGCGTGTGATCGCAGCGGCCTCCACCGACGAAAAGTGCGCGCTGTGCAAGGCACAGGGCGCCGACGCCACCATCAACTACAGCCAGGGCGATCTGCGCGCCGCCATCAAGGAAGCCACCGACGGCAAGGGCCCCGACGTGGTCTACGACCCCGTGGGCGGCGACTTCGCCGAGCCGGCCTTCCGCTCCATCGCCTGGCGCGGCCGTTATCTGATCGTGGGCTTTGCCGCAGGCCCGATTCCTGCCCTGCCGCTGAACCTGCCGCTGCTCAAGGGCGCATCGCTGGTGGGCGTCTTCTGGGGCGAGTTCTCCCGGCGCGAGCCCAAGGCCAATGCGGCCATGATGCAGGAGCTGGCGCAGTGGTACGGCCAGGGAAAGATCAAGCCCGTGATCGACCGCACCATGCCCATGGCCGAGCTGCACGCCGCCTATGCGCGCATGGGATCGCGCCAGGTGCAGGGCAAGCTGGTGATGGTCAACGAGCAGTGAACCGGGCGCTGGCCATGCCACACTGGAGGGCATTGCATTCTGAAACAACTGCCCACCCATGGCCGAGCGCTCCGCTTCCGAACTGGCACGCGAAACCCTGCGGCAACTGGCGCTGAACCGCCTGCCGCCCACCCCGGAAAACTACACCCGCCTTTATGAACAGGCGGCCGGCGAGCCCGGCCCCGCCAGCTTTCCCCAGGGCCCGCTGCGCCACGTCCACGCGCTGCTGCCTGCGCAGACGCCCGGCCAAAAGCGGTTGCGCGACCAGTTGGGCGCCGCCATAGAGCGCAGCGACTGGCAAGGCCTGCAGCAGGTCATCACCGCCTATGCCAACGCGGCCCTGCAGCCGCCTGCCCATGAGGCCAGGCCCGTGGAGCTGCCCGTGCCGCCGCCCGTCCAGGCCCTGCCCGACGACCTGACCCAGCAGTTGGCGCGGCGCTTCGAGGCCTTGTCCACGCTGCTGGACACCCAGGACACCAAAACCGGGCAACTGCACCAGCAGCTGATGGAGCAGCTGCAATCGCCGCCCGTGGATGCCAAGGCCCTGGCGCGGCGCCTGCACGACCAGCACTACCAGCTGTCGTTCGCCATCGCCGACCAGCTTCAGGTCCTGCAGTTGATGCAGGAGTTGCTGCAGACCCTGGTGCAGCACCTGGCCCAGGACCCCACGCATGGCAGCTGGCTGGTGCAGCAGCTCACGGCCATCGAGCAGGCCATCACCCCGCCGCTGTCGCCCGCGCCCCTGGCCGATGCACGGCGCGAGCTGCAGACCGTGATCCACCGGCGCCTGCAGTTGCAGGACGGCATGGCCGCCGCACAGCAGGCGCTCAGGGACATGCTGGGCGGCTTCGTCCAGCATCTGGCGCAGATCACGAGCAGCAACGAAACGCTGGGCGCCCGCATGGAAGAGGCGGCACGCCAGCTGGACGGCATCCAGCGCCTGGAAGACGCAGCCCCGCTGCTGCAGCAGGTGCTGGAGGCCACGCGCACCATGGCCGCCGGCAGCCGCGTGGCCCAGGAGGAGCTGCAGGCGCTGCGCGCCCATGTCGATGCCTGCGAGGCCCGCATCGAAACACTGCAGCAGGAGCTGGACGAGGCCGCGCGCCGCGCACGCCACGACCCGCTGACCGGCCAGCTCAACCGCCTGGGCGTGAGCGAGGCACTGGACCGCGAGGTGGCACGCGCACAGCGCCATGGCCAGCCGCTGAGCGTTGCCCTGGTCGATATGGACGGCATGCAGGCCCTCAATGCCGAGCTGGGGCATGCCATGGGCGATGCCGCGCTGGTGCATGTGGCCCAGTTGGCGCGCCAAGGGCTGCGCCCGGAAGACGTGGTGGGCCGCTATGAAGGCCAGGCCTTCGTGCTGCTGCTGCCGCAGACCCCGGAGACGGCGGGTGCCCAGGCACTGCAGCGCCTTCTGCAGCTGCTGGAGCAGGCGCCTTTGCCCGTATCTGCTCAGCCCCCAGGCCAGCCCGCACCCCGGCCCCTGAGCTTCAGCGCGGGCGTCGCCCAGTTGCAAAGCCACGAAAACGGCATGGACGTGCTGCGCCGCGCCGACACCGCCATGCTGCAGGCCAAGGAGCGCGGCAAACACTGCATTGCCACGGCATCAGGCGCACAATGGCAACCAGTTGGAAATGCAGGCGCCGGCCTTTGATCCACCCAGGGCCACGCCCCGTCTTTCCCCGCTTTTTTGCGCCACCTGCCCCGAACCGCCATGCACCTGCCCTTCAGCGCCTCCGTCCCTGCACCGCGGCGCCAGTTTCTGGTCGGCTCGGGCCTGGCCACGGCGCTGGGCCAGTTGCCTGCCTGGGCCCGGCTGGGCGAGCGGCCTGCGCACAACCCCTTCACGCTGGGCGTGGCCAGCGGCGACCCCGAACCCGACAACGTGCTGCTGTGGACGCGGCTGACGCCACCGCTGGCCCAGCTGGGCGAGACCGACACCACGGCCATGCCTGCGCTCAAGATCCGCTGGGAGCTGGCGCACGACCCGCTGTTCCGCCAGATCGTGCGCAGCGGCGAGGCCATGGCCCAGCCCGAATGGGGCCACGGCGTGCATGTTCAGGTGGGAGGACTGGCGCCCGACCGCTGGTACCACTACCGCTTCATGCTGGGACAGGCGGTCAGCGGCACGGGCCGCTGCCGCACGGCGCCCGCCCCCGGCAGCATGCCGCAGCGCCTGCGCCTGGCCTATGCCTCCTGCCAGCGCTGGGAGCACGGCTACTACGCGGCCTGGCGCCAGGTGGTGCAGGATGCGCCGGACCTGGTGATCTTCCTGGGCGACTACATCTACGAATACGCCACGCCCGCCATGACGCTGGGCCTGGCCCGCACGCACAGCCTGCGCGCCGCGCAGACCCTGCAGGACTACCGCGACCGCTACGCCCTGCACAAGAGCGACCCGCTGCTGCAGGCCGCGCACGCCCTGTGCAACTGGTCCGTGGGCTGGGACGACCATGAGGTGGAGAACAACTACGCGGGCGACCAGGGCCAGGGCGATGCCGCGCGTTTCCTGGCCCGGCGCATGGCCGCATGGCAGGCCTTCTACGAGAACATGCCGCTGCGTGCCAGCGCGCTGACGGGCGCCGGGGCATCGCATGGCGGCGGCGGACTGCAGCTGTACCGCAGCCTGCAATGGGGCCGGCTGGCCCGGCTGCATCTGCTGGACGGCCGCCAGTACCGCAGCGCCCAGGCCTGCCGCACCGAGGGCGAGGCAGACAAGGGCAGCGTGCGCCCTGCGCAATGTGCGGCCCTGTCGGACACGGCGCGCAGCTTCCTGGGCTGGACCCAGGAGCAGTGGCTGTACCGCCAACTGGCCGAGGACGCACGCCACCAGGGCAGCGAGGGGCCGCGCTGGAGCATCCTGGCCCAGCCCACCCTGCTGTCGGCGCACCGGCCGCCCTCGGGATCGCAGGCCACGGACAGCTGGGACGGCTACCCGGCCGCGCGCCAGCGCCTGGTGCGCCACCTCACGCCGGGCGCCCAGCCCACGCCGCGCAACAGCGTGCTGCTGGGCGGCGACCTGCACCAGAACTACGTCTGTGCCGTGCATGCCGATCCCGAGGCCGCGCCCGAACGGCGCAACCCCATCGTGGCCAGCGAGTTCTGCAGCACCTCGATCACCTCGCGCAGCGGCACCACACAGGCCAAGGTCGATGCCATCGTCGCCCACAACCCGCAGGTGCTGTACGCACGCTGCGAGGAACGCGGCTATGGCCTGGCAGACATCACGCCCGAACGCTGGACCAGCGAGCTGCGTGCCGTGGCCAACCCCATGCGCGCCGACAGCCGCATCTACACGCTAGCCCGCTTCACCGTCGAGGACAGGCGGCCCGGCCCCGTAGCCAGCTGACAGGGCACTGACGCAGGGCACGACCGAAGGGCACTTTCAGCAGGCCTCGGAATCAGTGGCTATCCTGACATCGCCCCCCGGCATGCCGCCTATCGTATGGTGAGCTGCCTTGCCCCGCCCACCAGAACACGGAAGCCATGCACCTGACTTTCAGCGCCTACTACACCCTGATCTTCGCCGCCCTCGTCCTTTTGCTGGGCAAATGGCTGGTGCAGCACCTGCGCCTGCTGCGCGAATTCAACATCCCCGAGCCCGTGGCCGGCGGTCTGGTCGTCGCCGTCGCCCTGTTCGTGCTCAACCAGACCCTGGGCTACACCTTCAGCTTCAGCAGCGAGCTGCAGATGGCCTTCATGCTGGTGTTTTTCTCATCCATCGGGCTGAGCGCCAATTTCGCCAAGCTGCGCGAAGGCGGCCGTTCGCTGCTGCTGTTCTTGGCCGTGGTCGCCGTCTTCATCGGCCTGCAGGACCTGGTGGGCGTGAGCCTGGCAACGATGCTCGGGCTCGACCCGCTGTTCGGGCTGATCGCAGGCTCCGTCACCCTGACGGGCGGCCATGGCACGGCAGGCGCCTGGGGCCAGGTTTTCGAGCGCGAATACGGTATCCAGGGCGCGGTCACGCTGGGCATTGCCTGTGCCACCTTCGGACTGGTGATCGGCGGCCTGATCGGCGGCCCGCTGGCCAAGGCCCTGATCACGCGCCGCAGGCTTGCCGTGCACGACCCCGCAGCCGCCCCCGAAAAACAGCCCCCGCTGGGCGAAAGTGCAAGCCACGGCGGCTTCGAGAACCCCGAGCAGACGCGCCTGATCACCACCAGCGCGGCCATAGAAACACTGGCCCTGTTCGCAGGCTGCCTGGGCTTTGCCGAGTTCATGGCGCAGTTCACCGCCGGCACCCTGTTCTCCCTGCCCACCTTCGTCTGGGCGCTGGCAGGCGGCGTCGTGATCCGCAACACGCTGGACTATGTCTTTCACTTCCAGGTATTCGACCGGGCCATCGACGTCTTCGGCAATGCCTCGCTGTCCATCTACCTGGCCATGGCCCTGCTATCGCTCAAGCTGTGGGAGCTGGCGGGGCTGGCGGCGCCGCTGATGGTGATCCTGGCGGCCCAGACCCTGGTGATGGGCCTGTATGCCGCGCTGGTGACGTTCCGCATCATGGGCAGCAACTACGATGCGGCCGTGCTGGCCGCCGGCCACTGCGGTTTCGGCATGGGTGCCACGCCCACGGCCGTGGCCAACATGCAGGCCATCACCAACCAGTACGGCCCCTCGCACAAGGCCTTCCTCATCGTGCCGATGGTGGGCGCCTTCTTCGTCGACATCGTCAATGCCACGGTGATCCAGCTGTTCATCCGCTGGCTGCACTGACCACCGCAAACACCGAACGCCCCATGCCCCTGCTGCGCCGCGCCCTTGCCGCCACCCAGGCGCTCGTCCTGGCCCTGCTGCTGGCAGGCTGCAGCCTGCCGCCGCTGGCCGGCCGCAGCGAATCCACGGCGCTGGCGCCCGAGGCCGCCCAGGCCACGCTGCTGGGCCAGGCGCTGGCACCGCTGCTGGACCAGCATCCGGGGCTCACTGGCATCCACGCGCTTTCCGATGCACGCAACGCCTACGCGGCGCGTGCCCTGCTGGCCCGCGTGGCCCAGCGCACGCTGGATGTGCAGTACTACATCTGGCGTGACGACACCACGGGCCACCTGCTGCTTGACGAACTGCGACAGGCCGCCGACCGGGGCGTGCGCGTGCGCCTGCTGCTGGACGACGGCGGCACGGCGGGGCTGGACACGCAGCTCAGCGCGCTGGACCGGCATCCGCAGATCGAGGTGCGGCTGTTCAACCCCTTTGCGCAGCGCACGCCCAAGGCGCTGGGCTATGTGACGGATTTCTCGCGCACGCAGCGGCGCATGCACAACAAGAGCTTCACGGCCGACAGCCAGGCCAGCATCGTGGGTGGACGCAACATCGGCGACGAGTACTTCGCGGCCACCGACGGCGTGCTGTTCGCCGACCTGGACGTGGTCGCCATGGGGCCGGTGGTGGCCGATATCGCGCACTCGTTCGACCAGTACTGGGCCAGCGCCTCGGCCTACCCCGTGGCCAGCCTGCTGCCGCCGCTGCCCGACTATGCGGTGGCGCGCGCCAGCGAGGCCCTGGCCACCGAGGTGCAGCGCCCCGAGGCCCAGGCCTATGTGCGCGCCGTGGCGCAAAGCCCGTTCACGCAAGAGCTGCTGGCCGGCCGCCTGCCGCTGCAATGGGCCCGCACCACCCTGGTCAGCGACGACCCGGCCAAGGTGCTGGGCCAGGTGCCCAGGCAGGGGCTGCTGATCACGCAGCTGGCACCCGCCATTGGCCAGCCGCAGCGCCAGCTGGACTTGGTCTCGCCCTACTTCGTGCCCACCGAGGCCGGTGTGCGTGCCCTGGCCGGCCTGTGCCGCCAGGGCATTGCCGTGCGCGTGCTCACCAACAGCCTGGAGGCGACCGACGTGGCCGTGGTCCATGCCGGCTATGCCCGGTACCGGCGCCCGCTGATCGAGGAAGGCGTGCAGCTGTACGAGCTGCGCCGCCAGATCGGCGAGCCGGACACGCCCGCCGCCGATGCAGGCGTGCCCCGGCAGGGGCTACCATCGCCCGCCGCGTCCTCGGGCGGGAAGGCGGGCGTGGGTTCGGGCAGCCGCCCCGGCAGCTCGGGCTCCAGCCTGCATGCGAAGACTTTTGCGGTCGATGGCGAGCGCATCTTCGTGGGCTCGTTCAACTTCGACCCGCGCTCGGCCCACCTCAACACCGAGATGGGCCTGCTGATCGACAGCCCCGAGATGGCTTCGCAGATGAGCCGCATACTCGACCAGAGCCTGCCAGCGGCTGCCTACCATGTGCAGATCGATGCACAGGGCCGCCTGAGCTGGACCACGGAAAGCGGCACGCCGCCTGCGCCACTCACCACCACCACCGAGCCCGGCAGCAGTGCATTCAAGCGCCTGATGCTGCGCGTGCTGGGCTGGCTGCCCATCGAGGGGCTGCTTTGATGCCGGGCCCGGCCGCTCAGTCCAGCCGGATCGACGGGCGCAGGCGCGAATTCATCAAATCGATCAGCCACAGCAGCCCCCCGCGCCAAAAGCCGTAGATGCGGGCTTGGTGCGAGCGGTACAGCATGATGTGGCTCAGCATGGCCATGCGCCCGCGGATCACGCCGCCGTTGAACAGGCCGAATTTGCCCAGCGATCCATAGGCGTCGTAATGGGCCAATGACACCAGGGCGCCAAAGTCGCGGTAGGCAAAGCCTTCGGGACGGAAACCCGGCTCCTTCAGCAGGCGCGGCAGCGTCTCCACCAGATAGCGGGCCTGCTGGTGCGCCACCTGGGCGGTGGGCGGCAGCGGCACGCTGGCGCCGGGCAGGGTGAAGCTGGCGCAATCCCCCACGGCGTAGACGTTCGGGTCGCTGGTCTGCAGCTGGCCGTTGACCTTGAGCTGGTTGCCTTGCGTGGTTTCCAGTCCCAGCTGCGCCAGGAAGGCCGGGGCCTTCACGCCCGCTGCCCAGACGCGCAGGCCTGCGGGAACGAACTCGCCGCTGGCCAGAACGAACCCCTCTTCGCTGGCCGACTGCACGCGGCCGTTGACGATCACCGAAACGCCCAGGGCCTGCAGACGCAGGCGCGTGGCTTCGGAAATCTCTTCAGGAAAACCGGGCAGCAGGCGCGGCCCGGCCTCGATCAGCACGATGCCGAAGCGCGCGGCCTCGCCCAGCGCGCCGTAGGCCCGGGCGCTCTCGGCCAGTTGCACCAGCTCGGCCGCCAGCTCCACGCCCGTGGCGCCGCCGCCCACGATGGCCACGCGCAGCTGCTCGCCGCTGGTCATGCAGCGCACCATGCGCAGGCGGATCTCGCTGTTGAAGGCATCGGCCTTGCGGCGCGAGTCGATCATGAAGCAGTGCTCGTCCACGCCCGGCGTGCCGAAATCATTGGCGCCGCTGCCCACGGCGATCACCAGCCTGTCGTAGGCAATGCGCCGGCCCGGCACGATCTCGCGGCCATCGGGCGCCTCGATGGGGGCCAGCAGCACCTCGCGCGCCTCGCGGTCCAGGCCGCACATTTCGCCGGGCTGGTAGGCAAAGCTGGCGTCGCTGGCCTGGGCCAGGTAGGTGGTCTGCTGCTGGGCCAGGTCGCGCGTGCCGGCTGCAATGGTGTGCAGCATGGGCTTCCAGACATGGGCCGAATCGCTGTCCACCAGGGTCACCGAGCCGATGGCCCCCGTGCGCCCCTTGCCCAGCGCCGTGGCAATCTCCAGCCCCGCCACGCCACCGCCCACGACGACGATGCGCGCCCCGCCCGATCCCGTTGCCGAACCCGCTTCTTGTTCCTTGCCCATTGCTGCTCCCTGCCGGAAGGCCCGGCCGGCCGCACCATGCGCCGGCTTGCAGGACATTCGCTTCCAGACAGTCTTGATTCTTGTCAGTTTGGGTAGCAGGCGAGTTGCTAGGGGTAAGCCCCAGATCTGCAACAGATATCTGATAGAAGACCGCCGATCGCGCAAGGCCCAGTCTTGTACAGGACCGCGCTGCAGGAAAAACATCATCCCTGCCGGATGGCCAGCCGGACGTGATCATTGCGCTATCAACACAAGAGCATCCACCCCGTCCGTCACGCAGCATTGCCGACGACATGGCGGCCTGCATCTGAAGGCCTGCACGAATGCCCCGCCGCCGGGCCCGCGATTTGCGATTGTCAATATACGAAACGTATATTCCCCGTATGATCGCCACCCCATGGGAATCGTCAAAATATCCGACCAATTGCACGACCAGATCCGCCTGTCCAGCGCGGCCCTGGGTCGATCCATCAACGCCCAGGCCGAGCATTGGCTGCGTGTCGGCCAGCTGGCCGAACACCATCCCCATCTCGACTACGCAGGCATCTGCGCCCTGCTGCTGCAAGAGGCCGCGGCCACTCTGAAGCTGGGCGAGCCCGAGGCGGCACCGGCTCCCGCCGATACGGCAGCACGCCGCCCGCGCCCCGTGCGGCTGTCGGGAGGCCTGCAATGAGGGGCGCCAAGCTGCGCAGCGTCCCGCTGCACGATGCCCTCGATATCGGGCAATCACGCAAGGCCGGTGGCCTGGCCGCCCGTGTCCTGCAGATGCTGGTGCCCCACGTGCAGCCGGGCGTCAGCACCGAGCACCTGGACAAGCTCTGCCATGACTTCATCGTCGACGAACTGCGCTGCGTGCCCACCAACGTGGGCTACCACGGCTTTCCGAAGACGGTCTGCACCTCGCCCAACCACGTGGTCTGCCACGGCATCCCCGACGCCCGGCAGATCCTGCGCGAGGGCGACATCCTCAATGTCGATGTGGCCGTGACCACGCCCGAGGGCTGGATCGGCGACACCAGCCGCATGTACTACGTGGGCCAGCCCTCCAACCAGGCGCGCCGCCTGGTGGAGACCACCTACGAGGCCCTGCTGGCCGGTATCCGCGCCGTGCGCCCCGGCGCCACGCTGGGCGACATCGGCCATGCCATCCAGACCGTGGCTCAGCGCGAGCGCTTCAGCGTGGTGCGCGAGTACTGCGGCCACGGCATCGGCAAGGTCTACCACGACGACCCCCAGGTGCTGCACTACGGCCAGCCCGGCCAGGGCATGGTGCTGGAGGCCGGCATGATCTTCACCATCGAGCCCATGCTCAACGCCGGCAAGGCGGCCACGCGCGAACTGGCCGACGGCTGGACGGTGATCACCAACGACAAGTCGCTGTCCGCCCAGTGGGAGCACATGGTGGTGGTGACCGACACGGGCTTCGACGTGCTCACGCGCTGGCCCGAGGGCACGGGCAGCTACGCGGCCATCTGAGCATGGCGTCCAACTACCTGTACCTGGGCCTGGCCATCGTCGCCGAGGTGGCGGCCACCTCCTGCCTCAAGCAGTCCGAAGGCTTCACGCGGCTGTGGCCCAGCGTGGTCACGGTCCTGGGCTACGCGCTGGCCTTCTACTTCCTGTCGCTGACGCTGCGCACCGTGCCCACGGGCGTGGCCTATGCGATCTGGTCGGGCGCGGGCATCGTGCTGATCTCCCTGGTCGGATGGCTCTGGCAGGGCCAGACGCTGGACCTGCCCGCGCTGGCGGGCATGGGCCTGATCGTGGCGGGCGTGCTGGTCATCCAGCTGTTTTCCAAGACGGCCGGACACTGAGCCGCTGCCCGCGCTGCGGCCCGGCCCTCAGCCCGTGATGGCCTGGACCGACCCGGCCTGGCGGCGCAGCTCGAACTTCTGGATCTTGCCCGTGCTGGTCTTGGGCAGCTCGCCAAAGACCACGGCGCGCGGCACCTTGTAGCCGGCCAGGTGCTTCTTGCAGTGGGCCACGATGTCTTCGGCCGTGGTCTGCGCGCCGGCCTTCAGCTCGATGAAGGCGCAGGGCGTCTCGCCCCATTTGGGATCGGGCTTGGCCACCACGGCGGCGGCCAGCACGGCCGGGTGGCGGTAGAGCACGTCCTCGACCTCGATGGACGAGATGTTCTCCCCGCCCGAGATGATGATGTCCTTGCTGCGGTCCTTGATCTGTATATAGCCGTCCGGATGCTGCACGGCCAGGTCGCCCGTGTGGAACCAGCCGCCGCGGAAGGCCTCGTCCGTGGCCTGCGGGTTCTTCAGGTAGCCCTTCATGGCGATGTTGCCCTGGAACATGATCTCGCCCATGGTCCGGCCGTCATGGGGCACGGGTTCCATGGTCTCCGGATCGAGCACGCTGGCCGAGCGCTGCAGGTGGTAGCGCACGCCCTGGCGGGAATTGAGGCGCGCGCGTTCGCCGATGTCCAGCGCATCCCAGGCTGCGTGCTTGGCGCAGACCGTGGCCGGGCCATAGACCTCGGTCAGGCCGTAGACATGGGTGATGTCGAAGCCCAGCTGCTCCATGCCCTCGATCATCGACGCCGGCGGCGCGGCGCCTGCCACCATGGCCTTGACCCCGGCGGGCACGCCCTCCTTCATGGCGGCCGGCGCATTGACCAGCAGGCCGTGCACGATGGGCGCGCCGCAGTAATGCGTGACGCCGTGGTTGCGGATGGCATCGAAGATGGCCTGCGCCTCCACCCGGCGCAGGCAGACGTTGACCCCCGCGCGTGCCGCCACCGTCCACGGAAAGCACCAGCCGTTGCAATGGAACATGGGCAGGGTCCACAGATAGACGGCGTGCTTGGGCATGTCCCACTCCAGCACATTGCTGATGGCATTGATGGCCGCGCCCCGGTGGTGATAGACCACGCCCTTGGGGTTGCCCGTGGTGCCGCTGGTGTAGTTCAGCGCGATGGCATCCCATTCGTCGGCAGGCAGCTGCCAGTCGAAACCGGCATCGCCGCCGGCCACGAAATCGTCGTAGTCCAGGCTGCCCACCTGCTCGGCGGCCGGGCCGTACAGCACGTCCTCGACCTGGATCACCAGCAGCGGCGCGCTGCGCTGGCGCAGCTTCAGCGCCTTGGCCACCACGCCCGTGAACTCCGGGTCCACGATCAGCACCTTGGCCTCGCCGTGGTCCAGCATGAAGGCAATGGTTTCCGCATCCAGCCGCGTGTTCAGCGCATTGAGCACGGCCCCCGCCATGGGCACGCCGAAATGCGCCTCCACCATGGGCGGCGTATTGGGCAGCATCACGGCCACGGTGTCGTTCTTGCCCACGCCCGCCTTGTGCAGGCTGCTGGCCAGCTGGCGGCAGCGCGCATAGGTCTCGCCCCAGTTGCGGCGCAGCGTGCCGTGGACCACGGCCAGCCGCTCGGGATAGACCTCGGCCGTGCGGGCGATGAAGCCCAAGGGGCTGAGCGGCGCATGGTTGGCGCTGTTGCGCTCCAGATGCTGGTCGTAAATGTGGGTCATCGTGGTCTCCGGTTCGCTGGGTTTTCTGGTGAGATGCCCGCCTGCGGCCGCAGGCTGGCGAAACCTGAAGATATAGCAAGACAGGCTTACACAAGCTTGATGCGCATCCACCCGGCTCGCCACTGCACAGGCCCGGATAACCAAAGCGGCATGCATGGTCTTTGCAGGGCATCACAATTTTCAGAATTTCATGGAAATTAAAAATACCTATGCAGGACAATCACTTGACCTGCCTGCAGGCGCGCCTCCGACTGTCCCCCAGGCGACTGCACAACCACAGTCCTCTATAAGACATCATTTATCAGATGACTCGGCCGCACGGCCCCGGCTTCACTCGTAGAATCGCCGCTTGGATTCGCCGGCCAGCACCGCTGGAAGGCGAACAAGGAGTTCCTAGAGGAGTCGCCTGGCAACGCTCCAGGCATCGTTGGAGACGAGCCTGCACCCCACCGGTGCAGGCTTTTTTTTGCTTCAGCGCAGGCTCAGGGACTGGCGCTTCCAGGCCGGGTCCTGCCAGCGCTGGAACAGCGGCAGGGCCGATACATCGCCGGTCACGCGCTCGGTGGCCAGGCCGTCCAGCCGCACCACTTCGAAGCTCTTGCGGTAGCGGCCCTGGCCACGGGCCTCGCGCGCCACCAGCATCAGCTGGCCGCCAGGCACCCAGCCCGCCCATTCGGCCACGCCGGTCTCCGGGGCGGTGGCGGCCGGGGGCAGCACGTCGGCCAACCAGCCGCCTTCGGTCTTGCGCAGCACCCACAGTTCGCGCCAGCCTTCCAGCGGCTGCACGGCCAGGGCCACGGCCGTGCCCTCGCGGTTGGTGCTGGCCGATGCGGCCCACACCACGCCATAGGTGCAGCGGCGCAGCAAAGGGGCCTTGGCGCCGTGCTGGGCGTCCACCAGCAGCACGCAGGTTTCGCCGGCAGCACCGGGCTCGGTCAGCAGCGTCGGGCGGGCTCCGGCAGCAGGAGCCGCAGCAGCAACAGGTGATAGCGCCCAGCGCACGGCGCTCACCCGCATGGCTGCGTCGTTGTAGGCGCTCTGGTCTTCATCGGGCAGCTCGGACTTGCCGACGCCCGTGAACTCGGCCAGCGCCCGGGCGGCCGATACCGCAACGGCAGGGTCGGCCATGCTCTTGCGCGCCTGCTGAAAGGCCAGCGCCGCCCACACGCTGGCGCGGCGCATCTGCACGCGGCCGCGCAGGTAGGGCGGCAGGCCGGTCACATCCACGCGCTCCAGCACATCGGCCTGCCAGGCATGCATGCGGGCGCGCTCATGGGCCGGCAGATCGGGGTCCACGCATTCGGGCCGTGTCAGGGCCAGGGCGGCGCGGGCGCGCTGCGGCGCGTCGGCGGCGGGCATGGCCAGCACGCGGCGGAAGAATTCGCCTTCATAGCAGACCTGCATGCGGCCTTCGACCTCATAGGTCGCAAAGCGCAGGCCGTAGCCGTTGGCCACATCCAGGTGGGCCGACAGCGTGGCGCCCGAGGCCTTGCCGGGCGCAGCGGCGGAGGCGCGCCGCGCCAGCCGGTCGGCAAAGCCGCCCAGTGCGTCGAAGGCCTGCGCGCCTTCGGCGCCGGCCAGGGTCCTGGCGGGCGCGGCCTGCAGGTAGGCGGCCGCAAGGCCGATGCCCAGCGCCTCGGCACCGGGCGTGTCCTGCACGAAGCGCAGCACGGCCAGCAAGGCGGGGGCATCGGCCTCGGTCATGGCCACGCGGCGCACATCGCCGGCGCGGATGAAGCCGCCGCGCTCGCGCTTGTGGTCCCAGACCTGGAGGTAGTCCAGGCGTTCGCCCCTGATCTCCAGCACCTCGCCCTGCCACAGGCTGGCCTGCTGCTGGGCGCCATCGCGCGGCGCGGCGCGCAGGCTGGCCTGGTCCTGCACCACGATGGCGCTGCCCATGCCGGTGGCCAGCGCTGCGGCGGCCAAGGTCGATACGGTCAGCATGGCTTATTGCTCCTGAACGGCTGCGTTGGCATCTTCGGCCGCCACGGAGGCTGCGCCGGCCTGTGCATTGCGGCTGCCGCCCAGCAGGGCCGCGCCGATGAAGTCGCCATTGGCCGGCGGGGGCGCGATGATGACCTGGATCTTGTCCGAGAGCTTGTCGGCCAGCGTCTTCTGGATGAGCAGCGGGTAGCGCGTGACCAGGGTGCCTTCGCGCGCCATCTGCTCGGCGTTGACCTTGCCCAGGCGGTCCATGCGGAAGGCCTCGGCCTCGGCCAGCTTCTGGCGTGCGTCGGCTTCGCCATTGGCCTCGATGCGGCGGGCCTGGGCGCTGCCCTCGGCGGCTTTCACGCGGGCCACGCGCTCGGCCTCGGCCTCCAGCTGGCGCTGCTCGATCTGGCGCTGCTTGAAGGGCAGTACATGCTTCATGGCCTCTTCCTGGGCACGCGCCGCAATCACCTGCTCGCGTGCGGCGGCTTCGGCGGCCACTTCGCGGCGCACCTTGTCGGCATTGGCGTCCAGCTCGGTTTCCTTGACGCGCTTGTCCTTGAGCTCCAGCGTGTAGCGCATCTTCTCCGAGGCCAGCTCCTCGGCCAGCAGGCTGTCCATGCCGCGGCGGTACTCGGCGGGCAGGTCCACCTTGCCGATCTGGATGCTGCGCAGCGTGACGCCGTCGGCCGCCAGGCGCGTGCGCAGTTCGGTCTCCATGATCTGGGCGATCTCGGCGCGCTTGGTCGAGAAGATTTCGCGCACGGTGTAGCGCGCAAACACCTTGTAGACCAGGCCCTGCACGGCGGGCTCCACGATGTCGCCGCCTATGTCCAGAGGCAGGTTGCCGGCCTTGACGGCGGGCGATGCGGGATCAAGCGCATAGCGCACGTTCAGGTCCAGACCCAGGGACAGGCCCTCGACCGACTGCAGGGGTGCACTGCCATTGGCCTGGCGCATGGCCTCCGGGCGGTAGCTCTGGTCGCGCAGGGAGAACACACGCACCGTGTGCAGGCCCGGCACCACCCACACGCTGCCATCGCGCCACAGGCTGACGGAGCCCGTGAACTGGTTCAGGCGCACGCCCAGCGTGCCCTGCTCCAGGTGCTGCACGGGCGGGTTGCGCACCACCACCAGACCTGCCGCCACCACCACGGCGCCGATGGCCAGCCAGCGCACGGTACGTGCCGTGGGCAGCAGGACTGCCCAGTCCACGGGCTGGCGGCGGGGCGCGTTGCCCGGCAGCGTTGCAGCATCGGACCCGGCTGCGGGCGCGGCAGTGCCGGCTTCGTCCAAGCGGGCGGACTTGCGGCCCGTCAGGGCCTGCATGATGCGGTTCCAGGTGGCTTTCATGGTGTTCTCTCTCTCGGCTGTGATGGCTGTTGTTGGCTGTTGTTGGCTGTTTCTGAGGCACCGGAAACAGGGGTGGCTCATTGAGGACCGATTGTTCGGATCCACCCCGGAAGCAACAACGCGGCGCGCGGCCCAATGCGTTCACGGCGCCAGCGCAAACGCTCCGGCCCCGGAAGAAAAACTCACACCCGGGCCGGCGCAGGGCCGAGATAATCCCGCGAACACCGCCACGGCGGCCTCCCCGACCCCACCACTGCACAGCCCCATGACCCGTATCGCCGTGATCGAAGACGACCTTCCCACCAGCAACCAGTTGGCGGGATGGATACGCAGTGCGCGCAGCGGCATCGTGATCGACCAGTGGTTCACGCGCGACGAGGCCGAGGCCGCCCTGGCGCGCGAGCACTACGACGCCGTGGTGCTGGACATCGAGCTGGGCCGCGAGCGCCACGCGGGCGTGGCCCTGATCAACGCCATCAACAAGCTGGGCCAGGGCACGCCGGTGCTGGTGGTGTCGGCCATGCCGGCCGCCATCTACCGCAGCATCATGAAAGCGCTGGACGCCTGGGACTACCTGCAAAAGACCACCTTCGAGGAGGCGGACTTCATCGAGACCTTCCTGGACATCCTGCGCACCACGCAGCGCGCGGCGCCCGTGGCCGCGCAGGCCGCCGCAGCGCCCGCAGGCGATGCCCTGGTGCTGGACCCGCTTTGGCAGCGCACGCCCACCTGGCGCGGCGAGCGCATCAACCTGCCGCTGACGGCCCAGCGCATCCTGGCCACGCTGCACCAGCGCAGCGGCGAAGTGGTGTCCTACGACGAGCTGTTCGAGGTGGTCAAAAGCGGCCGCAACCGCGACAACGTGCGCAAGCACGTCAGCACCATCCGCGAGGCCCTGCGCGAGGTGGACCCGGGCTTCGAAGGCATAGAGAACGTGCCCATGCGCGGCTTTCGCTGGGTGGGCCAGGCCGGCGCCGCCGCCCGCGCATGAAGCGCCTGCTCAACCCCAAACTGGAGCTGCCCCGGCTGGAAGTTCCGCGCCTGGGCCTGGCCGCCTTCCGCCAGCGCATCCTGCTGCGCGGCGTGTTCGTGCTGCTGGCCGTGGCCACGGTGGCGCTGAGCGTGGTGGTGCTCAAGGACGAGAAGGAACGCGCCTGGCAGGCCTACCAGCACGGCTTTGTGCGCAGCCAGGCCGAGGTCATGGCGCGGCTGCGCCATCCTTCGGGCCGGCTGGCCCTGCTCAACGCCGGCCACCTGGGCCAGGGCGTGACGCCGCTGGCGCCGCTGCTGCTGCCCTATGCGGCCATCGACTTCGACGATCCGCAAAAGTCCCAGCAGGCCGTGGAGATGGCTGGCTGCTCGGTGCAGTATCCCGATGGCGCCTCGCTGTGCGCGGCCATCGGCAACAATCCCTACGCAGGCGGCTTCATCTATCTGGTGGGCAGCTTCTTCGCAGGCGAGCTGACACCGCGCGAACGCGGCTCGCGCGAGCCCGCCCAGGCGCACCGCGCCCGCATCACGCTGGACATGCGCGGCAGCACCTACCGCTGGATCGCCCCCTATGAGGCCATGCCGCAGCAGGGCAGCAGGGCCGGCAACGGCGAGCACGGCCGGCTCACCGGCTTTGTGGACAACGGCACGCCCCAGCTTGACGCCCGCGCGCGGCCCGTGCGCGATTTCCGTGGCTGGCTCTGGCAGAACGGCCATTGCCGCGACCTGCCGCCTGGCGTGCAGGGCCATGCGGGCAATGACAAGACGCCCCCTGCAGCCGATTGCCTGCGCCGCACGCACTACTCCATCCGCCTGCCGGTCGAGCTGTTCCGCGAGGCCCTGTTCCGCAGGGACGTGCGCCCCGTCTGGCCGCCCGAAGACCTGGGCAGCATGCGTGTGCGCGTGGAAATGCTGGCCCCCGGCGACACGGAGCCGCCGCTGTTCGACAGCAATACGCCCGGGGCGCAGCTTGCCGCCTCGCTCAACGACATCTCGCGCAGCCTGCTGCCGGGCGAGCGCGTGCAGATCCGCAAGGTGGGTGCCGACGAAGCCAGCGCCATCACCCTCAAGGGCGTGGATGTGCAGGCCGCGCCGTCGGCACCCTGGCTGCTGCGCCTGATCAGCTGGCTGCCGCTGGATGCAGCCGGCGTCTCCGCCGCCACCATGACCCCGGCCGTGCCCACGGGCCAGGACATTCTGGACACGCCCACGGGCAACTACACCGTCAGCTTCACCGGCCACCCGCGCGATGTGGAGCAGGGCCTGGCCGCCGTGGCCACGCGCCTGTCCTGGTACCTGGGCGCCATGCTGGCGGCCATTGCGCTGGCCTGGCTGATCGTCGAGCTGGGGCTGATCCGCCGCGTGACCGCCCTCACCCGGCGCGCCGCCGCCGTGTCCTACAACGTGCAGGACGGCCATGTCGGCCCGCGCCTGGGCGACCTCGAAGTATCGGACCTTCGTGGTTCCGACGAGCTGGGCATTCTGGCCGGCGGACTGGCCGACCTGCTGCAGCGCGTGAAGGACGACCTGCAGCGCGAACAGCTGCGCGCCCAGCAGGAACGCGACATGTGGCATGCCGTGGGCCACGAGATCATGTCGCCCCTGCAATCGCTGATGGTGCTTTACGGACCCGACGACCCCGGCCACCGCTACGTGCAGCGCATGCAGCAGGCCGTGCATGTGCTCTACGGCACGGCATCGCCGGCCGAGGCGCTGCAGGCCGCCAACGTGCCCGAAGGCCGGCTGGACCTGAACGCCTTTCTGTCCCACGTGGCCGCCAACGCGCACTTTGCGGGCATTGCCAACGTGGTCTACGAAGGCGGGAGCGGGGGCGGGAGCGGGGGCGGGAGCGGGGGCGGGAGCGGGGGCGGGAACAGGGACGTCACGGGCGCCGTGATCGTGCGCGCCGACGAGTTTGCGCTGGAAGACGTGGTCACCCACATCCTGCGCAATGCCGACAGCTACCGGCCCGCGGGCACGGCCATCACGCTGTCGCTGTCGGCCTCGGAGTCCGCCGCCAGCGCCACGCTGCACAACCAGGGCGCCACCATTGCGGAGGACCTGCTGGAGCGCATCTTCGAGCTGGGCGTGTCCGCCCCCCAGGAGCCGGCGGCCGCCAGCAGCGCCGAGCACCGGGGCCAGGGCCTGTTCGTGGCCAGGACCTATATGGCCAAGATGGGCGGCACAATCAAGGCGCACAACACGCGCGATGGCGTGGCCTTCACGCTGACCTTCCAGCGCCTGGGCTGAGGGCCGGGCACCGCCGGTCAGTGCCCCCGGGGCACGGCCGGATGGCCCCGCGAAGGCACAATACGCGGGTGTCCATTCCCCAATCGTTCATCCAGGAATTGCTCTCGCGCGTCGACGTGGTCGATATCGTGGGACGCTACGTGCAGCTCAGGAAGGGCGGCGCCAACTTCATGGGCCTGTGCCCGTTCCACAGCGAGAAGTCGCCCTCCTTCACCGTCAGTCCCAGCAAGCAGTTCTATCACTGCTTTGGCTGCGGAAAAAATGGCAACGCCATCGGCTTTCTGATGGACCATGCCGGCATGGGCTTTGTCGAAGCCGTGCAGGATCTTGCCGGCCAGGTCGGCCTGCAGGTGCCGCAGGACGACATCAGCCCCGCCGAGCGCGAGCGCCAGGCTGCGCAAAAGCAGAAACAGGCCACCCTCACCGACGTGCTGGAGAAGGCAGGCGACGCCTACCGCAAGCACCTCAAGGCATCGCCCCAGGCCATCGACTACCTCAAGCGCCGCGGCGTCTCGGGCGAGACCGCCAAGCGCTTCGGCCTGGGCTACGCGCCTGCGGGCTGGCGGTCGCTGGCAAGCGTGTTCCCGCAGTACGACGATCCGCAGCTCGAAGAATCAGGCCTGGTCATCGTTGGCGAGGGCGACGACAAGCGCTACGACCGCTTCCGCGACCGGCTGATGTTTCCCATCCGCAACGTCAAGGGCGAGTGCATCGGCTTCGGCGGCCGCGTCTTCGGCGACGAGAAGCCCAAATACCTGAATTCGCCCGAAACCCCGGTCTTTCACAAGGGGCGCGAGCTCTACGGCCTCTTCGAGGCCCGCACCGCCCTGCGCGACATGGGCTATGCGCTGGTCACCGAAGGCTATATGGACGTGGTGGCCCTGGCCCAGCTGGGCTTTGCCAACGCCGTCGCCACGCTGGGCACGGCCTGCACGCCCGACCATATTCACAAACTGTTTCGATTTACCGAAGCCGTCGTCTTCAGCTTCGACGGCGATGCGGCGGGACGGCGCGCCGCGCGCAAGGCGCTCGATGCGGCCCTGCCCTATGCCAGCGACACGCGCAGCGTCAAATTCCTCTTCCTGCCCGCCGAGCATGACCCGGACAGCTTCATCCGCGAGTACGGCAGCGAAGCCTTTGCCCGCTACGTGGGCGACGCGCTGCCGCTGAGCCGCTTTCTCATCGAAGCCGCCAGCGAGGGCTGCGACCTGGGCCAGGCCGAAGGCCGCGCCCACATGGCCAGCAATGCCCGCCCGCTGTGGACGGCCCTGCCCGACGGCGCCCTCAAGCGCCAGCTGCTGGGCGAGATCGCCGAACTCGTGCAGCTGGATGCGCGCGATCTCTCGGACCTGTGGTCGCAGGAAGCCGCCCGCAGCGGCCCCGCACGGGGCTCCATGGCCGGCGGCGCCCACCATCCGGGCCAGGCCAGCCATGCACCGGCCGCGCCCGACTGGGGCCAGCCGGCCGAATACAACGCGCCTTCGGGCTGGCCCGAGGGGGGCAGCCAGGGCGGCGGCGCAGGCGGCTGGCGCGCAGGCGAGCCCGGGCGCGGCGGCAAAAAGCCCTGGCCTCGCAAGCCCTGGGACAAAAATGGCCGCAGCGACTTCAACCCGCCGCCCATGGGGCCGCGCGTAGCCCCCGCCACGCGCACGGACCAGGCGGCGCGCCTGCTCATGGCGCACATGGAGTTCATGGAAGAACTCACCCACGAGGACTTCGAGGCGCTGGCGCGCTGCGCCGCCGGGCACGGCGCGCTGTTCCGCTGGATGGAAGCACAGTTCCAGGAATCCGGCCCCCGGCCCTTCGCCGTGCTGCGCGAGCAACTGCGCGGCCTGCCCCATGAGGTGCTGGCCGACAAGCTGATGAGCGGCCCCCACGCCCATCCCGAAGGCGAGCTGTCCGAGCTGCGCCGCGAGCTGCGTGGCGTGCTCAACCGCATCGTCATCGACCACATCAAGGCCCAGATCGACGAAGCCGTGCGCGACATGGCACGGGACCCCAGCGCCGCCCAGCGCTATCGCGATCTCTTTGCCCGACAGCAGGTCCTGGAAAACCAGATGCGTACTTCCTCTTGAAATCGAGGTAAGCAGATATAATTAGGGGCTATCGGCAAGAGCGACAGCAGCACCTCCGGACCGGGCCCCGTGAAGAACTCACGTGATTGCAGCAACTGCACGGCCCAATTTCCCGCAAGGACTGCACACCAAATGTTCGCCCAGACATCTTGCCTGGAACGTTTTTCGCTTCCCTGGCGGACCTAGTCCGTCCGCGCGTGCGCCTAGGCGGCGCTTGTTTGAGTTTCCCTTTGTGTGTGTTCGCTCCTGACCGTGAGGTGTTCATGCCCGTTTCAAAGTCCGTGAAGTCCAAGCAGGCCCCCGAAGCTCCAGCGAAGCCCAAGACTTCGACAACCTCTTCAGCCCCGGCCAAGGCCGGTGCCGGCAAAGCCGCTGCAGGACCGAAGAGCGCCGCATCTGCGGCCAAAGCAAAGAAAGATACCGACGTGGTAACCAAGTCCCAAGCCGAACTCAAAGCCATGGCCGACGAGCTGCTCGCCGCCGCGACCCCCAAGCGCGGCCGCAAGAAGGCAGCCGAAGGCGACGACGCCCCCGCCCAGACCGAAAAGAAGCCTGCCGCCGCCAAGAAGGCGCCGGCCAAGGCAGCCGCAAGCTCCACCGCCGCTGCCAAGACCCCCGCCAAGCGCGGCCGCAAGCCCAAGGCCAAGGAAGGCGGCGACGACATCGATGATGCCGACCTGTCCGATATTGATGGCGACATCGACGGCGAAGGTGAAGGCGAGTCCGAGGTCGAGACCGAAGTGGAAGTCGAGGTCGAGACCACTTCGGCCCCGGCCGAAAAGGTCAAGCCCCTGCGCATGAAGATCAGCAAGGCCAAGGAACGCGCCTTGATGAAGGAATTCGGCCTGGACGAAACCGTCCTGACCGAAGAGGAAATGTCCACCCGCCGCCAGCGCCTGAAGGCGCTGATCAAGCTGGGCAAGACGCGCGGCTACCTGACGCACAGCGAAATCAACGACCACCTGCCCGACAAGCTGGTCGATGCCGAGACGCTGGAAGTCGTGATCTCCATGCTCAACGACATGGGCGTGGCCGTCTACGAGCAGACTCCCGATGCGGAAACCCTGCTGCTGAACAACACGGGCCAGTCCGCCACCACCGAAGAGGAAGCCGAGGAAGAGGCCGAAGCCGCCCTGTCCACGGTGGACTCCGAATTCGGCCGCACCACCGACCCCGTGCGCATGTACATGCGCGAAATGGGCACGGTCGAGCTGCTGACGCGCGAAGGCGAAATCGAAATCGCCAAGCGCATCGAAGGCGGCCTGATGGACATGATGGAGGCCATCTCGGCCTCGCCTGCCACCATCGCAGAGATCCTGGCCATGTCCGAGGAAATCCGCGAAGGCAAGGTCGTCATCTCCACCATCGTCGACGGCTTCGTCAACGCCAATGAGAACGACGACTACGTGGCCGAAGAAGACTTCGACGAATACGACGAAGAGGACGACGACGACGGCAAGGGCGGCTCCAAGGCGCTGACCAAGAAGCTCGAAGAGCTCAAGAACGAGGCGCTGCGCCGCTTCGACGCCATGCGCGAGAACTTCGACAAGATGCACAAGGTGTACGACAAGGACGGCTACGGCACGCCCGTGTACATGAAGGTGCAGAAGGCCCTGACCGAAGAGCTGATGACCATCCGCTTCACGGCCAAGACCATCGAGAAGCTGTGCGACCTCGTGCGCGCCCAGGTGGATGACGTGCGCAAGAAGGAACGCGAGCTGCGCAAGATCATCGTGGACAAGTGCGGCATGCCGCAGGAGACCTTCATCGCCCAGTTCCCGCCCAACCTGCTGAACCTGCAGTGGGTGGTGCAGCAGGTCGCGGCCGGCAAGCCCTGGAGCAACGTGCTGGAGCGCAACATCCCGCCCGTGCAGGAGCTGCAGCAGAACCTGATCGACCTGCAATCGCGCGTGGTCGTGCCGCTGGACGAGCTCAAGCGCATCAACAAGCGCATGAACGATGGCGAGCGCGCCAGCCGTGACGCCAAGAAGGAGATGATCGAGGCCAACCTGCGCCTGGTGATCTCCATCGCCAAGAAGTACACGAACCGCGGCCTGCAGTTCCTGGATCTGATCCAGGAAGGCAACATCGGCCTGATGAAGGCGGTGGACAAGTTCGAATACCGTCGCGGCTACAAGTTCTCGACCTATGCCACGTGGTGGATCCGCCAGGCCATCACGCGCTCGATCGCCGACCAGGCGCGCACCATCCGCATCCCGGTGCACATGATCGAGACCATCAACAAGATGAACCGCATCTCGCGCCAGCATCTGCAGGAGTTCGGCTTCGAGCCCGATGCATCCATCCTGGCGGCCAAGATGGAGATCCCCGAGGACAAGATCCGCAAGATCATGAAGATCGCCAAGGAGCCGATCTCCATGGAAACGCCGATCGGCGACGACGACGATTCGCACCTGGGCGACTTCATCGAGGACACCAACAACACCGCTCCCGTGGACGCCGCCATGCAGGCCGGCCTGCGCGACGTGGTCAAGGACATCCTCGACGGCCTCACCCCGCGCGAAGCCAAGGTGCTGCGCATGCGCTTCGGCATCGAAATGTCCACTGACCACACGCTGGAAGAAGTGGGCAAGCAGTTCGACGTCACGCGCGAACGCATCCGCCAGATCGAGGCCAAGGCCCTGCGCAAGCTCAAGCACCCGAGCCGCTCGGACAAGCTGCGCAGCTTCATCGACTCGCTGTAAGGCGCTGTGGATGCCGGCCTCCGGGCCGGCAACCGCCCCCTGGAAAGCCCCGCACTCCCCTGCGGGGCTTTTTGTTTGTGGCGGGCCATCTGCCGGGCAGGGCGACGGTGGCGCGATAGACTGCCGCCTTTGTCTGCACGGGCAACAGCATGGCTCTCGAAATCGAACGCAAATACCTGGTGGCCGACCCTGGCATCGTGGCAGGCCTGACCGGCGTGCGCATGGCGCAGGGATACATCGCCGACAACGGCATGTGGGTGCGGGTGCGCATCGCCGGAGACACCGGATTTCTCACGCTCAAGGGCCCGGCACGCGGCATGAGCCGCGCCGAATTCGAATACCAGATCCCGCTGGCCGATGCCGAGACGCTGCTGGCCCAGCACTGCGCACATGGCGCCATCGACAAGGTGCGCTACATCGTGCCGGTGGACGGCTTCGACTTCGAGGTCGATGTGTTCGAAGGCCCCCTGGCCGGCCTGGTCACGGCCGAGATCGAACTGGCGAGCGAGGATATCCAGCCGCCATCGCCCGCCTGGCTGGGCGCGGAGGTCACCTCCGACCTGCGCTACAGCAATTCGCAACTGGCCAAGACCCGGCAGCTGCCCTCGCCGGCCCTGCTGCCGGGTTGAAGCAGGACGGCCCTGTGGACGCCCCGGGGCTATAGGGACTGACTGCCGGAACTGCCTGCGCTGTGCAGCGGTTCAGTCGCCGGCCCGGTCCAGGGCCATCGTCTGCACCCGCAGTTCGCAGCCCTCGCGCAGCGGCTGCAGCCCACCCACAGGCCGAAAGCCATGCGCCAGGTACAGGCGCATGGCGGGAGAGTCGGCATCGGTCACACCCAGCCGCACACGCTGCATGCCCTTGTGCCAGGCCCAGGCGACGGCCTGCGCCAGCAGCGCTTGGCCTGCGCCCCGGCCACGCGCGGCAGGATCGACCCACATCTGGAAGAGATCGGCCACGCCGGGCTCGGGGGCACACAGCTTGCACCAGACCAGGCCGCAGGCCTGGCCGCCGTTGACGGCGAAGAGCACCCTGTCCCTGCCCCCGGCAGCAGCGGCCTGCAGCCGTGCAGCCCAGTCCGCGTCCGCCCTTGCAGCCTCTGCCGCCCAGGTGCTGCCGAAGGCGTCGGGGGCGTCGCGCAGGGCACGCAGGCGGATATCGCGGTACTGCGGCCATTCATGGGGATCAACGGGGCGGATGGAGATCATGGAGCTTTCTGCGTCAGGCAAAGGGGTTGGGAAAGAGAACCTCAGCCCCGGCCATGCCGGGCTCCGAGCACCGCCAGCATACGGAAGAAAGCGGCACCGATCTCCTCCTCGCAGACGCAGGCGTATCCCAGCAGCAGGCCGCGCCGCTTGTGCGGGCCTGCGTAATAGCGCGACAGCGGCTTGACGAAGATGCCCGCCTGCCGGAGATCCTCGGCAAGCGCCACATCGTCGTCCTGGCCCGGCAGCTGCATCACGAAATGCAGGCCTGCGCTGCTTTCCACCCAGGGCAGGTGGTCGGCGCCCAGGTAGCGCTCGATCAGGGACAGCAGCATGCGGCGGCGCTTGCCGTAGAGCAGGCGCATCTTGCGGATGTGGGCGGCGTAGTGGCCTTCGGTGATCAACTCGGCAATCACCTGCTGGGGCAGCTGGTGCCCCTCGCGGTACAGCTCGGAATGGATGCGCCGCAGGGGCTCGGCCAGCGCCGGTGGCAGCACCATGTAGCCCATGCGCAGCCCCGGATAGAGGGTTTTGCTGAAGGTGCCTATGTAGATCACGGGCGCACCTTCCTCCATGCCCTGCATGCTGGGCACGGGACTGCCGGAGAAGCGGAATTCGCTGTCGTAGTCGTCCTCCACGATCCAGGCGCCCACGCGGCGCGCATAGGCAATCAGCGCACGGCGCCGGGCCATGCTCATGACGGCGCCCAAGGGATATTGGTGCGAGGGCGTGACGAAAATCAGCCGGGGTGCGGGCAGGCCTTCGGGCAGTTGCATGCCCTCCTCATCCACGGGCACGCTGTGCAGGTGCAGCCCGTGCTGCATGCGCAGCACGTTGGCAATGCCCCAGTAGCCGGGCTCCTCCATCCACACGCAGTCGCCGGGATCGGCAAGGCTGCGCACCACCAGGTCGATGGCCTGGTGCACGCCTTCGGTGATCAGCACCTGGCCCGGCCCGCAGTCCACCGAGCGCGCCACGCGCAGGTGCTCGGCCAGGGCCTGCTTGAGCGCGTCCATGCCGCCGCGCGTGCCGTAGGTCAGCAGTTGCGGCCCGGCGTGGCGCAGCAGGCGGTTATGGATGCGAGCATAGGTGGCGCGCGGAAATTCGGTCACGTCGGGCACGCCGGGCATGAAGGCGCCCCATTGCTGCTCGGAGGCCTGGGCCGTTTTCAGCAGGGCCTGCGCCTGTGCAGACAGGCCGCCGCCCGGTACGGGCGCCGCGGCGGTGGCGCGGCGTGCGGGCGCACGCCCGCCGCTCAGCAGCAAGGCCGCGGGCAGGGTGTCCACCACATGCGTGCCCCGCCCCACCTGGCTGCGCACATAGCCCTCCACCTGCAGCTGCTCGTAGGCGTGGTTGACGGTGTTGCGCGACACGCCCAGCTCGCGCGCCAGGTCACGCGAGGCAGGCAGACGGCTGCGCGGCAACAGGGCCCCGCTGTCTATGGCCTGGCGGATGGCCAGGTACAGGCCCCGGTTGAGATGAGTGCGGTCGCCGCCCAGCCCGCGCCAGTCCATCTGGAGGATGAGATCCGCGCACACGGAGGGTTTTGCCATGCCTGCCTTGGTGGAGTGAGGATAGAGGTGGAGGTGGAGGCGCGCTCAATTGGCACCACCATCTTTTCAAAAGATGGCTCCAGTCATGGAACCAATGGCCACTATAACGGGAAGCCTTGCATCCCCATCAACGGAGAACCCTCTCATGTCCAGCGCCACCGCCTCTTCCCCGAACCAGCAACTCCAGAACCGGCGCAACGCCGCCATGCCGCGCGGCGTGGGCGTGATGTGCGGCTTCCATGCCGTGCAGGCCGACAACGCCCTGCTGACCGATGCCGAGGGCCGGCAGTACATCGATTTCGCGGCCGGCATTGCCGTGCTCAACACGGGCCACCGCCATCCGCGCGTGGTCCAGGCTGTGCAGCAGCAACTGGAGCGCTTCACGCACACGGCCTTCCAGATCGTTCCCTACGAAAGCGCGATTGCGCTGGCCGAGCGCATCAATGCGCTGGCGCCCATCGCCGGCCCGGCCAAGACCGCCTTCTTCACCACGGGCGCCGAGGCCGTGGAGAACGCCGTCAAGATCGCGCGCCATGCCACGGGCCGCTCGGCCGTGATCGCCTTCCAGGGCGCCTTCCATGGCCGCACCCAGCTGGGCATGGCACTGACGGGCAAGGTGGCGCCCTACAAGCAGGGCTTCGGCCCCATGCCGGGCGAAGTCTTCCACGCCCCCTTCCCCTGCGAGCAGGCGGGCGTGAGCGTGCAGCAGTCGCTGGACGCCATTGCCATGCTGCTCAAGACCTCGGTGGACCCGCAGCGCGTGGCCGCCATCATCGTGGAGCCCGTCCAGGGCGAAGGGGGCTTTCACCCCGTGCCTGCCGCCCTGTTCACCGGCCTGCGCCAGCTGTGCGACCAGCACGGCATGCTGCTGATCGCCGACGAGGTGCAGACCGGCTTCGCTCGCACGGGCAAGCTGTTCGCCATGGAGCACTACGGCGTGCAGCCCGACCTGATCACCATGGCCAAGAGCCTGGGCGGCGGCCTGCCGATCTCGGGCGTGGTGGGCCGCGCGGCCGTCATGGACGCGCCGCATCCCGGCGGCCTGGGCGGCACCTATGCCGCCAACCCGCTGGCCGTGGCCGCGGCCCATGCCGTGCTCGACGTGATCGATGAAGAACGGCTGTGCGAGCGCGCCCACGCACTGGGCAACCAGCTGCGCGCGCGCCTGCAAGCCCTGCAGGCGCAGGATGCCGGCATTGCCGACGTGCGCGGCCTGGGCTCGATGCTGGCCGTGGAGTTCCGCCTTCCCGGCAGCGGCGAGCCCGACGCGCAGCGCGTGGCCGCCGTCGTCCGGCACGCGCAGGAGCAGGGCCTGCTGCTGTTGACCTGCGGCCTGTACGGCAACGCCATCCGCTTTCTCTATCCGCTGACGATTCCACAGCCGCTGTTCGCCAGGGCCCTGGACATCATCGACAGCGCCATCACCCAGAGCGCGTCCCAGCCAGTCGCCGCCTGAATCCCCATCCCAGCCACACCCTGCTGCACCATGAGTCTTTCACTGCAACGCCCCGATCTGTTCCGCCAGGCCTGCCTGCTCGCCGAGGGCTGGCGAGCCGTGGGCTCCGGCCCCGCCATCGACGTCTTCAACCCCGCCACGGGCGAGCGCCTGGGCCAGGTGCCTGCCCTGCAGGCCGGCGAGACCGAAGCCGCCATTGCCGCCGCACAGCGCGCCCTGCCCGCCTGGGCCGCGCTGACGGGCAAGCAGCGCGCAGGCATCCTGCGCCGCTGGTTCGACCTGATGCTGGCGCACCAGGACGATCTGGCGCGGCTGATGACCCTGGAGCAGGGCAAGCCCCTGGCCGAGGCACGCGGCGAGATCGCCTACGCGGCCTCCTTCATCGAATGGTTTGCCGAGGAAGGCAAGCGCGTGGACGGAGAACTGCTGCAGTCGCCCACGGCCGGCCAGCAACTGCTGACGCTGCGCGAGCCCATTGGCGTGTGCGCCGCCATCACGCCCTGGAACTTCCCGGCCGCCATGATCACGCGCAAGGCCGGCCCGGCGCTGGCCGCCGGCTGCACCATGCTGGTCAAGCCGGCCGAAAGCACGCCCTTCACCGCACTGGCCCTGGGGGTGCTGGCCCAGGAGGCCGGCATTCCCGCCGGCGTCTTCCAGGTGCTGACCGGCCACCCGCAGGACATCGGCCAGGCGCTGACGCAAAGCCCCGTGGTGCGCAAGCTCAGCTTCACGGGCTCCACGGCCACCGGGCGGCTGCTGATGCGCCAGTGCAGCGACACGGTCAAGAAGCTGTCGCTGGAGCTGGGCGGCAATGCGCCGTTGATCGTGTTCGACGATGCCGATATCGACCAGGCCGTGGCCGGCATCCTGGCCTCCAAGTTCCGCAACGCGGGCCAGACCTGCGTATGCGCCAACCGCATCTATGTGCAGGACGGCATCCATGACGAACTGGCCCGCCGCCTGGCGCGGGCCATGGCGGAGTTCAAGGTCGGCAACGGCCTGGAGCCCGGCGTGACGCATGGCCCGCTGATCAACGAGGCCGCCGTGCAGAAGGTGGAAAGCCATGTGGCCGACGCGCTGTCCAAGGGCGCGCGCCTGCTGGCGGGCGGCAGGCGCCCGGTGCCGGGCCAGCTGTTCTTCGAGCCCACGCTGCTGGCCGATGTGAACGACAGCATGCGGGTCTGCGAGGAGGAAACCTTCGGCCCGCTGGCGCCGCTGTTCCGCTTCCACGACGAGGACGAAGTGGTGCGCCGCGCCAACGACACCATCTACGGCCTGGCCGCCTATCTGTTCACCAACGACAACCGCCGCATCTGGCGCGTATCGCGTGCGCTGGAGTACGGCATGGTGGGCATCAATACCGGCCTGATCTCCAACGAGGTCGCGCCCTTCGGCGGCGTCAAGCAGTCCGGCCTGGGCCGCGAGGGCTCGCGTCACGGCATCGAGGAATACCTGGAAACCAAGTACCTGTGCCTGCAGACGGCATGAGCACGGCATGAGGACGGCCTGAAGTCCGCAGTGCCCCCCCGGCAGGGAAGACAGCATGGGCCCTTGACGGCAGCCTGGCTAGACTGGGCGCCATCAAAGGCCTATCCGATTCGCACCATGGACGCTTCTTCCGCCAGCCCCTCCTCCCCCACCGCGCCGCTGCGCATCGCCGTCATGGGTGCAGGCGCCGTGGGCTGCTATTTCGGCGCACTGCTGGCACGCGCCGGCCACCAGGTCACGCTGATTGGCCGTCCCGCCCATGTGCAGGCCGTGCAGCAGCATGGCCTGCGGCTGGAGACGGCGGCGCTGGACATCCAGGTGCCCATGCAGGCATCGACCGAGGCCAGCGCCGTGCGCGATGCCGATGTGGTGATGTTCTGCGTCAAGTCCACGGCCACCGAGGAAGCGGCCCGCGAGATGCAGCCGCACCTGGCGCCGGGCGCCCTGGTGCTGACCATGCAAAACGGCGTGGACAACGACGAGCGCGTGCGCGCCGTGCTGGGCCCGTCCGTTGCCGTGGCGGCCGCCGTGGTCTATGTGGCCACGGCCATGGCCGGTCCCGGCCATGTGCGCCACTTCGGGCGTGGCGAGCTGGTCATCGCGCCCTCTGCACTCAGCGAACAGGTGGCCCTGCAATTTGGCGCGGCGGGCATTGCCGTGCAGGTATCGCCCGATGTGCGCGGCGCGCTGTGGGCCAAGCTGGTGATCAACTGCGCCTACAACGCGCTGTCGGCGCTCTGCCAGCTGCCCTACGGCCCACTGGTGCAGTCGCCCGGCGTGACGGACGTGGTGGATGACGTGGTGGCCGAATGCCTGGCCGTGGCCAGGGCCGACGGCGTAGCCCTGCCCGGCGACGTGCCCGCTGCCGTGCGGGGCCTGCCGGCCACCATGCCGGGCCAGTTCTCGTCCACCGCCCAGGATCTGGCGCTGGGCAAGCCCAGCGAAATCGACCACCTGAACGGCTACGTGGTGCGGCGCGGCGAGGCCCTGGGCGTGCCCGTGCCGCTGAACCGCACGCTGCAGGTGCTGGTCAGGCTGGCCCCGTCACGCGTGCAGGCCAGCCAGGCGCCCCGGAACCCGCCTCAGAACTCGTAGTTGGCGGACACCCACAGGCGGCGGCCTTCCTGGTTGTTCGCGTAGCGGTTGCCAAAGATCACGGTACCCTGGACCTGGCCCGGTACGTTGTAGGGCTGGTAGTCCACGAAATCCTTGTTGAACAGGTTGTAGATGGCCGCGTTGATGGTGAACTGCTTGCTCACGCGGTAGCTGCCGCCCAGGTGGAACTGGGTATAGGCCTTGTAGTTGCCCAGCGCGGCCTTGGCGGCCTGGGAGCTGGCGCTGGTGCCGGGGTCGCGGAAGCGTTCGCTGCGGTATTCGGCACGCAGCCACAGGTTCCACTGGGCACCCGGCTCCCAGTTCAGGCGGGCGTTGAGCGCATGCTTGGGCGTGTCGCTCAGCGGGTTGCCCCGGTTGGGGCCGCTCTTTTGCTCGCTCCTGGTGAAGGTGTAGTTGGCGCTGGCATTCCAGCCGCGCGCCAGCGGCATGCGCGCGCTCAGCTCCAGGCCGCGCGTGACGGCCTCGTCCACGTTGATGGACTGGCCGAAGGCATCCACCAGCGGCCAGTCGCCGAAGCTCACGCAGCCGGGGCGGTTGGGCGCTGCCGCAAAGTCGCAGTTGATCAGGCCCGGGCCGCTGGTGATCTTGTCCTTGAACTCGTTGTTGAACACCGTGGCGCTGCCCGCAAAGCCCGTGGGGCTGTCGAAATAGACGCCCAGTTCAGTGGTGCGGCTGGTTTCGGGCTTGAGGTTGGGGCTGCCCACCAGCGGCAGGCGGCCCTGCTGGCCGAAGCCGTTGATGCCGGGCGCCAGCTGCTCCACGCGCGGCGTCTTGTAGCCGTTGCTGATGCCGCCCTTCACGGTCCACTGCGGCGCGGCATTCCACACGCCGTAGATGCGCGGGCTGAGCTTGCCGCCGAAGAGGCTGTGGCGGTCATAGCGCGCGCCCATGGTGAGCTTGAAGGCGTCGGTCAGGCTCCATTCGTCCTCGGCAAACAGGGCCTTCTGCGTGAAGGCGAACTTGTTCGGCGCCACGCCGTCCTTCATCTCGGCATCCCACCACTGGCCGCCCAGCGTGGTCAGGTGGGCACCCCAGGGCAGGACCAGCTTGCTGTCCAGCACCTTGCTTTCCACCTCCAGCGTGCGCGCGGCACCTGGCGTCGCGCCCGGGGTTCCCCGGGGAATGGTCCGGCCGATGGTCTCGGTCCGGTTGACCATGAAGCTGGTGTCCCAGGTTCCGAAGCCGTAGCGACCGGTATGGGCCAGCGTGAGCTGGTCACGGTTGTATTTCTGCTCGGGGCTGTAGCCCCCCGTGCCCAGCGTACCCAACTGGCCCTGCGAGTTGTCATAGGTCTGGCGGCCCGAGTCCAGGTCCAGCGTGATGTCGTGGTATCTGTTGGGCGTGAGCGCCAGGCGCAGGCCCAGGTTGTTGATCTCGGACTTGACGGGGTTGCCGCCCATGAGGGGAACGGCTGGCTGGCCGTTGGCGCCCGCATAGGTGATGTCCGAAGCGGCCCGGCGCTGCGTGCTGCCGCGGATCGACAGGCCCAGCATGTCCTGCTTGATGGGGCCGCTCAGGTAGAACTTGCCGGATTTGATGTCGCCGAACTCCGACTCTTCCTGCAGCGTGTAGTCGGCGCTGACGCTGCCCGTCCAGGTCTTGCCGACCTTGCGGGTGATGATGTTGATCACGCCGCCCATGGCGTCGGAGCCGTAGAGCGTGGACATGGGGCCGCGGATGACCTCGATGCGCTCGATGGCGCCGATGGGCGGCATGAAGCTGGTCTGCGTCTCGCCAAAGCCGTTGGGCGTGACGTTGCCGGCCGAGTTCTGGCGGCGGCCGTCGATGAGTACCAGCGTGTAGTCGCTGGGCATGCCGCGGATGCTGATGTTCAGGCCGCCGGTCTTGCCTGCGGGGGCGCCCACGTCGATGCCTTCCACGCTTTCCAGCGCGTCGGTCAGGCTGCCGAAGCGGCCCTTGGCCAGTTCCTCACGCGGGATGACGGTGATGGAGGCCGGCGCCTCCTTGATGTCCTGCTCGAAACCCGAGGCGGAGACCACGACTTCGCGCAGCTCCGTGGCGGGCGCGGCATTGCCTGTTGCCGTCTGAGCAGAGACGGCACCCGAAGCGCAGACGGCAGCCACCACAAGGGCCAGATGGGAAGGACGCGACGGAAGAACTCCGCGCGGATCGCGATACGACATGCAAACACTCCAGAAACGGAAAACGGGCTGTGGGGCCCGTGAAACTCGCTTTGAAATGTTTGGTTATGCGATGGGATGGGGATATGTAACGAAATTATATGAACATTGAGAATCATTTCCATTCTCACGAGCACAATAGGATTTATCTGTCGTGCCGATGCTACGTTCCTAGGAGCAAACCGGCCCATCTTTGCGCTCGCGCAAGCGGCGTTCAGTACACATCGCGCCGGTATCGACCGCTGCGCACCAGCTGGTCCATCTGCGCCTTGCCCAACACGGCGTGCAGCGCCTGGTCCACGCCCTGGGCCATGCCCTGCAGGCTGCCGCACACGTAGATGGCTGCGCCCTGCGCCACCCATTGGCGCAAGACATCGCCGGACTGCGCCAGCAGGTCCTGCACATAGGCGCGCGGCGCGCCTTCGCTGCGGTCGCGCGAGAAGGCCAGGTCCAGGCGCTGCAGCACGCCGCCATCGCACCATGCCTGAAGCTCGTCGCCGTACAGCCGGTCGTGCGCCGCATTGCGCTCGCCGAACAGCAGCCAGTTGGGACCCAGGCCCGCCGCAGCACGCGCGCGCAGGTGGCTGCGCAGGCCGGCCAGGCCCGTGCCGTTGCCGATCAGCACCAGCGGGCGCTGCAGGTTGTCTTCCAGCCGGAAATTGCGGTGCGCACGCAGCCGCAGGGTGATGGCTGCACCCAGGGGCGCGCCCTGCGTGAGCCAGCCCGAGGCCAGGCCCGGCGAGCCATCCTCGCGCCGCGCCTGGCGCACCAGCAGGTGCACGCAGCCATCCTGGGCAATGGAGGCGATGGAGTACTCGCGCGGATGCTGCGGGTCCGCAGGAATGCAGACCTGCGCCAGGTCGCCGGACTCCCACAGCGCGGGCTCCGTTGCAGGGGGCTGCAGCTCGATGTGGAACACCGGCTCGCCTGCGCTGCCCGGGTTCATGTGCCGGCGCGCGGCCAGCGTCCATTCGCTGAAGACCGGCTGCTCCCATGCCGGCATGTCGCCCAGGCTGCTGATCTGGGTCAGCTGGTGCTGCCAGGCAGTCAGCACCTGCGGCGCGCCGTTGTCCATTTCAATGCGCTCGAACCAGGGCCTGGCGCCACCGGCACGCAGCCAGCTGTCCAGCGCGCGGCCAAAGCCGCAGAACTGCGCGTACTGCCGGTCGCCCAGCGCCAGCAGACCGTATTGCAGATGGGACAGCGGCCGTGCATCGGCCATGGCGTGCGCCAGGAACAGCGCCGCGTTGTCGGGCGGATCGCCCTCGCCATAGGTGCTGGCGATGAACAGCGCCCTTTGCGTGCGCGCCAGCAGGTCGGCATCCACAGCGTCCAGGGCGCACAGGTGCACGCTTTCTCCGGCCGTGTGCAGCAGCCGGGCGGTCTCGCGCGCCAGCTCCTCGGCCTGGCCGGTCTGGCTGGCATAGGCCACGAGCAGGGGCAGCGCGCCCTCGCGTGCGCTGGTCAGCGCAGCCGCTTCCTGCAGGGTCCGCATGCGCTGGCGGCGCTCACGCCACCAGATGGCGGCGCACATGGCCGCATAGAGCAGGACCAGCACGGCGGCTGCGAGTACGCGCAGCCCGGTTTCGGACAAGGTCATGGCGAGGACCGGAAATCTACACGGCGGAAAAAGGGAAGGAAACGCTCACGGCAGCAGCGCGGCAAAAGCCGTTGTCATCGCCATGGCAGGGCCTTGGGCAGTGCGCTCGCACAGCAGCGCCGCCACGCCGCGCTGCTCGGCAAAGTCCAGGCCCTCGCGCGGCCCCAGCACGGTGAGCACGGTGGCCAGGGCGTCGGCCTGCATGCATTCGGCATGCAGCACGGTGACGCTGGTCAGGCCATGCGCCACGGGCTCGCCGCTGCGCGGATCGATGGTGTGGGAGTAGCGGCGCCCGCCTTGCTCGAAGGCATGCCAGTGGTCGCCCGAGGTGGCGATGGCCATGTCGCGCAGCGGCAGCGCCAGCGGCGTGGACTGGTCCGCCATGCTGGCCACGGCCACGCGCCAGGGCTGGTTGCCAGGGCGCTGACCACAGGCCCGCAGCTCGCCGCCCACCTCGACGAGGAAATCGGTATGGCCCAGCGCCTGCAGGCGCTCGGCGACCAGGTCCACCGAATAGCCTTTGGCGATGCCGCTGAAGTCCACATGGACGGCGCCGGGCTGCAGCGCGCGCCGGCCTGCCAGGTCCAGCACGATGCGCTGGTAGCCCACGCGCTCGCGCACCCGCCGCAGCGCGTCGGCATCGGGGATGCCGGCGCCCTGCGACTTTTCCGCACGCGGGCCGAAGCCCCACAGATCAACCAGCGGCCCCACGGTAGGGTCCCAGGCGCCGCCGCTGGCCTGTGCCCAATCGAGTGCACAGGTCAGCACGGTGAAGAATTCGGGTGGCAGTGCATGCCAGCTGCCGGGCTCGGCGCGGTTGAAGCGCGAGATGTCGGAGCCAGCTTCCCAGTTGCTCATCTGGCGCACGACCAGGGCCAGCGCAGCCTCTATGGCCTGGCGCGCCTCATCGAGCGGGCGGAAATCCGGGTTGTGCAGGCGCACGCTCCAGCTCGTGCCCATGGACTCGCCGGTGAGTGTTTGCAGCGCGGCGGGGTCTGCCCGCCGCACGGCCTGCGGCGCGTAGCCGGAGACGGCAAAGGACGCCGCGCCTGTGGACACAGGCGCGGCAAGGCCCCGGCCTGCGCTGCCCTGCAATAGGGCGGGCGCGAAGCTCACGCGCACGGGCGCGGGCGCAGACGGAGCCCCGGGTGGGGACGCAAGGCTCAGGGCAGCACCTCGAACGTGCCCACGTAGGACAGGCGGCGCTCCTTGGCCTGGGGCAGCGATGTCTTGCTGTCCTGCGCGTCGGCATCCACCCAGTACATGCCGGCGGTGGGCCAGGTCACGCTGAACTCGCCCTTGGCGTCGGTCGTGGCCTTGATCTCGCCCTTGTTGTCGCGGTAGCGCGTGGCGCCGGGCACCAGCACGACTTCCAGGTTGGCGGCGGGCTTGCCGTCCACATGGAAGGCGAAGGTGGCCTTCTCGCCCTTGACCAGGTCGTTGGGATGGGTCACGGGCACCAGCTCCAGCCCCTTGCCGGAAGGCTTGACGGCGCTGGGCTTGCCCACGGTCACGAAGGTCTCGATGCGGCCCACGGACTGGGTCACCTTCAGGTCCTGCGCGTCGGCGGGCACATCGGCGGCGAACTTCTCGGGCGAGCCGCGCCAGCGGCGGTTCTGGCCCGTGGCCTTGTCCTTCCAAGAGGCAAACAGGCCGTCGTTGACGATGGCCAGGCGGTAGGTGCCGCTTTGCTGCAGGTCCAGGTCGAACACGCTGCGCAGCTTGCCGCGATGGGCATTCTGCGGCGCGACGGCCGAGCCGTCCGGCGCCGAGACAACGAGGTTGTCCAGGCCCAGCGGCACGTGGTTGAAGAAGAACAGGTCGTTGGAGACAGCGGCATCCACCGTGATCCATTCGGCCTTGGACAGCACCGTGGTCGAGGGCAGCAGCCACAGGTTGTGGGCCTGGGCGGCCTGGAAGGCGCCGCAGGCAATGGCGAGGCTGGCAGCCAGACGGACGGCAAAGCGGGTCTTGGACTTCATGAAAAATCTCCTTGGTTCGTGGATGGGTCTGGCACGTGGATCCCCCGCAAGATGCGTGGCCCACCAACATGCAGGGCTCAGCTCAGGGATGCCGAGCAAGGGCCTGGCCGCCCCGCAGCGATGGCGTCGTCCCCCTCGTGAGGGGGAAGGCGCACAGCGCCTCGGCGGCTTTCAATTTCAAGGCTTGAGCTCGACGCTGATCTCGCCCAGCTCGCTGCTGCCCTTGGCGCTCAGTTGCTCGGCCTTGGCCGCGGGCCACTTGAAGGGCACGGTAACCACTTCGCGGCCGCCGACTTCGCGCGCGGCCTCGACCACGAGCTTGTATTCACCGGGCGGCAGCTTGGCGAAGGGATTGGCGCCTTCGGTGAAACTCAGCTGGTGCTTGCCCACGGGACGCGTGGGGCTGGTCACGCCATCGATCGGCAACGTCAGGTCACGGCCCGTGCGGCGCCACCACTGGCGCATGTCCTTGAGCCACTTCGTGCCTTCGGCATTGCGCATCTTCACGTCGTACCAGACCGACAGCGTGGAGGCAACCGAGGCGTCGGCGCGCTCGATCCACACGGCCACGTAGGGGCGGTGGTATTCGGCGACATCCAGGCGCGGAATTTCCACGCCCACGTTCAGGCCGGCGGCAAAGACCGGGACCGCGCCCAGGCAGGCGCCAAGCGCCATGGTGTAGCGCAGAGAGAAGTGCGGATTCATTGGCAAGGCTCTTTCGGTTCTCAGTGGATCAACAGGAGGGCCAGCAGCATGGGAATCACCAGCCCCATGCCGACCATGGGCCAGGTGAAGGGGCGATTGCCTGCATGCATCTTCAGGATGAACAGGCCCGTGACGGTGAACACCAGGCAGGCTGCGGCAAAGATGTCGATGAACCAGCTCCAGGCGGCGCCCGTGTTGCGACCCTTGTGCAGGTCGTTCAGATAGGCGATCCAGCCCCGGTCGGTGCGCTCGTATTCGGCCTCGCCATCGGCCAGGGCAACGCGCACCCAGGCATCGCCGCCGGGGCGTGGCAGGGAGACATAGAGTTCGTCGGCCGTCCATTCGGCCTCGCGGCCCTCGGCCTCAAGGCCCCACTGGCCGCGCACCCAGTCCGCAAACGGCGCAGGCACGGGCGCCCGGTCGCGCGGCTGGCTGGCCTGCTGCTGGACCAACTGCACGCGCAGCGCATCGGGCAATGCCGCCTCGCCACGCACGATGCGCGGCTTGGACTCGATCTGCCCCGCATGGTTGAGCGTGAACCCCGTGACGGCGAACAGCAGCATGCCGATCAGGCACAGCGCGGAGCTGACCCAGTGCCACTCGTGCAGTGTCTTGAGCCAGTAGGAACGGCGCCGAGGGTCCGGTTTGGGGGATGTCATCGCAACAGAAAAAGGCGGCAGCGCCACGCGGCGTCAACCATCACGGATGGCGGGCACGGGAGCCCAGGAAAGGAAAGGCCCGGGGATTCTACCGCCCACAAATAAGAATTGATCGCATTTACACAAGCTTTACCGGCTTAATCGTGCGCCACGCCAAGGCGGTGCCAGCATCACCCAAAGTAAAATAAGAATGCTTATCACTTGCATCTCTCTCTTTACCCTTCGTGTCCTGTCCCGCCGTGACTCCCCACCAGGCCCTTGCCCATCTCTACCAGCAGCACCATGGCTGGCTGCGCACCTGGCTGCAGCGCCGGCTGGGCCATGCAGGCGATGCGGCAGATTTCGCACAGGACACCTACGTGCGCGTGATGGAGTCCCGCACCGAACTGTCCGAGATCCGGGAGCCCCGCGCCTTCCTCACCACGGTGGCCAAGCGCGTGATGGCCAACCACCTGCGCCGCCGAGAAATTGAACGTGCCTATCTGGACACGCTGGCGCTGCAGCCCGAGCCGCTGGCGCCCTCGCCCGAGGAACGCGCCATCGTGCTGGAGACGCTGTGCGAGCTGGACCGCCTGCTCGACGGCCTGCCGCCCAAGGTGCGCGCGGCCTTTTTGCACGCCCAGCTGGACGGCATGGCCTATGCCGAGATCGCGTTGCTGCTGCAGGTCTCGGTCAGCTCGGTCAAGCAGTACATGGCGCGCGCCATCCGGCATTGCTACTTCCCGGAACATGCGGCATGACACAGCGCTGCGCTGCCGGGCGCGTCCATGGCGCCGATGGCTCCACCCATAGTGCCGACCCCGCGCTGCCGCCTGACGTGGTCCACAGCGCCGTGGACTGGCTGGTGCAGCTGTGGTCAGGCGAGTGCACAGCGGAACAACGCGCGCAATGGCTGGACTGGCGCGCGGCCCATCCGCTGCATGAGCGGGCCTGGCAGCGCATCGAGGCCACGAATGCGCGGCTCAGGTTGCCTGACGCACGCCCGGACAGCGGTCCCCTCAATGGACCCCTTGCCACGGCCACGCTGGCGCGCAGCCTCAAGACCGCCCAGTCACGCCGCCGCCTGCTGGCCAGCGTCGCTGGCCTGGCCGGCGCAGGTGCTGCGGCATGGACTGCGCATGAGCGCCTGCCCTGGCAGGCCTGGAATGCCGATGTCAGCACCGCCAAGGGCGAGCGGCGCTCCCTGCAGTTGCCCGATGGCACGCAGCTGCTGCTCAACACCGAGACGTCCGTGGACCTTGCCTTCGACGACCAGCTGCGCCGCGTGCTGCTGTTGCGCGGCGAGCTGATGGTCGCCACCGCCCATGACACGGCCCAGCCCGCGCGCCCCTTTGTGGTGGACACGCCCGCGGGCAGGCTGCGCGCCCTGGGCAAGCGTTTCACGGTGCGCCATGACATGGAGACTGCGGATACGCGCGTGGCCGTTTTCGAGGGTGCGGTCGAGGCCCGCAGCCGCACGGGCGAGTTGCTGCGTGTCGACAGCGGCGAAGCCGCAAGGCTCAGTGCCACGCAGGCCCTGCCGGCCGGCGCGGCCGGCGAGGGGCCGGGCTGGGACGAAGGCGTGCTCGTGGCCTCGGACATGCGCCTGGACCGCTTCATCGACGAACTGCGCCGCTACCGACCCGGGCTGATCACGCTGGCACCCGAGGTGGCCGGGTTGCGCCTGTCAGGCGTCTTCCCGCTCGCCGATACGGATCGCATCCTGCAGTCCCTGGTACAGGTGCTGCCCGTGCGCATCCATGTGCCGGTGCGCTACTGGGTGCGCATAGGTCCGGCGTGAAGAGAAGGCGGCGGGACAACCCGGCCCGGTGACATCGGTCTGTACCTTTTCTCATCTCGCGTGACAAGCAGGGGAGAGGCGCTTTGCGGCGCCATGTTTCCTCCCTGATCCAAAGACCGCACCAACATGTCCGACCTCCATCACCAGCGCCGCCTCGCTACCGCGGCGGCACGCGTCCTCCGCCCCGCGCAACCTGCGCCCGTGTTCCACCTGTCCGCATTGACCCTGGCCCTGGCCGCCGCACTGGCCAGCCTGTCCGCCCTGCCCTTGCCCGCGAATGCCCAGGCCCAGGCCCAGACAGGTAGTACCGAGCGCGCCCAGGCCTACGACATTCCGGCAGGACCGCTGGAGGCCGCGCTCACGCGCTTCGCCAAGGCCTCGGGCGTTCTGCTGGCCTATACGCCCGAGCTGGTGCGCGATCTGCAAAGCCCGGGCCTGCAGGGCAGCCATGCGCCGGCCGAGGCGCTGACCCGCCTGCTGGCGGGCTCGGGCCTAGCGGCCGCGACCTCGGGCAACGGCGGCTATACGCTGCGCCGCTCGCAGGCATCGCCTGCGTCCTCGACAGCGCCTGCCGCATCAGCCGTAGGCGCCACCACGCTGGGCGAGGTGCACGTCACCGCCAAGGCCGAGGTCGGCAGCGCCACGGAAGGCACGGGCGCCTACACCGCGACCGGACCCAGCAGCACGGCCACGGGCCTGGGCCTGTCGCTGCGCGAGACGCCGCAGTCGGTGAGCGTGATGACGCGCCAGCGCATGGATGACTTCAAGCTGGAGACGCTGACCGACGTGCTGGAGCAGACGCCCGGCGTGGCCGTGGTCCGCCAAAGCGAGATGACCACCTTCAACGTGCGCGGCTCCAGCGTCAACCTGCAGACCGATGGCAGCCGCCAGCTCACCAATGGCTGGGGCTGGAACACGCACATCATGTACTCGCTGGACGATCTGGCCGAGATCGACCGCGTTGAAGTGCTCAAGGGCTCGTCGGGCCTGATCAATGGCGACGGCGCCTACGGAGCCACGGTCAACCTGATCCGCAAGCGCCCCACGCGCGACTTCCAGGCCAGCGTAATGGCCAGCGCGGGCAGCTGGGGCACCTACCGTGCCGATGCCGACATTGCCGGTCCGCTGAACCAGGAAGGCAGCCTGCGCGGCCGCCTGGTGGCCTCGCGCAAGAGCGGCGACAGCTTCCGCGACCACCAGCACAGCAACAGCTCCATGCTGTACGGCACGCTGGAATACGACCTCACCCCCGACACCCTGCTGAGCGCCGGCATCACCTACCGCCAGCGCGAACTGCGCGGCTCGGGCGGCACCACGCCCATCCAGGGCTACACGGGCACCGGCCAGTTCGTCGGCTGGATGCCGCGCTCGCTGAACATCGCCGCGCCCTGGTCGGGCTACGAGCAGGAGTCGCTCAACAGCTTCGCGCGCCTGGAGCACCGCTTTGCCAGCGGCTGGAAGGCCAAGCTGCAGATGTCGCATGAAGAGGTGAAGACGCCCGACATGCAGATCGGCCTGCTGCGCTACGCCCTGCCCAGCTCGGCCCAGTTCGCGGCCTACAAGGACATCGAGTCCCGCAACCAGAACATCAGCATCGACGTTCAGGGCCCGTTCACGCTGTTCGGCCGCCAGCATGAGTTGCTGGTGGGCGCGGGCGCCGCACGCAACCGCACCACGCTGCTGCGCGGCGCGCGCCCCGGCCTGGACCTGCCGCAGGTGGACTTCAGCCAGGGCGGCGCAGCCATCCCGGCGCCAGCGGACAACATCCCCTATTCCAACGACCTGTTCAGCAACAAGCGCAGCTATCTCTACAGCGCGGCACGCCTCAATCTGGCCGATCCGCTGAAGCTGATCGCCGGCCTGCGCGTGACCAACTACGACCAGAAGGATGTGACCGACATCAGCTGGTACAACTACAACATGCGCGAGCACGGCGTGGTCACGCCCTATGCGGGCCTGGTGTATGACGTCAGCCCGAACATCTCGCTGTATGGCAGCTACGCCAGCATCTTCAAGGCGCAAAGCGCCAAGGATCTGCAGGAACGCACCCTGCCGCCCGAGGAGGGCCTGACCTACGAGATCGGCGCCAAGGGCGAATTCTTCGACAAGCGGTTGAACGCCAGCGTCGCCCATTTCTGGATGCGCACCGACAACACGGCCGTGGAAGACGGGCTCATGCCCAATGGCGACACGGCCTACCGCGCGGTCCAGGGCGCGCGCAGGCGCGGCTTCGAACTGGAACTGTCCGGCGAGCTGGCCAAGGGCTGGCAGGCCCAGGGCAGCTACGTGACCATCAACAGCAATCTGGACAACGCCGCCACCAGCCCGCGCCACCAGTTCAAGCTGGGCACCACCTACCGCTTCGCGCAGGGCGCGCTGTCCGGCCTGACTGTGGGCGGCGCCGCGCGCTGGCAAAGCGCCATCTCCACCAGCCGCGGCGCCGCCACGCTGCGCCAGGACGCCTACTGGGTGATGGACCTGATGGCGCGCTACCAGATCAACCGCCATCTCAGCATCGTGGCCAACGTCAACAACCTGTTCGACAAGCACTATTTCTCGGGCGTGACCAACTTCAATGCCCAGGGCCTGTACTACACCTGGGGCGCGCCACGCAGCGTCAACGTGAGCATGCGTTACGACTTCTGAGCGCTGAGGGACCGCACCGGCCCAGAGATCACAGAGCCGCGCGGGCCGGACTGCGCTGTACTGTGTTGTGTCAAGCAGCTGACGCACATGCTTACATAATCTGCTTTTCTGATTCATTTGCGCCCACAATGGCGCGCGAACCCGATTGGAGACTGCATGCGCCTTCCGAGCTTTTCGCAAACCGCCGCCAACGCCGCCCATACCGCCGATGGAACGCGCCAGAACCGCCGCCAGATGCTGGCCCAGGGCGCTGCCCTGGCCATGCTGTGCTCTCCTCTGGCCCATGCCGCACCGCCAGCGGCAGCACCTGCAGCCCATGCGCCACGGGCTGCCGGCAGCGCCCAGCGCGTGGCGACCAGCCTGCGCATCGTCATTCCGGCCAATGCCGGCGGCGGCTGGGATCAGACCGGCCGCGCATTGGGCGCAGCGCTGGTGGCCAGCGGCGCGGCCGAGCGCGTGGAGTATGAAAACGTGGGCGGCAAGGGAGGCACCATCGGCCTGGCCCAGTTTGCCGAGCGCCATGGCAAGGACCCCGACGCCTTGCTGATCGGCGGCATGGTGATGGTCGGTGCGGTGGCACTGCAAAAGCCGGCCGTCAACATGTCGCATGTGCAGCCGATTGCCCGCCTGACCAGCGATTACCTGGTCGTGGCCGTACCGGCCGACTCCCCCATCCGCAATGCCAAGGACCTGGTGGCCGCGCTGCGCAGCGACCTGGCCCACCAGTCTTTTGCGGGTGGCTCGGCCGGTGGCGTGGACCACATGTTCGCCGGCCTGCTCACGCGCGCGGCCAAGGCGGCGCCCGAGCAACTGGTCTACAAGCCCTTTCCTGGCGGCGCCCAGGTGGTGGAGGCCTTGCTCAAGGGCGATGCGCGCATGGGCGTGTCCGGCTACAGCGAGTTCAGCGAGGCGCTGGCCAGCGGCAAGCTGCGCGCCATCGGCGTGTCCTCGCGCCGCAGCCTGTTCGGCCTGCCCTCGTTCCGCGAGCAGGGGCTGGATGCGGACATGGCCAACTGGCGCGCCGTCTTCACCGGCAAGCAGGTCAGCGCCGCACGTGCCCAGGCCCTGCTGGGCGCCGTGGAGCAGGCCACGCAGCACGAGAGCTGGCAACGCGCCCTGCGCCAGAACCGCTGGGAGCCTTCCTGGCAGGCGGGCCGCGATTTCAACGGCTTTCTGGAGCTGGAGCACACCACGGCCAGCGTGATGACCTATCTGCTCAAACTCAAGAGCTGAGAAACCGCCGCGCAGCGGGCAGGCCACGTGGCGGGCCTGCAACACTGGCTTGGTCATACGCGTATTCCTCTAGCGTGGGGCATTGCCGCTGTGGGTTTTGAGCTACCAAACTTGTAGCAGAATGGATCCAGAGCTATAGTTCCCCGGGACTTGGCTCGGCGCGCGTCCCACCCGGACGCACCCGCCGGCTCACCCACACCATTGCGCAAGGAGAAGCGTCATGAGCTCCAAGGAAAACGCCGCCATCAACCAGCTGTTCGAGAAACTCGAATGCCGCTACGCGTTGCGCGTGCTGTGGGCGCTGCGGGACGGCCATCCTCAGACCTTTCGACTGCTGCAAGACAGCGTGGGCGGCATCACGCCCAACACGCTGAACACCCGCATCAAGGAGCTGCGCGAGTGCGGGCTGCTGGAGCATGGCTCCGACGGCTACACCGTGACGCTGGCCGGCCAGGACCTGCTCAAGCGCCTGTCCGATGTGCAGGCCTTTGCCAACCGCTGGGTGGCCGCGCGCGCCAAGAAGTGATGTCAGGCCGGGCGCGGCACCAGGCGCCACGGCCTCTTCCCGCGCAGGGCCACCGGCCAGCCGGGTCGTCTCCTTTCCCCCAACCGTTTCTCTCTCAAGGAATACCACCATGGCTTTCACCACCACCGCATCCGGCCTGCAGTATGAAGACACCGTCGTGGGCGACGGCGCCGAAGCCCAGCGCGGCCGCAGCGTGACCGTGCACTACACGGGCTGGCTCTACAACAACGGCGTGCAGGGCGCCAAGTTCGACTCCAGCAAGGACCGCAACGATCCCTTCGTCTTCCCCCTGGGCGGCGGCATGGTGATCAAGGGCTGGGACGAAGGCGTGCAAGGCATGAAGGTGGGCGGCCAGCGCACCCTGATCATCCCGGCCGAGCTGGGCTATGGCGCCCGTGGCGCCGGCGGCGTGATCCCCCCCAACGCCACGCTGAAGTTCGACGTGGAGCTGCTGGCCGTCTGAGCCTGCACCCACAGGTTCATGCAAGGGCAAGGTGCGAAGGCGCCTTGCCCTTTTTCATTGCCGGGCCACCCCAAGATGAAAAGCGCTCCCTTGGCGAGCGTGCGGGCCATTCCTCATTCACGGTGCCTTGCCGAACAGCGCCTCGTGCAGCGGCAGGTAGCTGGCAGGACTGGCCGCCTCGCGCAGGCGCGGCGCCAGCGCCACCAGCTGGTCGTAGCCCATGGCCGCTTCCACGGCAAGGTTGAGCCGGAACCCCTTCAGGCCCAGGTTGGCCGTGATGGCCACGGCCAGCGGATAGGCGTTGCGATAGCGCACGGCCAGCGATGGCTCGGACTGCGCGGGGGCATCGCCAGCCGAATCCGTGGACGAAACCGCTGCAGCAGGCGCGGCAGGGACCGAAGGCACCGCGACGGCCACCACGCCCAGCCGGGGCTCGGCCGCGTCGCGCGGTGCCAGCCATTCGCGCTCCACCAGCGCCAGGATCTCGTCCTGCGTCACGCCCATTCCGGCAACGGCCTGCAGCACCTGCGCCAGGCTGCGTTGCCCGTCAAACAGCAAAAAGGCCGAGCGCAACCGGGGCGAGAGATCGGCATGGCGTTCCTTGAATGCCTGTTGGCCGGCGGACGTTTTCACAAAATGCATGGCGGACGGGATTCTCTGCAAGGGATCGGATCGGACACGGCTCGCAGCGTGTCATGAGCCTCCTGCTCCCAAAAGCGGGTTTTCCAGCACGCACGGGCTTCAGTGGGGCCGGCAATGATCCAGATCTGCCAAAAGCGCAAAAACGGGGCAGAAAATGGCCATCCTCCCGCCCGGCGGCCTCTGTCCGTCAGGACGCTTTTGCGGGCACGGAACGCGCCGGGGCCCGGCGGCGCGGGTCCAGGCAGCTGACCAGCCAGGTCACCAGCAGGCCGGCCGGCACGCCGAAGACGCCCGATGAAATCGGCTGTATGCCCCACCACAGGCGCGCGTGCAGCGCTTCGGGCAGCACGGGCTGCAGTGCCGGCACATGCGAGACCATGTAGTACAGCGTGACGCCCAGCCCGGCCAGCATGCCGGCCACGGCGCCCCGGCGCGTGGTGCCACGCCAGAAGATGCCCAGCACCATGGCCGGCACGAAGGCCGAGGCCGCCAGCGAGAACGATGCCGTGACCATGGGCAGGATGTCCGAGGAACGGCGCGAGGCCACGAAGGCGGCCGACAGCGCCATCACCAGCAGCGCGAACTTGGACAGGATCACGCGCTGCTCGGGCGAGGCGCGGCGGCGGCGCTCGCGAAAGTACAGGTCGCGCACCAGCGCGTTGCTGATGGTCAGCAGCAGTCCATCGGCCGTGGACAGCGCCGCAGCCAGGCCGCCGGCCGCCACCAGGCCGGAGACCACGTAGGGCATGCCGCCCAGCTCGGGCGTGGCCAGCATGATGAGGTCGGCGCCCATGCGGATCTCGCCGAACTGCAGGACGCCGTCGCCGTTGACATCCTCCACGGCCAGCAAGGAGGCATCCACCCGGGCCCACTGCGCCATCCAGTTGGGCAGCTCGTCAAAGCGGATGCCCACGAGGTTGTTCATGACCTCGAACTTGACCAGCACGGCCAGGGCCGGCGCGCTCATGTACAGCACGCCGATGAAGAACAGCGTCCAGCCCACCGAGGCCCGCGCCCCCGACACCGAGGGCGCCGTGTAGTAGCGCGTGAGCAGGTGCGGCAGGCCGGCCGTGCCGGCCATGAGGCAGAACATCAGCGCCAGGAAGTTGCGCCGGCTGTCCTCGTAGATCTGCTGCTCCTGGGGCGATCCATCGGGGTTGCCGGCGAATGGCAGGCTGTGCAGTGGAATGCCGCCCAGCGGCTTCTCGCGCTCGCGCATTTCCTGCAGCTGGCGTGTCCACAGCGCGCGCGCGGCGGCTTCGTCACGCGGCATGGCGGCCAGTTCGCGGCTGGCGGCCATGATGGCGCCGATATCGCCACTGCGCGTGCGCAGATCGCGTATGCGCTCGGCCAGCGCCTGGCGCTCGGCGGCCAGCACGCGCGGCACGTCCTTGAGCTTGTCCTCCAGCACCTCGGCGCGCAGGCGGTAGGCGGCGATCACCTCCTGCTCGGCCGGCGAGTCCAGCAGGCGCTGCTCCATCTCCGCAATCTGGCTGAGCTGGGCCGTATAGGCCAGCGGCGCCACGGGATTGCCCATCTGCCGGTAGGCCAGCCAGGACACGGGGATCAGAAAGGCCAGCAGGATCACCACGTACTGCGCGACCTGGGTCCAGGTGATGGCGCGCATGCCGCCCAGGAAGGAGCACAGCAGCACGCCGCCCAGGCCCAGCATGATGCCGATCTCGAACTGCACGCCCGTCAGCCGCGAGGCGATCAGCCCCACGCCGTAGATCTGCGCCACCACATAGGTGAACGAGCAGATCACGGCCGCCAGCGCCGCGATCACGCGCGGCCAGCGCCCGCCGTAGCGCTGCTGGAAGAAATCGGGAATGGTGTAGAGCTTCATCGCCCGCAGGTGCGGCGCGATCAGCATGGCAACCAGGCAAAAGCCGCCCGTCCAGCCCAGCAGGTAGGCCAGTCCGCCGGCCTGGCCCGGCACGCCGGCAAAGCCCTGCAGGTACAGCGCCCCCGACAGGCTGATGAACGAGGCCGCGCTGACCCAGTCCGCCGCAGCCGCCATGCCGTTGTAGAAGGGCGGAATGCGCCGGCCCGCGACGTAGTACTCCTCGGGGTCGCTGGTGCGCAGGTACACGCCGATGGCCGCATAGACCATGACGGTGAAGAACAGGAAGATGGGGCCTATCCAGTGGCGGGACAGGCCCTGCTGCTCGGCCCAGAACATGAGGGCCAGAAAGCCGAGCACGCCGAGCGTGTACAGGGCCACGATGCGGTGCAGCCGCCAGTGGGAGGCCGCCGTCAGCGGGGCGCGCTCAGCCATGGCCGGGAGGCGATGGCGGTGCGGACGGTTGCGTATCGGCCGATGGGGATGCGGGAGCCGGTGCCATCGCAAAAGCGGCCCGGGCCTAGCGGCGCTCGAAATGGTCCATGGACAAACAATAGACGATGACGATGGCCAGGAACATCAGGACTGCCCCCTGGGCCGCGAACCAGTAGGCCAGCGGCCAGTCGGGCATCAGCGCCTGCAGGTCACGCGCGTAGTAGCAGGCGCCAAAGGAGACGGCCACCCAGACCGCGAACAGCACGGCCTTGAGCCACAGATGGCGGATGTCGTGCAGGTCGGGGGCGAAGGTCTCGCCTTCGGACGGTCCCCCGACCGCGTCGTCATGCAAGTGCGCTTTCGGCGTATGCATGGCGACGCTGCCAGCCCTTACTGCGCCAGGCGCTGCCAGGTGGCGACCACGCTGTCGGGATTCAGCGAGATGGAGGCAATGCCTTCGTCAGCCAGCCATTGGGCGAAGTCCGGGTGGTCCGAAGGGCCCTGGCCGCAGATGCCCACGTACTTGCCCTGGTCCAGGCAGGCCTTGATGGCGCGCGACAGCATCTTGCGCACGGCCGGGTCGCGCTCGTCGAAGTCGGCAGCCAGCAGCTCCAGGCCGGAGTCGCGGTCCAGGCCCAGCGTCAGCTGGGTCAGGTCGTTGGAGCCGATGGAGAAGCCGTCGAAGAACTCGAGGAACTCATCGGCCAGGATGGCGTTGGAGGGCACCTCGCACATCATGATGAGCTTGAGCTCGTTGTCGCCGCGCTTGAGGCCGTTGGCCGCCAGCAGCTGGGTGACGCGCTCGGCCTGCTTGAGCGTGCGCACGAAGGGAATCATGATCTGCACGTTGGTCAGGCCCATGTCCTCGCGCACGCGGCGCAGTGCCTCGCACTCCATGCGGAAGGCCTCGCCGAAGTCCTCGGAGATGTAGCGCGCGGCGCCACGGAAGCCCAGCATGGGGTTCTCTTCCTCGGGCTCGTAGCGGCTGCCGCCGATGAGCTTGCGGTACTCGTTGGACTTGAAGTCCGACATGCGCACGATGACGGGCTTGGGCCAGAAGGCGGCGGCAATCGTGGCCACGCCTTCGGCAACCTTGTCCACATAGAAGGCACGCGGCGAGGCATGGCCGCGGGCCACGGACTCGACGGCCTTCTTGAGGTCGGCATCGACGGCGGGGTAGTCCAGGATGGCCTTGGGGTGCACGCCGATGTTGTTGTTGATGATGAACTCCAGGCGGGCCAGGCCCACGCCCTCGTTGGGCAGCTGGGCGAAGTCGAAGGCCAGCTGGGGGTTGCCCACGTTCATCATGATCTTGGTCTTGATGGCGGGCATCTCGCCACGCTGCACTTCGGTGATCTCGGTCTCGATCAGGCCATCGTAGATCTTGCCGGTATCGCCTTCGGCGCAGCTGACGGTGACCAGGGTGCCGTCCTTGAGCAGGTCGGTAGCGTTGCCGCAGCCGACCACGGCCGGAATGCCCAGTTCGCGCGCGATGATGGCAGCGTGGCAGGTACGGCCGCCACGGTTGGTGACGATGGCCGAGGCACGCTTCATCACCGGCTCCCAGTTGGGATCGGTCATGTCGGTCACCAGCACGTCGCCGGGCTGGACCTGGTCCATGTTGGCGATGTCATTGACCAGGCGCACGGGGCCCGTGCCGATCTTCTGGCCAATGGCGCGGCCTTCGGCCAGCACATTGCCCGTGCCCTTGAGGGCGTAGCGCTGCTCGGCCTGGCCCTTGGCCTGGCTCTTCACGGTCTCGGGGCGGGCCTGCAGGATGTAGAGCTGGCCGTCCGTGCCGTCCTTGCCCCACTCGATGTCCATGGGGCGGCCATAGTGCTGCTCGATGACCAGGGCATAGTGGGCCAGCTGCTGCACGTCCTCATCGGACAGCGAGTAGCGGTTGCGCAGCTCATGGGCCACGTCGGTGGTCTTGACCAGCTTGCCGCTGGCGGCCTTTTCCTCGGGCGAGGCAAAGACCATCTGGATCAGCTTGGAGCCCAGGTTGCGGCGGATCAGGGCCTTCTTGCCGGCCTTGAGCATGGGCTTGTGCACATAGAACTCGTCAGGATTGACGGCGCCCTGCACCACGGTCTCGCCCAGGCCATAGCTGGAGGTGATGAAGACCACGTCCTCGAAGCCCGATTCGGTGTCGATGGTGAACATCACGCCGGCCGCGCCCAGGTCGGAACGCACCATGCGCTGCACGCCGGCCGACAGGGCCACCACGTCGTGGGCAAAGCCCTTGTGCACGCGGTAGGAGATGGCGCGGTCGTTGTACAGCGAGGCGAAGACTTCCTTCATCTTGTGCAGCACCGACTCGATGCCCACCACGTTCAGGAAGGTTTCCTGCTGGCCGGCGAACGAGGCGTCGGGCAGGTCTTCGGCCGTGGCCGAGGAGCGCACGGCGAACGAGGCCGCCTCGTTGCCGCCCTGCAGGCGCACGAATTCCTCGCGGATGGCCTGCTCCAGATCGGCCGGGAAGGGCTGGTTCTCGACCAGGGCACGGATTTCGGCACCGACCTGGGCCAGGGCGCGGACATCTTCCACGTCCAGGGCGGCCAGCTTGGCGCTGATCTTGTCGGCGAGGCCGTCGTGGGCCAGGAACTGGCGGAAGGCATGGGCCGTGGTGGCAAAGCCCGTGGGAACGCGCACGCCTTGCGGCAGCTGCGAGATCATTTCGCCGAGCGAGGCGTTCTTGCCGCCTACGGACTCGACATCGGTCATCCTCAGTTGTTCAAACGGAACGACGAGGGCGGTGGCCTCGAACAGTTGAGACATGGGAAAGCTCCAGAAGTTGAAAACCGTCGTGCGCCGCCCCGGCTGCCAAAGCCGGGCACGGTCGATCCATCCACGCAGGCGTGCGCGAGGCTTTGCTGTTCTGGTTGGAGGCCGGCAGCGAGCATGGATGGGAAATTGGGAATAATGGGCGTCATTGTAGGCGTTTGCCGTGAACCGACGGCAGCCCCCTGTCCAGAGCCCGACCACCATGCACACCCACACCATCTTCGTCATCTCCGATGGCACTGGCATTACAGCCGAGACCTTCGGCACAGCCATCATGGCCCAGTTCGACACCAAGTCGCGCCTGGTCCGCATCCCCTTCGTGGACACCATGGACAAGGTGCACCAGGCAGTGCGCCAGATCAACCATGTGGCCGAGTCGGAAAGCCACAAGCCCATCGTCTTCACCACCCTGGTCAACCAGGACATGCTCGACCTGATCGAGAGCCAGTGCAAGGGCAAGGTGTTCGACATGTTCGGCACCTTCGTGCGGCCGCTGGAGCTGGAGCTGGGCCAGAAATCGCTGCACCGCGTGGGCCGCTTCGCCGACATCAGCGAGAGCAAGGAATACCTGGAGCGCATGGAGGCCATCAACTACACGCTGGCCCATGACGACGGCCAGACCCACCAGGACCTGACGGGCGCCGACGTGATCCTGGTCGGCGTCTCGCGCAGCGGCAAGACCCCCACTAGCCTGTACCTGGCCATGCAGTTCGGCCTCAAGGTGGCCAACTACCCGCTGATCCCCGAGGATTTCGAGCGCAAGCAGCTGCCGCCCGCCCTGGTGCCCTCGCGCAAGAAGCTGTTCGGCCTGACCATCGATCCGCAGCGCCTGTCCAGCATCCGCAACGAACGCCGGCCCGACTCCAAATACGCCAGCCTCGTCAATTGCCGCTACGAGGTGGCCGAGGCCGAATCCATGATGCGCCGCAGCGGCATACCGTGGCTGTCGAGCACGACCAAGTCCATCGAGGAAATCGCCACCACCATCCTGCAGGAGGTGCTGCCCCAGCACCTGGGGCACTAGCCTCCCCTGCGCTGCTCAGGCCGGGACGTTCCAGCGCAGCATGGACTGCTGCGGCAGCGTCTCGACCAGGTAGTCCACCAGGGCACGCACCTTGGTCGGCACGTACTGGCGGTCACGAAAGCAGGCGAAGAAATCCAGCGTGGTGTCCTCGAAATGCAGCTGCCCCTTGCGCGCCGGGCCCAGGGCCAGCGGCTGCAGCAGTCCTTCGCGCATGTAGCGGTGGGCAATGAAGCTGCCGATCCAGACAATGCCGCCCCCGGCCACGGCCATCTCGGTCAGGGCATCCACGTCGCTGGCGATGGCGGTCACGCGCAGCTGCGGGTCCACGCGCTTGCCGTCGCGTGAAAACGGCCAGCGCATGAAGCGGCCATCGGCCTCGCGCCGGTACAGCAGGCAGGCATGGTCCAGCAGATCCTGGGCCGTCCGTGGCCTGCCATGGGCCTGCAGATAGGCCGGCGATGCACACAGCACGCGCGGCACGGCCGCCAGCTGGCGCACGGCCATGCCGGGCTCCAGCACATCGCGGTAACGCACGCTGATGTCCACATCTTCCTTGAGCACATCCACCTGCCGGTCCACCACCAGCAACTCCAGCTCCAGCCGGGGATGCTGCGCGGCAAAGGCCGGCAGCAGCGGCGCCAGCACATGGCGGCCAAAGGCTGCCATGCAGGCGATGCGCAGCCGGCCCTGCAACTCGCCGTGCAGCTGGGACAGGTCGGACTGCGCTTTTTCCAGCTCCTGCAGCACGGGGCCCACGCGCGCCAGATAGCGCTCGCCCGCCTCGGTCAACGCCATGGATCGCGTGGTGCGCGTGATCAGCCGCGTGCCCAACTCACGCTCCAGCCGGGCGATGTTCTGGCTGGCCGCCGCCGGAGAAATGCCCAGCTGGCGCGCCGCCGAGGCAATGGAGCCGCCTTCCAGGGCTTTGACGAAGGTCTCGATGGAGCGCAGATTAGGCACAAAAAACTATGGATGAAAAATGGATTCATCAATATAGCTTACGAGTGCACCAAGCTGCAGCCCTCTACACGGCAGCACGGGCCTTGCCTACAGTCCTGCACTTGCCGCGCCGAATCGACAAGCGGCCTGACAGGATACGCCTTCATGCCCGATACCTCTGCCTCCATCGCTCCCGCAATCCCTGCGGCGCCGAGCAGCCGCAAGCTGCACCGCCGCTTCGCGCCCATCGTCTTTGCCTTCTACATGTCGGCCATCATGGCGTTTCTGATGTGCTGCGCCATCGTCGGCGCCAACAGCGGCCTGGGCGCCGACTACCTGCAGCGCGTGATGCAGACCTATGTGCTGGCCATGCCCGTGGCCTTTGTCTGCGTGATGGTGGTGCGTCCGCTGGTGGGCAAGCTGGTGGCCGCCACCGTGCATCTCTGACGCGGCCCGACGCAGACGCAGGGCCGGATCTTTCTTTTCAGGGCCTGGGTGCTCTCAGGCCAGCGCCTGCGCTGCCAGGCGCGGCAGGCCCGCCACCAGTTCGCGCCAACCCGGCAGCTCGGCCCGGCCCGGCTTGCGCTCGCCAAAGAACATGGCCATCAGGTCGCCCTGGGCATCGAAGGCCTCGACCGAGGTGACCACGCCATCGGCCGTGGGCTTTTGCACGGCCCAGACGCTGGCGATCAGGTCGCAGCGCAGATGCAGGTTGAAATCCGGGTCCATGACATTGATCCACTGTGCGCCGCCGGGCGTGTCCATGGGCTGGATGTTGTGCACGGGGCCGGTGTGGATCTGTATGCAGCCGCCGCTGTCCACGAAGACCATGATGGGCAGGCCGTCCACGGCCGCATCGCCCAGCAACTGGGCCACGGACTCGGGCGCCAGCCGCGCGCAGTGACCGGGCACCAGGCGGAAGGCCTGCTGGCGCTCGGCGCCAAACCGGCGCAGCAGATCGAAGAATTCATGCGTGTCCTGCATGGCGGCCCAGGCAGTGCTCAGGCCGGGCACGTCGATGGCCTCGTCGGCCTGCGGCAGCGCACGCGGGCGGGCATGGCGGAACAGGTAACCAGCGCTGGGCTCGGCGAAACGCTGCACCAGCGCCTCCCATGCCTGCAGGTCGGTGGGCTCGCGCGCATGGACCTTGTGCACGGCACGGCCCTGCGCATTGAAGAACTGCAGGCTGCGCATGGCCGGCCTGCCGGCCTGGGCAGGCTGCTCGGTCACGGCATAGCCGGCATGCCATTGGGCAAAGAACATTCGCAGGTCGATGTCGCGGCCCAGGGCAAGGCCCACGCCGCCGTTGGCCGAAAGCTTCTGGTAGACCCCGGTCTTTTCGTGGACCGTGGACTCGTTGCGGGTCAGCGCCATCACGGGGCCGCAGTCCTGCAAGCCCTTCAGGATGGCCAGCCATTCGGCGCGCAGCGGCACGGCCTGGAGGCTGCCCTCGTGCTGGCCCGCATGCGCGGCAATGGCGGCGCCTTCCGGCAGGCCCAGGGAATCGGCGGCCTCCTTGGCGCGCAGGCCACCCTGGCGCGCCCGCGCAAAGCGTTGGCGGACTGCGGGAGCATCGACGGGAATCAGGAGCCCGCCCTCCTCGGCATCGTGGACGGCGCTGCTCATTGCAGGGTGTCCAGCGGTGCGTGCCAGAGCGCATGGGGCACCGGCTGGGCTGCATGGACTCCAGGCAGGGCGACTCCGGCATCGGACACGGCGCGGTGCGAGCGCGACGGCGCGCCCGCATCGGCCACTGCCTGCCAGCGTTGCTGCAGCCGCCCCAGCAGGGCGCGCATGTCATGGGACAAGCCGCCCGCGCAGGCCAGGTTTTCGAGCTGCTCGGCCACCCGGGCGGCCATGGCCGGCCTATGGGTGTCGCAGCAGCCGTGGCCGAAGCCGGTCATCAGGGCCAGCGTGGCAGCCAGCGCGGCCTCGTTCTCAGGCAGCAGGTATTCCTCGTCCTGGGCAAGGCTCTCACTCTTGGATGGATGCATGGGGTTCTCCTTGCGTTTCAGTTGGCAGCGTTGCACATGCATGCGCCCGCGCCACAGGCGCATGCTTCAGAAATCCTTGACCATCGACACCCGCACATGGCGGCCGGGCTGGCTGTAGGCGTCGGCAATCGCCGTGCTGGCAGCCAGGCCGCGCACATCGGCCCAGCGCCAGTACTTCTTGTCGGTCAGGTTGTAGATGCCGGCGTTCAGGCGCAGGTCGGGGCGTATGCGCCACTGGGCGCTCAGGTCGGCGACGGTGGCCGAGGGGCTGAGCCAGGCGGCGCTGCCGTTGGACACGTCGCCGGCCTTCTTGCCGCTCCAGTGCGAGACGTTGAACTGCACGCCCACGGCAGAGCGCTCGTAGCGCACGCCAAGCACCAGTTGCTGGGGCGAGATGGTGTCCAGCGGCTTGTCGGACTGCGTGTCCTTGCCGTCGGTATAGCCGTAGGCCAGGCGCGTCTGCCAGTCGCCGCCGGCCCGGCGGCCCCAGTCGTAGTCGGCCTTGAGTTCGAAGCCGCTGATGCGGGCGCGGCCCACGTTGATGGACTGGTAGATGGCGGGGTTGGCCGCGTTGCCGGGCTGGCCGGCAACCAGTTGCTGGTCGACGATGAAGTCCTTGTAGCGCCCCGTGAACACGGCGGCGTCCAGGCGCAGCCTGTCCATGCGCCCGCGCAGGCCCAGCTCGAAGGTCTGGCTCTTTTCGGGCCGCAGATTGGGGTTGGGAATGTTCCGGTAGAACGCCACCGGGTTCTCGAAGAAGGCATTGATCTGCCCGGCGTTGGGCGCCCGGAAGCCCGCCGCATAGTTGCCATATACGGACCAGGCCGGGCTGGCCTGCAGCATCACGCCCAGCTTGGGCGAGAGCGCGGAGTCGGAGTTGCTGACCACGGTGGGCACAAAGCCGTTCTGCCGGGGCTTGATGCTGTAGTGCTCGGCGCGCAGGCCCGGGGTCACGCTCCAGGGGCCGTTGTGCAGTTCGGCCTGGGCGAACAGGGCGGTGGCGCTTTCGGTGGTGTCGGGGAAGCGCTTGAGCGGGAAGCTCTCGCCCACGGGCGGCGTGATGCCGTTTTGCGCGTTGACCACCTTGTTGCGGAGGTAGTCCAGCCCGTAGGTGAACTTGCCGCTGGCCGAAGAACTCCAGCGCAGCAGGCGGCTGGCCTGGGCGTGCAGCTGGATCGCGTCCTCGTCATAGGTCACGTCGCGCTCGCGGTAGGGCAGGCCGATGCGCGTCTCGGTGACGAATTCGCGCGCGTCGGACTTCTGGTAGCTGGCCATCAGCTGCAGTTCGTCGGCCAGCGCCGTGCCCAGCTGCTGCCACTGGCCCTGCCAGCTGGCCCGCCAGCGCTTCATGTCGGTGCGCGAGTCGGAATTGGCCACGGTGGCCGAGCGCGCGGACAGCAGGGCGTAGTCGGCGCGCTTGTCCACGTTCTCGAAGGTGAAGACATGCTTTTGCACGGCGCTGGGCGTGAAGACCAGGCGTCCCATCAGCGATTCGCTGCGGTCTTTCTCGGGATTGGGCGTGGTGCGCGCCGCGCCCGTCACGTTGTTCGTGCCCATGTTCTCCAGCGCGTGCGAGCGGCCCAGGCCCGCCGACAGCAGCCATGCCCATTCGGGGCTGGCACGGCCCGCCACGGTGGCGCCCAGCTTGCGGCCGTTGTCCGAGCCGTCATAGCCGGCAGCCACGCGGCCGGCGATGCGCTTGTCCTTGCCCAGCAGATCGTCCGGCTGCACGGTCACGAAGTTGACCAGGCCGCCCATGCCGTCCGATCCATACAGCGCGGGCGTGGAGCCGCGCAGGATTTCCACGCGCTGCACCAGGCCCAGGTCCAGGTAGTCGCGGCCGAAGCTGTTGGCGCTGAAGCTGTAGCTGCGCGGCAGGCGCACGCCATCGACCAGCATGAGCACGCGGTTGCCATCCAGGCCACGGATGTTGAAGCCGCTGTTCTGATCGCGCCCGGCCGGAGAGGTCGCCAGAGAGAAGCGCGCCGGGGCACGCGGCACCTCGACATTGGGCAGCAGGTTGACCATCTCGCGGATGTCGCTGGCCTGCTCGCGTTCCATGCGGCCGGCGTCGATCACGTCGATGCTCATGGGCAGGGTGTCAGGGTCCTGCACCTCGCGCGAAGCGCTGATCACCATCTCCTTGAGGGCCGGGGCGCGGGTCCGTGCCCCGGACGCGGCCTGCGCCAGCAATTGCGTGTCGGCATCTCCGGCATTTGCAACGTTTGCGGCGTCTGCGGCGGCCTGCCCCGGCTCCTGCGCCAGGGCAGCGGAGGCGCACAGCAGCGCGCAGGCGGCGGCCAGGGGATGACGCGCCCGCCGGGCGCTTGATTGCATTGCGAAGTCGTAAGCCATTGCGAAGCCCTCTCTCTCTGATCAACATGGATGTGCGAGAGCTGGCTTCTGCTTGCAGCAGCTGGCGGGTGGCCCGCCAGCCGTTGGCGCGTCATGTGCTGGCTGGATGAAGAAAAATTATATGCGAATAGTTCTCATTTATTGGTTTGATCTGGCGCATGGGCCCCGGAACAAACCCTGCTGGCGCCGCGTGCCGCCAGGCAGCTATCTGTGCGACACCCACAGCGACAAGGCCCGCGCCTGAAGACGCGGGCATGAAAAATAGCCCCCACCCTCCCCTTGCTGCGCCAGGCCTTCTGCCCCTGGCAGGGCGATGAAAAAAGGGCCCGGATGCCATGGCATCCGGGCCCTTCCTCCGGCCTGCTCCGCACCATGGCGGAGCAACGGCTGGTCAGTGGCGGATCAGGTGGTCGAAGGCCGACAGCGCAGCCGTGGAGCCGGCACCGGCAGCAATGATGATCTGCTTGTACGGCACGTTGGTGCAGTCGCCTGCGCCGAACACGCCGGGCACGCTGGTGTGGCCCTTGGCGTCGATCACGATTTCGCCGAAGCGTGTCAGCTCCACCGTGCCCTTGAGCCAGTCGGTGTTGGGCAGCAGGCCGATCTGCACGAAGATGCCTTCCAGCGCCACGGTCTTGACCTCTTGCGTCGTGCGGTCCTTGTAGGTCAGGCCGGTGACCTTCTTGCCATCGCCGTTGACCTCGGTGGTCTGGGCGTTGAGGATGACCGTGACGTTGGGCAGGCTGCGCAGCTTCTTTTGCAGCACGGCGTCGGCCTTGAGCTCGCTGGCGAACTCCAGCAGCGTCACGCTGCGCACGATGCCGGCCAGGTCAATGGCCGCTTCCACGCCCGAGTTGCCGCCGCCGATGACGGCCACATTCTTGCCCTTGAACAAGGGACCGTCGCAGTGCGGGCAGTAGGTCACGCCCTTGGTGCGGTACTTGTCCTCGCCCGGCACGTTCATGTTGCGCCAGCGCGCGCCGGTCGAGAGGATGACGGTCTTGGCCTTGAGGCTGGCGCCCGAGGCGGTCTGCACCTCGATCAGCCCGCCTTCCGTGGCGGCCGGAATCAGTTTGGACGCCGTCTGCAGGTTCATGATGTCCACCTCGTAGTCGCGCACATGGCGCTCCATGGCGGCGGCCAGTTGCGGGCCTTCGGTCTTGGAGACCGAGATGAAGTTCTCGATGTCCACGGTGTCCAGCACCTGGCCACCGAAGCGCTCGGCGGCGATGCCGGTGCGGATGCCCTTGCGTGCCGCATAGATGGCAGCTGCCGCGCCGGCCGGGCCGCCGCCGACGATCAGCACGTCGAAGGCATCCTTGGCGGAAATCTTGGCCGCTTCACGCGAAGCGGCACCGGTATCGACCTTGGCCACGATCTCGGCCAGCTCCATGCGGCCCTGGCCGAAGCGCTCGCCGTTCACAAAGACGGTGGGCACGCCCATGACTTCGCGCTGCTCGACTTCCTTCTGGAACAGCCCGCCGTCGATGGCGGTATGGCTGATCTTGGGGTTGAGCACGGACATCAGGTTCAGCGCCTGCACCACGTCGGGACAGTTGTGGCAGGACAGCGAGTAATAGGTCTCGAAGTGCAGCGGCACGTCGATATTGCGCACCTGCTCCAGCAGCTCGGCCGATTCCTTGGACGGATGGCCGCCGACCTGCAGCAGGGCCAGCACCAGCGAGGTGAATTCATGGCCCAGGGGGACGCCTGCGAAACGCACGCCGCTGTCCACGCCGGGATTGGTGATCAGGAACGAGGGCTTGCGCACCTCGGCGTCGTTGTGCTCGACGACGGTGATCTTGTCGCTCAGCTCGCGGATTTCCAGCAGCAGTTCCTTCAGCTCGCGCGCACCCTGGCTGTCATCCAGCGAAGCCACCAGCTCCACCGGACGCTGCAGGCGCTCCAGGTAGGCCTGCAATTGGGCTTTCAGGTTGTTGTCAAGCATGTCGGACTCCTAGGGAAATACGAATTTTCGGAAAAAAAAGCCCGGGCGCCAGGCACCCGGGCGTCTTCAACAGTTCAACTGTGAACAGGAAGCGGTGTACCGCTTAGATCTTGCCGACCAGGTCGAGCGAAGGAGCCAGGGTCTTGTCGCCTTCTTCCCACTTGGCGGGGCAGACTTCACCGGGGTGGTTGCGGACGTACTGGGCAGCCTTGACCTTGCGCAGCAGATCGACGGCGTTGCGGCCAATGCCTTCGGCGGTGATTTCCACGGCCTGGATCACGCCATCGGGATCGACGATGAAGGTGCCGCGGTCAGCCAGGCCCTGGCCGGGACGCAGGACTTCGAAGTTGTTGCTGATTTCCCAGGTGGGGTCGCCCAGCATCGTGTACTTGATCTTGCGGATGGTGTCAGACGTGTCGTGCCATGCCTTGTGCACGAAGTGGGTGTCGGTGGACACGGAGAAGACTTCCACGCCCAGCTTTTGCAGTTCGTCGTAGTGGTCGGCCACGTCGCCCAGTTCGGTGGGGCACACGAAGGTGAAGTCAGCGGGGTAGAAGAAGAACACGGCCCACTTGCCCAGGACGTCCTTTTCGGTCACTTCGATGAACTTGCCATTCTTGAAGGCCTGCGTCTTGAAGGGCTTGATTTGGGTGTTGATCACGGACATTGCTGTTTCCTTTGTGGTTGGTGAGTGAACACAGGACGAAGTCTAGGCCCAGGCAATCGATTGATCCAATGAATTGATTGAATTCATCCGATTGCCAAAAACTATGTGAACATCCTTGGTCTCCAGGCCTGCGGGCTTGACCAGCCCGCCACCGGCCTGAAGAGGCTATTTTGGGCCGAAATATGACAAGGCAATGCAGCAACCCCGCAGCCGCGTCGGCAGCCGGCCCGCAAACGAGAACGCGCCTCATAAGCAGCCAATGCGCGATAACAGGGGTTTGCTTGATCTGACGCAGAAACCCTAGACAATCCACCCCTATAGCGGCCGGCGATCGGCGCGGTCCCCCACGTACAACAAAGGAGTTCCCCATGCAAGGCGACGCACAAGTCATCACCTGGCTGCAAGCCCAGCTCAAGAACGAGCTGACGGCCATCAACCAGTACTTCCTGCACTACCGCATGTACAAGCACTGGGGCTTCGACAGGCTGGCCAAGAAGGAATACAAGGAGTCCATCGGCGAGATGAAGCACGCCGACTGGCTCATGGACCGCATCTTCGTGCTCGACGGCCTGCCCAACCTGCAGGACCTGGGCAAGCTGCAAGTCGGCGAGGACGTGCCCGAAGCCCTGGCTTGCGACCTGAGCAGCGAGAAAACCGCGCAGCAGACCATCAAGGACGGCATCGCCCACTGCGAAAGCGTGCGCGACTATGTCTCGCGCGACCTGCTGCAAAAGATCCTGGACGATACCGAGGAGCACATCGACTACCTCGAAACCCAGCTGGACCTGATCGACAAGGTCGGCATCCAGAACTACCTGCAGTCGCAGATGGACGAAGAGTCCTGAGCATCGGACTCAGGGGCGGCGGCACAGGCCGCACCCCGCACTCGAAACGACGGGCCTGTGTGCCCGTTTTTTCATCTTCTGGCCCAGCTATCGGTCACTCGTCGGCGTATCGCAGCGGAAACAACAGAAGAAAGGTCGTGCCGGTCTGCGCGGCCGACTGCACCTCGATCGTGGCGTCCAGCAATTCCGCCAGCCGCTTGACGATGGACAGGCCGATCCCCTCGCCTGCGCCGCTGCGGTAGCTGGCCGCCGCACCGCCTTGCTGCGGCGCGCCCCCGGTGCGGACCTCCCCGGACGCCGCCGTCCCCAGGTGGCCCGAAGGGTCCATGTCCGTGGCCTGCTTGAGGGCGGCAACCAAAGGCGCCGCAGGCGCCATGCCAGGGCCCGTGTCCCCGATGGAGAGCATCCAGCGGCGCCGGTCCTCCCCATCACCCAGAGCCCACTTCACCGTGACACCGCCCTCCTGGGTGTACTTGAGCGCGTTGAGTATCAGGTTCTGCGCGATGCGGCGCAGTTTCAAGGCATCCCCTTCCACCGGCATCGTCCCCGGCCCCTGCAGGTGCAGGTACAGGCCGCGATCGTTGGCCAGGGCCTGCAGTCCCTCGCACAGATGGGTGATCACCTCGGCTGCGTCAAAGGAGGTCAGCTGGCGATGCTCGCGCCCGGCGTGCAGCTTGGCCAGCTCCGTCACGTCATCCAGCAGATGGCGCAGCGACTGGACGTTGCGGTCCAGCATGCGCAGGAGTTTCTCGCGCGACTGCGCCGGCGCATGCTGCATGCCCAGGCCATGCGTCACATTGGCCACCACGCCGACGTTGCTGCGCAGGTCATGCGCGACCTGCTCCCACAGTTGCGAGCGCTGCAGGTCCAGCGTGCTCACGTCATGCAGCGCCGCTTCCAGGTCCCGGACATGGCCCTCGGCCTCCTGCTGCTGCAGGCGGAAATACTGGGTGCTGCTGTCCTGCACGTCGCGCGTGTAGGTGGCGGCCCAGGCCTTGCGCGCAACGGGCATGGCGCCATGCGCATCGGGATGCTCCTCGGCATAGGCCTCCAGTTGCGCCACCATGACTTCGTTGAGCAGGCCCAGCTCGCGCACGACTTCATGCAGGTCATAGCCCTGTTGCCAGCGGTGCAGGCCGTGGGCGGCGGCCTGCTCGCCATCGACCGGCGGCTCGGCAGCGCCTGCCGGGGCACCGCCGAGGGTCCGCAATTGCTGCTCGAACGCGGCCAGCACGGCCGGAATGTGATCGTTCAACTGGGTGCGGGGAAGCGCCTCGCCGGCGGTCAGTGCCGGGTCCCGCCTGACGGCCTTGCGCCATGTCTGCAAGAGTCCTTCGCGCTGCGCCGCGAGGGCGTCTGCCAGTATGCAGAGTTCATTTCCTTGGCTTGTCATGGATGGGCATCCGTGGCGGTCTGTAGAGAGGGAAAAAATGCGTTGCGCCAAGGATGGTAAGGCCAAAAACCCGGCCGATCGGGCTCGTGCCGGCGCGCTTACAGGCCGGTGGGAAAGTGCACGCCCGCGCGCTGGGCAGCCTGCACGATGTGCGTGGCCATGGCCTGCTGCGCCAGTTCGGGCCGGCCCTGGGACAGGGCCTCGATGATGGCGGCATGCTCCTCGGCGGTCGCATGGCGCGCGCCGCGCTTGTAATACGGCAGGCGCTGGCTTTCCTGCATGACCTCGCCGCTGCCGCGCAGCACGTCGGCAATCGCATGGTTGCCCGAGATGGTGGCGATCTGCAGGTGAAACTCGAAATCCAGGCGCGTGGCCTGCACGAAATCGGCCAGCTCGATGCTCTGCTGCATGGCCTGCAGGTTGGCCTGCAGGGCCGCCACGTCTTCGGGCTGCACCACCAGGGCAGCCAGGCGTGCGACAAAGCCCTCCAGCGCATAGCGCAGCTGATAGACATCGGTGAGCGCATGCGAGTCGGCAAAGCGCCAGGCCTCTGCGCCAGAGGCCGGGGCGTCGGTGGCCTCGGTCACGTACATGCCCTTGCCGGGCCGCGCCACGACCAGGCCCAGCCCCTGCAGCGTGGACAGCGCTTCGCGCAGCGAGGTCCGGCTGATGCCCAGTTGCTCCGACAGGTCGCGCTGCGACGGCAGCAGCGCGCCCACCGGATACACGCCGCCCTCGATCCACTCGCGGATCACGCGGGCGGCATTGCCGGCAACGGCGGTGCTGGCGGAAGGACTGGAAGCGGTGCTGGGTTCCATGCGTTGGCAGGTCTCGGGGTCGGGGGCGGCAGGTGCGCTGATCTTAGCGACTGCGCACCGCTGCCGCGTGGTCGTGCGGCGTTGGTACCTCTACTTGTTGACCAGCTTGGCCGGCACCGTATAGGTCAGGAAGGCGCCGAACAGCAGCACGCCGGCCAGCACGAACATGGCGGCATTGGTGCTCTGTGTCGCATCCTTGATGAGGCCGATCATGTAGGGACTGATGAAGCCGGCCAGGTTGGCAAAGGAGTTGATCAGCGCAATGCCGGCTGCCGCACCCGCGCTGGACAGGATGGCCGTGGGCAGGCTCCAGAACAGCGGAGAGGTCGCCAGGCTGCCGCCCGCGGCCAGCGCCAGGGCGGCCAGCGACAGATAGACGTTGCCGCTGAAGATGGCCGACAGCATCAGGCCCGCTGCGCCCACGCAGAACGGCACGATCAGGTGCCAGCGGCGCTCGCGCATGCGGTCCGAACTGCGGCTGACCAGGTTCATGGACACCACGGCCACCGAGAACGGCACGGCCGTCAGCAGGCCGATGTGAAAGGCCCCCTCCACGCCCGACTGGCGGATCAGGCTGGGCAGCCAGAACGTGAGGCCGTACTGGCCCATGACGGTGCAAAAGCAGATCAGGGCCATCTTGATGATGCGCGGGTCGGAGAACAGCGCGCGCAGCGTCACATGGCTATCGCTCTTGCTGGCGTTCTCGCGGGCGATGTTGCGCTCCAGCAGGGTCTTTTCCGCCTCGGTCAACCAGCGTGCGGCGCGGATGCCGTTGTCCAGATACCAGAGCACGGCCAGGCCCAGGATCATCGAGGGAATGGCCTCGAGCAGGAATAGCCATTGCCAGCCGCGCAGCCCCGCCACGCCCTGCATCAGGTCCATGATGCCGCCCGACAGCGGGCCGCCCAGGATGCCCGAGACCGGAATCGCGCACATGAACAGCGCCACCATGCGGGCGCGCCGGTACGACGGAAACCAGTAGGTCATGTACAGGATCATGCCGGGGTAGAAGCCCGCCTCGGCCGCGCCCAGCAGAAAGCGCAGCACGTAGAACTGCGTGGGCGTGCTCACGAACATCATGGCCGCCGAGATCAGGCTCCACATGATCATGATCCGCGAGATGGTTGCCTTGGCGCCTATGCGGTGCATCAGCATGTTGCTGGGCACCTCGAAGAAGAAATAGCCGATGAAGAACAGCCCCGCTCCCAGGCCGTACATGGCCTCGCTGAACTGCAGGTCGGCCAGCATGTGCAGCTTGGCGAAGCCCACGTTCACCCGGTCCAGGTAGGCCGCCACATAGCAGGCCATGATGAAGGGCAGCAGGCGCCAGGCCACCTTGCGGTAGACGGCGGCCTCGGCCGGCGTTTCGCTGGCCAGCGCCGGCGCCGCGCCGGCGACCTCGGCAGATGCGGGAAGAGATGACATCAGGGAGTCCTTGGTTGAGGAGTTGCGACCAACTGGTATTACCGGTATGAAATTACGAAGCGAACGGTACCCCCAGCGCTTTGCCATGTGCACTCGCATTTACCCCAATTCAACGCAAGCAAAACCAATTCCCCGAGGTTTGACAAAAATCCGGTCCAACTGCAAACTGGTATTACCAGTATGAAAACAAGAGGCAAAACTTCGTGAACACCTTGTCAGAGACCCGCCCCGCCAGCCTTTGCCTGCGCGCCCAGCCGCTGACCGCCGAGGCCTTTGCCGAGTTTGGCGAGGTCCTGGACAGCACAGGCCACACACCGCTGCTCATCAACGATGGCATGACCGAGCGCTACCACGCCCTGGCCCGCGTGGACACGGGCGGCAGCGAAGGCCATGGGCTGATCAACCTGTTCCATGCCCGGCCCTATGCGCTGCCCCTGCGGCTGACCAGCATGGAGCGCCACCCCCTGGGCAGCCAGGCTTTCATGCCGCTGGATGCGCAGCCCTTCATCGTGGTGGTGGCCCCCCTGGGCGAACAGGTGGCAACCGCCGACCTGCGCGCCTTCATCACCAACGGCCGCCAGGGCGTGAACTACCGGCGCGGCGTCTGGCACCACTCGCTGATCGCGTTGAATGCGCCGGCGCGCTTCATCGTGATCGACCGTGGCGGCCCTGGCGACAACTGCGACGTGCTGCCCATCGGCGGCGCCGAGGGCGTTGTGCTGGACCTGGACAGCGCGCAGGCCTGAATTCGGCCCGCCCAATGAACCAATGAACAAAGCCGCCCGAGGGCGGCTTTGTGCTGCATGGCGGCCGGCGGACTCAGGCGGGCACCAGAAAGTCCCGGCTGATGCCCTGGCCCAGGTCGTGCACACGGTCCAGGAACTGCGTGAGATAGGCGTGCAGGCCCGTGGCCAGGATTTCGTCGATGCGCGCATAGCGCAGGTCGGCCAGCAGGCGGCCTGCCTTGCGCTGGGTCTCGCGCGACTGGGCGTTGGCCACGCTTTCCAGGTTGGCCACCACCTCCAGCATGCTGGCCAGCAGCGAGCGCGGCATGTCGCTGCGCAGCATCAGCAGCTCGGCCACGCGCTCGGGCGTGATCACGTCGCGGTAGACCTTGCGGTAGACCTCGAAGGCCGAGACACTGCGCAGCAGCGCGCTCCAGTGGTAGAAGTCGAACGGCGTGGCCGCCTTGCCCGATGCGCCGTTGCGTGCGCTGCCGTGGTAGTCGCGCTCGATGGCGTGGAACTTCACGTCCAGCAGGCGTGCCGTGTTGTCGGCGCGCTCGATGAAGGTGCCCAGGCGCAGGAAGTGGAAGGCCTCGTCCTGCAGCATGGTGCCCAGCGTCACGCCGCGCGACAGGTGCGAGCGGTGCTTGACCCATTCGAAGAACTGGCCCGGATCGCGCTCCCAGTCGCCCTCGGCCAGCAGGCGCTTGAGCTCCAGCCAGGTCTGGTTCTGGGTCTCCCAGGCCTCGGTGGTCAGCGCGCCGCGCACGGCGCGCGCGTTCTCCCGCGCAGCGCGCAGGCAGGAGGCGATGGACGAGGAGTTGCTCTCGTCGCGCACCATGAAGTGCAGCACGGCCTCGCGCTGTACCTCGCCGTGGCGGGCGGCGTAGGAGGGGATCAGCTCGCTGATGGACAGCACGCCCTGCCAGGCCTTGCGCGCCACCTGCGGCGCCTGGGGCAGCATGGAGGTGTCATAGGAGACGTTGAGCATGCGGGCGGTGTTCTCCGCACGCTCCGTGTAGCGGGACATCCAGTACAGATGATCGGCAGTACGGCTGAGCATTCAATGTCCTCCCTCGTTTGACTCACCGGCCCCCAGCACCCAAGTGTCCTTGGTGCCGCCGCCCTGTGATGAATTGACCACCAGCGAGCCCTCCTTGAGCGCCACGCGCGTGAGGCCGCCGGCCACCATGCGCACCTGATTGCCGCTGAGCACGAAGGGCCGCAGATCGATATGCCTTGGCGCTATGCCCTGCTCCACCAGGGTGGGGCAGGTGGACAGCGCCAGCGTGGGCTGCGCGATATAGCCGCCGGGATTGGCGATGAGCGCGCGGCGGAAATCCTCGATCTCGCCGCGCGAGGCGGCAGGCCCGATCAGCATCCCGTAGCCACCGGCGCCGTGGACTTCCTTGACCACCAGTTCGTCCAGGTGGTCGAGCACGTAGCGCAGGTCATCGGGCTTGCGGCACAGCCAGGTCGGCACGTTCTGCAGGATGGGCTCCTCGCCCAGATAGAAGCGGATCATCTCCGGCACATAGGGGTAGACCGATTTGTCATCGGCCACACCCGTGCCCGCTGCATTGCAGATGCTCACGTTGCCGGCACGGTAGGCGCGCATGAGGCCGGGGCAGCCCAGCGTGGAGGTGGGGCGAAAGACTTCGGGGTCGAGAAAATCATCGTCCACGCGCCGGTAGATCACGTCCACGCGCTGCGGGCCGCGCGTGGTGCGCATGTAGACAACGTCCTTGTCCACCACCAGGTCCTGGCCCTCGACCAGCTCCACGCCCATTTGCTGGGCCAGGAAGGCATGCTCGAAGTAGGCGCTGTTGTGCATGCCGGGCGTCAGCACCACCACCGTGGGCTCGGGCGTGCCGGCCGGCGCGCTGGCGCGCAGCGTCTCCAGCAGCATGTCGGGATAGTGGGCCACGGGCTCCACGGGATGGCGCGAGAACAGGTCCGGGAACAGCCGCATCATCATGCGCCGGTTCTCCAGCATGTACGACACGCCCGAGGGCACGCGCAGGTTGTCCTCCAGCACGTAGTACACGCCCTCGCCCTGGGCATTGGCAGCGCGCACGATGTCGATGCCGGCAATGTGGGCGTAGATGCCGCCCTGCACCGCCAGGCCCCGCATCTCGGGCCGGTACTGGCTGTTGTTCAGCACCAGTTCGCGCGGCACCAGGCCCGCGCGCAGGATCTCCTGGTCGTGATAGACATCGTGCAGGAAGCGGTTGAGCGCCGTCACGCGCTGCACCAGGCCCGCCTGCATTCGCGACCATTCATGTGCGGGAATGACGCGCGGTATCAGGTCGAAGGGGATGAGGCGCTCGTTGCCGGCGCCGCTTTCGTCCTTGTCGCCGTAGACGGCGAACGTGATGCCGACGCGCCGGAAGATGATCTCGGCCTCGGCGCTGCGCGCTCGCAGCGTCTGTTCGGACTGGCGCGCAAGCCATTGCGCGTAGTCCTTGTAGTGCAGGCGCACATCGCTGCCGTCGAACGGCGTCATCGTGTACATCTCGTCAAATGGATGCATTCGTCACCTCCTGTCGCTGCATGTGTACGGGGTCTAGCAAGCTACGGGCCAGCCCTCGTATCGCACCAGTGTAGCGATAGGTAACCTCAATCCGGACAAGCGGTATCCAGCATATGCATCCTGTTCCGCCATCGGCGCACGCCCTATCCGCCCTGCCCCTGCGTGACGTGCACATCCCAATAGCGGCGCGCCCTTTCCCGCTCGCAGACCAGGTGCACGGGGTCCGAAGAGCGCCAGTGAGCCGCGCCGCAGCGGGCCGACTGCACCACGCCGGCGCCATGGGCCTCATAGCGACGCACCACCTCGGGGACAGGATGGCCATAACGGCTGCGATATCCCGCCTGCACCATGGCCCAGCGCGGTGCCAGGGCCTGCACCAGGGCGGTGCTCGATGAAGTGCGGCTGCCGTGGTGGGGCACCAGCAGCCACTGCACGGGCGTGAGGGCGCCGGCCCTTGCCAGTGACCGCTCCTGCCCAGCCTCGATGTCACCGGCCAGCAAGGCCTGCACGCCAGATGCCGAGCGCAGCAACAGCACGCAGCTGCCCGCATTGGCATGGGCCAGCGCCCGTGCGGAGGGCAACCGTTCGCCGGCAGACGGATGCAGCACCTCCAGCCGCACGCCATCCCATTCCCAGTGCTGGCCCGCCTGGCAGCGGCGCACAGCGCCCAGACCGGCCAGCGCAGGGTCGAGGATCACGGAATCCGATCCCCAGACCTCCGCCTGCGGCTGCGCGGCATGCACGGCCAATGCACCGCCCGTGTGGTCATTGTCGCGGTGGCTGAGCCACAGGGCATCCAGCCTCAGACCCAGAGCCTGCAACAGCGGCACCAGCACCCGGTCGCCGGCATTGCTGTCCATGCCGTACTGCGGCCCCGTGTCATACAGCAAGGCATGCCGCGCCGTGCGCACCAGCACGGCATTGCCCTGGCCTATGTCCACGGCCATCAGATCGAACTCGCCATGCGCCGGTGCTGGCGACGGCCACCACAGGGCCGGCAGGCACATGGCCAGGCCCCAGCAGCGCCATCCGGCAGGCACCGGAGCCACCAGCGCCAGGCCACCGCACAGCGCAGCCAGCCCTGCCCACAGCGGCGGCTGCGGCAGTTGCACCACGGCCCATGCCCACTGGTCCAGCCATTGCAGCAGCTCCAGCAGCGGGGCCAGCGCCAGCGCCGCGCCTGTCCACAAGGGAGGCCACAAGGCCCCCAGCAGGGCCAGCGGCGTGACCACGAAGGTCACCCAGGGAATGGCCGCCAGATTGGCCAGCAGCCCCGACAGCGACAGCTGGCCGAACAGCATCAGTCCCAGCGGCGCCAGCGCCAGCGAGATGCGCCATTGCTCGCCCCACAAGGCCAGCGCACGGGCAGGCAGCGAAGGCCGCTGCGCGCCCTGCATGCGCGCATCGGTGGCCAGCAGCACGCCCACGGCCACAAAGCTCAGCCAGAAGCCGGCCTGCCACAGGGCCCAGGGGTCCAGCACCACGACCACGGCCAGCGCCAGGCACCACACGGCGGGCCAGGGCCAGCGCAGTCCGGCGCCGCGCAACGCAGCCACGCTGGCCAGCATGCAGACGGTGCGCTGTGCCGGCAGGCCCCAGCCGCTGAACAGCGCATAGCCACCCGCCAGCAGCACGCCGGCCAGCAGGGCCGCCTGCGGCGCAGGGCACCACAGGCAGGCTCGTGCGCTGCAGCGCCAAAGCCGCCCCACCACCAGGGCTGCCAGCCAGGCGAACAAGGTGATGTGCAGGCCGGAAATGCTCATCAGATGGGCCACGCCGGTATGCCGGAACAGCGCCCAGTCATCCCGCGCAATGGCCTGCTGATCGCCCATGGCCAGGGCGGCCACCACACCCAGCATGCGCGGCGCATGGGCAGGGTCCAGGCCGATGCGCTGCAGGGATGCCGCAAGCGCGGCTGTGCGACCCAAGATGGCATCGCGCATCTGCTGGCGCCAGCGCTGCAGGGCATGGCTGCCGGTGTCGGCCAGTTGGCGTGCAGCGGGCTGTTCGCGCACATGGCCCGTGGCCTGCACGCCCTGCTCCCACTGCCACAGCTCATAGTCGAAACCATGGGGATTGCGCGCGCCATGCGGGCGCTTGAGCCGCACGGTCAGCGCCCAGCGCTGGCCCGGCCGCAGATCGGGCAGCATGGCAATACCCCTGGACTGCCGGCCCCGGGGGGCATACCATGACAGTTCGATCAGTGCAGGAAACGGCGCCAAGACCTCTTCGCTGCCGACGATCCGAGCCTGCTCCACCTCCATGCGCCAGCGCATGCCCTGGGCCATGTTCTGGGGAAGCGATGCCACGACGCCGACGATGCGCAGGTCACGCCCCTCCAACGGCGCAGACAGCGCCTGGCCCGCAAAGTCCTGAGCCCGCCAGCCGGTCAACCCGCCCACCAGCAAGGCAGCGCAGACAGCGGCCCACAGGCGGTGCACACCACGGCCCCGCCGGCCTGCCCATGCCCTCCATGCCAGGCCTGCCAGCCCCATGCCCGCCAAGAGCAGATACATCCACAGCGGCCACAGGCGCGGCTGCGTGACCTGCCAGGCCGCACCGGCCACGCAGCCGAGCAGCAGGGGCGTCCAGGAAGACGGCGAGAGGGTTTGGGCAGGTGCCGCAGGGTGCATCCACACATGCTAGGAGCGGATGCCGCGCAGCCACCATGCAGCGCCTCGGATTCAGACAACAATCAGACTGGCGGAAGCCCAGGCCCTGACAAGCCAGGGTGCAAGGGGCTGTGTCACACTGTCCGCCACCCCGGCACTGGTGCCGGATTTTTCTTGTCTCGAAGGAATCAACGATGAGCGTTTACGAACAACTGAAGGCCCTGAACATCGAACTGCCGTCGCCTGCCATCCCGGCGGCGGCCTACGTGCCCTATGTGCAGACGGGCAATCTGGTGTTCCTGAGCGGCCATATCGCGCGCAAGGACGGCAAGGTCTGGGCCGGCCAGCTGGGCCGTGATCTGCAGACTGCCGACGGCCAGCAGGCCGCGCGCGCCATCGCCATCGACCTGATGGGCACGCTGCAGCATGCCGCCGGCGGCGACCTGGGCCGCGTGCGCCGCATCGTCAAGCTGATGTGCCTGGTCAACTCCACGGGCGACTACACCGAGCAGCACCTGGTGGCCAACGGCTGCAGCGAGCTGCTGGGCCAGGTCTTCGGCGATGCCGGCACGCATGCGCGCAGCGCCTTCGGCGTGGCCCAGATCCCGCTGGGCTCCTGCGTGGAAATCGAGCTGATCGCCGAACTGGCCTGATCGGCAGCATGCCGCCGCACGGCGCCGCCGTGCTCGCAGGCGGCTAGAAACTCTCCCATTGGCCATCCTCGGCTGCCGGTGCGGCAGGCCGGGGTGCCGAGGCCAGCTTGGGCGCCGCCGCCCTTGCGGCGGCAGGCCGCGCGGCAACCGGCCCGGCAGCCGCAGGCGCCACGGCTGCTGCCGGCCGCCTTGGCGCTGCGGCAGCGCTGTGCGCAGTGCGCACCGCCGGCGCAGCCTGCCTTGCGAGCGTCGTCGGCGAAGGCGCCAGGTGCGCCACCTTGAACACCGCCACCGTGCGCGACAGCTGCTCGGCCTGCTCCCGCAGGCTTTGCGCTGCAGCCGCGCTTTGCTCGACCAGGGCCGCGTTCTGCTGCGTCATCTGGTCCAGCTGTCCCACAGCCTGGTTGACCTGGGCCACGCCCGCGCTTTGCTCCGAAGAGGCCGCCGTGATCTCGCCGATGGTGTCGGCCACGCGCTGCACGGACTGCACGATGCCCTCCATGGTGGTGCCCGCGTCGCCCACCAGGCGGGCGCCGTCCTCCACCCGCTCCACCGAGGCGCCGATGAGCTGGCGGATTTCCTTGGCAGCCGCCGCGCTGCGCTGTGCCAGCGTGCGCACCTCGCTGGCCACCACGGCAAAGCCCCGGCCCTGCTCGCCGGCGCGGGCCGCCTCCACGGCGGCGTTCAGCGCCAGGATGTTGGTCTGGAAGGCAATGGAGTCGATGACGCCCACGATGTCGGCAATCTGCCTGCTGCTGTCGTTGATGCCCTTCATGGTCTCGACCACCCGGGCCACGACCTCGCCGCCGCGCTGCGCCACCTGTGACGCACCCGCCGCCAGGCTGCTGGCCTGCTGCGCACTGCTGGCGCTTTGCTGCAGCGTGCTGGTGAACTGCTCCATGGCGGCAGCCGTCTCCTGCAGGTTGCTGGAGGTCTGCTCGGTGCGCACGGACAGGTCCTGGTTGCCGGTGGCGATCTCGGCGCTGGCGATGGCGATGCTGTCCGTGCTCTGGCGCACCTGCTGCACCATGCCCGACAGCGATTCGCTCATGGCCTGCAGCGAGCGCAGCAGGTCGCCGAATTCATCAGCACGCTGCGCCTGTCCCTGCACGCCTGCGCTCAGGTCGCCTGCGGCAATGCGTTCGGCCAGTTCGCTGGCCTCGGCCAGGGGCCGGCGGATGCTGGCAATCAGGAAATGGGCGCCGATGACGATGCCCAGCAGCAGCACGCCCACGGCCGCAGCGGCAAAGCCCACGGTGAGCCTGCGCGAGGCTGCCGTCTCTTGCTGGCTGCTGCGCGCCACCTGCTCCTGCATCTGCACGAAGTCGCGCAGCGACTGCAGGTAGGCATCCACGGCGGGGTTGTAGGACTGCTTGACCAGGACCAACGCCTGGTCCTGCCGGCCGTCGGCCTTGAGCTGGCGTGCCTGGGCACGCAGTTCGATCATGGTCTTGCGGGCTGCCGCAATCCTGGCCATCTGCGCCTTGTCTGCGTCGGACAGGGGCATGGCTTCCAGCGATTTCTGCACCTCGGTGATCCGCGCCGAGGTGGCGGAGATCACGTCCTTGAACTCGGCCTCGACGGCGGCATCACTGCTGACCACCACGGCCTGGGTGCGGGCTGCGTTGGTTTCAGTCAGCCCCATCCAGCGCACGGCGGCCTGGACCCGCGCCTGCATCTCCTGGGTCACCGCCTCGGACCGGGCCTGGACCTGGGCCGAGCGATAGCCCGACAAGCCGACCACGCCCACCAGCGCCACCACGATGGCGGCCACTGCAAGCCACAGCTTGTGTGCCATGCGAAGTCGCAGCATATCCAGTCTCCCTCATTTTGGAAGACTCCATGTTGAGGCCTGGAAGAGGGCCTGGTGGGCGGAAAAACCCAGAGGAAACCCCTGATCCGCCCCTTTCGCGGAGGGCATTGCAGGGGCAGCCGCGCTCTTACTCCACGCGCGTCACGCTTTGCGGCTTGAAGCCCAGGTCGGCCGACTTGCCCTTGCGGCCGCGCGTGCCACGGGCATTGTTGAGACTGCGGATCTCCAGCGTCTCGCTGCGCTCCTTGCCGCCGCGGCCCAGGCCATCGATGCGGATGCTGCGCGTGTAGGCGGCAGCGCCCGCCAGCGTGTCCTTGTCCTCCAGATCGAGCAGCATCAGCCCGCGACCGCCCTTGGCCATGTGCTTGAGGCTGGCGATCTCGAAGGTGAGGATGCGGCCACCCGTGGAAGCGCAGATCACATGCGTGGCCGGCAGCAGCAGGCCCGCGCCCTGCTCGCCTTCCTGCGGCTCGGCACGTGCGCCCATGGGCACGCCGTAGGCCGTGGACGGGGCGCACAGCGTCTCGCCATCGGCAAGCGTGACGAAGGCCTTGCCCGCCTTCTGGCGCGAGACCATGTCGCTCACCATGGCCACGAAGCCGTAGCCACCCGACCCCGACAGCAGCAGCGCCGTGCCCTCGGCACCGGCGAAGTAGTACAGGATCTGGGTGCCGGCCTCCAGCTCGATGAGCGTGGTCACGGGCTGGCCATCGCCGCGCCCGCCGGGCAGTTGGGCCACCGGCACCGAATAGATGCGGCCGTTGCTGCCAAAGGCCAGCAACTGGTCCACGGTGCGGCACTCGAAGGTGCCGTGCAGGCTATCGCCGGCCTTGAAGCTCAGCGTGCCCGCATCGACGCCATGGCCCTGGCGCGTGCGCACCCAGCCCTTGTCCGAGATGATGACCGTGGTGGGTTCATCGACCACCTTGACTTCGGCGACGACCTTCTTTTCCTCCTGGATCAGTGTGCGGCGCGCATCGGCGAACTGCTTGGCATCGGCCTCGATCTCCTTGCAGATCAGGCGGCGCATGGTGCTTTCGCTGCCCAGGATGTCTTCGAGCTTGCCTTGCTCCGTGCGCAGCTCCTTGAGTTCCTGCTCGATCTTGATGGCCTCCAGCCGCGCCAGCTGGCGCAGGCGGATTTCAAGAATGTCGTCGGCCTGGCGCTCGGACAGCGCAAAGGCATCGATCAGCGCCTGCCTGGGCTCGTCGCTGGCCCGGATGATGGCGATGACCTTGTCGATGTTCAGCAGCACGGCCTGGCGGCCTTCGAGGATGTGGATGCGGTCCAGCACCTTGGCCAGCCGGTGCTGGCTGCGCCGCGTGACCGTGGTCTGGCGGAAGGCGATCCATTCCTCGAGCATCAGGCGCAGGCTTTTCTGCACCGGGCGGCCATCCAGGCCGATCATGGTCAGGTTGATGGAGCTGGACGACTCCAGGCTGGTATGCGCCAGCAGTGCCGTGATCAGTTCCTGCTGCGGCACCTTGCCGGTCTTGGGCTCGAAGACAAGGCGCACCGGCGCATCCTTGCTGGACTCGTCGCGCACGCCGTCGAGCACGGCCAGCATGCTGGCCTTGAGCTGGGTCTGTTCCTGGCTCAAGGCCTTCTTGCCGGTCTTGACCTTGGGATTGGTGATGTCCTCGATCTCTTCGAGCACCTTCTGCGCCGAGACGCCGGGCGGCAGCTCGGTCACCACGATCTGCCACTGGCCGCGCGCCAGCTCCTCGATCTTCCAGCGCGCGCGCAGCTTGAGGCTGCCACGGCCCGTGCGATAGGCGTCCTGGATGTCGGAGGCGCTGCTGATGATCTGCCCGCCACCCGGATAGTCGGGGCCGGGGATGATCTGGAACAGTTCCTCGTCGCTGAGCTGGGGCCGCTTGATCAGGGCCACGCAGGCGTCGGCCACCTCGCGCAGGTTGTGGCTGGGGATTTCCGTGGCCAGGCCCACGGCAATGCCGCTGGCGCCATTGAGCAGGGCGAACGGCAGGCGCGCGGGCAGTTGCTGCGGCTCCTGCGTGCTGCCGTCGTAGTTGGGCACGAAGTCCACCGTGCCCATGTCGATCTCGTCGAGCAGCAGGCCCGTGATCTTGGACAGGCGCGCCTCGGTGTAGCGCATGGCGGCTGCGCCGTCGCCGTCGCGGCTGCCGAAGTTGCCCTGACCATCGACCAGCGGATAGCGCTGGTTGAAGTCCTGCGCCATGCGCACCAGCGCGTCGTAGGCCGACTGGTCGCCGTGCGGGTGAAAGCGGCCCAGCACATCGCCGACCACGCGTGCGCTCTTGACGGGCTTGGCCGCCGTGTTGTGGTTGGGACCGCTGTAGCTCAGGCCCATGCGGTCCATGGCGTACAGAATGCGCCGCTGCACGGGCTTGAGGCCGTCGGTCACATCGGGCAGTGCCCGGCCCTTGACCACGGACAGTGCGTATTCGAGATAGGCCCGTTGCGCGTACTGGCCCAGGTCCAGTGCATCGCCGGCCGCCTGTTGTGCCAGATCCAGAGAGGTTTGGTCGCTCATGAAGAAATTCGTGATCTCAAAAAATGCAATGAATGCCGCTCATTGCGGCGTGGGCAGTCCTGTGGGCAGCGTCATGCGCACCCGGGGCGTGGTGCCCGGCAACGCCGCTGCTGCAGGCGCTGCAGGGCCCGCGCGCTCGCGCCCGCCCTGCAGCTGCTCGTAGATGCCGAGCACGGCCTTCACGTAATTGCGGGTTTCCTGGAAGGGAGGGATGGCCTGGCCCGCGCGCCGCACGGCGCCCTCGCCTGCGTTGTAGGCGGCCAGCACCAGGTCCAGCCGGCCGGGGAACAGCCCCATCAGATGGTTGAGGTAGCGCGCGCCGGCCGGCACGTTGACGGCCGGATCGGCAAGTTGCTGCTGCACGCTGCGCTGGCGGCTGGCCTCCACGCCGAAGCGCTGGGCCGTGGCCGGCATCAGCTGCATCAGGCCGACCGCCCCCTTGGGCGAGATGGCCTGCGCGTCAAAGCCCGACTCGACGGCGATCACGGCCTTGAGCAGGTCGTAGTCCACGCCCGTGTGGTCCGCCGCCTTGCGCAGATGGCCGCGCACGCTCTTGTAGCGCGGCGAGATGTCGAAGAAGCTTTGCAGCCGCGTATGCGCCTGCAGCCTGCGGCCGGCATCGCCGCTGCCGTCAGCGTCGGCAGCAGCCTCGGCCTGCACCATCGGGGGCTTGAGCCCCTGCTCGGTGCTGTCGTAGACCGAGCCGCGAAAGTACAGCCTGTAGCGCTCGTCCAGCGCCTCGGCAGCGAAGTGCGTGATGCCGCGCTCGTCCACGAAGGCCCAGAGATCGGCATGCGCCGGCCGCGCCAGCCCCCACAGCGCCAGGGCCAGGCCCAGCGCCGCCAGCGCGCGCACCCCGGCGCCGCGCGCCGGGTGCGGGCGGTGCTTCGGGGCGGCGCGGAGCACAGTCATGGGTCAGATGTCGACTTCAATGGAGTCGCCATGGAGCTCCATGAGCTCGCGGCGCGCTGCGGCCTCGCCCTTGCCCATGAGCTTGGTGACGACCTGCTCGGCCGCCGCGAAGTCCAGGTTCATGAACTGCACGGGCAGCAGGCGACGCGTGTCGGGGTTGAGCGTGGTCTCCCACAGCTGCTCCGCATTCATCTCGCCCAGGCCCTTGAAGCGGCTGATCTGGCATTTCTCGCGCGGCACGCCGTCCTTGGCCGATTTGTCCAGGATGGCGGTCAGCTCGCCCTCGTCCAGCGCGTACATCTTGGCCGCAGGCTTCTTGCCGCGCGCAGGCACGTCCACACGGAACAGCGGCGGCAGCGCCACATGGATGTGGCCGGCCTCGATGAGCTTGGGGAAATGGCGGAAGAACAGCGTCAGCAGCAGCACCTGGATGTGCGAGCCGTCCACGTCGGCATCCGAAAGAATGCAGACCTTGCCATAGCGCAGGCCCGACAGGTCGGGCGTGTCGTTGGGGCCATGCGGGTCCACGCCGATGGCCACCGAGATGTCATGGATTTCGTTGTTGGCGAACAGCCGGTCGCGGTCCACCTCCCAGGTGTTGAGCACCTTGCCGCGCAGGGGCAGCACGGCCTGGGTTTCCTTGTTGCGGCCCATCTTGGCGCTGCCGCCGGCCGAGTCGCCCTCGACCAGGAAGACCTCGTTCAGGCTCAGGTCGCGGCTTTCGCAATCGGTGAGCTTGCCCGGCAGCACGGCCACGCCCGAGCCCTTGCGCTTTTCGACCTTCTGGCCCGCCTTCTGGCGGGTCTGCGCGGCCTTGATGGCGATCTCGGCCAGCTTGCGGCCCCATTCCACGTGCTCGTTGAGCCACAGCTCCAGCGCGGGGCGCACATAGCCGCTGACCAGGCGCACGGCATCGCGCGAGTTCAGGCGCTCCTTGATCTGGCCCTGGAACTGCGGGTCCAGCACCTTGGCGTTGAGCACATAGCTGGCGCGCGCAAACACGTCGTCCGGCATGAGCTTGACGCCCTTGGGCAACAGCGAGTGCATCTCAATGAAGGCCTTGACCGCCTGGAACAGGCCGTCGCGCAGGCCGCTATCATGCGTGCCGCCGGCGGTGGTCGGGATCAGGTTGACATAGCTTTCGCGCAGCGGTGCGCCGTCCTCGGTAAAGGCCACGCACCAGGCGGCGCCCTCGCCTTCGGCAAAGCTGTCGTGGTGGCGGTCGGCAAAGCCCTCGCCCTCGAACAGGGGGATGACCGCCTCGCCATGCAGGCTTTGCTGCAGGTAGTCGCGCAGGCCGCCCTTGAACTGCCAGGTCTGGGTGTCGCGCGTCTTCTCGTTGACCAGGGTCACCGAGACGCCGGGCATGAGCACGGCCTTGCTGCGCAGCAGGTGCATCAGCTCGCCCATGGGCAGCTGGGGCGATTCGAAATAGCGGGCATCGGGCCACACGCGCACGGTCGTGCCCTGCTTGCGTTCGCCCGCGGCCAGCGGCCGCGACTGCAGGGGCTCGACCACGTCACCGCCCGAGAAGGCGATGGTGGCCACCTTGCCCTCGCGGTGGATGCAGGCCTCAAGGCGCGTGGCCAGCGCGTTCGTGACCGAGACGCCCACGCCGTGCAGGCCGCCCGAGAAGCTGTAGGCGCCGCCCTTGCCCTTGTCGAACTTGCCGCCCGCATGCAGCCGCGTGAAGACCAGCTCCACCACGGGCGCCTTTTCCTCGGGATGCATGCCGAAGGGGATGCCCCGGCCGTCGTCTTCGACGCTGTAGGAGCCGTCAGAATGCAGGGTGAAGCGGATTTTCTTGCCGAAGCCGGCCAGTGCCTCGTCGGCCGCGTTGTCGATCACCTCCTGCAGCACGTGCAGGGGGTTGTCGGTGCGCGTGTACATGCCGGGACGCTGCTTGACGGGCTCAAGGCCCTTGAGCACGCGTATCGAGCCTTCGGAGTATTCGCTGGCGGAAGTGGGAGATGGTTTGACTGCCATGGGGGCGGATTGTAGTGCGCGGCCCGGCTCAGTGCTGGATGCATTCACAGTCATTGACAGTGACTATCCCGAAAAAGCCGCTGCCATCAAGGGCCGCGCTGGCGCATGGGCGACCCAAGCGGCACAGCGCAAAACCCGGAGTTTCGCTAAAGTTTGCCGCATGCACAAAAACAACCAACCCATGTCCATGGTGCAGATACTGCTGTGCGGGGGCGCAGTCGTGACGCTGTCCATGGGAATCCGCCACGGCTTCGGCCTGTGGCTGCAGCCCATCACCCAGGAGATGGGCTGGACGCGCGAGTCCTTCGCGCTGGCCATCGCCATCCAGAACCTGTCCTGGGGCGTGCTCGGCATCTTCGGCGGCATGCTGGCCGACCGCTTCGGCGCCTTCCGCGTGCTCCTGGTGGGCGCGCTGCTGTATGCGCTGGGCCTGGCCGGCATGGCCATGGCGCCCACGACAACCTGGTTCGCCCTGACGGCCGGCGTGGTGATAGGCGCAGCCCAGGCAGGCACCACCTATGCCGTGATCTACGGTGTGCTGGGCCGCCAGATTCCCGTGGCGCGGCGCAGCTGGGCCATGGGCGTGACGGCGGCGGCGGGCTCCTTCGGCCAGTTCTTCATGGTGCCCGTGGAAGGCAGCCTGATCTCGAACTTCGGCTGGTCCAACGCCCTGCTGCTGCTGTCGCTGTGCGCGCTGATGATCATTCCGCTGGCCTTCGGCCTGCGCGAGCCGGGCTTCCAGGCCGGCAACACCCGTCCCGTGCGCGACCAGAGCGCGGGCCAGGCCGTCGCCGAAGCGCTGCGCACGCCCAGCTTTGTGCTGCTGACGGCCGGCTACTTCGTCTGCGGCTTCCAGGTGATGTTCATCGGCGTGCACATGCCCAGCTACCTCAAGGACTACGGCCTGGCACCGCAGGTGGCCAGCATCTCGCTGGCGCTGGTGGGGCTGTTCAACATCGTTGGCACCTACGTGGCCGGCAACCTGGGCCAGCGCCTGCCAAAGCGCTACCTGCTATCCACCATCTACTTCACGCGCTCGGTGGTGATCGTGCTCTTCCTGCTGGCGCCGCTGACGCCCTGGTCGGTCTACATCTTCTCTGCCGCCATGGGCCTGCTGTGGCTGTCCACCGTGCCGCTGACCAATGCCACCGTGGCCCAGATCTTCGGCGTGCAGCATCTGTCCATGTTGAGCGGCATGGTGTTCTTCAGCCACCAGGTGGGCAGCTTCCTGGGCGTCTGGCTGGGCGGCTATCTCTATGACCACACGGGCAGCTACCAGGTAGTCTGGTACCTGGCCATCGGCCTGGGCGTGGCCGCCGGCCTGCTGAACCTGCCCATCCGCGAAGCCCCCGTGGCACGGTTGCGCGCGGCCCAGGCCGCTGCCTGACATGACGACATCCACCAGGCCCCGCCCACGCATCCTGCGCAGGCTGGCGCTGTGGGCCGCCGTGCTGCTGGTGCTGGGCCTGGTCTTCATGCTCTACCTGCAGCCGCAGTTCATGCTGGGCATGGCAGACCAGATCTGGGCCTGCTTCTGAAATGGAAGCGGCAGCTGCGAAGGCCTGCCGGCACAATGTCGGCCGCTTTCACTTTATTTCCAAAATTGCACATGCACGCAGCCACGCCGCCCTCGCCCTGGATCCAACGCTGGTCACACCTTCTGGCGCCCCAGGCCTCGGTGCTTGACGTGGCCTGCGGGCCCGGCCGGCACATGCGCTGGTTCCATGCGCGTGGCCACGCCGTCACCGGGGTGGACCGCGACGCCCAGGCCCTGGCCGGCCTGCAGGGCGTGGGCGAGCTGCTGTGCGCCGACATCGAAAACGGCCCCTGGCCCCTGCCCGGCCGGCAGTTCGGCGCCGTGGTCGTGACCCACTATCTGTGGCGCCCGCTATGGCCGGCACTGCTGGACAGCGTGGCCCCTGGCGGCGTGCTGCTGTACGAAACCTTTGCCCAGGGCAATGAGGCTTTCGGCAAGCCTTCCCGCCCCGATTTCCTGCTGGCGCCCGGCGAGCTGCTGCAGGCCTGCGCGGGCTGGCACATCGTGGCCTACGAGCACGGCCAGCTGGGCGAGCCCGATCGCATGGTCCAGCGCATTGCGGCACTGCGCCCCGATGCAACAGGCCGGGAACCCGTGGCCATGCTGGCGCATCAGAAGGCGTCAGGCTCTGCAATCGCCTGAATCCCTACAGGCGCCCGCCTTGGGCCTGCCTCCGACACTCGTTAGAATGATCCTTTCCCGTTTTTTCTTGCGGACATGACATCCTCCTCCGTCGCTCTCACTGGCAGCATCGTTGCCCTCATCACGCCCATGCACGAGGACGGTAGTGTTGACTACCCGGCGCTGCGAAAACTCATCGATTGGCATGTGGCCGAAGGCACGGACTGCATCGGCGTGGTGGGAACGACAGGTGAATCCCCCACCGTCAACGTGGAGGAGCACTGCGAAATCATCCGCGTGTCCGTCGAGCAGGCCGCAGGCCGCGTGCCCGTGATGGCCGGCTGCGGCGCCAACAGCACGCACGAAGCCATCGAGCTGGCCCGCTACGCCAAGAAGGTCGGCGCCGACAGCCAGCTGCAGGTCGTGCCCTACTACAACAAGCCCACGCAGGAAGGCCAGTACCAGCACTTCAAGGCGATTGCCGAAGCGGTGGGCGACCTGCCCGTGGTGCTCTACAACGTGCCCGGCCGTTCCGTGGCCGACATGCAGCACGACACCGTGCTGCGCCTGGCGCAGATCCCCGCCATCATCGGCATCAAGGAAGCCACGGGCAACATCGAGCGCGCCCAATGGCTGATCCGTGAAGTGCCCAAGGACTTCGGCGTGTACTCCGGCGATGACCCGACCGCTGTGGCCCTGATGCTGTGTGGTGGCCATGGCAACATCAGCGTCACGGCCAACGTGGCACCGCGCCTGATGAGCGATCTGTGCAAGGCGGCCCTGGCCGGCGATGTGCGCACCGCCATGGACATCCAGCTGCGCCTGATGCCCGTGCACAAGAACCTCTTCGTCGAGGCCAACCCCATTCCCGTCAAGTGGGCCGCAGCGCGCCTGGGCCTGTGCGGCCCGGCCATGCGCCTGCCGATGACACCTCTGAGCAAGAACCTGGAAGCCACCGTGGAAGCCGCCCTGGGCTCCGCTGGCCTGCTGTGAGGCGCCCCGCCTCACCGACCGAACGCACCAAGGATATTCGCGTGAAACAGCCCATTGCACGTCTGAGCCTGCTGAGCCTGGCCATCGGCCTGACAGCCTGCACGACCACGTTCCAAGAGAGCAAGATCGACTACAAGAGCGCCGGCAAGCAGCAGGCGCCCACCCTGGAAGTCCCCCCGGATCTGACCCAGCTGTCCACGGATTCCCGCTATGCCGTGCCCGGTGGCGTGGTCTCCGCCGCAGCCATGGAAGCCAACTCCAAGGCGCAAAAGCCCAGCGAAGGCCGCACGGCCACCGTTGCAATGGGCGATGTGCGCATCGAGCGCAACGGCGAACAGCGCTGGCTGGTGATCAAGCGCCCGGCGGACCAGCTGTGGGAGCCCGTGCGTGACTTCTGGCTGGAAAACGGCTTCATCTTCACCACCGAAGACCGCCAGCTGGGCATCATCGAGACCGACTGGGCCGAGAACCGTGCCAAGATCCCGCAGGACGTGATCCGCAAGACGCTGGGCAAGGTCTTCGACGGCCTGTACTCCACCAGCGAGCGCGACCGCTTCCGCACACGCCTGGAGCGCTCGGCCGACGGCTCCACCGAGGTCTACATCACGCACCGCGGCATGCAGGAGGTCTACACCAGCGCCCAGAAGGACCAGACCATCTGGCAGCCGCGCCCCTCGGATCCGGAACTGGAAACCGAATTCCTGCGCCGCCTGATGGTCAAGCTCGGTGTGAGCCAGGAGCAGGCCGATGCCGTGGCCAAGGCCAACACCACCACGGCAGCCGCCACCGGCAGCGTGCGCATGGAATCCGCCAACGGACAGCCCGTGCTGCAGATCGACGAAGGCTTTGACCGCGCATGGCGCCGTGTCGGCGTGGCCCTGGACCGCACGGGCTTCACCGTGGAGGACCGTGACCGCAGCCGCGGCATCTACTTCGTGCGCTATGTCGCGCCTGACGCCAAGGTCGAGCCCAAGGGCTTCTTCAGCAAGCTGTTCAGCCGCTCGCCCGATGCGGCCGCGCCGGTCAAGTACCAGATCCAGGTGCGCAGCGAAGGCGACAAGTCCACCGTCACCGTGCTCAACACCCAGGGCCAGCCCGAGACATCGGCCAATGCCCAGCGCATCGTGCGCGTCATCACCGACGACATGAAGTAAGCAAGCCTCTTTTCGGGCCTTGGGGCGGCAGCGTCTGCCCTTGGCTTGCAGCCACCGCGCAGTCATTTGCCGGTGGCTTTTTTACTGGACCAAAGCAAAGCGAAGGCGAAAAAAAAACCGCAGCCCGAAGGATGCGGTTTTTTCGCGGCAGAGGCCGAAACCTCTGCCATCGGCGAGGGCCGAATTACTGCTTGGTGGCTTCCTTGGCGGCAGCGTCGGCAGCAGCCTTGGCGGCGTCTGCAGCGGCAGCGTCAGCAGCGGGAGCAGGTGCTGCAGCGTCAGCGGCAGGCGCTGCGGGAGCAGCAGCGTCGGCGGCGGGAGCAGCAGGAGCTTCTGCGGGAGCGGGAGCTGCCGGTGCGGGAGCTTCAACGGCGGGTGCGGGAGCGGGGGCCGGAGCCTCTTCCTTCTTGCCGCAAGCGGCCAGAGCTGCAGCAGCGATCACGGTAGCCAGGATCAGAGAGTTCTTCATCACAGTTTCCTAGAGAGTAGGTAAGAAGACAGTACACAGGAGGGGCCCCGCCACTTGCGCCACCGGATGCGGGCAACCGGTACGCGGCGGCCAGGCCACGTCAAACACATTCATTCGACTTGGAGCGAATTATAGGGAGATTTTTTCAAGGCTGACTGAAACTGACAACCTCTGAACAATTCCGCACAAATCCTCTTGCCAAGTCCGAATGGGGCAGCAAGAAGCTGCCTTGGCGTCCACTGTGTAACAAAACCAGGTTGCTGTCAATTTACTGACGAACCCAAGACAATTCTTTACAAATCTATCGGAGTCCGCTATGAATCAGCAGAACGCTGTCAACGGTGAATGCCCGAACTTAGCATGACTGCGTCACAGCGTCTACCCGGTTCAGGACAGCGGCCCGCCTCGTACCCAGCCGGCGTCAAACCAGGAGGACAGCAGCTCCAGCGCGTCATCGCTGGCCTTGGCCAGATCGGCGCGTGACAGGGCACGCGTATCGGCCAGCTTGCGCATCAGGGTGGCATCGCGGCCACCGGCCAGATAGCTTTCGCCGTTGATGAAGATGTGTTTTGCGTCATACATCATGCGCGTGCGGCGGTCGAGGACCACGCTCTCGAACATGCCGTGTTCCTCGCCATGCTCGAACCAGACATTGGCCTTGGGCTCGGTCATGTACTCGCCCAGCGCGCGCTCCAGCGCCAGCGGCTCGGCCAGCGCGCGCTCCAGCGCCTTGCGCGCGAAGTCGTGCAGGCTCGACGGAATCTCGCCCGGGGCCTCTACGGCGGGCTGGTCGGGATCGCGGTAGACCATGGGCGCTTCGGGTTCATCGGGCTCGTCGGACATGCGCAGCAGCAGCTCGCGGGCCAGTTCGTCGCGCGCGGGCGAGCGAAAGCCGATGGAGTAGGTCATGCACTCGCCCTCGGCGATGCCGTCATGGGCCCACTTGGGCGGCAGGTAGAGCATGTCGCCGGGCTCGAGCACGAACTCCTCCTCGGGCTCGAAATTCGAGAGCACCTTCAGCGGCACATCGGGCTGCAGCGAAAGGTCCTTCTGGCGGCCGATGCGCCAGCGCCGGCGGCCATGCGCCTGCAGCAGGAAGACGTCGTAGCTGTCGAAATGCGGGCCCACGCCGCCCTGGTCGGTGGCAAAGCTGATCATCAGATCGTCCAGCCGCGCCTCGGGCACGAAGCGGAACTGCTGCATCAGCTGGTGCACGCCGTCGTCGTGCAGATCCACGCCCTGCACGAGCACGGTCCATCCGGGCTTTTGCAGCGAGGGCAGGCTGCGGCGCGACAGCGGGCCGTGGCTGAGCTTCCAGTGGCCACCGTCCTGCTGCTGGATCAGGCGCGACTCCACACCGTCCTCGCCTGCCATGGCCAGCAGCCTGGCGCGGGGAATCAGGGGCTTGAAGCCCGGGATTGCCTGGCGCACCAGCAAGGGCTTCTTGTGCCAGTGGCGGCGCATGAATTGGGAAGCGGTAAGCCCGCCCAGCAGGGCAAGCGGTGTGTTGGTGTCCATGAAATGGTCCGAAGTGAGCGAAGAGACAGGGCGGCATTGTCCTATGCGGGCATTGCCCTGTCCTGGCGCCAGCGCAAGCTGCCCCGCAATGGCTTCGTGGCAGTCAGCCGGCCGGCTTGCGCATGGCCCTGAAATCCGAGGGCGACAGGCCCGTATAGATCTTGAAAGCGCGGCTGAAATGCGCGGTGCTGCCAAAGCCGCAATCCATGGCGACCTCGGTGATGGTGCGCTGCGCCTGGGCGGGCTGCAGCAGCTCGCGCATGCACAGCTCCAGGCGGCTGTGCTGTATGAAGGCGCCCAGGCTGGTCTGGCTGTCCGCGAAGGCGTTGTGCAGATGGCGCTTGCTGCAGTTGAGCGCGGCGGCCACCGACTCCACCGACAGGCCCGGGTCGCGCAGATGGGCCGCCACATGGGCGCGGATGCGGTCCTGCAGCGCCAGTTGCTGCGTGCCTGCCGTGCCCTGCCCTGCCAGCTCCTGCAGCGACAGATGGACCATGTCCACCAGCAGCTCGCCCGCGCGGCGCGCCAGATGCGGCGCCATGCCGGGCAACTCCTGGTAGGTGCTGCGCATGGTTTCCAGCGCGATGCGGGCAATGCCCGAGCTGCCGCCCACATTGCGCCCCATCAGCCCTTCCAGCCGGATGCCCCGGTCCACGATGGCCTGGCGCGGCAGCATCACGATGAGGTGTTCGGACCATTCGGGGTTGGTGACCTCGTACTCCTGCGCCGTGTCATAGATCACCCAGCTGCCCTTGCGCACGCTGGCCTCGCGGTTGTGCTGGCGCACGCTGGCCACGCCCTCCCAGGGCGCGACGATCTTCAGATAGGGGGACTCATGGGCGCGCAGGCCCTGCATGCTGCGCATGACGCGGTGGCGGCCCGCCTCCAGACGGGTCAGCACCACATCACCGGCATTGGCCACGCGCACATGGCCTTCGAACAGGCGATCGCCATAGACATCGGTATCCAGGCCCGCAAACAGGCGCGACATCCAGGCGTGCCAGGCCGACGCCGTCTCGCCGGGCGGCAGTCCGTCGGTGCTCAACACCATGGCATCGGTCATGTGCGGTCTCTCCTGCTCGCCGCACGGGTGAAGGATCTGTGTGCGGCCATGGACATGATTATGGGAAAGTGCAGGCCTGTCGCGCCCCATGGCTTTCCCCGCGTACAGCCAGGACAAGGGTAAACCCCGGAGCCTGTGCACGATCCGTCATGCGCTTTGTGCGCGCAGCGGGCTGCCTGCGCCATCGCCTGCTTCTACGATGACCGGCACGCCAGGCAGCGCCAAAGCCAAAGCCAACGCCAACGCCACAACCGCATACCAAGGAGACAGTCATGATCGAACAAACCATGCTCATCGCAGGCCAGGCCGCACAGGCCGGCAATGGCGCCACCTTCGAGCGCCGCAATCCGCTGGACGGATCGGTGGCCACGCGCGCCCCGGCTGCCACACCCGAAGATGCCGTGCGCGCCGTCGAGGCCGCGCAAAAGGCCTTCCCCGCCTGGGCCGCGCTGGGCCCGACCGAACGCCGCCAGATGCTGATGAAGGCATCGCAGGCCCTGGAGGCCAAGACCGAGGCGTTTGCCGCCGCCATGGCCGCCGAGACCGGCGCATCGGGCATCTGGGCCGGCTTCAACGTGCACCTGGCCGCCAACATGTTCCTGGAGGCCGCATCGCTGACCACCCAGATCAATGGCCAGATCATTCCCTCGGACGTGCCCGGCAGCCTGGCCATGGCCGTGCGCCAGCCCGCTGGCGTGGTGCTGGGCATTGCGCCCTGGAATGCCCCCGTCATCCTGGCCGTGCGCGCCATTGCCACGCCGCTGGCCTGCGGCAACACCGTGGTGCTCAAGGGCTCGGAGCTGTGCCCCGCCACGCACGGCCTGATCATTGAGGCCCTGCAGGAAGGCGGCCTGCCGCCCGGCGTGGTCAACTTCGTGACCAATGCGCCCGAAGATGCCGGTGCCGTGGTCGAAGCCATGGTGGCCCACCCGGCCGTGCGCCGCGTGAACTTCACGGGCTCCACGCGCGTGGGCCGCATCCTCGGCCAGACCTGCGCCAAGTACCTCAAGCCCGCCATCCTGGAGCTGGGCGGCAAGGCGCCCTTCGTGGTGCTGGACGATGCCGACATCGACGCCGCCGTGGCCGGCTGCACCTTCGGTGCCTTCGCCAACTCCGGCCAGATCTGCATGTCCACCGAGCGCATCATCGTGGACGAGTCCGTGGCCGGCGATTTCCTGGACAAGCTGGTGGCCCGTGCCACCTCGCTGCCGCTGGGCGATCCGCGCAAGGGCCCCGTGGTGCTGGGCTCGGTGGTGGACATGGCCACCGTGGAGCGTGCCAACCGCCTGATCGACGACGCGCTGGCCAAGGGCGCAAAACTGCTGTGCGGCGGCAAGGCCACCAACACCCTGATGGCCGCCACGCTGATCGACGGCGTCACGCCCGAGATGGACATCTTCCGCGAGGAAACCTTCGCCCCCGTCAAGGCCATCGTGCGTGTGCGCGGCGAGGAGCAGGCCATTGCCATGGCCAATGACAACGAATTCGGCCTGTCCTCGTCCGTCTACACCCGCGACACCGCACGCGGCTGGCGCGTGGCCGCGCGCATCGAGGCCGGCATCTGCCACGTCAACGGCCCCACCGTGCATGACGAGGCACAGATGCCCTTTGGCGGCGTGAAAAACTCGGGCTACGGCCACTTCGGCGGCCAGGCAGGCATCGATGCCTTCACCGAGACGCGCTGGATCACCATGCAGACCACCCCCCGCCACTATCCGTTCTGATCGGCAGGACTCGCCGCCCGGCCTGCGCAGCAGCCGGGCAGCCGTGGGAAAATCGCGCCAACGCGGCCGCCGGCACGCCTTCGTCAAACACGGGCGCGCGCGGCGGTCTTTCTTTTTCCCCACCGCGGCATGGGCCGCACAAGCTGCACACCATGGAAATCACAGAACAATGCGTGGTCGCTCTGACCTGGACCCTCAAGGACACCCTGGGCGAGGAACTGGACGTGCTCGATGAGCCCGTGGAGTTCCTGGTCGGCGGCGACGATCTGCTCAAGCGCATCGAGGAAGCCCTGCAGGGCCACGGCCAGGGCAAGACCCTGGACCTGCACCTGGAGCCCGAGGAAGCCTTTGGCGACTACAACGAAAGCCTGATCTTCCTGGAGCCGCGCGCCCTGTTCCCGGCCGAGCTGGAGGAAGGCATGAGCTTCGAGGCCAGCGCCCTGCCCAAGGGCTGCAGCGCCGTGCAGCCCGACCTGCTCTACACCGTCACGGAAATCTATCCCGAGCATGTGGTGCTGGACGGCAACCACCCGCTGGCCGGCATTGCGCTGCGCCTGCACCTGAAGGTCGAAGGCGTGCGCGAAGCCACCGAGGAAGAAATCGGCCGCGGCTCGGCCGGCACCGGCTTCTTCCGCATCCAGCCCATGGCACCGGGCAACGACACGCTGCACTGAAATTGCCGCGCTGAAATGGCAAAGGGCTCCCTGCGGGGAGCCCTTTTGCATGGAGCGAGCCTGGTACTCAGCGAATCAGCTGATTGTTGTCCACGCGCACGCTCTCGCCTATGCGCAGCTGCGGATTGTTCTGGTAGTCGAACACGCGCGTGCTGCCATCGTTCAACTGCACGGTGACGCGGTAGACATCGCGCAGGTCGCCAGGGCCGGTGTTCTTCTCGATGGCATTGCCCGCCATGGCACCGCCCACCACGCCCGCAATGGTGGCGATGTCGCGCCCACTGCCCTTGCCCACCTGGCGGCCCAGCACCCCGCCGACCACGCCGCCCACCACGGCCCCGGCGCCTATGCCCGAGCCGCCAATGCCGCTGGGCTGCTGGATCTGCACCAGTTGCACATTGGTCACGCGCCCCTGCTGCACATAGCCACCGCCGCCCGGGTAGGCCGTGCCGGGCTGGCCGCCGTTGGGATAGCCACCGCTGGGGTAGCCGCTGGTCGGATAGCCCCCGGCTGGATAGCCGCCGGCAGGGTAGCCGCCACCCGGGTATCCGCCCTGCTGGGGGTAGCCCGCGCAGGCGCTGAGCATCAGCGCGGCAATGCAGCCGGCGCCCATGGCGCTCAAGCGATGAATGGAAGGCATGAGAATCTCCTGTGTACTGTCCGTGGATCGATCAAGGGCAGCCACCGGACCGGCCAGCGACTGCATACCGCTTCAACGTCCCAGGCCGCATGCCTGCCGACCGGACAGAACACTTGCTGACAAAAATCAGCTTGCCCGCCCGGCCTCAATTGCGTGCGCGGATGCTGAGCACGTTGCCGTTGTTGCCATCGACGTAGAGCTTCACAGGGCGGCCATCGCCGGTCTGGCCCTTGACCTGGTAGAGGCCGTCCTCCCACTCGATCTCGCGCAGGTCGCGGTAGCCCAGGACTTCCATGCGCTCGAAGATTTCGCGGATGCTCAGGCCCGGCCCCTGGAAGGCGCCGCGCACGGAGGCTACCGTGGTGGCCACGGCCTCGCCGGCCTGTACGGTCACGGAAGGCCCGCCCGTGGCGGCGGCCTGGGCCTGCACCTGGGCGACCAGCCCGGCAGTGGCGATCAGAACAATGCCCAGGCCCGTCAGGCCATGGCGTGCAGCGCGGGAAATCAGTTGTCGGATGGAAGGCATGAGGTTCTCCTTGGCATGTGAAGGTCGGCGACTGGGCCGGCGATTGGGTCGGCGATTGGGCTGGCGATGCATTTGAAAAGGCCGCATCTGCCGGCTGCTGCGCCTTCGTTTCCGGTGGATTGCGACGGCGTGCAGCCATTGTTCGATGCAGGCCATGAACGCAAGCTGAAGCAGCCGTTCATCCGAGGTTCATCCACGCTGGGCTATAAAGTTTTCCATGCCCACTCCATCCTTCTCCATTCCTCGCAGGTCCTGGATGCTGCTGGCCGCACTGCTGCTGATGGCGGCGGCCCTGGCCTCCTGGACCACGCCCTCGGACGCCGGCGACAGCGACCATGAACTCGCTCGCCAGGCCCTGCAGCAAGGCCGCGTGCTGCCGCTGCGCACCGTGCTCGATCAGGTCGAGCGCGACTACCAGGGCCAGGTCATCAAGGTCGAGTTCGAGCATGACGACGGCCGCTTCATCTACGAGATCCGGCTGCTGCAATCGGGCGGCCGCGTGGCCAAGCTCAAGATCGATGCGCGCGATGGCAAGGTACTGAGCTTCAAGCGCAAGGACTAGACGCAGATGCGAATCCTCGTGGTGGAAGACGAGCCCACGCTCTGCGGGCAACTGGTACAGGCCTTGCAGCAGGCAGGCCATACGGTGGAGACGGCCGCGGACGGCGCAACGGCCCAGTACCTGGGCGAGGTCGAGGAATTCGACGCCGCCGTGCTGGACCTGGGCCTGCCCGTGCGCGACGGGCTCACCGTGCTGCGCGCCTGGCGTGCGCAGGGCAGGGTCATGCCGGTGATGATCCTCACGGCGCGCGGCGCCTGGCATGAGAAGGTGGCCGGCATGGATGCCGGCGCCGACGACTATCTGGCCAAGCCCTTCCACATGGAAGAGCTGATGGCCCGCCTGCGCGCCCTGCTGCGCCGGCTCAGCCCGCACGCCAGCGCCCAGTGGCAATGCGGCCCCATCGTGCTGGACTCGCGCCAGGCGCGTGTGAGCGTCGCCGGCCAGCCGCTCACGCTGACCAGCCATGAATTCAAGGTGCTGGCCCTGCTGATGCAGCGCGTGGGGCAGGTGATCTCGCGCACCGAACTGTCAGAACACATCTACCCGCAGGACAGCGACCGCGACTCCAACACCATCGAGGTCTTCGTCGGCCGCCTGCGCAAGAAGCTGCCGGCCGGCAGCATAGAGACCGTGCGCGGCCTGGGCTACCGGCTGGTGGAAGGCATGCCCGCTGCATGAACGCGCCACAGGAAAGACAGGTATCCCGGCTTGGCGATTCGCTGCGCCTGCGCCTGCTGGCCGGCACGCTGGCCTGGGTGCTGGCGGCCGTGCTGCTGGCTGGCTGGGGGCTGCGCGGCCTGTTCCGCGACCACATCGCGCAGCAGTTGCAGGCGCAGTTGGTGCTGCAGCTCGACCAGCTCAGCGCAGCCGTCAACAGCCTGCCCGGAGGGCGCATCGAAGTCGGACTGGCCGTGGGCGATCCGCGTCTGGCGCAGCCGCTGTCGGGCCTGTACTGGCAGATCGACCAGGTGAGCGATGGCGCGGGTCCGCCCGAGAAGGCCGGCTTGCTGCGCTCTCGTTCGCTGTGGGACCAGACGCTGGACTGGCACCAGTTCCGCGCCGATGCCGGCCGCCCGGATGAGCACCACGAGGACACGGCGCTGAACACCGGCATGCTGCCCGATGGCCAGGGCCACCAGCTCGTGGCCGTGGCACGCCCTCTGCAATTGCCCGAAGCCGACGCGCCGCCGCTGCGCCTGATCGTTGCGGCCGACAGCGCCCTGCTGGCCGAGCCCATGCAGCGCTTCACCACCATGCTGATCGCCGCACTGGGCACGCTGGCGGCCGGGCTGGTGCTGGCCGTGGTGCTGCAGCTGCGCCTGGCGCTGCGGCCGCTGCAGCTGCTGCGCAAAGGCCTGTCCGACGTGCGCAAGGGGGCAACGCCGCGCCTCGAAGGCCGGTTCCCGCAGGAACTGCGCCCCCTGGTGCAGGAATTCAACCATGTGCTGGATGTGAACGCCGACATGGTGCAGCGCGCGCGCACGCAGGCCGGCAACCTGGCCCATGCGGTGAACACGCCGCTGTCCATCCTCGGCAATGCCGCCGCGCAGGAAGGCGGGGCGCTGGCCGAACTGGTCCGAGAGCAGGTCGCCAGCGCCAGCCGCCAGGTGGACCACCATCTGGCACGCGCCCGCGCTGCGGCCCGCCAGGCCACAGGCCTGCGCACGCCCCTGGAGCCGCCGCTGGCCTCACTGGTGCGCACCATGGAGCGGCTGCACGCCGGCCGCGGCATCCGCTTCGCGCTGAAGGGCGATGCGCAGCCTTGGGACTTTCTGGGCGATGGCCAGGACCTGATGGAAATCCTGGGCAACCTGCTGGACAACGCCGGCAAGTGGGCGGCCCAGGCCGTGAGCCTGGAAGTCCAGGGCCTGGAGCACGATCAGGCCGGCGGCCCCTTGCTGCTGACGGTGGACGATGACGGCCCCGGCATCGAAGACGCCGACCTTGGCCGCATCTTCGAGCGCGGCGAGCGCCTGGACGAACGCAGGCCCGGCGCAGGCCTGGGCCTGGATATCGTGCGTGACCTGGTGCAGACCTATGGCGGCAGCATCGCGGCCAGCCGCTCGCCGCTGGGCGGCCTGCGCATGCAGCTGCGCCTGCCGGGGGCAAAAAGACAGCTGTGACCGCAGGAGCGGGGCAGCAGCGGCTCAGTGCCCTCTCAGGGTCCTTTCAGTGTCCTCTCAGCGCGCGCAGCACCTGCACCAGGGTATCTGCCTGGGGAAACAGCCAGTCGGCCAGCGCGCCAAGCGCCACGGCGGCCACCAGTGCGCCCAGCACCGGCTTCCAGCTCAGGCGCAGCGCGGCCAGCAGCCAGCCCTCGCGCTCCACCACATAGAGCGTGCGCGCCATCAGCAGCGCAAAGGCCACCTCCACCGCCACGGCCAGGAACAGGTCGGCCCCAAAGACCAGCCACAGCAGCGACCCTGCCCCCGTGACCGCGACCAGCAGCGCCGCAAACACCAGCAGCACGGGGACCAGGACGACGGCGCCTTCATCCAGCCCATCGATGCCCGGCACATCAAAGCCTTGCGACGCCGAGGAAGCGGCCTCGGACATGGCGCCGCCGTCATCCCAGCTGCCGCTGGAGCCACCGCCGCCATACGAGCCGCCCTGCCCGCTGTCGAATCCGCCAGCCTCCGGCGTGCGGGCCGGTGAAGAGCCGCTGCTGCCGGGCGTCACATCGGGAACATCGGACACCTCCCAGTCGCGGCGCAGCATGCATTCGGCCCACAGGCGCAGCAGCAGCAGGTACAGCAGATAGCCACAGGCCAGGGCCACGCCATAGCGCAGCGCCATGCTGTGCATGCCCGCGTGCAGCAGGCCCAGGCTCAACAGCGACATGCCGGCCAGGCTCAACCCGCCCGTCAGTGCCGCATGCAGCCGCAGCCAGTGGCGCTGCTGCAGGCGGCGGCGCATGCGGTCTTCCTGCGTCAGCATCACGCGCGTCCATGATGCGGATGGGCGGTGGCGCGTGCGCCGGGATGGCCTGGCCATGCGGATTCCTCCCTGGAGCGATGCCCGGGCAGCGCGGCTGCGGGCGTTTTCTGGCTGAGCGCCTTATTGCTTGCCTGTAGAGCCGTAGCCGCCCGCGCCGCGCTCGGAAGCCGACTCGAACTCCTCGACCACATTGAAGCTGGGCTGCACCACGGGCACGATGATCAGCTGGGCCAGGCGGTCCATGGGCTGCAGCGTGAAGGCCGTGGTCGAGCGGTTCCAGGCGCTGACCATGAGCTGGCCCTGGTAGTCGCTGTCGATCAGGCCGACCAGGTTGCCCAGCACGATGCCGTGCTTGTGGCCCATGCCCGAGCGCGGCAGGATCATGGCCGCGTAGCCGGGGTCCTTGAGGTACATGGCCATGCCCGTGGGCACCAGTTGCCATTGGCCGGGCTCCAGCGTCAGCGGCGCATCGATGCAGGCGCGCAGGTCCAGGCCCGCGCTTCCCGGCGTGGCGTAGGCGGGCATGTTCTCGCGCAGGCGCGCGTCAAGGATCTTGATATCAACGTTCATGGAAACAATCTGGGGAGCGCCTCACGGCAGGCTCTCTTGAAAAGCAAAGCGCGCATTGTGCCCCGCGCCGTCACCCGGACGACTTGAGCCCGCTGCGAAAGCCTTTGACGATGGCATTGATGATGGTGAGCAGCAGGATGAAGGGGCCGATGCCCGGAATCACCACGGCCAGGATCAGGCCGATCACGATACCCAGCAACTGGCCCGGACCTATCTTGAAGACCGTCTTCTTGACGGCCTTGGCGGCGGAGGACGCCTGGGCTTGCTGTGCCCGCGCCGCCTGCCGGCCGCGATCGGCCCTGCCACCATTTCTATCGCCGTTCCTGTCGCCATTCCTGTCGCCTGCAGACGGCTGGCGCCCCGGCAGGGCAGGCACCGAAGCCTGCTGCGCGGCGATGCGCGCCTTCTCGGCCGCAGCCTGAACCTGCTCGCGCACGCGCTCGACGACGGACTGGGACTGCGCGCCCGGCGTGGCCACCGCATCGGTGAAATCGCTGCGTCCCTGCGCCATCCAGCCGTGGGCCGCAGAGCGGTACAGGGGGCTGGCGCGCAGCAGCTCATCCACATAGCGCACATAGTCGCCGTGGCGGGGGCCTTCGTAGGTGTTCTGTGACATGCGGGCCTTCGGTGGTGTCAACGGACGGGTGGCAGGCGCCGGGCGATCTCGGCCACCAGCTGGCGCGCCAGCAGGGACTTGGAGGCGTGCGGCAGCTCCATGGTGCCGGACTCGTCGATCAGCAGCAGGGCATTGTCATCCCGCCCAAAGGTTGCGGGACCGATATTGCCCACCAGCAGCGGCACCTGCTTGCGCAGGCGCTTGGCGCTGGCGTGCTGCAGCAGGTCATGGCTTTCGGCGGCGAAGCCCACGCAGTACAGCCGGCCGCTGCGCGCAGGCTCGGACTGCGCGGCGGCCGCCAGGATGTCGGGGTTCTCGACGAAGGTCAGCGTGGGGGTCTGGCCCGAGCCGTCCTTCTTGATCTTCTGGTCTGACGCCGTGGCCGGGCGCCAGTCGGCCACGGCCGCCGTGGCGATGAACACACCGGCTTGCGGCAATTGCTGGTGCACGGCATCAAACATCTGCTGCGCCGATTGCACGTCGATGCGCTGCACGCCGCGCGGCGTGCGCAGGTGCACGGGCCCGGCCACCAGGGTCACCTGGGCGCCCGCCTCGCGGGCGGCGCGCGCAATGGCAAAGCCCATCTTTCCGCTGGAATGGTTGGTGATGCCGCGCACGGGGTCGATGGCCTCGAAGGTCGGGCCCGCCGTGACCAGCACCTGGCGGCCCTGCAGCAGCTTGGGCGTGAAGAAGGCAGCCAGCTCCTCCATGATTTCCTCGGGCTCCAGCATGCGGCCGTCGCCCACCTCGCCACAGGCCTGGTCGCCCGTTCCCACGCCCAGCACCATCGCACCGTCGGCCGCCACTTGCGCCAGGTTGCGCTGCGTGGCCGGGTGCGCCCACATCTCGCGGTTCATGGCAGGCGCCAGCAACAGGGGCACGCGGTCCATGGGGCGCGCCAGGCACATCAGGCTCAGCAGCTCGTCGGAGCGGCCCTGCACCAGGCGCGCGATGAAGTCGGCACTGCAAGGCGCGATCAGCATGGCATCGGCCTCGCGACTGAGGTTGATGTGGGGCATGTTGTTGGGCTCGCGCGCGTCCCACTGCGAACCATAGACCGGACGGCCCGACAGCGCCTGCATGGTCACCGGGGTGATGAACTGCTCTGCCGCCTCGGTCATCACCACCTGCACGGTGGCCCCGGCCTGCACCAGCAGGCGCACCAGCTGGGCAGATTTGTAACAAGCCACGCCTCCGGAGAGGCCGAGCACCAGATGTTTACCTGCGAACACTTCAGTCATGGCGCGCAATTTAGCAGAGCCGGAGCATCCGAGCAGCCCCGCGCGGCGCGGCGAATTCGGCGGCGCATCTATAATCCTGCTTTACCACCACCAATAAAAGACATGACCAAATTTGTCTTCGTCACAGGCGGTGTGGTGTCTTCCCTGGGCAAGGGAATCGCCTCAGCCTCCCTTGCTGCGATCCTCGAATCGCGCGGCCTCAAAGTCACCCTCATCAAGCTGGATCCCTACATCAACGTGGACCCGGGCACCATGTCGCCCTTCCAGCACGGTGAAGTGTTCGTGACCGATGATGGCGCCGAGACCGATCTGGACCTTGGCCACTACGAGCGTTTCATCGAAACGCGCATGAAGCAGTCCAACAACTTCACCACCGGCCGCATCTACCAGAGCGTTCTGGAAAAGGAGCGCCGCGGCGACTACCTGGGCAAGACCGTGCAGGTGATCCCGCACGTGACCAACGAAATCCAGGAGTACATCAAGCGCGGCGCCGGCCTGGGCACGCCTGACGCTGTCGATGTCGCCATCTGCGAAGTCGGCGGCACGGTGGGCGATATCGAGTCCCTGCCCTTCCTCGAAGCCGTTCGCCAGCTGGCCCTCAAGCAGGGACCCAACAACACGGCCTTCGTGCACCTGACCTACCTGCCCTGGATTGCCACGGCCGGCGAGCTCAAGACCAAGCCCACGCAGCACACCGTGCAGAAGCTGCGCGAGATCGGCATCCAGCCCGACGCCCTGCTGTGCCGCGCGCAGCACCAGGTGCCGGAAGAGGAGAAGGAAAAGATCTCGCTGTTCACCAACGTTCCCGAGTGGGGCGTGATCTCCATGTGGGATGTGGACACCATCTACAAGGTGCCCCGCATGCTGCACGAGCAGGGCCTGGACGGCCTGATCTGCGACAAGCTGCGCCTGAACACGCCGCCCACCAACCTCAAGCGCTGGGACGACCTGGTCCACGAGACCGAGCACCCGCAGGGCGAGGTCAAGATCGCCATGGTCGGCAAGTACGTCGAGCTGTCGGACGCCTACAAGTCCGTCAACGAGGCGCTCAAGCACGCCGGCATGCAAAGCCATGTGGCAGTGAAGATCACCCATGTGGACTCCGAGACCATCAGCGACGCCAATGCGCGCGACAAGCTCTCGCAGTACGACGCCATCCTCGTGCCCGGCGGCTTCGGCTCGCGCGGCGTGGAAGGCAAGATCTCCACGGCCCGCTACGCCCGCGAGAACAAGGTGCCCTACCTGGGCATCTGCCTGGGCATGCAGGTGGCCACCATCGAATACGCCCGCCATGTGGCCGGCCTCGAAGGCGCCAACTCCACCGAGTTCGACCCCAAGTCCGCCAACCCCGTGATCGCCCTGATCACCGAGTGGAAGGATGCCGACGGCACGGTCAAGACCCGCGACGAGAACTCTGACCTGGGCGGCACCATGCGCCTGGGCGCGCAGTCCTCCGACGTGCAGGCTGGCACGCTGGCCCACAGCATCTACGGTGATGTGGTCACCGAGCGCCACCGCCACCGCTATGAAGCCAACGTCCAGTATCTGGACCAGCTGCGCGAAGCGGGCCTGGTGATCTCGGCGCTGACGCAGCGCGAGCAGCTGACCGAGATCGTCGAGCTGCCCAAGGAAGTTCACCCCTGGTACATCGGCGTGCAGTTCCACCCCGAGTTCAAGTCCACGCCGTGGAGCGGCCACCCGCTGTTCAACGCCTTCGTGAAGGCTGCGATCGAACGCCAGAAGGCGCCGCGCAAGCCCTGACTCTGCACCGCCGCCCACCATTTCCCAAGGAATCCTCACCATGAAACTCTGCGGCTTCGATGTCGGCCTCGACCGGCGCTTCTTTCTCATTGCAGGCCCCTGCGTCGTCGAGTCCGAACAGCTGCAGATGGACGTGGCGGGGCATCTCAAGGAAATCACGGCGGCCCTGGGCATCCACTTCATCTTCAAGAGCAGCTACGACAAGGCCAACCGCAGCTCGGGCGCCAGCTTTCGCGGCCCGGGCATGGACAAGGGCCTGGAGATCCTGGCCAAGGTGAAGAAGGACCTGCAGGTCCCCATCCTGACCGACGTGCACACCGAGTCCGAAATCCCGGCCGTGTCCCAGGTCGTGGACGTGCTGCAGACGCCGGCCTTCCTGTGCCGCCAGACCGACTTCATCCGCGCCGTGGCCCAGTCGGGCCGGCCGGTGAACATCAAGAAGGGCCAGTTCCTGGCCCCGCATGACATGAAGAATGTCATCGACAAGGCCCGTGCGGCTGCAAGGGAAGCCGGCCTGCCCGAGGACAGCTTCATGGCCTGCGAGCGCGGCGCCAGCTTTGGCTACAACAACCTGGTCTCGGACATGCGCAGCCTGTCCATCATGCGCGAGACCGGCGCGCCCGTCGTCTTCGACGCCACGCACAGCGTGCAGCTGCCCGGCGGCAACGGCACCAGCAGCGGCGGCATGCGCGAGATGGTGCCCGTGCTCTCGCGCGCGGCCGTGGCCGTGGGCGTGGCGGGCCTGTTCATGGAAACCCATCCCAACCCTCCCTGCGCCCTCAGCGACGGCCCCAACGCCGTGCCGCTCAAGCACATGAAGGCCCTGCTCGAAACCCTGGTCGCGCTCGACGACGTGACCAAGAAGAACGGCTTCCTCGAAAACGACTTTGGAGTCTGACCCATGGCCAGCGGCTACATCATTGCGTCCGTCACCGTCACCAAGCCCGAGCAGTACGAGGAATACCGCAAGTGGAGCACCGAGGCCATGCGCGTGCATGGCGCCGAAGTCTGCGTTCGCGGCGGCAAGGTCGAAGTGCTCGAAGGCGACTGGAACCCCGGCCGCACCGTGATCCTCAAGTTCCCCAGCTTCGAGGCAGCCCGGGCCTTCTACGACACGCCCGAGTACCTGCGTGCCCGCGAGGCGCGTGAAGGCGCATCCATCATGCGCATGGTCTGCGTGGAAGGCGTCTGACGGCCAGCCATCCCGGCTCGTCAAGAGCGCAGCGCATACAAAGCCATACAACCAATTTGTGCACAATAGCCGCCGCCCGATCGCAGATACTGCGCCGCGGAGCATGGCTGTGCCCGGTGGCACGGCAGCCAGCCACGCCATCGACCACCCATACCGCTTGCCCGGCAAGCACCAGGGCGCAACCTCACCGGAACCCGCCTGCACACCGATTTCAAAAACCGCAAAGGAAATGCCATGAGTGCAATCGTTGACATCGTAGGCCGCGAAGTGCTGGACAGCCGCGGCAACCCCACCGTCGAATGCGACGTGCTGCTGGAATCGGGCGTGATGGGCCGTGCCGCCGTGCCTTCGGGCGCGTCCACCGGCTCGCGCGAAGCCATCGAGCTGCGTGACGGCGACAAGAGCCGCTACCTGGGCAAGGGCGTGCTCAAGGCCGTCGAGCACATCAACACCGAGATCTCCGAAGCCGTGCTGGGCCTGGACGCCTCCGAGCAGGCCTTCCTGGACAAGACCCTGATCGACCTGGATGGCACCGACAACAAGGGCCGCCTGGGCGCCAACGCCATGCTGGCCGTCTCCATGGCCGTGGCCCGTGCCGCCGCCGAAGAAGCCGGCCTGCCGCTGTACCGCTACCTGGGCGGCATGGGCGGCATGCAGCTGCCCGTGCCGATGATGAACGTCATCAACGGCGGCGCACACGCCAACAACAGCCTGGACCTGCAGGAATTCATGATCATCCCCGTGGGCGCGCCGTCGTTCCGCGAAGCCGTGCGCTGGGGTGCCGAAGTCTTCCACGCGCTCAAGAAGATCATCCACGACAAGGGCATGAGCACGGCCGTGGGTGACGAAGGCGGTTTTGCGCCTTCCGTGGAAAACCACGAAGCCGCCATCCAGCTGATCCTGCAGGCCATCGAAAACGCAGGCTACAAGGCCGGCGAACAGATAGCCCTGGGCCTGGACTGCGCCGCCAGCGAGTTCTACAAGGACGGCATGTACGTGCTGGCCGGTGAAGGCAACCTGACGCTGACCGCCACCCAGTGGACCGACATGCTGGCCGGCTGGTGCGACAAGTACCCCATCATCTCCATCGAGGACGGCATGGCCGAAGGCGACTGGGATGGCTGGAAGATCCTGACCGACCGCCTGGCCGCCAAGGTCCAGCTGGTGGGCGACGACCTGTTCGTCACCAACACCAAGATCCTGAAGGAAGGCATCGACAAGAAGATCGCCAACTCCATCCTGATCAAGATCAACCAGATCGGCACGCTGACCGAAACCTTCGCCGCCATCGAAATGGCCAAGCGCGCAGGCTACACGGCCGTGATCTCGCACCGCTCGGGCGAAACCGAGGATTCGACGATTGCCGACATCTCCGTGGGCACCAATGCCGGCCAGATCAAGACCGGCTCGCTGAGCCGTTCGGACCGCATCGCCAAGTACAACCAGCTGCTGCGCATCGAGGAAGACCTGGGTGACATCGCCCACTACCCCGGCCGCGAGGCTTTCTACAACCTGCGCTGAAAAGCGTTAGGCTTGCAAGCCATCCGGCCTGCAAGCCTTTTTCCTTTCCGCAACATCTGCTGCCATGGTCAACCGCGTCGTCCCCCTTGTCCTGCTCGCCCTGCTCGCCGCCGTGCACGCGCAGTTGTGGCTGGGCCATGGCAGCGTGGCCTACGTCAAGGAACTGCAGCAGCAGATCCACGACCAGAACGTGGCCAATGCCCTGGAAAAGGCCGAGAACGACCGCCTGGCCTCCGAAGTCAACGACCTCAAGGACGGCCTGGCCATGGTCGAGGAAAAGGCCCGCAGCGAGCTGGGCATGGTCAAGCCCAACGAGATCTTCGTGCAGATCGTGCGGCGCTGAAGGTTGGGATTTTTTGCACCAAGGCCGGCTTCATGCCGGCCTTGTGCTTTTGCAACAAGGCGCCTGCACCCCTTAACCGGGCCTGCGCGCAAGCCGAGACAGGTACTTGGACACAGACCACTTGCCCCCGCCCCCGGTGATTCTTCTGGGATCGCCGCCCGCGCTCGCGCTTTCCATGGCCCATGCATTGCGCCAGGCCTGGCGGCACCACGGAGCATCTCCTGCTGACTGGCAATGCCTGGCGGCCGAGCCGGGGCAGTCTCTGCCGGAACATGGGGCTGTCTACCTGCTGGGACTGGATTGGAGAGCCTCCGTCACCGAGCACGAAGGGGTGAGCAATGGCCCTGCCGCACAGCTCCAGCATTGGCGTGACCAATTGCAAAGCCAGTCACGCGACTACGTGGTGCTCTACGGCAATACCGCCCGGCAATGGCAACAGCTGGCCGAGTCGCTCAGGCTCAAGGCTCCGCAAATGGACTGGTCCTGGCTGCCCGCAAGCCCCGCGCAACGCAGCGCACGCCTTCGCCCCTACGGCTGCGAGCAATGCAGCGACCCGGACTGCGAGCGGCGATTGTTCGACGCGCTGCGCAGCGGGCGGGACTGACTCCGAGCGTATTTACTGGACGTTCGTCGAGGTCGGTGGCTGCTTGCCGGCTTCGGTGAACAGCTGGGCGGCATCGATGGGATCGAACTCGTACTGCTTGCCGCAGAAGTCGCAGCCCACCTCGATATTGCCGCGCTCCTCCAGGATGCTGTCCACCTCTTCAATGCCCAGCGAGACCAGCATGGCGCCCACGCGCTCACGGCTGCAGGTGCAGGCAAAGCGCGGGCGCTCTTCATCCTGCTGGGGGACGAAGCGCATCAGCTTCTCTTCCCAGAACAGGCGCCGCAGGATGGTTTCCACATCCAGCGTGAGCAGTTCATCGCGCGTCAGGCTGGCGGCCAGCGTGGCGATGCGGTTGTAGTCCTCGTTCAGGCCGATGGCGTCCTGGCCCGATTGCTCGCTTTCGGTGGCGGAGGCCAGGTTGGCCTCACCCTTGACCGGCATGCGCTGGATCAGCAGGCCGGCAGCCAACTGGTCATTGGCGGCCAGCACCAGCACGGTGTCCAGCTGCTCGGACTGCAGCATGTAGTGCTGCAGTGCATCGGACACCTTGGAGAACCTGCGGCCTTGCGCATCCTGCAGCGGCACCACGCCCTGGTAGGGCTGCTGGCCCGGCTGGCGTCCCTTGGGGTCCAGCGTGATGGCGCAACGGCCACCACCGTTCACATTGAGCAGTTGCTCCAGCGTGGCGCCTTCGGGCGCCTCCCCGATCAGGGTGGCGGTGGCGCGCAGGCCGAAGTCGGACTGCACCTCGGCCACGGCCAGCTTGACCGGGCCGTCGCCCATGACCTGGAAGACCAGGGCGCCGTTGAACTTGATGTTGGACTGCATGAGCACGCCGGCAGCCGCCATTTCGCCCAGCAGTTCGCGCACGGCAGCGGGGTAGGCGCCGGTCTCGCCGTTGCCCGCGCGGCGTTGCAGGATTTCCTGCCAGGCGTCGGTGAGGCGGACGATGGAGCCGCGCACGGGCAGGCCTTCGAAGATGAATTTATGCAGTTCAGACACGCTGATGGATTCCGTAAAAAAGTGCCGGGCCTCGCTCAGCCCAGCTTGCGCAACCCGGTCTTGAACCGGCGCGCATTATCGACATAGTGTTGGGCGCTGCGGCGCAAGCCTTCGATCTGCTCGGGCGTCAATTGGCGCACGGCCTTGGCCGGGCTGCCGATGATCATCGAGCCATCGGGAAACTCCTTACCCTCGGTGATGAGGGCACCTGCGCCGACCAGGCAGTTCCTGCCGATCTTCGCGCCGTTGAGCACCACGGCACCGATGCCGATCAGCGACTCGTCGCCGATGGTGCAGCCATGCAGCATGACCTGGTGGCCCACGGTCACATGGCGCCCCACGACCAGCGGCTTGCCCAGGTCGGCATGCAGCACGCTGGCGTCCTGGATGTTGCTTCCCTCGCCGATGGAAATGCTCTCGCAGTCGCCGCGCAGCACGGCGCCGAACCAGATGCTGGCGTCTTCGGCCAGCTGCACATTGCCCATGACCTCGGCACTGTCGGCCACCCAGGCCGATGCTGCCACTTCAGGGGCCACTCCATCCAGTTCATAAATCGCCATGGGTCTTTGTCTCCGTCAATTATTGGTGATGGCAGGAAACCTAGAATTGTAGGGATGGAGTTACGTCACCGCGCCCTTGAGGTTTTGTGCCTCCCGGACCCCGAAGAAAAGGCCGCCGCCGCGTTGGACATGTATGCACGGCAGGCGCTTTATTCAATAGCAGCGCAGGCACCGGCCCTGCCCGATCCCGCACCGGACCTGCCCGGCCGCCCGCTGCGGCCCGAGCTGCGCCACCACACTGCCGTTGCAAGGCGCTCGCCGGCCACGCCCGAAGGCCGGGCCGTGCTGATCCACGCCATTGCCCACATCGAGTTCAACGCCATCAATCTGGCGCTGGATGCCGTCTGGCGCTTTGACGGCATGCCGCAGCAGTACTACCTGGACTGGCTGCAGGTGGCCGCCGAGGAGGCCAAGCACTTTCGCCTGCTGCGCGAGCATCTGCGCGCGCACCTGGGCCATGACTATGGCGACTTCCCGGCCCACCAGGGCCTGTGGACCATGTGCGAGAAGACCGCGCATGACGTGGTGGCCCGCATGGCCCTGGTGCCACGCACGCTGGAGGCACGGGGCCTGGACGCCACGCCCCAGATACAGAACAAGCTGCGCAACACGCGCGCGCCCGATGCGCTGGCGGCCGTGGACATCCTCGACATCATCCTGCGCGAGGAAGTGGGCCACGTGGCCATAGGCAACCACTGGTACCGCTGGCTGTGCGAACGGGAAGGCCTGGAGCCGGAGGCGCACTACCAGCACCTGACGCAGCGCTACGAGGCACCGCGCCTGCGCCCGCCCTTCAACGAGCGCGCGCGCCGCGCCGCTGGCTTCACCGATACCGAACTGGCCTGGCTGCAGCAGGTCTGAAGAAAGACTGCCGCAGCCGCGCGGACAGGCCCGTCCCGTCCGCATGGCCGCACAATGGTTTACAAACTAGGATGGGTCCGACTCCGCAATCGGACTTGTCCCAGCAGACACTGCCTGTCGGCATATTTATTCAGAACATTCCTACAATCAGATCTGCTGCTTACCGTGCCTCTTCGACCGAACACTCCATGACCGAATTGCCTGTCCATCTCTTCAACGATGCCCCTGCGGCCAGCCCCGCGTCCACAGACCGGGGAATGATCGCGCGCCAGGCCATCGTCAACGGGGTGCAGCAGATCATCGGCTACGAGCTTTTCAACCGTTCTCGCGCCTACCCGGACCATACGGCGGCCTCGGACGTGTCCCTGGTGTTCACGGCCCTGTCGCATGCTGGCGAAGAGGATCTGGTCGGCACCAAGTTGATGTTCGTCAACTGCACGCATGAAAGCCTGGCCGGCGGGCATCTGGAGCTGCTCAACCCCGACAAGGTGGTGCTGGAGATACCGCCGCTGGGCCTGGCCGCACAGCAAGAGGTGCAGGCCCGCCTGCCCATCCTCAGCAATCTGCGCGCGCGCGGCTTCAACCTGGCCTTCAATCACACGGTGCTGGAGTCCGCCTATGCGGCCTGGCTGCCCCTGGCCGACTACATCAAGTTCGACCTGTCCGTGCTGGCCCCTGACCAGTTGGCCGTGCTGGTCAACTTCGCTGGCCGCCACACGCGCGCCGAGCTGATCGCCGAGAAGGTGGAAAGCGCCCAGCAGCATGAGCAGGTCGGCCGCCTGGGCATACAGCTGTTCCAGGGCTTCTGGTTTGCGCGGCCCACGGTGGTGCGCACCAAGCTGCTGTCGCCCTCGCAGCAAAGCATCGTCCAGCTGCTGAATCTGGTGCGCCAGCAGGCCAGCACCGATGCCATCGAGGATGTGCTCAAGAAGGATGCGGGCCTGGCCTTCAACCTGATGCGCCTGATCAATTCCGTGGGTTTTGGCGTGCAACGCGAGATCACCTCCTTCCGCCAGGCCGTGATGCTCATGGGCCTCAAGAAGCTGTTCCGCTGGGCGGCCATGCTGCTGACCGCATCGCGCAACGGCGGGCCGCCGCCGGCCATCGGCCAGACCGCCGTGATCCGCGGGCGGCTGATGGAGCTGCTGGCCCAGGAATCGCTGAGCGAGGAAGACTCCGACCAGGCCTTCGTCGTCGGCATCTTCTCGCTGCTGGGCAGCATGCTGGACCTGCCGCAGGACGTGGCCATGAGCCTGATCCCCGTGCCCGATGCCGTCTCCGCCGCCGTGCTGCGCCATGAAGGCGTGCTGGGCGAGCTGCTGATCCTGGCCCAGGCCTGCGAGGCCAGCGACGACGCAGCCTTCAACCGCAGCGCAGACGCACTGCGCCTGAGCAGCCAGCAGATCAACTGGGCCCATCTGCAGGCCCTGGCCTGGACCGATCAACTGGCAGACAGCTCGCTATAGTCATGAGCTATCGCATGCAACTCAACGCCGCCGCTCCTTCATCTTTCTCAGCTTCCAAATGACTACCAACGACAACTCCTCCGCTCCGCCACCACCCCTGCCAGAAGGAGTGGAGGACGGACAGGTGGCCGTCATTGCGCGCCAGGCCATCGTCAACGAGGCGCGCGATGTCTTCGGCTATGAACTCTTCGATCGCTCCACAGCCCAGCATGCGCACACGGCGGCCTCCGATGCCGCCCTGCTGTTCAACGCACTGTCGTATGCGGGAGCCGAGGCGCTGGTGGGCAAGAAGACGGTCTTCATCAACTGCACGCATGACAGCCTGGCCGGCGGCCACCTGGAACTGATCCACCCCGACAAGGTGGTGCTGGAAGTGACCACGCTGGGCGAGAACGCCACCACAGCCGATATCGAAGAGCGCCTGCCCACCTTCCAGGCCCTGCGCCAGCGCGGTTTCCGCCTGGCCTTCAACCAGCACCTGCTGCGCCGCGCCTATGCCAGCTGGCTTCCTGCGGCCGCATTCATCAAGCTGGACATGCAGACCTTTGCACTGGCCGATGCCGAGACCCTGGTGAATTTCGCGCGCGCCCATACCAATGCCCAGATCGTGGCCGAAAAGGTCGAGACCTCCGAGCAGTTCGAGCGCATGCGCGACCTGGGCGTGCGGCTGTTCCAGGGCTTCTGGTTCGCCCAGCCGCAACTCGTGCAGGCACGCACCATCCGCCCCACGCAGGCGACCATCATCCAGCTGATCAACCTGGTGCGCCAGCAGGCCAGCACGGACGAGATCGAAGCCCTGCTCAAGAAGGACCCCACGCTGTCCTTCAACCTGCTGCGCTTCATCAACTCCTCGGGATTTGGCCTGTCCTGCGAGATCACCTCGTTCCGCCATGCGGTGATGATCCTGGGCCTCAAGAAGCTGTTCCGCTGGGCGGCCCTGCTTTTGACCACCTCGCGCGCGGGCGGCACGCCGCCGGCCGTGGGCCAGACCGCCGTGGTGCGCGGACGCCTGATGGAGCTGCTGACGGCCGAGCTGCTCTCGCCCGAGGAATGTGACAACGCCTTCGTGGTGGGCGTGTTCTCGCTGTTGGATGTGATGCTGGGCCAGCCCATGGAAAAGGCGCTGGAATCCATCGCCCTGCCCCAGCCCGTGATCGATGCGCTGGTGCACAACAAGGGCGTGTTCGCGCCCTTCCTGGAGCTGACGCGCGCCTGCGAAAGCGGCGACGACGAAGGCTTTGCGCGCGCCGCCAACGCCTTGCAGCTGTCCAACCACCAGGTCAACTGGGCGCACCTGCAGGCCCTGGCCTGGGCCGACAACCTCACGGCGGACGACGCCACGGTCTGAACGGGCCAGCCACCATGGCAAAGGGCTTGCGGCCGGGAAGCCGCAAGCCCTTTTTGCATGCCACGCGCCGCAGCGGTATCAGTTCAGCTTGATGCCTGCAGCCTGGATGATGCGCGCGTTGGACTGGGACTCGGCCTCGATCTGGCGCGCGAAATCCTCGGCCTTGCCGCCCGTGGCCACGTTGTCGGTGGCCTCCAGCTTGGCACGCATGTCGGGCTGGGTCAGCACCTGGTTGATCTCGGCATTGAGCCTTTGCAGCACGGGCGCGGGCGTTCCTGCGGGCGCGAAGATGCCGAACACCGAGGTCATGTTGGCGCTCTTGTAGCCCAGTTCGGCCAGCGTGGGCACGCCGGGCAGCGACTCCAGGCGCTGGGGGGCGCCCACGGCCAGGGCCTTGAGCTTGCCCGCCTTGATGTGCTGCAGCACGGCCGGCCCGGCGTTGGTGGAGAGCACCTCGAACTGGGCGCTCAGGCCATCATTGAGCTGCTGGCCGCCGCCCTTGTAGGGAATGTGCGTGATCTTGGCCTGCGAGGCATACATGATCTGCTCGAGCATGATGTGGCCCAGCGAGGCCAGGCCGGCCGTGGCCCAGCGGACTTCGCCGGGCTGGGCCTTGGCCTGCGCCACCAGTGCCTTGAAATCGGTCGCCGTGGAGCGGGCCGTGCCCAGCAGCAGCACGGGCGAATACATCACGCTGGTCACGGGCACGAGATCGCGCTGCGGATCGAACAGCGGCTTGCCCAGGTGCGGGCTCAGCGTCAGCGGGCTGATGGAGGAAAAGCCCAGCGTATAGCCATCAGGTGCGGCCTTGGCCACCAGGTCCAGGCCGATGGCGCCGCCGGCGCCGGCCTTGTTGTCCACCACCACGGGCTGGCCCAGGCGGGCGGCCAGCTTCTCGCCCAGGGCGCGTGCCACCACGTCGCTGACGCCACCGGCCGGATAGGAAACCACCACGCGGATGGGCCGGCTGGGCCAGGCGGCATCGGCGGCCGACGCGGACATCGGCAAGGCCGCAGCAGCGACCGTCGCCGCCAGCATGGAAGTCACCAGCACATGCCGGCGCAGGAAATCAGTCATCGAAAACTCCGCAGAAACACATCGAACACGGCGGTGATTGTTCTGCAAAGCGCATATCCCCGGGACAGGCTTTGCCACTTCGACGATTTCAACGGCAGAAACACCCAAACCGGCGAACCCTCCACACCCAATCAACCACGCGGATGGTGCAAAGCGTGCAATGCCTTGAGCCGCTCGCGCGCCACATGGGTGTAGATGGTGGTGGTGGAGATGTCGGCATGGCCCAGCAGCATCTGCACCACGCGCAGGTCTGCGCCATGGTTGAGCAGGTGGGTGGCGAAGGCATGGCGCAGCGTGTGCGGCGACAGCGGTGCCGTGACGCCCGCAACCTGCGCGCAGCGCTTGACGATGACCCAGAACATCACGCGGCTCATGGCAGCCCCGCGCTGGGTCACGAAGACCGCATCGCTGCGCTGCCCGCCCAGGATGGCACCGCGCGCCGTGGCCAGGTAGCGCTCCAGCCACCAGTGCGCCTCCTGGCCGAAGGGCACCAGCCTTTCCTTTTGCCCCTTGCCCGTCACGCGCAACACGCCCGAGCGCAGATCGATGCCATGCAAGGGCAGATCCACCAGCTCGCTCACGCGCAGGCCGCTGGCATACATCAGCTCCAGCATGGCGCGGTCACGCAGGCCCAGTGGCGTATCGACATCGGGCGCCCTGAGCAGCGCCTCCACCTGCGCCTGCGTCAGCGTATGCGGCACGCGCGGCGGCTGCCGGGCCGCCAGCATGCGTGCCGTGGGATCGGCGGCAATGCGCTGCTCGCGCAGCGCCCAGTGGTAGTAGCGGCGCAGCACCGTCAGCCGCCGGTTGGAAGAACTGGCCTTGGTCTGCTCCACCCGCACCGCGAAATAGCCCTGCAGCTCCAGCTCGCCCGCCGCATCCAGCGCCAGCGGCGGCTGCTGGTGCGCCAGCCACCGCCCCCAGGCCGTCAGATCCCGGCGATAGGCCGCCAGCGTATTGCGCGACAGCCCGTCCTCCAGCAGCAGCGCATCCATGAACAGGTCCAGCGCATCCAGGCTGGCCGGCAGCGGCGCCGGCCAGGATGCAGGATCGGCAGCAGATTCGGCTTCGGCAGCCGATGGGGAAGCGATGGAAGCAACAGGCACTTGGGACATCCCATCAAGCCTACAACGAAAAAACCCGAGGTCCGCAAGCAGCCTCGGGTTCTGAGCCAACCGCTCAAGGCGGTGCTTACTCCAGCGTGAGTTTCTGCTGAGCAACCACCTTCTTGTACGTCTCGTACTCGTCCTTGATCTGCTTGGCGAACTCTTCAGGCGAGTTGCCGATGACCAGGGAGCCCGTGTCCTCGATGCGCTTGCGCACGGCCGGGTCCTGCAGCACCTTGCGCACGGCGGCGTTGATCTTGTCCACCACGTCCTTGGGCATGTTCTTGGGGCCCAGGATGCCGTAGTAGGCCATGCGGTTCACCGGCTCCAGGCCCACTTCCTTGAAGGTGGGCACATTGGGCAGCACGGCCAGGCGCTGGGGCGCGGCCACCACGATGGGCACCAGGCGGTTGTCCTTGATGAACGGCAGGGCCGAGGGCAGGTTGTCCAGCACCATAGGCACCTGGCCCGCCACCACGTCGTTGAGCGCAGGGCCCGCACCGCGGTAGGGGATGTGGGTGACGAAGGTGTTGGTCAGGCTCTTGTACAGCTCCATCAGCATGTGCTGGATGCCGCCCGTGCCCGAGGAGGCATAGGAGTACTTGCCCTGGGACTTCTTGAGTTCGGCCTCGAAGCTCTTGTAGTCCTTGGCGGGGAACTTGGGGTTCACCGCAATCACGTTGGGCGTGGCCGCCACGTTGATGATGGGCGTGAAGTCCGTCAGCGTGTTGTACGAGATCTTGGGGTTGATCGCGGGGTTGGTCGCCGTGGTCGAGACCGTGGCGATGCCCAGGCTGTAGCCATCGGGCTGCGAGCGCGCGGTTTCCATGGCGCCGATCACGCCACCGCCACCGCCGCGGTTGTCCACCACCACGGGCTGGCCCAGTTCTTTGGTCAGGGGTTCGGCGATCACGCGGGCGATGATGTCGGTCGTGCCACCGGGGGCGAAGGGCACCACCAGCTTGATCGGCTTGGTGGGATAGGCCTGGGCCAGGGCTCCGGTGCTTGCGAGGACCAGGGTCAGGCCCATCCAGCTGCGACGATTCATACAAGATCTCCTTTTGGGGGTCGTGTTGACGAAGAAGGTTTCATGGACATCCGCAAGGCCGTGCCTGCGGATGGATGGTCTGCGAAACGAAGGCTCGCAAACGCTGCCACGGAACAGCCATGGTGGGGCCTGGAGCCCGCTGCGCGCTTGACGGTCGTCAGGACCTGCGCTTTCGGATCGGCTGTGTGGACCCCAGCGATGCTAAGGCCCGGGGCCCGGTTGTCACAGTTTGTCGCAGCACTGATTTCCCGGTGTTTACCCCTAGCCTCGCGCCATGGTTTCTCGGGAGACGCGGCGACTGCGGGGTTGCGCTTATGCTCTGCCCTCGTGAACTACGCCGTGCTGCTCTTCCCCGATTTTTCGCTCATCGTGCTTGGCTACGTGCTGTGCCGCTTCACACAGCTCAACCGCACGGTCTGGCAGGCGGTGGAGGCGCTGGTGTACTACCTGCTGTTCCCGGTGCTGCTGTTCCACTCCATCGTCAAGAGCCCGGTGGACTGGGGTGCCACCTCCCACTTGCTGGCCGCTGGCGTGTGCGCGGCCCTGGTGGGCATTGCCCTGGCCTACAGCCTGCCCTGGTGGCCGGGCCTGCGCGGCCGCATCGATGTGCGCGAGCATGCCGGCGCCGTGCAGGTGGCGTTTCGCTTCAACTCCTTCATCGGCCTGGCGCTGGCCAGCCGGCTGGCGGGGCCTGAGGGCCTGCTGTTCATCTCGGTGCTGATCGGCGTGAGCGTGCCGCTATGCAATATCGCGGCCGTCTGGCCCATGGCGCGCGGGAGCAACCAGCATTTCCTGGGCCAGCTGGTGCGCAATCCGCTGATCGTGGGCACGCTGTCGGGCCTGGTGTTCAGCGCGCTGGGGCTGAAGCTGCCGGCGCTGATCGAGCCGTCGATCTCCCGCATAGGCGCAGCCTCCATCGCGCTGGGCCTGATGTCGGCCGGCGCCGGCATGCAGTTCGGCGCGCTGGCCGCCGGCAAGCTGCTGGCCGTGTGCCTGCTGGCCGTGCGGCATCTGGTGCAGCCGCTGATCGCCTATGCCATGGTGCGGGCGTTTGGCCTGAGCGGTGCGCAGGCCCTGATCCTCATGGCCTTCTCGGCCCTGCCCACCGCATCGTCGTGCTATGTGCTGGCCGCACGCATGGGCTACAACGGCTCGTACGTGGCGGGGCTGGTCACGCTGTCCACGCTGCTGGGCGTGCTCAGCCTGCCCTTTGCGCTGAGCCTGCTGCAGTACTGATGCCGCGGTGCCGCGGCGCCCCTACAGCACGGCACGCATGTCGTCCGTGAAGGCGGCCGTGATGTCGTCCTGGCGTGCGCGCTTCTTGGCCACCATGGTGATGTCCACGTCATAGCTGAAGAGGGATTCGTCCAGCGCATGCAGCAGGCCGGCAGCCACATAGGGCGCCGCGTAGTGCTCTGGCAGGTAGCCCAGGTGGGCGCCTGACAGGATGAGGATGGCGGCCGCCTCCATGTTGTCCGCCTCTGAGGTGACATGGCGCGGGCGCCCCGTCAGCGGTGCCTGGGGCAGCGGATAGGTCCGCCAGGTCCAGTCGGCCTCGCCCGCCTCCTGCGCGCCGATGCGGCCCGCGCGTGCGGCAAATGGATGGCTGGCGCTGCAATAGGCCACCTGCCTTTCGCTGAACAGCAGCGTGTATTCCAGCGCCGGCGCACGGTGCAGGAAATAGCCCACGGCGACCTGGAGCTCATCGCGCAGCAGCATCTCTTCCAGCTCGCGCGGCCCGCGCACCAGCACCGACAGGCGCACGGCCTCGTCGCGCTGGCGAAAGCGCTGTATGGCCCGCCCCATCAGCGCGTTGTATTCCATGGGTGCATTGCCGATCAGGCCGATGGCCAGGCTGCCGACCAGTTGCCGGTGCATGTTGCGCGCCTGCGCACTGAAGCCTTCCAGTCCCTGCAGGGCGGTGCGAGCCATATCGACGAAGCGCCGACCCTTGGCCGTCAGGCGAAAGCCGCCGCGCCCGCGTTCGCACAAACTGAAACCCAGCCGCGTCTCCAGTGTGGACAGCTGACTGCTGAGCGTGGACTGCCCTACGCCAAGGCTGGCCTGCGCCGCCGACACGCCGCCCGCGTCAACGATGGCCAGAAACACGCGCAGCAGCCGCAGGTCCAGATCTGAAACGGTATGGAGCATGGGGTTTTCACTCGGAAAAGATCGATTCTTATCGATGTTTGTAAATGGAACTTGAAATGGATGCAATCCGGGCTGCTGTCTAGCATCCACGGCTGTTGCAGCACATCTGGATTGAACAAAGAGGGACTGCAATACAGAACAAGAGGGGTGGGCCAGGGAATTCACTTCCATGGATACCGCTGTTTCAAGAGGCCCCTGCCAACAGGGCCGCAACAAAAGGGAGACAAACCATGTTGCTCGATATCTCGGTCGTGGTGATCTACGCGGCGGCCATGCTGCTGCTGGGCTGGTACGGCATGCGCCGCGCGAAGACGCAGGAGGACTTTCTCGTGGCCGGCCGCAACCTCGGGCCGGGCCTGTACATGGGCACCATGGCCGCCACGGTGATAGGCGGCGCAAGCACCGTGGGCACGGTGCGGCTGGGCTATGTGTACGGCATCTCCGGATTCTGGCTTTGCGCGGCGCTGGGCGCGGGCCTGCTGGTGCTCAACCTGTTCCTGGCCAAGCCCCTGCTCAGGCTGCGCATCTGCACCGTGACCCAGGTGCTGGAGCGGCGCTACAGCGCCCGCACCAAGCAGGCCAGCGCCCTGGTGATGCTGGCCTACTCGCTGATGCTGGCGGCCACGTCGGTGATCGCCATCGGCACCGTGATGCAGGTGCTGTTCGACCTGCCGCTGTGGATCTCCATCCTGGTGGGCGGGGGCGTCGTGGTCATCTACTCGGCCGTGGGCGGCATGTGGTCGCTGACGCTGACGGACATCGTGCAGTTCGTGATCAAGACCGCGGGCCTGATGCTGATCCTGCTGCCCATCTGCCTGTACCGCGTGGGTGGCTGGGACCAGCTGGTTGCACAACTGCCTGCGTCCAGCTTCGATGTCACCCACATCGGCTGGGACACCATCGCCACCTACTTCGTCATCTATTTCTTCGGAATCATGATCGGCCAGGACGTGTGGCAGCGCGTGTTCACGGCCCGCAGCGAACGGGTGGCCGCCGTGGCGGGCAGCCTCGCCGGCGTGTACTGCGTGGTCTACGGACTGGTCGGCGCCCTGGTGGGCATGACAGCGCGCGTGCTGCTGCCGGACCTGGACAACGCCAACAACGCCTTTGCCGCCATCGTGCAGGCCAGCCTGCCGGACGGCATCCGCGGCCTGGTGATCGCTGCCGCACTGGCGGCCATGATGTCCACCGCCAGCGCCGCCATGCTGGCCGGCTCCACCGTGCTGGCCGAGGACCTCGTGCCCCTGCTGCGGGGCGGCCGGCCGCTGGTCGATGTGCGCTGGCACCGGCTGCTGACGCTGCTGGTGGGGCTGGCCGTGCTCGGCATCGCCCTGGTGGTGGACGATGTGCTCAATGCCCTGACCACCGCCTACAACCTGCTGGTGGGCGGCATGCTGGTGCCGCTGATCGGCGCCATCTACTGGCGCCGGGCCACCACGGCGGGTGCCATCGCCAGCATGCTGCTGGGCTGCGCCACGGCCGTCGCCTTCATGGTCAGGGACGGCCTGGCCGCCAACACGCCCATCTATGCCAGCCTGGCCGTGAGCACGGCCAGCTTCATCCTCATCAGCCTGGCGCAGCGCACGCAGCAGCGTTCGCTGTCGGGCATTCAATCCTGATCCCGGCACTGAATCGGAGACGACATGACGCTTTTCACACCAGACAGGCTGCAGGCGCTGCGCGCACGCTTCGGCGGCGCCAACGAGTCCGTGATCCACGACCCGCATTTCCGCGCCGTGGCCGCCCACATCATCGACGCCAGCGGCACGCGCAACGCGCCCTACGCAGGCATGCCCACGCTGCTGGACGCGCCCATGCGTCCCATGGACTGGAGCCGCCCGGAGTTTGGCGACCTCCAGGCCGCACTGATCGGCGTGCCCATGGACCTGGGCATCAGCAACCGCAGCGGCTGCCGCTTCGGCCCCCGTGCCCTGCGTTCCATCGAACGCGTGGGCCCCTACAACCATATGCTTCGATCCACTCCCACACGCGAGCTGCGCGTGGCGGACATCGGCGACGTGCCGCTGTCCAGCCGCTACAGCCTGGAGCAGTCGCACCGCGACATAGAGTCGACCTTCGCAAAGATCCATGCGGCCGGCGTGATTCCGCTGTCTGCGGGCGGAGACCACTCCATCACCCTGCCCATACTGCGGGCGCTGGGCCGCGAGCGGCCACTGGCCCTGGTGCATTTCGACGCCCACTGCGACACCGGGGGCCCCTTCGACGGCAGCCGCTTTCACCACGGCGGGCCCTTTCGCCAGGCCGTGCTGGACGGCGTGCTCGACCCCACGCGGACCATTCAGATCGGCATACGCGGCGCGGCCGAATATCTCTGGGAGTTTTCCTATGAGTCGGGCATGACCGTGATCCATGCCGAAGACATTCCCGCGCTGGGCGTGGACGGCGTCATTGCCCGCGCACGCGAGGTGGTGGGCGATGCGCCCGTCTACGTCTCCTTCGACATCGACTGCCTGGACCCGGCCTTTGCGCCCGGCACGGGCACGCCCGAGGTCGGTGGACTCACCGTGCGCGAGGCACAAGCCATAGTGCGCGGCCTGGCCGGCATCCACATCGTGGGCGGCGATGTGGTCGAGGTGTCTCCAGCCTACGACGCCACCACCAACACCGCCCATGCGGGCGCGCAGATGATGTTCGAAATCCTCGGCCTGATCTGCGCACGCCACGCCGGGCGCGGCGCCGCCCAGCCTGCCTAGGCCCCCTGCCCGCCCTCCGCGTCCCGCAGCAACCCCAGCGGCGTGCTGCCGTAGCGTGCCCTGAACCGCCGGGAAAAATGCGCGGGTGAGCTGAAACCGCAGTGCTGCGAGATCTCCGCAATGCCCAGCGTTCCCGGCTCCGTGCCACGCAGCAGCGCATGGGCGCGCTCCAGGCGATAGGCCATGAGTTCGGCGCTGAGGCTGGTGCCTTCGCGCGACAGCTGGGATTGCAGCGAGCGCACGGACAGCCCCAGCCTGGACGCCACGCGCTCGGGCCCCAACGCCGGGTCCGGGTACTGGCGGGCAATGAGCTGGCGCACCCTGCGCAACAGCACGTGCATGGGCGCGCCGGGTCGGGCCATCGCCATGTCGGCGCTGGCCTGCAGCACGGTCTTCACGGTGTTGATGACCAAGTCGGACAGCCTGGCAGATTCGGCCTCGGGCAAGGGGTCCTGCCACGCGGCCAGCAATTGCATCTGCTGGACCAGCAGTTGAAGCGATGCACAGTCGGGCAGGCTGCGTGCCAGCAGTTGCGAAGCCAGACCGCCACGCGAATCAATCAGTGCCAGCGGCACGGCCAGCACCACCAGGTCCACGGCCTCTTTCTGCCAGATGCGGTAGCCGCGCCGCTCGTCCAGCAGGAACAGCTGGCCGGGTTGTGCCTGCAGCCTCCTGCCCGCAACCGCCATGCCCGGCTCCCCAGATGACGTCGAGGCATCCGTTACGTCCGGCACGTCCGACAGGTCAGGTACGTCAGGTGCATCCGGTGCGAATACCTGGGCTCCACCTTTGGCGTAGAGCACGCACAGCAGGCAGGGCGGGCCTGCGCGCTGGCCATCGGCATGCAGGCGCTCCATGCCATGTTCGGCCGCCATCTGGATGCGGTTGAGCACCACCGCGCCCACGCCGCGCGATGTCAGCACGGCCTCGAAGCGCTCGGGCTGCGCGACCAAGGGCGTGTGCGGCATCTGCGCCTCGCGGCTGGCATCGCTCCAGAACTGCGCTCGCGAAAGCGGCGCGATATGCACCGTGGACCAGCGGTTGTACGTCATACATTCCTCGCCCTGCGCTCGGCGCGCAGCCTCTTTTTTTGATGGGTTGCACGGAGAGTCGGCCGCACCCGAGTGTTGGGGCCAGGCAAGAGGCGGCAGGTCCACGCGGCAGCATGAACCCAGGATTTTCGGGATTGCGGCCCGATCAGGCCATTGGATGATTCTGAAAATTCACCGGGGTGAATTCCTAGGCCTGTGCGCCGCACCAGCCCGGATCAGCGCGTATCAGCGCGCAATGGCAGGCAGCCGCTCGCTCCACAGCGTGGACTGGTTGCGGCCGTTGCGCTTGGAGTAGTACAGCGCGGCGTCGGCACGCTCCAGGCAGCCCTGGGCCGAGGCATCGCTGCGCTGCAGCTCGTACACGCCCAAGCTGATGGTGATGTGCAGGTCGCCGGCCAGGCCCGCATCGATGGCGCGCGCGGCCACGGTTTCGCGCAGGCTTTCGGCGCGGCGCAGGCCCACCTCGGCATCGGTGTCGGACAGCAGCACGGCAAACTCCTCGCCACCCAGCCGGCCGACCATGTCTTCCTTGCGCATTTCCTGCGCCACCGAGGCCAGCAGCTCCTTGAGCACGATATCGCCCACCGCATGGCCGTAGCCGTCGTTCACCTGCTTGAAGTGGTCTATGTCCAGCATGATCAGCGTGGAGTGCGCCACCAGTCCGCTGCGCAGATGGTCCAGCTCCATCGCCAGCCGCTCCATGAAAGCGCGGCGGTTGGGAATGCCGGTCAGCGCGTCGGTCAGCGCCAGGGTCTCCAGCTGGGATTCGCGCTGCTGCCGCTCCGTCGCATCGTGGAAGACCCAGCAGTGGCCGATGGAGCGATCACCGTCGCGCAACTGCATGCCCTCGATCTCCACATAGTGGTCGTCGGGCAGCGCATGCAGGGACCGGCCAGCCACGGGCCCCGCGCTGAGCACGCCAGCCACCGAAGGCGGCAGCAGCTGGATCAGCGCCGGCATGCCCAGCCCCACCAGGGCGGCAGGCGCCATGTCCAGCCGCAGCGCGGCCGCCAGCATGCGGTTGGCGGCCAGCACCTGGCGGCCCTGGGCGTCGGTGACCAGAATGCCTGCGGGAAAGCGGTCGATGATGGCCTCCAGCCGGTGCTGGGTCTCGGCCAACGCGGTCTCGGCTCGCCGGCGCGCGTCGGTATCGATCATGGTCCAGATGACGCGGCCGTCGTCCTCGTCGGGGTCCAGCAGAGAGCCCTGCATGTCGAACCAGTGGCCCGAGCCCGAAGGCATGCGCAAAATCCATTCCGTGCGCACCGTGCCGCGTGCGTTGAGCTGTGCGTAGAGCTGGCCGAAGCGCTCGAAGCTCTCGTCGCTGACATGCAGGGCGCGAAAGTTCACGCCGCCGGGCAGCCGGTCTGTCTCGATCTCGAAGGTCTGCACCGCGCGCTCGTTGGCATAGAGGATTTCGCGCTGGGGACCGGCCATGACGATCAGGGCGCTTCCCCGGTCCAGCAAGGCCTTGATGAGCCGGGACTGCTCCACGCGCTGCTGTATGTCGGTGTGCGTCCCCAGCATGCGCACGGGCTTGCCGTCGGCATCGCGCTGGGTGATTTCGCCGCGCGACTCCACCCACAGCCAGCTGTCGGCCGAGCTGCGCAGCCGCATCTCCACGCGGAAGTCGGCCCCGGCCTCGGCATGGCGCTGCAGCCGCGCCAGCATCCGCGCCCTGTCCGAGGGATGGACCATGGCGCAGAAGGCGTCATAGTTCATGGGGAACTGCGCGGCCTCGAAGCCCAGCATCTGGTAGCAGCGGGCATCCCATTCCACATGGCCGCTGCGGCAGTCCCATTGCCACAGGCCGTCGCGCACGGCGCCCACGGTCAGACGCAGGCGTTCCTCGCTGTGGCGTATGGATTCCTGCATGGCCTGGTCCTGCGTCACATCGTGCACATAGCCATGCCACAGCAGGGAGCCGTCTTCCTCCTGCTGCGGCCGGGCGTGACCATGCAGCCAGCGCAGCTCGCCTGCAGGGCCGTAGACGCGGTACTTGTGCTCCCAGACACCCTTGCTGCCCACGCTGGCCTGCACCGAGGCAGCCAGGGCCGGCAAATCCTCGGGGTGGACCCGCTTGAGCAGTTCATGGTCGGCAAACCTGGTGGCATCGGCCTTGGCGCCATGCAGTTCGAAGAATCCGGGGCTGGTGAAAGGGAACCGGAACTGTCCATCCGCGCCTATGCGGAACTGGAACAGCCCGCCCGGCACCTCCTGCGCCAGCCGCGCAAAGCGCCGCTCACCCTGCAGCCGCATGCGCTCGCTGAGCTGGCGCTGACGCGCCAGCCACAGCGTCAGCAGCATGCCCAGCAGCAGCACGGCCGTGCCTATGCCGTTGCGCAACAGGCCGCGCTCCAGCGATGCCTCCAGCGGCTCGAAGATGGCTTTCTTGTCCAGCCCTGCACTGACGATCAGCGGATAGCCCTCCACCCGGCTCCAGGCATACATGCGCTGCACGCCATCGACGGACGATTCGGCCTCGTAGGTGCCGCGCTCCAGGGCCGGTGCGAACAGCGCCACGCGCACATCGGAGACCGAGCGGCCCATCACCTGCTCCTGCCCCTGCGAGCGCGCCAGGTAGGCGCCATCGGTGCGCAGCAGCAGGATGACGTCGTTGGCGCCATCGAAGATGGACTGGAAATAGCGCGAGATGTATTCGGGCGACAGCGACAGCACCAGCACGCCCGAGAACTGCCCCTGGCGGTACAGCGCGCGGCTCAGCTGTATGGTCCATTTGTGCGAGACACGCCCCTGCACGGGGCGGCCGATGAACATGCCCATGTTCTCGCGGTTGGCATGCACCTGGAAATGCTCGCGGTCCCGGATGGAGACCTTGGCAGCCCGCGTCTGCGCCTCCTGCTGGAGGTTGGAGTACACGATGTCCCCTTTCTCGTCGGCCACGGCGATCTGCAGGAAGGTGCCGGCCGGGTAGGCGTCGAACGTGGTCTGCACGGCACGCCGGAACCCGTCGACATCGCCACCGGCAAAGTCGGACTCCAGGCCGCGCATGGTGTAGTCCAGGCCGGACAGCAGGGTCTGCACCTGCACCGACACCGCATGCGACATTTGCCCCACCCGCAGCCAGGACTGGGACTCGGTAAAGCTGCGCTGCGTGCGGTGGCTGTCCACCAGCACCGTCCAGTACGCCACCGTGGCCAGCAGCACGCAGCACAGTCCCACCCAGACGGCCACAGCGGTCTGGGTCAGCGGTTCTGCGTTCAGCAGGCGGGACAGGCTGCGGGGAGGCTTTGCGCGCATATCAAACATCATGTTGAGTCACACAGGCCCCGCGCCTTCAAGGGCAGTGGCCCGCAACAGGCCGCCGGGGGGCACTCCGACAGAGCGCAACAATTGTTTCACACACAAGCGCCCTGGTCTTATCAGCTCAATCCGATCTTTGCGACAGCGCCCAGGCCACGTGCTCGCGCACCAGGGCGTCCGGATGTTCGGCGCGGCTGGACAGCGCCTGCTGCAATGCCGCGTTGCCGGTGTCACGCCAGGCATTGCCCAGCGCCACGGCCACATTGCGCAGCCAGCGTGCATGGCCTATGCGCCGGATGGGACTGCCTTCGGTCAGGCGCAGAAAGGTCGGCTCGTCCCAGGCAAAGAAGTGCACCAGTTGCCCGCCGGACAGGGCCTCGCGCGCATCGAAGTCGGGCAGGCGGCTGGGCTGGGCGAACTTGTTCCAGGGGCAGGCCAGCTGGCAGTCGTCGCAGCCATAGATGCGGTTGGCCATCAGCGGCCGCAGCTCCTCGGGAATGGCGCCCGCATGCTCGATGGTCAGATAGGAGATGCAGCGCCGCGCGTCCACCCGGTGCGGCGCCACGATGGCGCCCGTGGGGCAGGCCGTGATGCAGGCCGCGCAGCTGCCGCAGTGCGCGGTCACCGGCGCCGTGGGCTCCAGTGCAAGGTCCACATAGATCTCGCCCAGGAAGAACATGGAGCCCGCTTCGCGATTGAGCACCAGCGTGTGCTTGCCGCGCCAGCCCTGGCCGCTGCGCCGGGCCAGCTCCGCCTCCAGCACGGGCGCGGAATCGGTGAAGGCGCGGTGCCCGAAGGGGCCGACTTCCTGTGCAATGCGCTCGGCCAGTTTCTGCAGCCGGTTGCGCAGCACCTTGTGATAGTCGCGCCCCCGGGCATAGACGGAGACAATGCCCTCGTCGGGCCGCTGCAGCCGCGCCCACTCCACCGCTTGCCAGGCGCCCGGCGCATCGGCGGACGTGTCGCGCGGCAGGTAGTCCATGCGCGCCGTGATCACGCTGACCGTGCCCGGCACCAGCTCGGCAGGCCGGGCGCGGCGCAGGCCGTGGGCCTGCATATAGTCCATCTCGCCATGGAACCCTTGGGCCAGCCACTGCATCAAACCAGGCTCCGCAGAAGACAAATCCACGCCGGCCACGCCAATTTGGGAAAATCCCAGCTCGCGGGCCCAGCCTTGCATCAAAGGAACCAATTGACTGCTGCACAACATACTCCCTCGATTGTAGAAAGCGCCCAGCCGCAGGATGCGGAAACTGCGGGCCGTCGCTGGATATGGGGCAGCGAGGAAGACACGCAGCGGTTTGCGCAGCAGCTTGCAGACCATCCCGCGCTGCGCAACGCCTACGTCACGCTGCACGGCGACCTGGGCGCAGGCAAGACCACGCTGGTGCGGCACTGGCTGCGCGCACTGGGCGTGCAGGGCCGCATCAAAAGCCCCACCTATGCCGTGGTGGAGCCGCATGAGGCGCCGGACCTGGCCATCTGGCACTTCGACTTCTACCGCTTCGATGACCCGCGCGAGTGGGAGGATGCAGGATTTCGCGATATTTTCGCCAGCCCCGGTCTCAAGCTGGCAGAATGGCCCGAAAAGGCCGCAGCGCTTACGCCTGCGGCAGATATAGCTATTCATATCGAAGCAATCGACGAGACGCAGCGCCAGGTGACCTTGCTCGCCGGCACGCCCGTCGGACGCGCCGTGATCCAAGCACTCAAGGCATGAGCGACGCCAACTCCTCCTCCTATCCGTCCGGCCTGTCGCGCCGCAATCTTTTGCAGGCGGGCTCCATCGTGCTGCTGCTGGGCCGCCAGCACATCGCGCATGGCGCCACCATCGTGGCCGTGCGTGTCTGGCCCGCGCCCGAATACACGCGCGTGACCATAGAGTCCGACCGGCCGCTGGCTGCCAAGCAGTTCTTCGTGGACCAGCCCCCGCGGCTGGCCGTGGACATCGAGGGCATCGACCTCAATCCCGCGCTGCGTGAACTGGTGGCCAAGGTCCGCTCCGACGATCCCAACATCGCCTCCATCCGCGTGGGCCAGAACTCGCCCAGCGTGGTGCGCCTGGTCATCGACCTCAAGCAGCCCGCCAAGCCCCAGGTCTTCACGCTGCAGCCCGTGGCGGCCTACAAGCACAGGCTGGTGTTCGACCTGTACCCCGCCAAGGCCGTGGACCCGCTGGAGGCGCTGATCAGCGAGCGCCTGCGCGATGCCTCCGGCGACGATACCGCTGTTGCATCGGCACCGCCGCCGCCTCCACCACCGCTGCCCCGGCCCTCAGGCCCCACGGCGCCAGCCCCCGACCCGTTGGGCGACCTGATCGCCCAGCACAGCAGCGGCTCCGGCGGCAAGACGCCTGCACCGCCCGCCGTGGTGGCACAGGCACCTTCCCCTGCCGCTCCGGCCCCGGCGCCTCGCCCTGCCGCGCCTGCGCCCGTTCCGGCCCCTGCCCCCATTGCCGCGCCCAACATCGCCACCTCGCGCCAGACCGACCGCATCATCATCGTGGCGCTGGACCCCGGCCACGGCGGCGAGGACCCCGGCGCCACCGGCCCCAGCGGCACGCGCGAAAAGGACGTGGTGCTCAAGATCGCCCACCTGCTGCGCGACCGCATCAACGACACCCGCATCGGCGGCAGCCCCATGCGCGCCTTCATGACGCGCGATGCCGACTTCTTCGTGCCCCTGGCCACGCGCGTGGAAAAGGCCCGGCGCGTGCAGGCCGACCTGTTCATCAGCATCCACGCCGACGCCTTCACCACGCCGGCCGCGCGTGGTGCCAGCGTTTTTGCGCTCAGCGACAAGGGCGCCTCCAGCACGGCCGCGCGCTGGCTGGCCAACAAGGAAAACCAGTCCGACATCGTCGGTGGCCTGAACATGGGCTCGCAGGACCAGCATGTGCAGCGCATGCTGCTGGACATGAGCACCACGGCCCAGATCAAGGACAGCCTCAAGCTCGGCGGCGCCCTGCTCGGCGAGATCGGCAACATGGCCAAGCTGCACAAGCCGCGCGTGGAGCAGGCCGGGTTTGCCGTGCTCAAGGCACCCGACATTCCCAGCGTGCTGGTGGAAACCGCCTTCATCAGCAACCCCGAGGAAGAGGCCCGGCTGCGCAGCAGCGCATACCAGGTGCAACTGGCCGACGCGCTGATGCGCGGCATCCGCAACTACTTCGCGCACAACCCGCCGCTGGCACGCAGCCGCTCCGTCTGACAGAGCCAGGCGAAGGGCGCGGGCGATGCCGCCCGCAGCCGCTGTCGGACGGCAAAGACGCGACACTTCCGAGCCGCCCGGCGGCAGCTCGGGCAGATCTCCTACCGCTGCCGCAAGCCCTGAATGAGAGCATGCAAACATGTTCCACACAGTGCTTGCGCCATACGCCACTCACGGCGACAAGGCAGGCCATCACAGGAGATGAACATGAAGACACGCCTTTATTCCATTGCCGCCGCAGCAGCCATTGCCCTGTTCTCTGCCGGCTGTTCCACCAATCCCAGCAGTGCACAGATCGGTACCGGCGTAGGCGCCGTGGCCGGTGGTGTCGTGGGGGATGCCCTGTTCGGCAGCACGCTGGGCACCGTGGGCGGTGCAGCCGCCGGCGCACTGATCGGTAACGAGGTGGGCAAGCGCAACGATCGCCGCTGATCCCCACTCCCGCTCCATGAAAAAACCCCTTGCGCCATGAAGGTGCAAGGGGTTTTTTCTATGCGCGGAAAGCTCAGGCGGCCGTCTTGGGCGCGCGCCCCGCGCGCCAGGCGCCAAAGATCGCGATCAGGCCCGGCACCAGGATCAGGCCCCAGATGATCTTCTCCAGGTTCTCGCGCACCCAGGGCAGGTTGCCGAAGAAATAGCCGGCTGCGCTGATGCCGCACACCCAGACAATCGCCCCGCCCACATTGAAGGCCGTGAACTTGCCCCGGTTCATCGCGGCCACCCCGGCCACGAAGGGCGCAAAGGTGCGGATGAACGGCATGAAGCGGGCCAGCACGATGGTGATGCCGCCATAGCGCTCGTAGAACGCGTGGGCCTGGTCGAAGGCACGGCGGTTGAACCAGCGCGAGTCCTCCCACTGGAACACCTTGGGCCCTATGTAGCGGCCGATGGTGTAGTTGCACTGGTCGCCCAGCACGGCCGCCACCAGCAGCACGGCGCAGGCGATCGAATAGTCCATGAGGCCCACGCCGCACAGCGCGCCGACGATGAACAGCAGCGAGTCGCCGGGCAGAAAGGGCATGACCACCACGCCCGTCTCCACGAAGACGATGAGAAACAGCAGCGCATACACCCAGGGTCCATAGGCCACGACAAAGGCCTCCAGATGCTTGTCGATGTGCAGGATGAAGTCGATCAGGAACTGAATGATTTCCAAAAGAGAGTCCTCCGCGGCGGGCGCCGCACCGGCCCGTACTGTACTTCGCCGACATGCCCCCACGGCCGAGCCGGAGCCGGTCACGCCATCGCACACACCGGCGCTTGCAGGAATCTACAAATGCTTGAAATCAAGCTTGTTTTGTTACACAACTTGATAAAACTCTACGAAAAACTCATGAGTGCGTCAGCTTTTTGCAGGCAAAGTGCTTCCATGCCGTCGGCAATGCCGGCCCGGCCTCACCATCATCGCCAAGACACAAGGAAGCAAGCCATGAACAAGACCCTTCGCACTTTCGCGCACAAGTCCGAACGCCAGTCCGGCTCCACGATGGGCCGCACCCTGGCCATCGCCGCCCTGCTGACCGGCGCGCTCGCGATGGGCGGCTGCGCCCACCGTCCCAACAATGCGCAACTGGGCACGGGCGTGGGTGCCGTGGCCGGTGGTGTGCTGGGCAGCGCGCTGTTCGGCACCACGCTGGGCACCGTGGGCGGCGCCGCGGCCGGTGCGCTGGTCGGCAACCAGATGGGCAGCAACAGCGACCGCGCAGGGCGCCGCCGCTGACCCTGCAGCCACCCTCATTCAAAGAGTGCCCCCGGCTCCGGCCTTTGTTGCCGGGGACGCCTCTTGGAGCCGCTTTCGCGGCTCCTTTTTTTTGCGGGCGCCGGCGCCGCACACCCCATTCCCACAGCCCGCAAGCGGTGGATGCCAGCCCCTAGAATTGCCGCGTGAACGCATCCATCCCCTCCTCCGACACCCTCCCCCGCCGCCCCATCCGCGACCTGCCCGACGAGCTGATCAGCCAGATCGCGGCCGGCGAAGTCGTCGAGCGCCCTGCCTCGGTGGTGCGCGAACTCGTGGACAACGCCCTGGATGCGGGCGCCCGCCAGATCAACGTGCGGCTGCTGGCCGGCGGCGTGCGGCTGATCTCGGTGGAGGACGACGGCGGCGGCATCCCGCGCGACGAGCTGCCCGTGGCATTGCGCCGCCATGCCACCAGCAAGATCACCGACCTGCACGACCTGGAGACCGTGGCCACCATGGGCTTTCGCGGCGAGGCGCTGGCGGCCATCTGCTCGGTGTCGGAGGCGTCCATCCTCTCGCGCCCTGCGGGCCAGGACTCGGCCTATCTGCTCGATGCGCGCAGCGGCGAGCTGCGCCCCGCCGCCCGCAACCAGGGCACGACGGTCGAGGTCAAGGAGCTGTTCTTCTCCACGCCGGCCCGCCGCAAATTCCTCAAGAGCGACGCCACGGAGCTGGCCCACTGCATCGAGTCCGTGCGCCGCCATGCGCTGGCCCGGCCCGACGTGGGCTTTGCCATCTGGCACGAAGGCAAGCTGGTCGAGCAGTGGCGTGCCGCAGGCAGCATGTCGGACGAAGCCCTTGCGCGCCGCCTGGGCGATGTGCTGGGCGACGCCTTCGTGCAGAACTCCGTGACGGTGGAGCACTGGTCGGGCGCCGTCCACGTCACGGGCCGCGCGGGCATTCCCGATGCGGCGCGCTCCCGGCCCGACCACCAGTTCTGCTACGTCAATGGCCGCTTCGTGCGCGACAAGGTGCTGACCCACGCCTCGCGCAGCGCCTACGAGGATGTGCTGCACGGCCACAAGCAGCCTGTCTATGCGCTGTATGTGGAGATCGACCCTGCGCGCGTGGACGTGAACGTGCATCCCACCAAGATCGAGGTGCGCTTTCGCGACAGCCGCGAGGTGCACCAGGCCGTGCGCCACGCCATAGAGAACGCGCTGGCCGCCCCGCGCGCGGCGGCGGCCGCCGCCGCTGCCGCCGAGGAAGCCGACCGCACCCCGGAGCTGGCCCCTGCCGCACCGGCCACCGCGCCCAAGGTGGCGGCTCCCGCCTGGCCCCAGGCGCGCATGAGCTTTGGCGATGAACAGGGCGGCCACAAGGTCAGCAACATGGCGGGCCTGTGGGCACCCATGCGCGAAGCCGCGCCGGCCCCGGTGGCGCTTCCCGCACAGACGGCCATGCAGACTGCCGGTGCTGCCGAAGACCCGGTGGACAGGCCCGGCGTGCAATGGCCTGCCGGTGATGTGCCCGCCAGCTACGCACCCGCTGCACAGCCCCAGCCAGCTGCTGTCTCCGAGCCTTCACCTGCGAACTTCACGCCCCCGGCAGCGGATACCCCTGCCGCTGCCGAAGAAACCATCTGGCCCCTGGGCCGCGCCGTCGCCCAGATCCACGGCGTGTACATCCTGGCCGAGAACGCCCAGGGCATGGTCGTGGTGGACATGCATGCGGCGCACGAGCGCATCGTCTACGAGCAGCTCAAGAATGCCGTCAACGCGGCAGAGCAGATCCCCAGCCAGCCGCTGCTGATTCCCGCCACCTTCGCCGCCACACCCGAGGAAGTGGCCACGGCCGAGGCCCATGGCAACACGCTGCAGGCCCTGGGCATGGAGGTTTCCCCCTTCTCGCCCAAGACGCTGGCCGTGCGTGCCGTGCCCGCCACCCTGGCCCAGGGCGATGCCGTGGAGCTGGCGCGCAGCGTGCTGGCCGAGCTGGCCCAGCACGACGCCAGCACCGTGGTGCAGCGCGCGCGCAATGAGATCCTGGCCACCATGGCCTGCCACGGCGCCGTGCGCGCCAACCGCCGCCTGACGCTGGACGAGATGAACGCCCTGCTGCGCCAGATGGAAGTCACCGAGCGCTCCGACCAATGCAACCACGGCCGCCCCACCTGGCGGCAGATGAGCATGAAGGAGCTGGACGCGCTGTTCCTGCGCGGTCGCTGAACCTGCGCGGCTGCCGCCAGCGCCGTCAGCACCGTCTACACCGTCAGCACCGTCAGTCGCGCATGTTCGCGAAGGCCGCGAGCTGCTCGTACTTGCGGTCTTCCTCGGCGATCAGGCGCGCCAGGTCCTCGCGGCCCGAGGCGGGCACCATGCCTGCATCTTCCAGGCGCTTGCGCACGGCGGGCTCGGCCAGCGCCTCCTGAAGGGCCGCCGTGATGCGCTGCGCGGTGGCGGCGGGCAGCCCGCGCGGCGCCATCAGCGCAAACCAGCCCACCAATTCATAACCGCGCAGCGGCGCCAGCTCGGCCATGGCCGGAACCAGGGGCAAGGCGGACAGGCGCTGCGCGCTGGTGACCGCCAGCGGCACGATGCGCCCGCTCTGCAGGAACGGTTGCGCCGCCGTGGGCGAGAGCATGGCCAGGTCCAGGCTGCCGCCCGCCAGGTCGCTGGTCAACGGCGCCACGCCGCGGTAGGGCACATGGGTGATGGAGACACCCGCGCGCTGCTTGAACAGCTCTCCCGCGAAATGCAGGGTCGATCCCACGCCCGAGCTGCCGTAGCTGAGCTTGCCGGGCTGGCGGCGCGCCAGCTCCAGCAGCTCGGCCAGGGTCTTCACGCCCAGGCCCGGGCGTGCGGCCAGGATCAGCGGGCTGGTGGCCACCAGGCCCAGCGGCGTGAAATCGCGGCGGCCGTCGTAGCGCTGCGCGGGGTTGACGATGCGCGTGGCCACCAGCTCGTTGCTGGCCCCCACCAGCAGTGTGTAGCCATCGGCCGGTGCCGAGGCCACGCGCTGGGCCGCAATGGCGCCGGCCGCCCCACCCACGTTGTCCACCACCACCGTGCCGCGCAGCCGCGCGGCCAGCGCATCGCCCACCACGCGGGCGGCCAGGTCCACCGAACCACCGGCCGGGTATCCGACGACCAGCTTCAAGGGCTTGGCAGGAAAGCCGGCCTGTGCAGCAGCCGGCAAGGCCAGCCCCAGCGCGGCTGCGCCCAGAAGGCTGCGGCGGCTCAGGACCTGGCGGGCCTCGGAGGAGAGAGGAAATGCAGTGCGCATGGTGGCAATCACAGATGGGTAGGTGAGATCGTGAAAGGGAATCCGGTGCGGGCGCCGCGCCTCAGGCGGCGGACAGAAAACGCCGGGCCAGCTTCACCCAGTAGGTGGCTGCCAGCGGCAGGATGCGGTCGTTGAAGTCGTAGCCGGGGTTGTGGACCATGCAGCCGCCCGTGCCATGCGTGTCGCCCACGCCATTGCCCACGATCAGATAGCTGCCCGGGCACTGTTCGAGCATGAAGGAGAAGTCCTCGCTGCCCGTCAGCGGCTGCAGATCGGGGATCAGCGCCTGCTCGCCCAGCCAGTCGCGCGCCACCTCGCGGGCGAAGGCCGTGCTGGCCGCGTCGTTGACCAGGGCCGGATAGCGCCAGCGGTAGTCCACCACGGCCTCGGCCCCCAGCGTGGCGGCCTGGGCGTGGGCCAGCGCGGTGATGCGTTCGCGCAGCAGGGCACGCACCTCGGGCCGATAGGCGCGCACGGACAGGCGCAGCTCCACCTCGCCGGGGATGACATTCGGTGCATCGCCGCCATGGATGGCGCCCACGCTGACCACGGCCATGTCGCGCGGATCGACATTGCGCGAGACCACGGTCTGCAGCGCCAGCACCAGGTGAGCCGCCGCCACCACCGGGTCGGCCGACAGGTGGGGCGCCGAGCCATGGCCGCCCTTGCCGCGCACGGTGATGATCACCGTGTCCGACGAGGCCATGAACGAGCCCTCGCGAAAGCCGAACTGCCCCTCTGCAAAGCCCGGCATGTTGTGCAGCGCAAAGATGGCATCGCAGGGGAAAAGATCGAACAGGCCATCCTCCACCATCTTGCGGCCCCCGCCCAGGCCCTCCTCGGCCGGCTGGAAGATCAGGTGCAGCGTGCCGTCGAAGCCGCGCGCCTGGGCCAGCTCGCGCGCGGCGGCCAGCAGGATGGCGGTATGGCCGTCATGCCCGCAGGCATGCATGCGGCCCGCATGGCGGCTGGCGTAGGGCAGGCCGGTCTGCTCGTGGATGGGCAGCGCATCCATGTCGGCGCGCAGGCCCAGCCGGCGCGTGCCCGTACCGCAGCGCAGCGTGCCGACCACGCCCGTGCCTCCCAGCCCTCGATGCACTTCATAGCCCCAGGAGGCCAGGCGCTCGGCCACCAAGTCGCTGGTGGCGAACTCCTCGAAAGCCAGCTCGGGATGGGCATGCAGGTGATGGCGCAGGGCCACCATCTCGGCCTGCGTGGCGCGTATGCCGGCAAGCACCGGATCGGCGGCTTCGGCCGTGGTGGAAACGGGCGGGTCAATGTTCATGCCCGCAGTCTAGGAAGCGTGGGCAGCGGGCGGAAGACCGCCAGCGCCTGCCCTGCCAGGCATTGCCTGTCATCCCCTGAACACCTGCACGCGCCAATCACGGGCATGGCACACATGGCACGAAACCTGCAAGATCGGCCCATGCATTCCCAGCCCCACCCCGATGCCGGTCCCGCCATGAAGCTGCACCAGATGCGCTACCTCGTCGCCGTGGCCGGCTGCGGCAGCGTGCGCGCCGCGTCACGGGCGCTGGGCATCACGCAGTCGGCCATCACCCAGGCCCTGCGCGAACTGGAGGAAGGCCACCGCCTTGCGCTGTTCGAGCGCCAGAGCAGCGGCATCGTCCTCACGCCGGCCGGGCGCACGCTGCTGCGCCATGCCCAGCTGATCACCGGGCAGATGGCCCAGGCCGAGGATGAAATGGCACGCCTGCGCGACACCTGCGCCGTGGCGCGCCTGTCCGTGGGCGTGACGCCCTGGGTGGGCCAGAGCCTGCTGCCCCATGTGCTGCGCGCCTTCCGCGCCGAACTGCCCCAGGTACGCCTGGAACTGTTCGAGGGCCTGTCGGCCGTGGCCCATCCGCGCCTGCGCGAAGGCACGCTGGACCTGCTGATTGGCCGCGTGCCTTCGGGCCCCTCGGGCGGCGACCTGCATGGCACGCCGCTGTTCCGCTACGACGCCACCGTCGTGGCCCGCACCGGCCACCCGCTGGCAGGCGCCCGTTCGCTGGCCGAGCTGATGGACTGCGACTGGCTGCTCAACTACACCCCACCCGAAGAGGACGACCTGGTGCGGCGCCTGTTCCTGTGCCACGGCCTGCCCGTGCCCGTGGGCCACATCCACCTGGTGCATTCGGCATCGCTGCTGCTGCACCTGATCGCGCACAGCGACATGCTCTCGTTCTGCCCCTGGCCGCTGATCGAATCGGGCGTGCCCCAGGGCACCCTGGTGCCACTGTCCCTGCGCGAGCAGTTCGAGCCCCACACCGTGGGCGTGGTCCAGCGCGGCCACGGCCCCCTGCCCTGGGTGGCCGAGCGCTTCGTGCACCACCTCATGGAGCAGGTCCACGCCTGCCGCCACAGCCCGGACCCGGTGCTGCAGCGCGTGTTCCGCTCCATCGACGTGCTGGCCTGAGGGTGCCTCAGCGCAACGTGGCCTGGGCCACCGGCACGTCAGCCGGCACATCCCAGCCCCCGCCCAGCGCGCGGATCAGGCCCACGGCGGCCTGGTACTGCGCAGACTTCACCTGCAGCGCCTGGCGGCGGTTGCGCAGTTCGCTGCGGCGCGCATCCAGCAGGTCCAGCTGGCTGACGTAGCCATTGCGGTAGCGCGTGTCCGAAAGGCTGGTGGCACGCTGGGCGGCCACCACGGCCTGGCCCTGCACGGTGGACTGCTCCTGCAGGATGCGGATGGACGACAGCTGGTCCTCCACCTCCTGGAAGGCCACCAGCGCCTGCTGACGGTAGGCGGCCAGCGCGGCATCGAGCTGCGCGCCTGCGGCCTGCACGCCGGCCTCGCGCCGGCCGCCGTCGAACAGCGGCAGCGACAGCAAGGCGCCCACGCCCCAGGAGCGCATGGACCACTTGAACAGGTCACCGACCTCGGGCGAGGCATGGCCGGCCGCGCCGGTCAGCGAGATGCTGGGGAACCATGCCGTCTTCGCCACGCCCACGCGCGACTGCGCGGCGAACACGGCGCGCTGCGCGGCCGAGATGTCGGGCCGGCGCATCAGCACCGTGGCCGGCACGCCGGCTGGAATAGAAGGCAGAGCCGTGGTCCAGGCGCCTTCGCCTAGGCCGAAGCGCGAGGCCGAGTCACCCACCAGCACGGCCAGCGCATGCTCGACCTGGGCGCGCTGGCGGTCCAGCGCCAGCGCATCCGATTCGGTGGCCGACAGCTCGGCCTGGATGCGCGCCACGTCCAGCTCGGCAATGTCGCCGGCCTGCAGCCTTCGCTCCGACAGGCGCAGCGTGTCGCGGTAGGCCTCCACGGTCTCGCGCATCAGGGCGCGCTCGGCGTCCAGCGCGCGCAGTTGCAGATAGGTCTGTGCGACCTCGGCCTGCACGGCCAGCCGCGTGCTTTGCAGCAGGGCCTCGCGGCCCTCGGCATCCAGCCGCGATGCGTCGGCCGCCTGGGAAATGCGGCCGAACAGATCGACCTCATACGACAGGTTCAGCCCCGCATTGACCAGGGTGGCAGGCCGCGTGCCCGAGGCCTTGTCCAGCCCCGCGCCGCGCGTGGCCCCTGCGCCCAGGCCCAGTTGGGGCAGGCGCTCGGCATTGGCGCTGCGCGCCAGGGCGCGGGCCTCGGCCAGACGTGCGGCCGCGGCCTGGATGCTCTGGTTGTCCAGCGTGGCCTTGTCCACCAGCGCGTCCAGCGCCGGGTCGGCAAAGGCCAGCCACCATTGGCCGCGTGCCTGGGCTTCAGCGGGCAGGGCCTGGGTCCAGCCCGCCTGCGGCGCGGCGCCCTGCTCCTTGAAGGCGGGGGCGGCCGGCAGCTCGGGCAGGCTCTGGGACACGCTGGCGCAGCCGGCCAGGGCCAGCGCCGCCACCAGGGGCAGCAGACGCCTGGACAGTTTCGAAAGCGATGGGATCTTCATGATCGGTTCCTGTTCTTGTGGTGTGGGCTCATTCATGCTCGCCACGCGCAGCAGAGGGCATGGGCAGCGCGCCGCCACCCGAGGCATGGCCGTGGGCGGGTGCATGTGCAGGGGCCTCTTGCTCCATCTCGGGACCATGCTGCTTGAGCGGCCGGTTGCCTGCCAGGCGGCGCATCAGCACGTAGAACACGGGCGTGAGGAACAGGCCGAAGGCCGTCACCCCGATCATTCCCGAGAACACGGCCACGCCCATGGCGCGGCGCATTTCCGAGCCGGCGCCCGTGGACAGCACCAGGGGCAGCACGCCCATGACGAAGGCCAGCGAGGTCATCAGGATGGGGCGCAGGCGCAGCCGGCTGGCCTCGATGGCGGCCTGTATGGGCGTGCGGCCCTCGAACTCCAGCTCCCGCGCGAACTCCACGATCAGGATGGCGTTCTTCGCACTCAGCCCCACCAGCACGATGAGCCCGATCTGCGTGAAGACATTGCTGTCCCCGCCCGACAGCCACACGCCGGTCATGGCCGCCAGCAGGCCCATGGGAACGATCAGGATGATGGCAATCGGCAGGGTCAGGCTCTCGTACTGCGCGGCCAGCACCAGGAAGACCAGCAGCAGGGCCAGCGGGAACACGATCACCGCCGAATTGCCGGCCAGGATTTCCTGGTAGGTCAGGTCGGTCCATTCGAAATCGATGCCCTTGGGCAGGGTCTCGGCCGCGATGCGCTTGATGGCGTCCTGCGCCTGGCCCGAAGAGAAGCCCGGTGCGGCACCGCCGTTGATGTCGGCCGTGAGGTAGCCGTTGTAGCGCATGGCGCGCTCGGGGCCGAAGCTGGAGTCCACCTTCATCAGCGCCGACAGCGGAATCATCTCGCCCGAGCTGGAGCGCACTTTGAGCATGCCCACGTCCTCGGCACGCGCGCGGTAGGGCGCGTCGGCCTGCACGCGGACGCTGTAGGTGCGGCCGAACTTGTTGAAGTCGTTCGCATACAGGCTGCCCAGGTAGATCTGCATGGTGTCGAAGATGTCCGTCACCGGCACGCCGAGCTGGCGCGCCTTGGTGCGGTCGATGTCGGCATACAGCTGGGGCACGTTGACCTGCCAGCTGGTGAACATGCCGGTCAGCTCGGGCGTCTGGTAGGCCTTGGCCATGAAGGCCTTCACGGCCGCATCCATCTGGTCATAGCCCAGGGAGGCGCGGTCTTCCAGCTGCAGCTTGAAGCCGCCCGTCGTGCCCAGGCCCGCCACGGGTGGCGGCGGGAACATGACGATGAAGGCGTCCTGGATGCCCGCGAAGGCCTGGTTGAGCTGGCCGGCCACGGCGCCGCCGCTCTGGTCGGCGCGCTTGCGCTCGTCAAAGGGCTTGAGCGTGGCGAAGACGATGCCCGAGTTGGAGCTGTTGGTGAAGCCGTTGATGGACAGGCCCGGGAAGGCGATGGTGTCCTCCACGTTGGGGTTGTCCTTCATGATCTCGCCCATGCGGCGGATCACCTCGTCCGTGCGGTCCAGCGTGGCGCCGTCGGGCAACTGGGCAAAGCCGATCAGGTACTGCTTGTCCTGCGCGGGCACGAAGCCCGAAGGCACGGCCTTGAACAGGCCGAAGGTCACGGCGATCAGCGCCAGGTAGATGGCCAGCATCAGCGCCTTGCGCGAGATCACGCGGCCCACGCCGCCGCTGTAGGCCTCGGAGCCCCGGTGGAACATGCGGTTGAAGCCGCGGAACAGCCAGCCGAAGGCCCGGTCCATGCCGCGCGTCAGCGCGTCCTTGGGCGCATCGTGGCCGCGCAGCAGCAGGGCCGCCAGCGCGGGCGACAGCGTCAGCGAGTTGATAGCCGAGATCACCGTGGAGATGGCGATCGTCACCGCGAACTGCTTGTAGAACTGGCCCGTGAGGCCGCTGATGAAGGCCAGCGGCACGAACACCGCCACCAGCACCAGGGCGATGGCGATGATGGGGCCGGACACTTCGCGCATGGCGCGGTAGGTGGCGTTGCGCGGCGTGAGACCGGCCTCGATGTTGCGCTCCACGTTCTCGACCACGACGATGGCGTCATCCACCACGATGCCGATGGCCAGCACCAGGCCGAACAGGCTCAGCGCGTTGATGGAAAAGCCCAGCAGATGCAGCACGGCGAAGGTGCCGATCACCGACACCGGCACGGCCAGCAGCGGGATGATGGAGGCGCGCCAGGTCTGCAGGAACAGGATCACCACCAGCACCACAAGCACGATGGCCTCCAGCAGCGTGTGCACCACCGATTCGATGGAGGCGCGCACGAACTGCGTGGGGTCGTAGGCGATGCGGTACTCCAGGCCCTCGGGCATGTTCTTGTTCAGGGCCTCCATGGTCTTGCGCACGTTGGCCGAGATTTCCAGCGCATTGGAGCCCGGCGCCTGGAACACGCCCATGCCCACGGCCGGGTCGTTGTTCAGCAGCGAGCGCAGCGAATAGTCGGCTGCGCCCATCTCCAGGCGGCCGATGTCGCGCAGGCGGGTCACGGCGCCGTCGGAGCCGCTCTTGACGATGATGTCGCCGAAGTCCTCCTCGCTTTGCAGGCGGCCCTGGGCGTTGATGGACAGTTGCATGTCCACGCCCGGCAGTCCCGGCGAGGCGCCGACCACACCGGCCGCAGCCTGCACGTTCTGGCCGCGGATGGCAGCCACCACATCGCTGGCCGACAGGCCGCGCTGCGCCACCTTCTGCGGGTCCAGCCACACGCGCATGGCGTAGTCGCCGCCGCCGAAGATCTGGATCTGGCCCACGCCCTCGATGCGCGCCAGCGGGTCCTTCACGTTCAGCACCGCGTAGTTGCGCAGGTAGTTGATGTCATAGCGCTGGTTGGGCGAGACCAGGTGCACCACCATGGTCAGGTCGGGTGCGCTCTTGACCGTAGTGATGCCCAGGCGGCGCACCTCCTCGGGCAGGCGCGGCTCGGCCTGCGAGACGCGGTTTTGCACCATCTGCTGCGCCTTGTCGGGGTCGGTGCCCAGGCGGAAGGTGACGGTCAGCGTCATCACGCCGTCGCTGGTGGCCTGGCTGCCCATGTAGAGCATGCCTTCGACGCCGTTGATCTGCTCTTCCAGCGGCGTGGCCACGGTCTCGGCGATCACCTTGGGATTGGCGCCCGGGTACTGGGCGCGCACCACCACGGACGGCGGCGCGACCTCGGGGTATTCCGAGATCGGCAGCCCGCCCATGGCGATCAGGCCGGCGATCAGCATCAGCAGCGAAAGCACGCCTGCGAAGATCGGCCGGTCAATGAAGAATTTGGATAGGTTCATGGTGTTTGGCTCCGCCACGGCAAAGCGCGGCCCATGCCGCCTGCGGTCAGGCGGCATTTCAGAGGCAGGAAAGGTGTGCGGCTAGATCAGGACTTGGTTGCGTCAGCCACTTGTTCGGCTGCCTGCCGGGTGCCCGGCTGGCGGGCATCAGCCCGCGCATCCATGGACACCTCCTTGGGCGCGACCAGGGCGCCGGGGCGGATGTGCTGCAGGCCGTTGACGACCACGCGCTCGCCGGGCTGCAGGCCCTGGGTCACGTTGCGCAGGCCGTTGACCGAGGCGCCCAGGGCCACCTCGCGGTAGACGGCCTTGTTGTCGCCGCCTACCACCATCACGTACTTCTTGCTCTGGTCCGTGCCGATGGCGCGCTCGCTGACCAGCAGCATGCTGCTGTCGCGCGCCTGGCCCATGCGGATGCGGGCGAACTGGCCGGGCATGAGGGCGCCATCCTTGTTGTCGAAGGCGGCGCGCACGCGCACCGTGCCGCTTCGGGCATCGACCTGGTTGTCGATCAGCTGAAGCCGGCCCTCGAAGGGCGTGCTGCCGGCCGTGGCCGTGCCCATCTGCACGGGAATGCTGTCGATCTTGGCGCGGTTGCCCGCGCCGCCGCCCAGCTCCTTGAGCGCGCGCGTGATGACCTGCTCATCGGCATCGAAGCTCGCATAGATGGGGCTGACCGAGACCAGGGTGGTCAGCACCGGCGCGCCCGGGCCTGCGGCCACCAGGTTGCCCACGGTGATCTCGCGCTTGCCGATACGGCCCGACACGGGGGCGCGCACCTGGGTGTAGCCCAGGTTCAGCCGCGCCGATTGCAGGGACGCCTGGGCCGCGCGCAAATTGGCCTCGGCCTCGCTGCCAGCGTTGATGCGCTCGTCCAGCTCGCGCTGGGCAATCGCCCGCTCGTCCCACAGGCGGCGTGCGCGCTCCTGCTCGCTGCGTGCATAGGACTGGCGTGCCTGGGCCGAGGCTACCTGCGCTTCGGCACGCTCGACCTCGGCCGCATACGGTGCGGGGTCGATGGTGATCAGCAGATCGCCCTGCTTGACCAGCGCGCCCTCGCGAAAGTGCACGGCCTGCACGGCGCCGGCCACGCGGGAGCGGATGTCCACGCGCTCCACGGCTTCGAGGCGGCCTGAGAACTCGTCCCAGGCGGTGACCTCGCTTTCGGCGACCGTGGCCACCGACACGGGCGTGGCGGCGGGCTGGGCGCTGGCGGGCGCGTCATCGGCCTTGGCCTCGAAGCCATGCAGGCCGAACAGGCCGGCGCTGACGGCGAGGATGGCCGCAGCGGCGGCAGGCAGCCTCCAGCCCTTGCGCTGGGCCGAGACGGAGGAAGAGGATGAGGTGGATTCGGTGGACATGGTGTTTTTTTGCGAAATTCAGGGAACACGATGCCCGCCCGGCGCCTGAACGCGCCGGGAAGGCGGAAGGGGAAAACGGGGCAGCAGGTGTCGCCGGCTGCGGCGGCGCGGGGCCTAGCCCGGTGCTGCGGGCTTGTTCATGGTGGCCTCGAAGAAGTCATGCACATGCTGGAACACGGCGGCGCTGCAGGCCGTACAGGCCTCGGCCTCGGACAGGGCCTGCGGCCAGTTCGACGCGCTGGGCAGCACATGGCTGCTGGCCGTCACCCCGGCCGCGCGCAGGCGGGCCGCATAGGCCTGGGCCTCGTCGCGCAGCGGGTCGTCGCCACCCACCAGCACCAGGGCCGGCGGCAGCTGGGCCAGGCGCAGCGAGCTGCCGGGCACGGCATAGGGATGCATGGCGTCCTTGGGGCAGCTCAGGTACTCGCGCCAGCCCGTGGCCCAGCGGCATTCGCCGGCCTCGGGCGTTGCCTCGCGCTGCGAGGCGGTGCCGGTGCAGGGATCGAGCATGGGCGACACCAGGATCTGGCCCGCCAGCGGCGGATGGCCCCGGTCGCGCGAGATCACGGCCACGGCGGCGGCCAGGTTGCCGCCGGCTTCTTCACCCGCGAGGAACAGCGGCGCGCCCTTGCCCGCCATCTTCACGCGGTGCTTGTACAGCCACTGCAGCACGGCGTAGCCCACCTCGATGGGCTGGGGAAACGGATGCTCGGGCGCCAGCGGGTAGGCCAGCGACACCACGACGGCGCCCGCCTCGGCCAGCAGCCGGCCGATGTAGCGCCCGTTGTCCAGCGTGCCGCAGACAAAGGTGCCGCCATGGAAATGCAGCACCAGCGGCGAGACCGTGCCGGGCCTGCGCTGGCCATAGGCGCGCGCAGCCACGGTGCCGTGCTCGGGCAGCTCGATGGAGAATTCTGTTTCGGCAATCTGCGCCCCGGCGGCGGGGCCGTTCGGAAGCGACGGGGAAGTGGACATGGCGCGAACCTGCGGCAATGGTCGATGGTTGGAATATAGGCGGCGCCGGCCATGTCTGAAATAGCAACGCAGCCATCGCTCTGTTTCCGTTTCACGAACAATCGCCCGATACCGCGCATGTGAGAATTCCGCCGAGCCGGCATTCCCTTGCCGGGCGCTGCAGGAGCAACTTTCCATGGACCAGATCCAGGCCATGCGTGTCTTCGTTCGCGTGGTGGAAGCCGGCAACTTCACCCGCGCCGCCGATTCGCTCGACCTGCCCAAGGGCACGGTCACCAAACAGATACAGGCGCTGGAGGCGCGCGTGCGCGTCAAGCTGCTCAACCGCACGACGCGGCGCGTCACCGTCACGCCCGATGGCGCGGCCTACTACGAACGCGCGGCACGCCTGCTCAATGACTTCGACGATCTCGAAGCCAGCATGGTCAACACCCAGACCGCGCCCAGCGGGCGACTGCGGCTGGACGTGGGCAGCTCCATGGCCCGGCTGATCATCATTCCGGCGCTGACCGAATTCTGCGAACGCTACCCCGACATACAGATCGACCTGGGCGTGGGCGACCGCCTGGTGGACCTGATCAGCGACAACGTGGACTGCGTGATCCGCGGGGGCGAGCTCAGCGACCAATCCCTGGTGGCGCGGCGCATCGGCTCGATGAACTGGGTCACCGTGGCCTCGCCTGCCTACCTGGCACGCCATGGCGTGCCCCAGCATCCTTCCGAGCTGGATACGAAGCACCAGATCGTCGCCTTCTTCTCAGGCCATACGCGGCGCATGTACCCGCTGGAATTCCAGCGGGGCGATGAATCCATCGAGGTGGCAGGCAACTACCGCATCGCGGCCAACGACAGCAATGCCTACACGGCCGCCGTGCTGGCGGGCTTCGGCATCGCGCAGCTGGTCACGGCCTTTGCCCAGCCGCTGATCGACAGCGGCGAACTGGTCGAGGTCCTGCCCGAATGGACCCAGCCGCCGCTGCCCATTCACGTGGTCTATCCGCCCAACCGCCACCTCAGCGCCAAGGTGCGGGCCTTCGTGGACTGGGCGGCCGACCTGTTCGCGCGCCATCCCCAGCTGCAGCGCAGCTGAAAGGCCGGCGATGGGATGGCCGGGCGGGCCCAAGCCCCGTCCGGCTGCAAGGCCTTCCTAGCCACTCTTCATGTCAGTTGGCATGGCGCCAGCCATTCCCATTCGCCATGACCATGCACGCCACCGGATACGGCTGATCCAGGCCGCAGCCTGCCCGCTCACTGCGGCACGCAGGCCCTGCCCATGCACCAAATACCGCCAGCACCTCTCTGGAAATGCACCGAAAAACGGCATTCAGGCACCAAGCACGGGCACCGTTCACCAAAACGATGCATGACGGCATAACTTTTTGGCATAATTTTGGTTTGCACTCACCCCTTCCCGCAGCCGTTTTTTAGTCAGAGGTTTTTCCATGAAGTACGAGTCCGTCGGCCAATTCCTTGAAGAAGTGGCGCAACGCAACCCCGGCCAGCCCGAATTCCTGCAAGCCGTCACCGAAGTGATGGAAAGCCTCTGGCCCTTCATCGAGAAGAACCCCAAGTACGCCGAACTCGGCCTGCTGGAGCGTCTGGTGGAGCCCGAGCGCGTGGTCATGTTCCGCGTGAGCTGGACCGACGACAAGGGCCATGTGCAGGTCAACCGCGGTTTCCGCATCCAGCACAGCATGGCCATCGGCCCCTACAAGGGCGGCCTGCGTTTCCACCCCTCGGTCACGCTGTCCGTGCTCAAGTTCCTGGCCTTCGAGCAGACCTTCAAGAACGCGCTGACCACGCTGCCCATGGGCGGCGGCAAGGGCGGCTCGGACTTCGATCCCAAGGGCAAGAGCCCCGCTGAAGTCATGCGCTTTTGCCAGGCCTTCGTCACCGAGCTGTTCCGCCACGTGGGCCCGGACACCGACGTGCCGGCAGGCGACATCGGCGTGGGCGGCCGCGAAGTGGGCTTCATGGCCGGCATGTACAAGAAGCTGTCCAACAGCGCCGCCAGCGTGTTCACGGGCAAGGGCCTGTCCTTCGGCGGCTCGCTGATCCGCCCCGAAGCCACCGGCTACGGCACCGTCTACTTCGCCCAGGAAATGCTGGCCACGCGCGGCCAGTCCTTCGCAGGCAAGACCGTCTCGGTCTCGGGTTCGGGCAATGTGGCCCAGTACGCCGTGGAGAAGGCCCTGCAACTGGGCGCCAAGGTGGTGTCGGTCTCCGACTCCTCGGGCACCGTGTATGACCAGGACGGCTTCACCACCGAGAAGCTGGCCATCCTCATGGACGTGAAGAACCACCGCTACGGCCGCGTGGACGAGTACGCCAAGCTGGTGGGCGCCGAATTCCTGCGCGGCAAGACGCCGTGGCACCTGAAGGTGGACGTGGCCCTGCCCTGCGCCACGCAGAACGAACTGACCGAGGAAGACGCCAAGGTGCTGATCGCCAACGGCGTGGTCTGCGTGGCCGAAGGCGCCAACATGCCCTCGACCATCGAAGCCGCCAAGGCCTTCGAGAAGGCCGGCGTGCTGTACGCACCGGGCAAGGCCAGCAACGCCGGTGGCGTGGCCACCTCGGGCCTGGAGATGAGCCAGAACGCGGCCCGCCTGTCCTGGCCCGCCGAGGAAGTCGATGCCCGCCTGCTGCAGATCATGCAAGGCATCCACGCCGCCTGCCTGAAGTACGGCAAGCGCGAGGACGGCACGGTCAGCTACATCGACGGCGCCAACATCGCCGGCTTCGTCAAGGTGGCCGACGCCATGCTGGCCCAGGGCGTGATCTGAGCATCAGCGCTCCCCATCCCTGACGAAAGCCCATGCAGCCTGCTGCATGGGCTTTTTTCATGGCTGGCCCGCACCACAGAAAGCGCGACGGCCTTCGCCATTGAAAGCCAATTCTCAGAATTGCTCAGATTCGCCGGCCAACGGGAGAGGACACTCAGCGCGCCCTGTCTCCACCCCCGTTCCCCATGCTCCCTGGACCCATCACCAAAGCGCTGCTCGTCGGCGCCGCTGCCCTGTCGCTGGGCAATGCCTTCGCCTATGAATCCCTCGGCTTCAAACCCAATCTGGATGCCAACGGCTACTGCATATCCACGACTGACACGACGCCTTCATCGTCCAGCTATCTTTTCTCTGCACAGATGACCAGTGGCGTCATCCGCTGCGGAACCGACAGCAGCGGCTGGATGAGCTTTCGCATCAGCGGCACGGCCTATCCCTTTGCCTCCTGGTCCGTGACGGCTCTCTCCGGAAAGATCAATTTCCAATCATTCGTGATGCGCAACGGCACGGCCAATCCGTTGCCACTGACCATCACATCGGGCGCCGTGACGTACAGCAAGACGGCGCCTGTGGGCATCTCCACCATCACGCTGGACGAGCCCATCACCAACAGCGGCGCCGTGAAGATCACTTTCTCGGCCACCGACATCGTGGGCGTGGACCTGCAGTCCGTTTCCGTCGAGCCCTTCATTCCCCTGAGCATCAGCCCCGCGACCTTGCCCAGCCCCCAGGTCGGCAGCCTGTACTCCCGGACGCTGACGGCAACCGGCGGCCTGGGCGCACCCTACACGTTTGCACTGCAAAGCGGAGCGCTGCCTGCAGGACTTGAACTGGACCCCGCCACAGGCACGATCAGCGGCACGCCCACAGCCGCAGGCAGCACCTCGTTCACGATCCGGGTCACCGACAGCAAAGCCAATACGCTGGACCGCAGCTACACGCTCAATCCCATCAAGATCCCCGAGCCCCAGGCAGCCACCGTGACCGCGACGCCGACAGCCGTCGCCGTGGGCGAAACCACCACCCTGGCCCTGAGCGGCGGCATAGGCAATGCCGTCCCCGCCTTCCAGCTCCTGAGCGGGCCATGCACGGTCAGCGGCAACCAGCTGACCGGCACGGCCACCGGCACCTGCGTCGTACGGGGGACCAAGGCCAGCAGCGATCCATTGAACTACGCAGCCGCAACCGGCACCGTCTCCGTGACTGTTCTCGGCCTCACACAGCACGCCGATGGAACGAGCAGGACACAGTTCACGCAAGGCCAGCCCAATGGCACCTGCACCTTCCGCCATGTCGCATTCACCAGCGCCCTGCCCGGCCCCTTGCCCGCCGGCTTCACGGCCGTGCCCGACATGCCCAGGCCCGTGCTGGAGTTTGAGACCCGGGACTGCACCGTCGGCGACACGCTGACCATGCAGGTGACGCATGCAGACGTGCCCGCAGGTGCCGTTCTGCTGAAATGGAAGCCGCTGGCAACGCCTGCCCAGTGGGTGAAGATTTCCAGCTTCAATGCTGGCACTGCCAGCTACACCGTCACGGACGGCGGCGATGGCGACGATGACGGAGCACAGGACGGCGCCATCCTCGACCCCGTGGTCGTGGCCATGCCTGCGGCAGCCGCCACCACCACCGCAGTGCCCACCCTGTCGCAGTGGTGCCTGATAGCCATGTCGGCCCTGCTGGCCCTGTTCGGCATGACCCGGATGCGGCGCCGCCAGGTCTGACGCGCGTGCTCCATTGCGGGCCGTCCCAGGTGGTCAGAAACCGGCCCGGCCTGCCCACGGGCAGAAGGCAACGTGTTTGCGCACGCTGCCTTTTTTCCTGCCTGCGACCTGTTCCTGCTACCTGTTACTGCTACCTGTCGCGCACCGCATCGGCCAGCGCCGCCCAGGCCTTGAGCGTCAGCGCATGCGTGAAGGCCGCGCCCGCCACCGGGTGCGATGACAGCTTGACCACCACCATCTGCGCGGCCGGGTTCACGTGGATGAACTGGCCGTGTATGCCGGCGGCCTCGTAGGCGCCATCGGCGTTGTGCAGCACCCACCATTGGTTGCGGTAGCTGTAGCCGGGCCGCGCGGCCTGGATGCCGCGGAACTTGAACTGCTCGCGGTCGCCGCCGCGCGCAATGTCGTCCAGCACCGCCTTGTCGAAGATCTTGTGGCCGTTGAAGCTGCCGCCCAGGCGCAGCATCTCGCCCACGCGCGCCAGGTCACGCGCCGTGGCGTTCAGGCCCGCGCCCTGCAGCGGCGTGCCGGTGCTGTCCACCATCACATAGGCGTCTTCCTGCATGCCCAGCTTCTGCCAGATGTTCTCGCTCATGAGATCGCTCCAGCGCCGGCCCGTGACGCGCGAGACGATCCAGCCCAGCACCTCGGAATGCACGGTGCGGTAGACAAAGCCCTCGCCGTGGGTGCCCTCCTTGGGCAGGGTCTTGAGAAAGTCGTAGACATTGGTCGGCCCCGCGTAGCCGGGCGGACGCGGCAGCATGCCCGAGGCCCAGGAGTAGCCGAAGATCTCGGTCTTGGGGTCGGTGTAGTCCTCGCGAAAGCGCACGGCGCCCGTCATGTCCATGATCTGGCGCACCGTCATGTCGCCCCAGGCCGAGCCTTCCAGCTCAGGCACGTACTTCATCACCAGCGCCTGGGGGTCGATGCGCCCTTCGTGGGCCAGTTGCGCGGCCATCAGGCCGGTGAACGATTTGGTGACCGAGAACAGCAGGTGCGGCGAGCTGGCCTGCATCTGGTTCTGGTAGCGCTCGAAGACCACCCGCCCCTTGTGCAGCACCACGATGGCGTCGGTATAGGTGCGGTCCAGCCACTGGTCCACGGTGACGGGTTGGCCCTTGTCGTCGTCAAAGCGCAGGCCGCCCAGGGCCATGGGCGCTTCGGGCAGGGCCGAGGGCGCCGCCGCGCCGCGCCGGATGTTCTGCGTGGGCTGTATTTCGCGCAGGTGCTGCACCACCCAGCGCAGTTGCGGATAGCGGTAGCCGTTGGACACATCCACACGCTTGTCTGCGGCCGGAGGAAAGCCCTGCATCAGCCCCAGTTGCTCCAGGCGCACGCTGTCGGGCGGCGGCAGCGCGGGCGCTGCGGGGGCCTGTGCCTGGGCCGCCACCCAGCCGGGCTGTAGCGCCAGCAGGGCCAGCAGGGCCATGGCATGCCGGGAACGCCGAAAGAGCGGACTGACCATCGTTGTCTCCTTGGTTTTGGAAACGGCCAGTCTTGCAGAAAGCCCTCGGCTGGTCACGGGTGTTCGCCCGCCCGCAGGCCGCAAGGCTGTCGTCTGCGCGACGAAGGTTTCAGCGGCGCATCAAGGCCGAATCGCACCAGCGCTGCGCCACGGCCGGAGAAGTGGTGCAGACCGTGTCGTGCGTCACCGTGGTCACGGCGCGCTCCAGCAGCTGGATGTCGGCCTCGTGCTGGCGCGCCACATGCGGGTCCTCGAAGAAGATCACGCGCTGGCAGCGGCGGTCCAGCACCAGGTCGGCGATCTGCGCATCGCCGCCCAGCGGGCCGCTGTTGTAGCGGTCCACCCAGGGCCGGTCCTCGGGCCAGCCACGGCTCCAGGCCATTTCGTTGAGCCTCTGGCCCGTGGTTCCCGTGCCCACGCGCCGGCCAAAGCGCGACAGCAGCTCGAAGTTGCGCGCCGCGAAGTCCAGCATGGTGGGCTTGAGCGCATCGTGGGCGATCAGCGCCAGCGTCTGCTGCGCATAGTCATGGAAGCGCTGTGCGCCCGCATCCCTGGGAAGGCCGGCATGGATGCGCTCCATCTCGATCCAGTCGCGCGCCGAGGCCACGGTGGACAGGAAGGGCTTGCCGTGGATCACGCATTGGCGCTTGAGCGCCACGGCCTCGGGGAAGATGGAGGACGGATCAACCGGGTCGGTCAGATAAATGGCGCCGTCAATCGTGCGCTCGTCGCCTTCCACGCCCACCACCTCGGCCACCAGCTTCATCAGCCCGCCTTCGCGGCCATAGGGATAGCGGCGCAGGCCCCGGTAGGACGCCAGCATGCCGGCGGCCTGGATGGCGTCGAAGGTACGGCCCACGGCATGCAGGCCCAGCTGCAGCTCGCGGATGCCGGACTCGCAGGCGCGCAGCCAGCCGAACAGTGCGGCATCCTCGGTTTGGTGGTGGATTCGGTTGGCGGCCAGGCCCAGGCGTATCGGCATACAGGTTCACTCATCAACAGTAGGGAGAGGTCCGCATCGCCTTGTCGGCCCGCGAACCAGCGGCAAGAATAGCGCCAATCCATGACAGCGCCGGCCCGCAGGGCAGCGGCGCTGAACTTTTGGCCGGCCCGTGCATCCATTGTTGCGTCATGCCCTCAATGCTTCCCTTTCTGTGGCCCCGAAGGCGCCTGCACCGGATCACGGCGGCGCTGGGCGTGGCGGCGCTGCTGGCGGCCAGCGGCTGCTCCGTGCTGGACACCAAGCAGCGCGAATGGATCTTCCAGCCCAGCGACCGCAGCTGGCCCGGCGCCAACACGGCCGGCATGGAAGATGTCTGGATCGACATGCCAGCGCAGGACGGCGCCCGCCTGCATGCGCTGTGGCTGCCCCAGCCGGCCACGGCCGGCAACGCCCCCGTGCTGCTGTACCTGCATGGCGCGCGCTGGAACGTTGCCGGCTCCTCGCCGCGCATCCGGCGGCTGCACGAACTGGGCTTTTCGGTGCTGGCCATCGACTACCGGGGCTTTGGCAAGAGCAGCGCCGGCCTGCCGTCCGAGGAATCGGCCGCCGAGGACGCACGCGCAGGCTGGGACTGGCTGGGCCGGCACGCTCCGGGCCGGCCGCGCTTCATCTTCGGTCATTCGCTGGGCGGTGCCATCGCCATCGACCTGGCGCGCAGCGTCCAGGATGAGGCCGGCGTCATGGTCGAGGCCACCTTCACCAGCATTCCCGACGTGGTCCGCAGCTTCCGCTGGGGCTGGCTGCCCGTGGGGCCGCTGATCACGCAGCGCTTTGCCTCCATCGACAAGGTGGCCGGCATAGGCTCGCCGCTGCTGGTCGTGCACGGCAGCGCCGATCCGCTGATCCCCGCCACGCTGGGCCGCCAGCTGTTCGAGGCGGCCAGCGAGCCCAAGCGCTTCGTGCTCATCGAAGGCGGCAACCACCACAACACCCAGTCGCGCGCCATGGAGCAATACCGGCAGGCGCTGGACGAGCTGTTCGGGCTGCGCCTGCTCGCACAGGCGCCCACAGCGCCAGCAAGCCCGCGCTGAGCGGCGCAGCCTGCGCCGCCTTCCGCGCTACGGGCAGCTTGCCGCGTTCTGCGAGATCACGGCGCGCAACTGCCGCGTGGTGGTGCTGTCATCCGGGCCCAGCGTGTTGCGCGTGTAGCGGCAGCCATAGGTGGGCGCGGCCACCGTGGCGGCCGTCTGCACATCGTCACCGCCCGGCTTGGCGCCGCCCTGCTCCCACTGCACCATGGCATCGAAGGCTTCCACCTGTTCGGCCACGGTGAAGTCGCAGTGCGATGCGCCGCGGATGGCGCGCTGCACCAGCCACTGGCTCCGGCCCTTGTCGGCCACGCGGCGCTGGTAGATCTGCTCCATGCTGAAGGGCACATACAGATCGCCCAGCGTATGCAAGGTCACCACGGGGATGTTGATATCGCCGGAAGTCACGGGAATCCAGCGCAGGCCGTCGCGGCGCGGCCGGTTGGCATCGGGCGCGGCCGTGCGCTTTTGCGCGGTGGCATTGAGCGCGGCCGAGGCCGCGGCATCCCCGTCGATGCGGTAGGTGAAGCGGTTGGTGTCGGCCACGTTGCGGTTCAGGATGCCGTTGACCGAGCCATCGCTGCCGAACACGCCCCAGACCGGCGCGAACGAGCCGCCCACGGCCACGCCCAGATCGAACAGCGGGCGCGGGCCACCCGTGAGGTTCTGGATGACCGACAGATAGGCGCGCCCCGTTGCGGTGGGAGCCGACGGAAAGGTGGTGAACAGGGCCGAGGTCACCTGGCCCTGGATGGCGGCCCACTCGGTGACAGGGCGCTGGGCCACGCCGGCCATGGCCTGCGCGGTGACCTGGGCCGCGGCGAAGTAGTCGAACAGTTCGGTATCTCCCGTCACGCCGCACATGGGCACGGCGCCCTGGTAGCGCACCTTGTTCCTCGCGGTGGCCTGGGCCTCGGCCTCGATGGCAGCCGCCGTGACATGGCCGCCCATGGAATGGCCGGTGATGTACAGGCGCTGCGGCTGCGCCAGCGGCCGGCCGTGGGATGCGGCCAGGCGGTTGAAGGCCAGCGCCAGCGCATTCGTGTCCTCCACGCCGGCGCGCACGTCGTAGTAGTTCTTGCTGTAGCTGGACGCCGCCCAGGCATAGCCGTTCTGGATCAGGTAGCGGCGTATGGACGGATTGGTGACGTTGAGCGCACTGCCCTCGCCCGCATAGCCGTGGGCATACATCACCAGGCGGCCATTCCAGTTGGCCGGCACCTCGATGCGGTAGGCCGCGCCTTCCAGCACACCGGCCCAGCGGCTGGTGCTGGCGTTGTCGACCACATCGCCCGAAGCGGCGGCCAGCGCGTCGAAGCTGGTGGCCGAAGGATTGGCCGGCGCAAAGCTGCGGCCGTCCTGTGCCCGCGTCTCCTCGGGCGCATCACCGTCCCCCCCGCCGCAGGCCGCAAGGCCCGTGGCCGCCAGCAGACCGAGATACTTCCAACGATTCCAACGCAGGGCTCGCATAAGACTGTCTCCTTGGGATGAAGGTGTTGAGGGAAACGCGCGCAAAAAATCAGGTTCAAGCGGGATTGCCGACGCAGCCTATGCCAGACGGCAGGGCGGGCATGCCGGTAGGAACCCGCAAGCACGGCCCCCGGGCTGTCACCCACATGACTCCTGCCTTGCGCTAACATCCGCGCCTGCGGTGCAGGCCGCACCCGGACCCGCGGGAAGGGTTGAACCCACCTGTATGCGCCCCTGCGGCGCGTTCTTTCTTGCCACATGCCTTTGTGCTGCCAGATTGCGGGTCGTTGGCCTCAGGGGCCTGCTCACACGGATCCAGGGATCCGTGTGAACAGGCCCCTTGCATGGAGGTACTCCTGTGAAACGCATTCCCGCCCGGCCCGACATGGGCCACCTCAAGAAACAGGCCAAGCAACTGCTGGCCGCCTATCGCGCAGGCTCGGCCCAGGCCATGGAGTCCCTGCGCTCCCACCTGCCAGCGGCCAAAGGCCTTGCCGATGAGGCGCTCGCCGCCAAGGACCTGCTGCTGCACGACGCCCAGTCCTGCGTGGCGCGCGAGCACGGTTTCGCTTCATGGAGCGAGCTGTCAGGCTACGTCGAGGCATGCCAGCGCCTGGCGGCGGACCCCGAGAAATCCCGGCTGCACTGGCTGGCCCTGGTCTATGCCGGCGATGTGGCGGGCGGCACGCACCGCGCACAGCCCGCGCTGGCCCGGCGCCTGCTGGACGAGCGGCCGGAATTGGCGGGCAGTGATGGCAGTGATCCCTGGGTGGCCTGCGCCACCGGCAATCTGGCCGTGCTGCGCGAGGCCGGGCGCAACGACCCCGACTGGCTGCGCCGTGCAGGCGGGCCGTTGGCGCTGCCGCCGCTGATGGCCGTCACCCATTCCTGCCTGCTGCGCCTGCCCGAATTCACCGAGCACCTGCACGCATGCGCGCGCTGGCTGCTGGACGCGGGCGCAGACCCGCTGCAGACCATAGGCAACCGCTGGCCACCCGCCTCGCTGCAGGCCCCCTCCGATACCGAGCGGCTGTCGGCCCTCTATGGCGCAGCAGGCCAGAACCATGATGCGCAACTGACGCAGATGCTGCTACAGGCCGGCGCCGACCCCAACGATGGCGAATCGCTCTACCACTCGCTGGAAGGCACGCCCGCCAGCCGCGAATGCACGCGGCTGCTGCTGCAAGCCGGCGCACGCGTGGACGGCAGCAATGCCCTGTTCCGCGTGCTGGACCTGGACGATGTGCAGGCCCTGCGCCTGCTGCTGGACCACGGCGCCGATCCGAACGAGGACAACGGCCAGGGCGAATGGGGCCGCCCGCTGCTGTGGGCCATCCGCCGGCGCCGCTCGCCCGCCCATGTGCAGGCGCTGCTGGATGCCGGCGCCGATCCGTCGGTCCGCACGCCGCAGGGCCTGAGTGCCGCTGCACTGGCGCGGCGCTTTGGCCTGGCCGACGTGGCCGCCCTGCTGGAACAGGCGGCGGGCAGCGAGCCCACTACGCCGCAGGAGCAACTCCTGGCCGCCTGCGCCGTGGGCGACGCAGCACAGGCCCGCCGTCTTGCCGCAGCCCACCCCGGGCTGCTCAAGGGCCTGGCGCCCGAACAACTGCGCATGCTGCCCGAACTGGCGGCCCTGGGCTGCATGGACGCCGTGCGCTGCATGGTGGAACTGGGCTGGCCCATCGCCGCGCGCGGCGGCGACTGGGATGCATCCGCACTGAACCAGGCCGTGTTCCGTGGCGATGCCGCCTTGGCGCGCTTCCTGCTGGAGCACGGCGCACAGTGGACCGAACGCCACGCCTATGGCGACAACTGCGCAGGCACCCTGTGCTGGGCATCGCTGAACCGGCCCGAATCCACGGAACCCAGCGGCGGCGACTGGCTGGGCTGCGCCCAGGCCCTCATCGACCACGGCATGCCCCTGGCCAGGCCCGACCCCGAAGTACCCGGCTGCGTGCTCATTGACGGAAGTCGGCAGCGGTATCCGGAGGAGATCGCGGATCTGCTGCTGGGGGTTGACGCGGACTAGGTCCGCCCGACCCGAAAACCCGTCCTGCCGGCTGGCCCGGCAGGATTCAGCTGCAGGGCCTGCATGGGTCAGAACAGATCAAACCGGCTCATGTAGGCATCGCATGCCAGCAGCCACGCATGTTCATCATTGGACCCCGAAGGCGGCGGGCCGATGAAGTTGTTGAGCCGGGATCTGGCGCGCAAAGGTTTGAGCAGGCGCGCCGCCTCGCCAAAGGCGGGCAGCGTCAGTCCTTGATCCATATCCCCCAGACCAGGAAAGTCTCCCGCACGGATTCCCAGGCAGTTGCCTACATCCCCGGCCGAAAGATACTGGCTAGCCTCCACCTGCTTTCGTACGGCCTCCCTCCCGCCGAGCTTTTCCAGCAATGCATCACTGACAAAACTGAGCCAGTTGATGCTGTACATGGCGTTGTTGAAGTCATGGCTCATCAACGCAAGACTGCCCAGGGCATTCAAGCCTGGAAAACGCTGCAGATAGGGGTACAGCATCTGCTGGCCCTTGCCATCGGGATCGATATTGCGCTCCTCCACTGCAGGCATGACACCCCATCCGGCAATGGCCCAGAAAGGCTGCATAAACTCCACCACCTGGGTGGTAATGCGGCCCACATTGTTTTCGGGCAGCTGATCCAGGACCCACCATGCAGGAAATGCCATGCGAATGAAAGACATGGCAGGGCCTATGCCAGGCGTCGTATATCTGTCATGCCCCCAAATACCTTCGTCATTCTCAATGCGACAGTAAAGGCGAAAGTCTTGCGCATTATTCTCCCACACCTCAGGGGGATTTGGCTTACCCGAAGCCATATGAAATATCAGTGCATAACCTTTAGGATTGTCCAGGCTTTTTTGCTGCTTTGCAGTCAGCTTCTTTTGTGCCATCGCACTAGTCAGCATGGCTGGCATTCCGTCATACCAATAAACCAGCCGCTCCTTCCCTACGGCCTCACAAAAAAGATCAACCACTTTCCATGCACGCTCACGCACAGCCATGGAATCCCCCTCATGGAACACCATTTCAATGGTCCAGCCGGCTCTTGCACAGACATCACCGAACTGATTGCACAGCACCAGCGCCTTGAGAATATCCATCGTCGCCACGGTGGCTTTTTGCAGCTCTCTGGTGCTCAAAGGTTTTTTGAAATCTTTTGCCATATCAACCCTCCATATTTCGCTATACCGAAGCCATCGCCTCAAAAGGACAACCCGAGGACTCTTGCCAGTGCGGTCCCTACCGCACCAACACCTCGCAGTGCCCTCCCCAGTGCGGATGCACCGGCCGCAGCCCCGACCGCCGCCGCCGTATCCTTGTTCACCCGCTCTGCCAAAGAGATGGCCTTTTCCCTGTTGGCCTGCCATCGCGCTGCCTGGTTCAACACACCTTGGTTCGACTTTTCTCCATCGCCGTCGCACGCACAACTTCTTGCATCCAAGGCTTTCTTGAGAAACTTGTCTCCAAAAAGGTGCGTATAGGCCTGAAGCTGTGTCTTGCCGTCTGGCCCTTCAGCATTGGAAAAGCCATCCCCCGGAAACTTCATCTCATAGACCCGCTGCACGTTGTCCAGCACAGGCGGCAGGCGCGGGTTCTTCACCACGACCACATCGGGAATGCGCGAGCCCGCAGGCCGGCTGCGCGTGCGGCGCACGGGCTCGTTGCGCGACATGACAGGTGCTCTGTTCAGGTACGGCACTTCCTGCTTGTAGTAGCCCCGGTAGCCTTCAAACCCATCGGCCTGCATGACCACGCCGGCCACGCAGCGCTGGCCCAGGCCGCCGGTCATGCAGCAGCAAAACAGCTCGCACAGCGCCCTGCGGTCCAGTTCATTGTCGAAGTCCCGGGTACCGCATACCTTGTTGAAGCCCACAAGCACGACAGCCTTGCACAGGTCCCTGGACCGCTTCAGGCGATTGAGGGCAATGAAGGCGGGGACCAGTTGCCCGCAGCTCATGTATCCGAGCGGATGGCCGGTGGCCGCTCCACTGCCCCATTCAACTCCTGGAAACGCCCTGCGCGGCCCAATGGCGCATGGATGTCGATCCTGAATGTCATTGGCTCCTTCGCCTTTGAAAGGCGCTCCCTTCTTTCTGAAGGAAAAATAATAGGAGCAATGAATTGGGCAGGTAAATCCTATTTTCCAGACATTTCCAGGAATGACCTGCCCGCAATTGCCAGCGGTCTCCTCTGAAAACTGGCAGAAAAAATCCTAGGACAGACAATGGCCAGAAAGCCTGTTTCAGGCGCCGCTCTCGCCTGTCACTCGGCCATCATCTCCTCCTGCAGGTCAAAGCCCCGCACTCCCGCACGCTCGTGCAGCCAACGCCGCAACACAAACCCCAACCACAGCGCCGTGAAAACAGCCGCGCCAAAGACCCAGCCCGACAGCGCACCCGCCATGCTGCCCGACAGCAGCGTGCCAATGGTGCAGCCCAGCCCCGTCATGGCGCCCCAGCCAAGCAAGGCGCCACCGGCCAGGCCGCGTGCCGCATCGCGCCAGGTGGGGCGGCGCGGCGTCCACTGGCGGCTGGCCACGGCAGCGCCCCAGGCGCCGGCCACCAGGCCCAGCAGCAGCACGGCATGGGGCGTGAGCAGGCTGTTGAGTACGGCCGTGGCGCATCCGCTCAGGGTGTCGAGGCCATGCAGGCGCTCGGGCACCCAGCCGCCCGCCTGGGCCCAGCCGCGCACGGTGCTGCCCAGCGTGGTGGTCACGCCCAGCGGCCGCATGCGCACGATGGCGGCGGCCGCGATCAGGCCCACGGCCAGGCCGCCCAGCGCGGCGTTCCAGCGGCCTTGCCACAGCGACAGCCACAGCTGGCGCAGGCCCGGTGGCTGCGCCGGTTCTGCCGCAGGCCGTGGCTGTGCGCGGCCCGAGCGCCCATGAATGCGCCAGACCCAGGCCGCCAGCAGGCCCAGCACGGCCAGTTGCAGCGCCAGCGCGCCGCCATAGCCCAGATGGGCCGGCAGCCAGATGACGGGCGCATCGGCAATGGCCAGGCTGTAAAGCGGGTTCCAGCTGCGAAACCCCAGCACGAAGCCCAGGCCCGTGCCGACCAGGGCAAACGGCGCCACGGGCGATCCCTCGCCCAGCCGGTACCAGTGGGCGCTGATGCACGAGCCCGAGACGGACATGCCCGCTCCAAAGGCCAGGCCCGCAAGGACCAGCACCCAGCTCACGGGGCCTATGTGCATGTCGGGCGGCAACTGGCCCGGCTGGGGCACGGCCACCCAGCTGCCCAGCACCACGGTCATGCCCGCCGATCCCACGGCCAGCGCCAGCAGGATGGAGAGCACGCCGCGCGGGTCGCCGAACTCGAACCAGTCGCGCGCATGGCAGTAAAAGCAAAAGCGCGAGCGCTGAAGCACCAGCCCCAGCAGCAGGCCCAGCGCCAGCGCAAAGACCAGGGTGCGCCCGCCGCCTTGCAGCTGCAGCTGCGCCGCCACAGGCCAGGCTGCGGCCAGCACGGCGGCCAAGGGCAGCCATCTGGTCCAGTCCCTTGCCCTGTGCCTGCCATTCACGTTCTGCGTGTGCTCACCGGTCACGCTTGTCATTCCTGCCTCCTTTGTTGCCATCCACGCATAAAAAAAAGGGGCCCGCAGTCTGCGGGCCCCAAAGGAGCCGAGCTTTTGCCAAAGCCACTCGTCACCACCCCTGATCCGTCGAACCAAGAGCACCGACACCCCTCGCCCGGCCCCCGCCTTCAAGACAGGTTGATCGACTGCAGGATCATTTCGCGGCCCAGACCGTGCCGGCCGGGTTGTTGATGGGCACACCCACGGAGTTGCCGTACTCGGTCCACGAGCCGTCGTAGTTGCGCACCTGGTAGCCCAGGATCTTGGACAGCGCAAACCAGGTGTGGCTGGAGCGCTCGCCGATGCGGCAGTAGGTGATGACGGGCTTGCTGCCGTCGATGCCCACGCCCGCATAGAGCTTCTTGAGTTCTTCGGCGGACTTGAAGCTGCCGTCCTCGCGCACGGCCTGCCCCCAGGGCACGTTGACGGCGCCGGGGATGTGGCCGGCGCGGATGGCCAGCTCCGGCACGCCGGCCGGGGCGAAGACCTTGCCCTGGTATTCGTCGGCCGAGCGGATGTCGACGAGCTTGGCGTCGCTGCGCCCTTCGGCCGAGGCCAGCGCATCGGTCAGGCGCGCGCGCAGCGCGGTGTTGACCTTGCCCACGCGGTAGGTGGTGGCCGCATATTCCGGGGCGCGGTTGTTGAGGGGGCGGTTCTCGGCCTCCCACTTCTTGCGGCCACCGTCCAGCAGCTTGACGTTCTGCACGCCATAGATGTCGAAGACCCAGGCGCCCCAGGCTGCGAACCAGTTGTTGGTATCGCCGTACAGAACGACCGTGTTGCCTTCCTTCACGCCGGCCTGCGACAGCAGCTTCTCGAACTGCTCCTTGCCCACGATGTCGCGGCGCACCTTGTCATTGAGGTCGTTGTGCCAAGAAAAGTTGACGGCGCCCGGCACATGGGAGCGTTCGTACAGGCCGGGGTTGACGCTGACCTCGACGATGCGCACATCGGCGCGGTTGAGGTTGGCCGCCAACCATTCGGTGCTGACCAGCGGGCCTTCGGGCACAGGCGCATTGGCATGGGCCGCACCACCGACCAGGGCCACGCCCCACAGCAGGGTGCACGCCCCCTGGCGCAGCGCGGCGGGAAGGGAGGAGAAAGCGGTCAGCGTTGCCATTGCGGTCCTTTGTTCACAGTTGCGTTGATCGGGTTGATTCCTCTGCAATGCAATGTAGGCAGGGCTCGGCCGGTTCCCAACTGCGCAATCCGCAGATGGATATGCACCGCCGGAACATGGACAGCGGCCCCCCTTGTTCTCTGCTACCCTCGGTCGCCTATGTCAGCGCCCCTGTCTCCCGCCGCCGCGCAAGCGCAGCCGGCCATGTCCCCCGTCCTGGTCGTCGTCCTGCTCGGCCTGCTGCTGGGACTGCAGCCGCTGGCCACCGACCTGTACCTGCCGGCCCTGCCGTCGATACAGGCGGCCTTCTCCACCCAGGTGTCCCAGGTGCAGCTCACGCTGACGGCGTTCCTGCTGGCCTTCGGCTGCTCGCAGCTGGCCTGGGGGCCGCTGTCCGACCGCTTCGGGCGCCGGCCCATCCTGCTGGCGGGCATGTCCATCTACGTGCTGGCCGCGCTGGGCAGCGCCAGTGCCGAGACCATGGAGTCGCTGATCGCCTGGCGCGCGCTGCAGGGGGCATCGCTGGGCGCCGGCGTGATGTGTGCACGCGCCATGGTGCGCGATCTGTTCGCACCGCACCTGGGCGCCCAGGTCATGTCCAAGGCGCTGACCGGGCTGGGCGTGATCGCCTTCCTGAGCCCCGTCAGCGGCAGCCTGCTGGTGGATTCGCTGGGCTGGCGCTCGACCATGCTGGCCCAGGCCGTGATGGGTGCGCTGGCCCTGCTGCTGGTGGCCCTGCGCTTCACGGAGACACTGGCCCGCACCAATCCCACGGCGCTGCAGCCGCTGGCCCTGGCGCGCAACTGGATCACCATCTTGCGCCACCCGGGATTCCAGTCCTACCAGTTGCTGACCTGCTGCACCTATGCGGCCCTGTTCACCAACCTGGCCGCATCTTCCTTCACCTATATCCATGTGCTGGGCGTGAGCCGCACGGGCTACGGCCTGCTGATGGGCAGCAATGCGCTGTGCTACATCGCGGGCACCTTTCTGTGCCGCTGGCTGCTGCAGCGCATGGATGTGCGGCGCGCCGTGCAGATCGCCGGGCTGGCAAGCCTGCTGTCGGCCACGGCCATCGGCATTGCGGCGCTGGCCGATGCGCGCAGCCTCTGGGCCTATGCCCTGCCCTTCTATATCTTCCAGATCGCCCATGGCGTGCACATGCCCTGCGGCCAGAGCAATGCCATCGCGCCCTTCCCGCAGTCGGCGGGCACGGCCTCGGCGCTGAACGGCTTCACCATGATGCTCATCGCCTTTGCCATGGGACACTGGCTGGGCCTGCACCTGGACGGCCAGTCCACCCGGCCCATGGCCTTCGGCATCTGGTTCTGGGGCGTGTGCACGGCCCTGGTCGCCTGGGGGCTGGTGCGCCGCCATGGCCGGGCCGATGGCCACCGCTGATTCCACTTTCCTGCGTTCCCGTTTCTCGAATGTCCAACGCTTCCCCGCTCCCCTGCCTGGCCATCGCCGGCCCCACCGCTTCCGGCAAGACCGCTGCCGCCTTGGCCCTGGCCAGGCTGCTGGCCGAACGCGGCCAGGCCGCAGAAATCATCAGCGTGGACTCGGCCCTGGTCTATCGCGGCATGGACATCGGCACGGCCAAGCCCACGCCCGAAGAACTGGCTGCCTGCCCCCATCACCTGATCGATATCCGCGACCCGCTGCAGGCCTACAGCGCGGCCGAGTTCGTGCAGGACACGCAGCGCCTGGTGGCCGAGATCCGCGCGCGCGGCGCCCTGCCGCTGCTGGTGGGCGGCACCATGCTGTATTTCAAGGCCCTGCAGGATGGCATTGACGACATGCCGGCCGCCGACCCCGCCGTGCGCGAGCGGCTGGACGCCCAGGCCGCGCAGATCGGCTGGCCCGCCATGCATGCGCTGCTGGCCCAGGTCGATCCCGCCACGGCAGCACGCCTGGCGCCGGCCGACAGCCAGCGCATACAGCGCGCGCTGGAGGTCTGGCATGTGTCGGGCAAGCCGCTGTCCAGCTTTCATACGCGGGCGGGCAAGGATGCGGCACAGGGCCTGATCAGCCCCGGCGGTTTCTTCTCGCTGGAGCCGCAGGACCGCGCCTGGCTGCATGCGCGCATCGCCCAGCGCTTCGACGCCATGCTGGACGCCGGCTTCATCGACGAGGTGCTGCAGCTGCGCGCGCGCGGCGACCTGCACCTGGACCTGCCCTCCATCCGCTGCGTGGGCTACCGCCAGGCCTGGGAATCGCTGGACGGCCTGTACTCCATGAACTCGCTGCGCGAACGCGGCATTGCCGCCACGCGCCAGCTGGCCAAGCGCCAGATCACCTGGCTGCGCAGCATGCCCGCCCGCCATGCCATTGCCTGCGATGCGCCCGATGCCCAGCAGCAACTGCTGCAGGCAGCGATGGCCGTGGTGGCCGCATCAACCCAGGCCCGCAACGGCTGAACAGGAAACCGCCTTCATGACTGCCGCGCCCCGGGACAACACGCCACTGACTCAGCCGCCGCTGCTTCAGGTCCAGGGCCTGGCACGGCGCTACCGCAACGACGGCGGCACGGAAACCGCCGTCTTCGAGAACGTGGACTGCAGCGTGGCGCGCGGCGAGTTCGTGGCCATCGTGGGTGACTCGGGCGTGGGCAAGTCCACCTTTCTCAACTGCCTGGCCGGGCTCGATGAGTGGCAGCAGGGCCGCGTGCTGCACGAAGGCCAGGACCTGTCGGCCCTGGATGAAACCGGCCGCGCGCTGTGGCGGCGCAGCCATGTGGGCTTCGTGTTCCAGGCCTTCCATGTACTGCCCCATCTGGATGTCTGGCACAACGTGGCCCTGCCGCTGATGCTGCTGCAGCGGCTGGATGCGGCGGGCCGCCAGCGCGTGCAGCAACTGCTGCAGGCCGTCGGGCTGCAGGGGCTGGAGCAGCGCCTGCCCTGGCAGCTCAGCGGCGGCCAGCTGCAGCGCGTGGCCATTGCACGCGCCCTGGTCCACGAACCGGCCCTGCTGCTGGCCGACGAGCCCACCGGCAACCTGGACCCCGGCACGGCCGCACAGGTCATGGAACTGCTGCTGCAGCAGACCCGGGAACACCAGGCCGCCCTGGTGCTGGTCACGCACTCCATCGAGGCCGCTCGCCGTGCCGATCGCGTGCTGCGCCTGACCGCACAGGGCATGCAGCCCGCCTAGCGCCAAAGATTGCCCGCCCATGCTCGCCCTGCTTCGCACCTTTTCCTGGCAGGAGCTGCGCCAGCATCCCTGGCGCACGGCCACCGCCCTGCTGGCCATCATGCTGGGCGTGGCGCTGGGCTTTGCCGTGCATGTGATCAACCAGTCCGCGCTCGATGAGTTCTCGCGCGCCGTGCGCACGGTCAGCGGCCAGCCGGACCTGGAGCTGCGTGCCATGCAGGGCGGCCTGCCCGAATCGCTGTATGGCCGCGTTGCGCAGCAGCCCCAGGTCAGCCTGGCCGCACCCTGGATCGAAGCCACGGCCCTGGCCGGCACCGCCACGCCGGTGCAGTTGCGCGTGCTGGGCGGCGATGCGCTGCGGCTGGCGCCCGTGGCGCCTGCGCTCATGCCCCGGCTGTTCGATGGCGGCGGGCGGCTGGACCTGTTCGCGCCCGATGCGGTCTTCCTCAATGCAACGGCACTCGAAGCCCTGGGCCTGACGCCGGAGCAGGCGCGGCACACGCCCCTGCCATGGCAACTGGGCGGGCGCGCGCAGACCCTGCGCATCGCGGGCACGGTGGCCGCATCCGGCCCGCCGCTGGCCGTGATGGACATCGGCGCGCTGCAGGACAGCCTGCAGCGCTGGGGCCAGGTGGACCGCATCGATGTGCTGCTGGCCGAAGGCGCCACGCGCGAGTCCCTGCTGGCCGAGCTGCGCCGCCTGCCCGACTGGCCCGCCCAGGCCCTGGCCAGCCGCCCCGGCGACGACCAGCAGCGAATTGCCGAGATGTCGCGCGCCTACCGCGTCAACCTCACGGTGCTGGCCCTGGTGGCGCTGTTCACGGGGGCGTTCCTGGTGTTCTCGGTGCTGGCGCTCAGCGTGGCCCAGCGCGCGCCGCAGTTCGCCCTGCTGGCCGTGCTGGGACTGACGCCGCGCCAGCGCCTGGGCCTGGTGCTGCTGGAATCGCTGCTGCTGGGCATTGTGGGCAGCGCGGCCGGCATTGCGCTGGGCGCGGGCCTGGCCTGGCTGGCCCTGCACCTGCTGGGCGGTGACCTGGGCGGCGGCTACTTTGCCGGCGTGCAGCCTGCACTGCAGTGGAGCGCCGGCGCCGCGCTGACCTTTGGCCTGCTGGGTGTGGCCGCCACCGTGGCTGGCGGCTGGTGGCCGGCGCGCCAGGCGATGGAGTTGCCGCCCGCCGCCACGCTCAAGGGCCAGGGCGCGGGCTCCGAACGCGCGGCGCGCGGCCTGCCGGCCCTGCTGCTGATGGCAGCCAGCGTGGCCCTGGCCTTTGTGCCGCCCGTGGCCGGCATTCCCCTGGCCGCCTATGCCGCCGTGGCCCTGCTGCTTCTGGGCGGCATGGCCGCCCTGCCCTGGCTGCTGGGCCAGCTGTTGCGCCTGGTGCCGCAATCGCTGCTGCGCCAGCCGTTGGCCCTCCTGCCCGTGGAGCGCGCACGGCGCATGCGCCGCAGCACCACCGTGGCCGTGGGCGGCGTGGTGGCCAGCCTGAGCCTGGCCGTGGCGCTGACCGTGATGGTGGCCAGCTTCAGGGACAGCATGATCGCTTGGCTGGACGCCGTGCTGCCCGCCCCGCTGTACCTGCGCACGGCCGGCAGCGCAGGCCGTGCCGATGCCGCGCCCCTGCCTGCCGATCTGGCCGCGCGCATTGCCGCCCTGCCTGGCGTGCAGCGCGCCCAGCCCATGCGCAGCACCAGCCTGTGGCTCAGCCCGGATCGCCCTGCCGTCAGCCTGCTGCTGCGTCCGCTGCATGGCCCCCAGGGCCAGCAGTTGCCGTGGATACAAGGCCCCGTGCAAGCGCCCGCTGGCAGCACGCCCGTCTATGTCAGTGAAGCCGTGGCCCAACTCTATGGCGTGCGGCCGGGCCAGGAGTGGCCGCTGCTGGCCCAGGCCCTGCCGTCGGAAGATTCCCGCGTGTTTGTGGCCGGCATCTGGCGCGACTATGTGCGCCAGTTCGGCGCCATCGCCATGGACTGGGACGACTACCAACGGCTTGCCGACGGCAGCGCCACCACGGCAGGCCCCACCGAAATCGCCATCTGGCCGGACGGCGACGACACGGCCACGGCGCAACAGCTTCAGGCGCGCATCCAGTCCCTGCTGACCGGGCCGGGCGCCGCGCAGGCCCTGGAGTTCGCCAGCAGCGGCGCGCTGCGCGAGCGCTCCATGCGCATCTTCGACCGCAGCTTTGCCGTGACCTACTGGCTGCAGGCCGTGGCCATCGGCATCGGCCTGTTCGGCATCGCGGCCAGCTTCAGCGCCCAGGTGCTGGCACGGCGCAAGGAATTCGGGCTGCTCGCCCACCTGGGCCTGACGCGGCGCGACATCCTGGCCGTGGTGGCTGGCGAAGGCATGGCCTGGACCACGGCAGGCGCCATCGCCGGCAGCCTGCTGGGCCTGGGCGTGGCCGTGATCCTGGTGCACGTGGTGAATCCGCAAAGCTTTCACTGGACCATGGAGCTGTCCCTGCCGTGGCCCCGCCTTTTGGCGCTGGCTGCCAGCGTGATCGCAGCAGGCACGCTGACGGCCTGGCTGGCCGGGCGTGCGGCTGCAGGGCGCGAGGCAGTGCTGGCGGTCAAGGAGGATTGGTAAACCCCATCCCTCCGCGTAAACCGATAGCCTGCTAAAAATGAAAACGCATAATCAATTGTTAATTTTTCTTACAAGAGAATCATTTTCTATCTGATCATTTGCCCGACTTCGGCAGTGCTGCGCCCTATCCACGGGGGTGCCTGCCTCTACAAAAATCAGACAGGCGCATTGCCGTCTGTACGCGGGAGATCGGACTCATGGCAGGTTTCGGAAAACGTTGGGCTGCGTCGCTGGCCCTGGGCACGGCGCTGTGCGGCTCGGCGTGGGGACAGATGGTCGTTCCGGCGGGAGGCAGCATCGATCTGGCCGGCGGCTCGTTCCAGCTGCCGTGCACGGCGGTCCTCATGCAGGGCGAGTTGACACTGGGCACAGGGACGTTCGACACGGGGTCCTTCAGCTTCGACACCGGCGCGACGGTCACCGGCGCCGGGGGCCAGCTCAACGTCAGCGGCGATCTCACCAGCACCGTGCCGTTGAACCTGGGCACCAGCAGCGTGGTGCTGTCGGACTCGTGCGCAGCCGGCTCCACCCTGCAACTGAGCGGCAACATCATCGTGAAGGACCTCACGCTGATCAGCACCAGCGCAACGCCTCCCACCATCGTTCTGCCGGCAGGCACCAACCTCACGGTGCTGGGCACCCTTACCCTGGGCTCTCCTGGCAGGCCGGTGGTACTGACCTCTTCCGGCCCTGGCACCGCCGTGGTGACCATGGGGCCGTCGGCGACCCTGGTCAACAGCAGCGGCAGCGTGGTGCCTGGCAATGTGCAGATCGGAGCGCCTGTGGTGACGGCTCCGGCCAGCATTCCCACGCTCAGCAACTACGGGCTGATGCTGATGAGCCTGTTGCTGGGCGGCATGGCCCTGCACCGCCAGCGCCGCAACACACGGATCTGAGGAGCGGACATGCACCAGAACCGTCGCCCTGTCCCGGCCCTGCTGCTTGCGATGTTTGCGGGCGCAGGCCTGCACACCTCCGCAGCACTCGCGGCCGATGTCTCCATCACCCTGCCAGCCAATGGCGATTTCGTGATCAAGAACTCCGTGGGCGCCGAGCGCCTGCGCGTGCAGCGTACCGGCGAGGTACTGGTGCCGGCCTTGCCGGCCGATACGGCCACCAGCAACCAGCTGCTGTGTTTTGATGGCGTCTCGGGCCAGCTCACGCATTGCGCGGCGGGCGTGGGTGGAGGTGCCACGGGAGCGACAGGCGCCACGGGGGCCACAGGTTCGACAGGTGCCATCGGTCCTGCAGGCGCCACGGGCGCAGCCGGCCCGACCGGACCCACAGGTGCCACCGGTGTCACCGGAGCAACAGGACCCACGGGCGCGGGCATCACGGGAGCGGCCGGCCCCACGGGTCCGCAGGGCATTCAGGGCACGATGGGACCGACCGGCGCCACGGGGACCGGGGAGATCGGGCCCATGGGCCCACAAGGCATCCAGGGCATACAGGGTGTCACGGGCGCCACGGGCGATGCAGGGCCCACTGGACCCACCGGCCCCGCAGGCGGGGGGGGCGTCACCCTCAGGGACAACAGCGGCGCCATATTGGGAACGTTGATCGACATGAACACGGCCAACTACAGCACCGTCGGCGTGCTTACCTCGACCCGTCATTTCTTAAGAATGCGCTTCGACGGCCGTATCCAGAACGACAACAACCTGTTCTTTCTCACGCCCGACTGCACGGGCACGCCCTACATGGCGTCAGGAGGGTCGGTGGAGGGCATCCCTCGCTTTGCCAAGACGCTGGTCTATGCCAAGGTCAACAACAAGACCTATAGCTTGAGCGGTGCCAATGCCAACGGCGTGGTGCTGTCGCAAAGCCAGACCAGCCTGGGCATTGACGTGACATCCACCGAGGACATTCTTTCGGGCGACTGCACAGTAAGTACTTCCAACCAGGCAGTGTTCCCTCTCGTCGAGACGCTTCTCAGCAACGCGGGTCTGCCGGCAAGCATCACTGCGCCGCTGCAGTTTTCGGCGCCCTGAATCGGTATGCATCCAAGCATCACAGGAACCCTGGATCGTCGCACCTGCTGCATCCACTCCCGTCGCATCCGGACCCTGTGCCCCAGTGCAGGCATGTTCAGCACAGCAGCGCAGGCCGCCGACGTGGGCACTGCCGTGACGTGCCAATAGGCTCGCGCAAAGCCACACCATGCCTGGTTCCACGCCGCGCAAACGCCCAGGCTCTGCTGCCCGCATCTGCCTGAACATGATCGTCAAGAACGAGGCCCCGGTGATCGCGCGTTGCCTGGCCTCGGTCAAGCCGTGGGTGGACCATTGGGTGATCGTGGACACGGGCTCCAGCGATGGCACGCAGGCCCTGGTGCGTGATTGCATGGCCGGCGTGCCCGGCATCCTGCATGAGCGGCCCTGGGTGGACTTCGCCCACAACCGCAACGAGGCGCTGGAGCTGGCGCGGCCGCACGGCGACTACCTGCTGTTCATCGATGCCGACGAGCAGCTGCGCGTGCCCGAAGGCTTTGCATGGCCGGCGCTGGAGGCGGACGGCTGCATGCTGTCCTGCCACATGGCGGGCACCGAATACCAGCGCAATGCGCTGATCTCCACGCGCGTGGACTGGCGCTGGGAAGGCGTGCTGCACGAGTACCTGACCGCGCCTGCGCACCAGCCCTGGCAGATGCTGGCCGGGCCGTTCATCGATGTCTCGCACGATGGTGCGCGGGCGCGTGATCCGCAGACCTACCTGCGCGACATCGCCGTGCTCGAGAAGGCCGTGCGCGAGCAGCCCGGCAACACGCGCAACGTGTTCTATCTGGCGCAAAGCCACCGCGACGCGGGCCAGATCGAGTCCAGCCTGCATTGGTACCGGCAGCGCGCCGCCATGGGCGGCTGGGCCGAGGAGCAGTGGTTTGCTCTGTTCCAGATCGGCGTGCTGCTGGAGCGCTCGGGCGCCGAACCGGCCGCCGTGCGCGAGGCCTATCTCACCGCCTATGCCGCGCGACCACAGCGGGCCGAGCCCCTGTGCGAGCTGGCGCGCTACCACCGCGAGCGGTCCGAGTTCGCCCTGGCCTGCCTCTATGCGCGCCAGGCCGCCGCGCTGCCGCGCCCGGCCGAGGACATCCTGTTCATCGACGCCCAGGTCTACGCCTGGCGCGCGCTGGACGAGCTGGCTGTCAGCGCCTTCTACACCCCGCTGCGCGACCTGGGCCGCGCCGCGCTGCAGCAGTTGCTGGCCGAACGCCGCTACCCCGCCAGCGAGCAGACACGCATCGAGGCCAACCGCCCGTTCTACGGCCTGTAGCCGCGTGGGCAGGGCAGCCTGCGACAATGGCCGCCATGCCGCACACCACCTCTTCCTGGCTGCACGAGGCCATCAACCGCATCGAGGCCGATTACCAGCGCAGTGCCGACACGCACCTGATCCCGCTGCCCCTGCCCGGCTTTGCCGGCCTGGGGATCGACCTCTACCTCAAGGACGAATCCACCCACCCCACGGGCAGCCTCAAGCACCGGCTGGCGCGCTCGCTGTTTCTCTATGCGCTGTGCAATGGCTGGGTGCATGAGGGCTCGACCATCGTCGAGGCATCGAGCGGCTCCACGGCCGTGAGCGAGGCGTATTTCGCGCGCCTGCTGGGCCTGCCTTTCGTGGCCGTGATGCCGCGCAGCACCTCGGCCGAGAAGATTGCGCTGATCGAGTTCTACGGCGGTCGCTGCCATCTCGTGGACAGCGCAGGCCAGGTCTACGACGAGGCACGCGCCGTGGCCGCGCAGACCGGCGGCCACTACATGGACCAGTTCACCTATGCCGAGCGCGCCACCGACTGGCGTGGCAACAACAATATTGCGGAGAGCATGTTCACCCAGATGCGGCGCGAGCGCCATGCCGTGCCGCGCTGGATCGTGGTGGGCGCGGGCACGGGCGGCACCAGCGCCACCATTGGCCGCTACGTGCGTTTCCAGCGCCATGCCACGGGCATCTGCGTGGCCGACCCCGAGGGCTCGGTGTTCGCCGCCTACCACCGCACGGGCGATTCCACCCTCACCGCGCCGGGCTCGCGCATCGAAGGCATAGGCCGCCCGCGCGTGGAGCCCAGCTTTGTGCGCACCCTGGTGGACCGCATGGAGGAGGTGGCGGACTGCGATTCCCTGGCCGCCATGCGCAGCCTGTCCGCATTGCTGGGCCGGCGCGTGGGGCCTTCCACGGGCACCAACTACGTGGCCATGCTCAGGCTGGCCAGCGAGATGCGCCAGCGCGGCGAGCAGGGCTCCATCCTCTCGCTGCTGTGCGATGCGGGCGAGCGCTACCTGCCCACCTACCATGATGCGGACTGGGTGATGCAGCGCATCGGCGACTGCGGGCCGGCCCAGGCGCGCATCGCGCAGTTGCAAAGCTGATCCATGATGCCCCTGCCCCGCCGCCATCTGCTGGGCCTGGCTGCAGGCCTGGGCCTGGGGGCGGCAGGACTGCCCGCCCAGGCACTGCCGCCACGCACGCTGGTCTTCCCGCGCGACCATGGCAGCCATCCCGGGCTGCGCACCGAGTGGTGGTACATCACCGGCCAGGCACGCGCGGCAGGCCGGGCCTGGGGTTTCCAGATCACCTTCTTCCGATCGCGCGTACAGGCCACGCAGGAGCTGCGCTCTGCCTTCGCGGCGCGCCAGCTGCTGTTTGCCCATGCGGCGCTGTGCGATGTGCAGGGCGCCCGCCTGCACCACGACCAGCGCATCGCGCGCGCAGGCTTTGGCATTGCCCAGGCCAGCGAGACCGATGCCGACGTGCGGCTGCAGGACTGGTCGCTGCAGCGCACCGATGAAGGCACCGGTAACGGCGAGGCCGAACGCTACACCACCCGCATACGCAGCACCGCATTCGCACTGGACCTGCGCTTCGAGACCCGCGAGCACCCGCTGCTGCAGGGCCGTGCCGGCCTCTCTCGCAAGGGGCCGGAGCCCGAGCAGGCAAGCTACTACTACAGCCGCCCGCAACTGCAGGTGAGCGGCACGCTGGAGCTGGCAGGCCAGCGCATGGAGATCGAAGCCGCGCGCGAACCCGGTGACAACCGCGCCTGGCTGGACCATGAATGGAGCCAGGCCCTGATGCACCCCGAGGCCGTGGGCTGGGACTGGATAGGCATGAACCTGTTCGACGGCGGTGCACTCACGGCCTTCCGAGTGCGCCGGGGCGATGGCAGCGCGCTGTGGGCCGGAGGCTCGCTGCGCGGCGCCGATGGCAAGGTACAGGTCTTCGCCCACGATGCCGTGCGGTTCACACCGCTGCGCCACTGGAGCAGCCCCGCCAGCGGCGCGCGCTACCCCGTGCAATGGCAGGTGGACACGCCCGCTGGCCGCTTCACCGTGAACGCCCTGGTCGATGACCAGGAGCTGGACAGCAGCGCCTCCACCGGCGCCATCTACTGGGAGGGCCTGTGCAGCCTCCAAAAGCCCACCGGCCCGGGCCAGGAGGCGCGAGCCGGTCAGGGATATCTGGAGATGACGGGCTACGCCCGGCCGCTGCAGCTATGAAAACCTCTTCAAACTGCAGTGGCTGAATGGGAATCTTGCCAATTTTTGCCAAGCGACCCACACTGGCGCCATGAGCACCATGAACATTTCCCTGCCTGACACCCTCAAGTCCTTTGTGGATGAGCAGGTCAGCCAGCGTGGCTACGGCACAAGCAGCGAGTATGTCCGCGAGCTGATCCGCAGGGATCAGGAGCGCCTGCAACTGCGCAACCTGCTGTTGGCTGGAGCGGGTTCGGCGCCGGCTGCCGCGGTGGATGCGGGCTATTTCGATGGACTGCGTGAGCGGGCGAAGGCCAGGAGGTGAAGGCCAAGGCCATCGTCCCCCGCGAGCAGGCCAACCGGGACGTCGAAGAGATACTTGCCTGGTACCTGGGCGAGGAGGCAGCAAACGCAGCCCTGGGCTTCATCGACGCGCTGGAGAAGGCCTACGCACACATAGGCCGCCACCCCGCCACAGGCTCGCTGCGCTATGCCCATGAACTCCATCTGCCCGGTCTGCGCGCCTGGCCGCTGACGCGCTACCCGTACATGGTGTTCTATGTGGAGCACGCCCATCACGTCGATGTATGGCGTGTGCTGCACGGCCAGCGGGACCTGCCGGCATGGATGCAGGAACCCGACAACGGATAAGGGCAGGCCACCAGGATCAGATGCGGTCCTGGTGGCCTGCCCTTCGCGCCGCTCGGTGCGGTCTTCAGGATCTCAAGGAGTACGCTTTTTCTGCAGCCAGGCGATCAGCTCGCCCATGATGCCCTTGCGGAACAGCAGCACGCAGACCACGAAGATCAGGCCGGTGACGATGGTCACCGACTCGCCCAGCGTGGAGAACCACTCCACGCCCGTGAGGCGCTGCAGGAAGCTGCCGAACTCGCCGATCTTGTTCTCCAGCATGACCACCACGGCCGAGCCCAGGATGGGGCCGGACAGCGTGCCCAGGCCGCCCATCAGCGTCATCAGGATCACGTGGCCGGAGGTGGTCCAGTGCACATCCGACAGCGTGGCAAAGCCCAGCACCACGGTCTTGAGCGAACCGGCCAGGCCCGTGAGCGCGGCCGAGATCACGAAGGCCAGCAGCTTGAAGCGCGCCACGTCATAGCCCAGCGAGGTCGCGCGCGGCTCGTTCTCCTTGATGGCCTTGAGCACCTGGCCGAAGGGCGAGTGGATGGTGCGCACGATCAGCAGGAAGGCCAGGACCACGATGACCAGCGTGACGTAGTACATGGTCAGGTCGCTGGTCAGGTCGATGAGGCCGAACAGCTTGCCGCGCGGTACGCCCTGCAGTCCGTCCTCGCCGCCCGTGAAGGGCGCCTGCAGGCACACGAAGAACAGCATCTGGGCCAGCGCCAGCGTGATCATCGAGAAATAAATGCCCTGGCGGCGGATGGCCAGCCAGCCGAAGATCAGCCCCAGCAGCGCGCCCCCGGCCGTGCCGGCCAGCATGGCCAGCTCGGGCGTGAAGCCCCAGCCCTTGATGGCGTAGCCCGTCACATAGGCCGCACCGCCCAGGAAGGCCGCGTGGCCGAAGGACAGCAGGCCCGTGTAGCCCAGCAGCAGGTTGAAGGCCGAGGCGAACAGTGCGAAGCACATGAGCTTCATCACGAACACCGGGTAGGCACCCAGCATGGGCGCCGCCAGCAGGCCCAGCAGCAGCAGGCCATAGCCCCAGGGGGCGATGCGTTGAACGAGAGTCTTGGATTTCATGTGGTCGGCCCCTTGTCCTCGTTCTTGTTATTTCTCTTTGCCGAACAGGCCGGCGGGGCGGATGAGCAAAACGATGACCATGATGAAGAACACCACGGTGGACGAAGCCTCGGGCCAGAAGACCTTGGTCAGGCCCTCGATCACGCCCAGGCCCAGGCCGGTGAGGATGGAGCCCATGATGGAGCCCATGCCTCCGATCACCACCACGGCGAAGACCACGATGATGAGGTTCTGCCCCATCAGCGGCGTGACCTGGTAGACGGGCGCCGCCAGCACGCCGGCAAACGCCGCCAGCGCCGCGCCGAAGGCATAGGTCAGCGTGATCATCACGGGCACGTTGACGCCGAAGGCCTCGACCAGGCGCGGGTTCTCGGTGCCCGCCCGCAGGTAGGCGCCGATGCGCGTCTTCTCGATCATGAACCAGGTGGCCACGCAGACCACGATGGAGGCCAGCACCACCCAGGCGCGGTAGTTGGGCAGGATCATGAAGCCCAGGTTGGTCGCGCCTTCCAGCAGCTCGGGCGTGTCGTAGCCCAGGCCCGAGACGCCGTAGACCGAGCGGAACAGGCCCTCGATCAGCAGCGACAGGCCCAGGGTCAGCAACAGGCCGTAGAGGTGGTCGAGCTTGTAGATCCAGCGCAATAAAAAGCGCTCGATCAGCACGCCCAGCAGGCCCACCAGCAACGGCGACAGCACCAGCATCACCCAGTAGTTGATGTTGAAGTAGCTCATGGCCATCCAGGTGACCATGGCGCCCAGCATGAACAACGCGCCGTGGGCGAAGTTGATCACGTTGAGCAGGCCGAAGATCACCGCCAGCCCCAGGCTGAGGATGGCGTAGAACGAGCCGTTGACCAGCCCCAGAAGGAGCTGGCTCATCAGGCCTGGCAGGGAAACACCAAAGATTTCCATGGGATGCAGCTGTCGTGGTTGGCCGGGTGGCGGTTGGGGGTCAGTGGCGGCGCAGCGTTACTTCCACAGCGCGCACTTGGTCTCGGCCTTGGTGGTCCAGACCTGGTCGGCGGGCAGCGTGGCCACGACCTTCAGGTAGTCCCAGGGCTTCTTGGACTCGGCGGGCTTCTTGACCTCGACCAGGTACATGTCGTGGGCGAAGGTGCCATCGGGACGGATCGAGCCCTTGCCGTAGAAGTCGTCGATGGGCGTGCTCTTGAGGTAGGCCATGACCTTGTCGGCATCCGTGGACTTCACGGCCTGCACGGCCTTGAGGTAGCTGGTCACGGCCGAGTAGTCGGCAGCCTGGATGGAGGTGGGCATGCGCTTGGTCTTGGCGAAGAAGCGCTCGCCGAACTTGCGCGTGGCATCGTTTTGGTCCCAGTACCAGCTGGTGGTGAACTGCATGCCTTCGGTGTTCTTCAGGCCCAGGCTGTGGATGTCGGTCAGGAACACCAGCAGGCCCACGGTCTTCATGCTCTTGTTGATGCCGAATTCCTTGGCGGCCTTGATGGCGTTGATGGTGTCGCCACCGGCGTTGGCCAGGCCCAGGATCTGGGCCTTGGAGGCCTGCGCCTGCAGCAGGAAGGACGAGAAGTCCGAGGCATTGAGCGGGTGCTTGACGCCGCCCACCACCTTGCCGCCCTTGGCCTTGATCACGGCCGTGGTGTCGTTCTCCAGCGCGTGGCCGAAGGCGTAGTCGGCCGTCAGGAAGAACCAGTCCTTGCCGCCGCGCTCGACCACGGCCGTACCCGTGCCCTTGGCCAGGGCCACGGTGTCATAGGCGTAGTGAACGGTGTAGGCGTTGCACTGCTCGTTGGTCAGTGCCGAGGAACCCGCGCCGCTGTTGAAGTGCACGCGCTTTTTCTCATTGGCCACCTGCGACACCGCCAGGGCCGTGCCGGAGTTGGTGCCGCTGAACACCAGCGAGATACCTTGCGTGTCCACCCACTCGCGCACCTTGGAGGCGGCGATGTCGGCCTTGTTCTGGTGGTCGGCGCTCAGCAGCTCGATGGGCTGGCCCAGCACCTTGCCGCCGAAGTCATCGATGGCCATCTGCATGGCGGTGACGGCGTTCTTGCCTTCCACATCCGCATACAGGCTGGACATGTCGGTCACGAAGCCGATCTTCACCTTCTCCTGTGCCATGGCAAGCGGGCTGGCCAGGCCGGCCGCAGCCAGCATGCACGACAGTGCGGTCAGTTTTGCTTTCATTGGTGTCTCCTTCGCGTTGATGTCTTGGGTTTTTGTCACAGGGCCATGGCAGGAATGCAGCCGGCGAGCCCCAGGCGCCGGCCACGATGGATATCCGGGTCAGACTCCGAGCAGCTCGTTGAGCACGGGCATCTTGGCCTGCAGTTCGGACGCGCCGAAACGCTCGACCACATGGCCGTGCTCGACCACGTAGAAGCGGTCGGCCAGCGGCGCCGCGAAGTGGAAGTTCTGCTCCACCATGACCACGGTGTAGCCCTTGGTGCGCAGCATGGTGATCATGCGGGCCAGCGCCTGCACGATGACGGGTGCCAGGCCTTCCGAGATTTCGTCGAGCAGCAACAGCCGCGCGCCCGTGCGCAGGATGCGCGCCACCGCCAGCATCTGCTGCTCGCCACCCGACAGGCGCGTGCCCTGGCTGTGGCGGCGCTCGGCCAGGTTGGGGAACATGGCGTAGATCTCATCCACGCTCATGCCCGGCTGGCCGGTCTTGAGCGGCGGCGGCAGCATCAGGTTCTCCTCGCACGAGAGGCTGGAGAAGATGCCGCGCTCTTCAGGGCAGTAGCCCACGCCCAGGTGGGCAATGCGGTGCGTGGGCAGGTGGATGGCCTCCACGCCGTTGATCCGGATGGAGCCCTTGCGCGCGCCCGTCAGACCCATGATGGCGCGCAGCGTGGACGTGCGGCCCGCGCCGTTGCGCCCCAGCAGCGTGACCACCTCGCCGGGCTGGACCACCAGGTCCATGCCGTGCAGCACATGGGATTCGCCGTACCAGGCCTGCAGGCCCTTGATTTCCAATGCCGGTGCAGTCATCTCAATGCGCTCCCTGCAACTGGCCGTCGGTGGTGCCCATATACGCTTCCATCACTTGCGGGTTGCGCGAAACTTCCTCGTACGGCCCCTCGGCCAGCACGGCGCCGCGCTGCAGCACCGTGATGCGGTCGGCAATGGTGGAGATCACCTTCATGTTGTGCTCCACCATGAGAATCGTGCGGCCGGCCGAGACCTTCTTGATCAGCTGGGTCACGCGGTCCACGTCTTCGTGGCCCATGCCCTGCGTGGGTTCGTCCAGCAGCATCAGCTCGGGCTCCATGGCCAGCGTGGTGGCAATCTCCAGCGCGCGCTTGCGGCCATAGGGCAGGTTGACCGTGACCTCGTCGGCCAGATCCTGCAGGCCAACTTCGGCCAGCAACTGCATGGCGCGGTCATCGAGCTGCGACAGGCTCTTCTCGCTGCGCCAGAAATGGAACTCGGTGCCCAGCTTGCGCTGCAGGCCGATGCGCACGTTCTCCAGCAGCGTGCAATGCGGGAACACGGCCGAGATCTGGAAGGACCGGATCACGCCACGGCGCGCAATCTGCGCCGGTGCTTCCCGCGTGATGTCCTCGCCATTGAAACGGATGGTGCCGGAGGTGGGCTCCAGGAACTTGGTCAGCAGATTGAAGCAGGTGGTCTTGCCTGCGCCATTGGGGCCGATCAAGGCATGGATGGAGCCACGGCGCACCGAAAGGTCCACCTTGCTCACCGCCGTAAATCCCTTGAACTCTTTGGTCAGGTTCCGGGTTTCGAGAATAACGTCGCTCATGTGCGCTTCGCCTGCTCCGTTGATGCTGCCAGCCCCCAACGCGTCGCCAGAGGCTCTGGCGGGCGTTGTGCAGGGTCGGACGCATCGTAGGCTTGCCGACGTTGTGCACCGCAGCGGGAAAACGCCTACGTAGGTGCTCCTAAGCACAGGCCCTGCCCCGCACTGCACCATGGCGCATCAAGCCTGGCCTTCGCAAACGACAGAAGCAACCACTCACACTTGAAATAATCAAGCACAGACGGGGCTGTAAGGTGCCGCGGTGGCAGGCAGGGCCTAGGGTTCTCCAGCATCTCGGCCCGGCGCGGCCCGCACGGAAGGCCAGAGCGCTTCCAAAGCGATAGCAAACTACCCTTTTTTGCGACTTACAGGGCAGCGGCCAATGTCCGCTGCCTTACGGGAAACACCCAGGTCGGCAATCTCCCTGTGGCCTGCTCAGTCACTATGCGAAAAGCCGCGGATATGCTTGAGTTTGTCGTCTCTTCAATTGAAGGACGACAAAGTCAGCTGGAGCGCTACTCAATCAATAGCAACAAGCAAAGGCCTGGCCTGGAAATTGCCGATCCATTGCAATGGGAGCAATTGTCGTCGCCAAGACAGCACGTGCCAGTCGCCACTTACTGCAGCGTTTCCTTGCTGCCTTCGGGCAAGGCCAATGGAAGGACGGCAATGCCTTCATCCAGCAATTGCATGGCCTGCTCGGGGCTGGCCTTGCCGCGGATGGCGCGCTCGTCCGTCTCGCCGTAGTGCATGCGGCGGGCTTCATCGGCGAAGCGCTCGCCCACGTCCTCGGTCTGCTGCGCCACCTGGCGCGACCATTTCAGCCAGGCGGCCTGCATGGCCTGCAGCTGCTCGCGCGCCTGGGGCGGCATGGACGGTGAGGGAACGGCTGCCGCACTGGCAGCCGAGGCGGCTGCAGCAGGCTCAGCCGCCGCAGCCGGGGGCGTGGCTGCTGGCTTGGCGCCAAGATTGATGCGGGGGGCGCTCAGTCGCTTGGTGATGTCGCTGTGGCCGCAGACGGGGCACAGCACCAGCTGGCGTTGCAGCTGGCCCTGGAAATCATCTTCCGAGGCGAACCAGCCCTCGAACAGATGGCCGTGCGGGCAATGCAGGTCGAGCACTTTCATCACGCACCCCCACCCATGAGACAACCGGCACCGCAGCTTCAGCCGCGGCGGTGAATCAGGAAACGATAGACGAAACCGGGGAAGGCCAGCGTCAGGAACAACGCTCCCGTGACGGCATAGAACTCCCAGCCCTGGGGCGCGATCTGCCCCACACGGCGCTCCAGCAGCAGCGCCACGCCGCCGACGATGAAGTACAGCAGCACCATCTCCAGCAGGCACATGGCCAGCGGCTTGCGCTGGGCGCGCAGCGGCCCCAGCTGCAGCCAGCGGGCGTTGAAGAAAGGCAAATTGGCTGCCACAAGGGCAGCCAATATCACGAGCCAGATCGAAGCGGTTTGCGACAAGCCGATGTCCTCACCGCGGAGCCCTGCGTGCAGGGCCCCGCATCGGGAAAGTGGATCAGGAAGCCAGGGCGCGCACGACGGCGTCGGCGCACAGGGCCATCAGGCCACCCGGCAGAAGGCCCAGCCCCAGCACCAGGGCGCCGTTGAGGGTCAGCACCACGCGCACGTCCAGCGAAGCGGAAACGCTGGTGGCGGTGATGGGTTCGTCAAAGTACATGACCTTGACGACGCGCAGATAGTAGAAGGCGCCGATCAGCGACATGACCACGGCAAACACGGCCAGCGCGATGTACAGGCTGTGGCCCGATGCCACGAGCGCCTGCAGCACCGACAGCTTGGCGTAGAAGCCCACCAGGGGGGGGATACCGGCCATGGAGAACAGGCAGATCGCCATCACGCCGGCATACAGCGGGCTGCGCTGGTTGAGGCCGGCAAAGTCGGCGACCTCTTCGCTCTCGAAACCTTCGCGGGCCAGCAGCTGGATCACGCCGAAGGCGGCCAGCGTGGTCAGCACGTAGGTCACCACGTAGAACATGGCCGAGCTGTAGGCGTTCTCGATGGTGGCCGGATCGACCTTGCCATCCACCACACCCGACATCAGGCCCAGCAGCACGAAGCCCATCTGCGAGATGGTCGAGTAGGCCAGCATGCGCTTGAGGTTGGTCTGCTGCAGGCCGGCCAGGTTGCCGACCAGCAGCGAGGCGATGGCAAGCACCGCCAGCATCTGCTGCCAGTCGATGGCCAGCGGCAGCAGGCCGTCCACCAGCAGGCGGATGACGATGGCGAAGGCGGCCAGCTTGGGCGCGCCACCGATCATGGTGGTGATGGCCGTGGGAGCGCCCTGGTAGACGTCGGGAACCCACATGTGGAAGGGAACCACGCCCAGCTTGAAGGCCAGGCCGGAGACCACGAAGACCAGACCGAACACCAGCACCTGGTGCTTGATCTCGCCCGAGTTGATGGCCTTGAAGACTTGGCCGATGTCCAGCGAGCCGGTCGCACCGTAGAGCATGGACATGCCATACAGCAGGAAGCCGCTGGCCATGGCGCCGAGCACGAAGTACTTCATCGCGGCCTCGACCGACGCCGTGTGGTCGCGGCGCAGGGCCACCAGGGCGTAGCTGGACAGCGTCAGCAGCTCCAGGCCCAGGTAGATGACCAGGAAGTTGTTGCCCGAGATCATGATGAACATGCCCAGCAGCGCGAGCATGGCCAGCGTGAACAGCTCGCCGCCGCGAAGCATGTCGCGGTCGGCGGCGTAGGGGCGGCCGTAGACCAGGGTGACCATCATGGCCACGGTGGCGAAGCACTTGAGCCAGTTGCCCATGGCGTCGGAGACCACCATGTTGCCCCAGCCATAGAAGGTGTTGCCACTGGAGGCGTACATGCCTTGCAGCACGGCCACCACGCCCAGGGTCAGCAGCGTCAGAACATAGGTGCCCGTGCGGCGCGGGCTTTTGACGCCCAGGTCCACCAGGGCGATCACGCAGGCCATGACCAGGAGAAGGATCTCCGGATAGATGGCCAGCCAGCTGATGTTGTCAATCATCTCGATTCTCTCGTTTCAGTCTGGTCACTGCAGCTTGCTCATGGCCACATGCTTGAGCAGCTCGGCCACGGACACATCCATCACGTCAGTGAAGGGCTTGGGATACAGACCCATGTACAGCACGGCGATGGCCAGCAGACCCAGCACCAGGAACTCGCGGTTGCCGATGTCGGTCAGGCCGCGCACATTGTCGTTGGTGACCGGACCCAGGTAGACGCGCTTGTACATCCACAGGGTGTAGGCGGCGCCGAAGATCAGAGCCGTGGCAGCGCCCAGGCCGATCCAGAAGTTGTACTGGACGGCACCCAGGATCACCATCCACTCGCCCACGAAGCCGGCCGTTGCGGGCAGGCCGCAGTTGGCCATGGCGAACAGCAGTGCGAAGGCCGCGAACTTGGGCATGGTGTTGACCACGCCGCCGTAGGAGGCGATTTCACGCGAGTGCACGCGGTCGTAGAGCACGCCGATGCACAGGAACATGGCGCCCGACACGAAGCCGTGGGCAATCATCTGCACGATGCCGCCGGCAACGCCCAGCGGGTTGAAGATGAAGAAGCCCAGGGTCACGAAGCCCATGTGGGCCACGGACGAGTAGGCCACCAGCTTCTTCATGTCCTTTTGCACCAGGGCGACCACGCCCACGTAGATCACGGCGACCAGCGACAGCGCGATGACCAGCCAGGCCCACTTGTGCGATGCATCAGGGGCGATGGGCATGGAAAAGCGCAGGAAACCGTAGGCACCGAGCTTCAGCATGATGGCAGCCAGCACGGCGGAGCCGCCGGTGGGCGCTTCCACGTGCACGTCGGGCAGCCAGGTGTGCACCGGCCACATCGGCACCTTCACGGCGAAGGCCGCGAAGAAGGCGAAGAAGATCAGCGTCTGGGCCGTCATGGACAGCGGCAGCTTGTGCCAGTCGAGGATCTCGAAGCTGCCACCGGACTGGGTGTACAGATAGATGATCGCGATCAGGGTCAGCAGCGAACCCATCAGCGTGTACAGGAAGAACTTGAAGGCCGCGTAGATGCGGTTGGGTCCGCCCCAGATACCGATGATCAGGTACATCGGGATCAGCGTGGCTTCGAAGAACACGTAGAACAGCAGGCCGTCCAGTGCGCTGAACACGCCGACCATCAGGCCGGACAGGATCAGGAACGCGCCCATGTACTGGTTCACGCGCTCGGTGATGTTTTCCCACGACGCGATCACGACGATCACGGTGATGAAGGCCGTCAGCGGCACGAACCAGAACGAGATGCCATCCACGCCCAGGTGGTAGTAGATGTTGAAGCGCTCGATCCACAGCGCCTTCTCCACGAACTGCATCGCAGCCGTGCTGTTGTCGAACTGCTGGATCAGCGGCAGCGTGACCGCCAGGCCGGCCAGGGCGCCGACCAGGGCCAGCCAGCGCACTGCCTTGACCTGGTCCTCGCGGCCCAGGGCCAGCAGGAGGGCGCCGAATGCGATCGGCACCCAGATTGAAAGACTCAACCAATGCATTTTTGTTCTTCCTCTACTACTTGTTGAGCCACACGAAATACGTCATGAGAGCGAACACGCCCAGCAGCATGACCAACGCGTAGTGATAGAGATAGCCCGACTGCAGCTTGCGCACCCACTGGCCGATGCGACCGATGAGCTTCCACGAACCGTTGACGATGGCGCCATCAATGATGGCCTGGTCGCCGACCTTCCAGAAGAAGCTGCCGAAGGCGCGTGCACCACGGGCGAAGATGTTTTCGTAGACCCAGTCCACGCCGTACTTGCCTTCCAGTGCCTGGTAGACACCGATCTTCTGCATGGCCGACTTGATGGCCGCAGGGACTTCGGGCTTGACCATGTAGAACAGGTATGAGACGACGACGCCTGCCAGTGCCAGCCAGAACGGCGCGGCAGTGAAGCCGTGCAGTGCCATGGGCACCCAGCCGTGGATCTTCTCGGCCAGTTCGGCCATGGCGCCGTGCTTTGCGCCATCGACGTGGATCACGCCCTTGAAGAAGTCACCGAACAGCATGGGCATCAGCGCGATGGCACCGATCACCACCGAGGGGATGGCCAGCAGCATCAGCGGACCGGTCACGACCAGGGGCGACTCGTGCGGCTTGGCATCGTGGCCATGGCCGTGGTGGTCGTCATGGGCATGATGGTCATCGTGACCGTGGTGGTCATCGTGGTGCGCGTCCGGGTTCTGGTCGTAGCGCTCCTTGCCGTGGAAGACGATGAAGTACAGGCGGAAGGAGTAGAAGGCTGTGATGAACACGCCGGCCAGCACCGCGAAGTTCGCGAAGCCTGCGCCCGGCAGGTTCGTGGCGTGCACGGCTTCGATGATGGCGTCCTTCGAGTAGAAGCCCGAGAAGAACGGCGTACCGATCAGCGCGAGATTGCCCAGCAGGAAGGTGATCCAGGTGATGGGCATGTACTTGCGCACGCCGCCCATCCAGCGGATGTCCTGGTTGTGGTGCATGCCCATGATCACCGAGCCGGCGCCAAGGAACAGCAGGGCCTTGAAGAAGGCGTGGGTCATCAGGTGGAACACGGCCACCGAGTAGGCGGAGGCGCCCAGGGCCACGGTCATGTAGCCCAGCTGCGACAGCGTGGAGTACGCGATCACGCGCTTGATGTCGTTCTGGATGATGCCCAGTACGCCCATAAACAGCGCCGTGATGGAGCCGATCACCAGGATGAAGCTCAGTGCCGTGTCCGACAGCTCGTACAGCGGCGACATGCGCGAGACCATGAAGATGCCGGCCGTCACCATGGTGGCGGCGTGGATCAGTGCCGAGATGGGGGTCGGGCCTTCCATCGAATCAGGCAGCCAGGCGTGCAGCGGGAACTGTGCCGACTTGCCCATGGCGCCGATGAACAGGCAGATGGCCGTCACCGTCACCAGCAGCCAGCCGGTGCCCGGCAGCAGGGTGTTCTGGATCTCGGGCAGCTTGGCGAAGATCTCGCCGTAGTTCATGGTGCCGGTGTAGGCAGCGATCAGGCCGATGCCCAGGATGAAGCCGAAGTCACCCACGCGGTTGACCAGGAAGGCCTTCATGTTGGCGAAGATGGCCGTGGGCTTGTTGTAGTAGAAGCCGATCAGCAGGTAGGACACCAGGCCCACGGCTTCCCAGCCGAAGAACAGCTGCAGCAGGTTGTTGCTCATGACGAGCATCAACATGGAGAAGGTGAACAGCGAGATGTAGGAGAAGAAACGGTTGTAGCCGTCATCTTCCTGCATGTAGCCGATGGTGTAGATGTGCACCATCAGCGACACGAAGGTCACCACGCACATCATCATGGCCGTGATGCTGTCGATCAGGAAACCGACCTCCATCTTCAGGCCGCCGATTTCCATCCAGGTATAGATGGACTGGTCGAAACGCGCGCCGTCGAAGATCACGCTGTTGAACGTGATGGCCGACAGGATGAAGGCGATCAGCACGCCCGCGATGGTGAGGGTATGGCTGCCGCCGCGACCGATCTTGTTGCCGCCGAAGGCCGTGCCCCAGATGCCCGCGAGCACGGAGCCCGCCAACGGTGCCAGCGGCACCGCCAGGAGCATGGATGCAGAGAGTGTTTGACTCATTCTTAAGAACCTTGCAAGTTACGGCGGACTCAACCCTTGAGGGAGTTGAGATCTTCCGCATTGATGCTGGTCTTGTTGCGGAACAGAAGCACCAGGATCGCCAGACCGATGGCCGACTCGGCGGCTGCCACTGTCAGGATGAAGAACACGAACACCTGGCCGTGCATGTCACCCAGATAGCTGGAGAACGCCACGAAGTTGGTGTTGACGGCCAGGAGCATCAGCTCGATGGCCATCAGCAGCACGATCAGGTTCTTGCGGTTCAGAAAAATGCCAACGACGGAGAGCGCGAACAGCATGGCGCCCAGCGTCAAATAATGGCCCAAAGTCAACGTCATGCTTTTGTCTCCACGGCGGGGGTTGCCTCGGCGGCCGGTGCCTGCGGCGCCTGGGTGACCGGCACCTTGACCAGCTCGAGGCGATCCTTTGCGCGCACGCGGATCTGCTGGGCCGGGTTCACTGCCTTGCTGTCCTTGCGCTTGCGCAGGGTCAGGGCGATGGCGGCAATCATGGCCACCAGCAGGATCACGGCAGCGATCTCGACGGGGTACAGGTATTCGGTGTACAGCAGCTTGCCCAGGGCCTGGGTGTTGGAGTACTGCACGGTCTGGCCGGCAGCGTTGACCGTGGCCGCAATGGCCTTGGGCTCCTCGACGCCGCTGAAGCCGCCCATCAGCACCATGCCCATTTCAAAGGCAATCAGTGCGCCGATCAGGGCAGCGAAGGGGAAATGCTTCCAGAACCCCTGGCGCACGGCGTCGATGCGGATATCCAGCATCATCACCACGAACAGGAACAGCACCATCACGGCGCCCAGGTAGACCAGCACCAGGGTCACGCCCAGGAACTCGGCCTTGAGCAGAAGCCAGATGCCGGCAGCCTGCGAGAAGGCCAGGATCAGGTTGAGCACGGCATGCACGGGGTTGCGTGCCGTGACGACCCGGAAGGCTGCAAACAGCAGCACGACCGAGAACAGATAGAAGAAACCAGTTTTGGCGTCCATGGATCGAATCTTTTCAAGTGATCAAGGAGCCGCTTCAGCGGTACTTGGCGTCCGCAGCCTTGGCGGCGGCAATCTCGGGTTCGTAGCGATCGCCAACGGCCAGCAGCATGTCCTTGGTGAAGTACAGGTCGCCGCGCTTTTCTCCGTGGTATTCGAAGATATGCGTCTCGACGATCGAGTCCACCGGGCAGCTTTCCTCGCAGAAGCCGCAGAAGATGCACTTGGTCAGGTCGATGTCGTAGCGCGTGGTGCGGCGCGAGCCGTCGTCACGCACATCGGACTCGATGGTGATGGCCATGGCCGGGCACACCGCCTCGCACAGCTTGCAGGCAATGCAACGCTCTTCGCCGTTGTCATAACGGCGCAGGGCGTGCAGTCCGCGAAAACGCGGCGACAGGGGTGTCTTTTCCTCGGGGAACTGCACCGTGACCTTGCGGCGGAAGGTGTAGCGGCCAGTCAGGGCCATGCCCTTGGCCAGTTCCCAGAGCATGAAGCTCTTGAGGAAATCTTTGATCGAAAATGGGGTAGCAGCAACCGCAGACATTCTTGCTCCGCTCAGTTCCAGATGTTCCAAGGCGAGTGCATCCAGCCACCCACGACGACCAGCCACACCAGGGTGACGGGAATGAAGATCTTCCAGCCCAGACGCATGATCTGGTCATAGCGAAAGCGCGGGAAGGTGGCACGGATCCAGATGAACATGGACACGACCAGGAAAGTCTTCGCCGCCAGCCAGATCCATCCGGGGATGAACGACAGGAAGTCGAACGGAGGCAGCCAGCCGCCCAGGAACATGATCACGCCCAGAATGGACACCAGCCACATGCTGGCGTACTCGGCCAGGAAGAAGATGGCAAAGCCCATGCCCGAGTACTCGACCATGTGGCCGGCCACGATTTCGGCTTCGCCTTCGACCACGTCGAAGGGGTGGCGGTTGGTCTCGGCCACGGCCGAGATCAGGTAGACCACGAAGATCGGCAGCAGCGGCAGCCAGTTCCACGACAGGACACTGGCACCCATGCTGGCGAACTGGCCCTGGCCCTGGCTCAGCACGATCTGCGTCAGATTCATGCTGCCCGTGACCATGATCACGACCAGGAAACAGAAGCCCAGCGCGATTTCATAGCTGACCATCTGTGCCGATGCGCGCAGCGCGCCCAGGAAGGCGTACTTGGAGTTGGAGGCCCAGCCCGCAATGATCACGCCATAGACTTCGATGGAAGTGATGGCCATGATCAGCAGCAGGCCGGCGTTGACGTTGGCCAGCGCCACTTCGGGGCCGAAGGGGATCGCCACCCATGCCGCCAGGGCGGGCATGATGGCCATCACCGGGCCCACGTAGAACAGGCCCTTGGCGGCAGCCGTGGGCTGAATCAGTTCCTTGGTCAGCAGCTTCAGGCCGTCGGCCAGAGGCTGCAGCAGACCGAAGGGACCCACGCGGTTGGGACCCATGCGAACCTGCATGAAGCCCAGCAGCTTGCGCTCCCACAGCGTCAGGTAGGCCACGGCGCCCATCAGCGGGGCGACGATGGCAACGATGCCCAGCAGGATCCAGAGCACGGGCCAGGCCACGTCGGTCCACCAGGGGGCGGCGATCAGGCCGGCACCGGCCGTCTTGAGTGCGTCAATCATGCGGCGCCTCCCTCACGAGCCTGACGTGCATCTGCCGTCAGTTGCAGCGATGTCGCGCGGCGCACGATGCTGTCGAGCTGATAAATACTGGCCACCACGGGCGCGGCATGGCCGGCACCGTTGGCGATGGAATTCACGGCAGGCGCACCGTTGCCCAGCAGGTTGGCTGGCACGCTGGTGGCAGCGGCGGTGGCAGCGGCGAGCACGTCCTGCGACGTCTCGTAGTCCACGCCCTGCACGCCCAGCAGGTTGGCCAGCACGCGCAGCACCTTCCAGCCCGGACGGGCTTCGGCCAGCGGCTTGACCACGGCGTGGAAGCTCTGCAGGCGGCCTTCGGCGTTGACGAAGCTGCCCGAGGTTTCCGTGAACGGGGCGATGGGCAGCAGCACGTCGCTGAATTCCATGTTGGCCTTGAAGGGGCTCAGGGTCACGACCATCTCGGCCTTGCCCAGTGCCTCTGCGGCGCGGGCGCCGGCAGCGGAGTCGAACACGGGTTCGTTGTTCAGCAGCAGCACGGCCTTGAGGCCGCCGGCCAGCATCTGGCCTGCGTTCAGGCCCGAGGCGGCAGGCTGTGCACCCACCCACTGTGCACCCACCGTGTTGGCGGCTTCGGTCAGGTAGCCGACCGAGGCACCGGTCTGCTCGGCAATCCAGTTGGCCAGCGACAGCAGGGTCGATGCCTGTGCGTGGTGCGCAGCGGCATTGCCCAGCAAGATGGCCTTGCGCTCGCCGCGCAGCAGCGCGGCAGCGATGGCCTGGGCCTCGGCATGCACGTCGGCGGCGGCCACGGGAGCGGCAACGCCCTTTTCCTGCGCCACGGCGGCGGCCACATCGGCCAGCGCCTGGGCCCAGTCCGGGGCAGCCACGATGGACGCCGTCACCGGCATGGCCCAGTCGTAGACACGCTCATTGATGGCGAGCACGGCGCAGCCCTGCTTGGCAGCCTGGCGGATGCGCTGCGCGAACAGCGGATGGTCCTTGCGCAGGTTGGAGCCCAGCACCAGGACGCCTTGCAGCTTGGACAGCGACGCGATGGGCGTGCCCAGCCACTGCACGCCCTGGGCGGCGGTGAACTCGGCATTGCGCAGGCGGTAGTCGATGTTCTCGCTGCCCAGGCCACGCACCAGCTTGCCAGCCAGGTACAGCTCTTCCAGCGTGCTGTGCGGGCTGACCAGCGAACCGATGGCGGATGCGCCATGGTCATTCTTGATCTGGCGCAGGCCGTTGGCCACGTATTCGAGGGCGGTCTGCCAATCGACTTCCTTCCACTCGCCGCCTTGCTTGAGCATGGGGCGGGTCAGGCGTTCGTCGCTGTTCAGGGCTTCGTAGGAGAAGCGATCGCGGTCGGCGATCCAGCACTCGTTGACCTCTTCGTTCTCGAAGGGCACGACGCGCAGAACCTTGTGGTTCTTGACCTGGACGATGAGGTTGGCACCCGTGGAATCATGGGGCGAGACCGACTTGCGGCGCGACAGCTCCCAGGTGCGGGCGCTGTAGCGGAAGGGCTTGCTGGTCAACGCGCCCACGGGGCAGATGTCGATCATGTTGCCCGACAGCTCGGAGTCCACCGTATCGCCCACCACCGTGGTGATCTCGGAGTGCTCGCCGCGGTTGATCATGCCCAGTTCCATCACGCCGGACACTTCCTGTCCGAAGCGCACGCAGCGGGTGCAGTGGATGCAACGGCTCATCTCCTGCATGGAGATCAGCGGGCCCACGTCCTTGTGGAAGACCACGCGCTTTTCTTCCTCGTAGCGCGAGGCGGAGCTGCCGTAGCCCACGGCCAGATCCTGCAGCTGGCATTCGCCGCCCTGGTCGCAGATCGGGCAGTCCAGCGGGTGATTGATGAGCAGGAACTCCATCACCGATTGCTGTGCCTTGATCGCCTTCTCGCTCTTGGTGCGCACGATCATGCCCTGCGTCACGGGCGTGGCGCAGGCAGGCATGGGCTTGGGGGCTTTTTCCACATCCACCAGGCACATGCGGCAGTTGGCGGCGATGGAAAGTTTCTTGTGATAGCAGAAATGCGGGATGTAGGTGCCTGCCTTCTCGGCTGCATGCATGACCATGCAGCCTTCGGCGACCTCCACCTTTTTTCCGTCCAGTTCAATTTCAACCATATGCTTTTCTCGCGATCAGGCGGCGTGGACCGTCTGCTTGGAAGCGTTCTGGATCTTCGCTTCAAACTCGTGGCGGAAGTGCTTGATCATGGCGCGCACCGGCATCGCTGCCGCATCGCCCAGCGCACAGATCGTGCGCCCCATGATGTTCACGGACACCGAGTCCAACAGCTCGATGTCTTCAGGACGGCCTTCGCCGTGCTCGATTCGGTTGACCACGCGCCACAGCCAGCCCGTGCCTTCGCGGCAGGGAGTGCACTGGCCGCAGGACTCGTGCTGGTAGAAGTAGGACAGGCGCAGCAGGCTCTCGACCATGTCGCGCGAGTCGTCCATCACGATCACGGCGCCCGAGCCCAGCATGGAGCCGGCCTTGGCGATGGAATCGTAGTCCATCGTGCATTCCATGATGATGTCAGCCGGCAGCACGGGCGAGGACGATCCACCGGGGATCACCGCCTTGAGCTTGCGGCCCGTGCGCACGCCACCGGCCAGCTCCAGCAGCTTGCTGAAGGGCGTGCCCAGCGGCACTTCGTAGTTGCCGGGCAGGTTCACGTCACCGCTGACCGAGAAGATCTTGGTGCCGCCGTTGTTGGGCTTGCCGCACTCCAGGTACGCAGCGCCGCCGTTGCGGATGATCCAGGGAACGGCCGCAAAGGTTTCGGTGTTGTTGATCGTGGTCGGCTTGCCGTACAGGCCGAAGCTGGCCGGGAACGGCGGCTTGAAGCGCGGCTGGCCCTTCTTGCCTTCCAGCGACTCCAGCAGCGCCGTCTCTTCGCCGCAGATGTAGGCGCCGAAGCCATGGTGCGCATGCAGCTGGAAGCTGAAGCTGCTGCCCATGATGTTGTCACCCAGGTAGCCGGCGGCGCGGGCTTCTTCCAGCGCGGCCTCGAAGCGCTCATAGGCTTCGAAGATTTCGCCGTGGATGTAGTTGTAGCCCAGGGAGATACCCATCGCGTAGGCGGCGATGATCATGCCCTCGATCACGATGTGCGGGTTGTGCACCAGGATGTCGCGGTCCTTGCAGGTACCCGGCTCACCTTCGTCCGAGTTGCAGACCAGGTGCTTCTGGCCCGGGAACTGGCGGGGCATGAAGCTCCACTTCAGGCCCGTGGGAAAACCTGCGCCGCCGCGGCCACGCAGTCCCGATTCCTTGACGGTGGCGATCACCTGGTCCTGGGTCAGGCCTTCGCTGCCATCCTTGCCCAGGATCTTGCGCAGCGCCTGGTAGCCGCCGCGTGCCTCGTAGTCCTTGATGGACCAGTTGGCGCCGGTCAGGTCGGCGTAGATCTGCGGATTGATGTGGCGGTCGTGAAAGCAGGTCTCGCTGCCCGAAGAGGCAAACTTGGCCAGGACCGATTGTGCGGCGGCGTTCATGCCTTGCCCTCCGCGGCGCGCAGGCCGTCGATCAATTCGTCGAGCTTTTCGTTGCTCATGAAGCTGCACATGCAGCGGTCGTTCACCAGCATCACCGGCGAATCCGCGCAGGCGCCCAGGCACTCGGACTGCTGCAGCGTGAACATGCCGTCAGGCGTGGTCTCGCCCATCTTGATGCCCAGGCGGGATTCCAGATGGTGCAGCGCCTTGTAGCCGTCGCGCAGCTGGCAAGGCAGGTTGGTGCAGACGTTCAGCTTGTACGTGCCCGTGGGGCGCTGGTTGTACATGTTGTAGAACGTGGTGACTTCATGCACCGCGATCTCGGCCATGCCCAGGAACTCGGCAATCACGGCCTCGCTCTCGGCGCTGACCCAGCCCTGCTCCTGCTGCACGATGGACAGGCAGGCCATCACGGCAGACTGCTTCTGGTCGGCCGGGTACTTGGCCACCTCGCGCGCAAAGCGCTCCTTGGTCGCTTCGGTAATCATCGGTCAACGTCTCCAAACACGATGTCCAGGGTACTCAGCACCATCACGGCGTCGGCCAGCATGTGGCCTCGGCACATTTCGTCCATGGCGGACAGATTGGCGAATCCCGGCGGACGGATCTTCAGGCGGTAGGGCTTGTTGGCCCCATCGCTCACGATGTAGATGCCGAACTCCCCCTTGGGGTGTTCGATGGCCGCGTAAGCCTCGCCTTCGGGCACGCGGAAACCTTCGGTGAAGAGCTTGAAGTGGTGGATCAGCTCTTCCATGTTGGACTTCATGCCTTCGCGCGGCGGCGGAGCAATCTTGTGGTTGTCCACGATCACCGGGCCCGGGTTGGCACGCAGCCAGTCCACGCACTGCTTGATGATGCGGTTGGACTGGCGCATTTCGGCCACGCGCACCAGGTAGCGGTCGTAGCAGTCGCCGGTCTTGCCCACGGGCACGTCGAAATCCATGCGGTCATAGACCTCATAGGGCTGCGACTTGCGCATGTCCCAGGCCACGCCGGAGGCGCGCAGCATGGGGCCGGTCAGGCCCAGGTTCATGGCACGCTCGGCCGTCACCACGCCGATGTCCACGTTGCGCTGCTTCCAGATGCGGTTGTCGGTCAGCAGGGTCTCGTACTCGTCCGCGCACTTGGGGAAGCGCTGCGTGAAGTCGTCGATGAAGTCCAGCAACGAGCCGTGGCGGTTGCGGTTCATGATCTCGACCGAGCGCGCATTGCGCACCTTGCTGGCCTTGTACTGCGGCATGGTGTCGGGCAGGTCGCGGTAGACGCCGCCCGGACGGAAATAGGCCGCGTGCATGCGCGCGCCCGAAACCGCCTCGTACATGTCCATGAGGTCTTCGCGCTCACGGAAGGTGTAGATCAGCGTCGTGGAGCTGCCCGCATCGTTGCCGCTGGAGCCCAGCCACATCAGGTGATTCATGATGCGGGTGATCTCGGAATACATCACGCGGATGTACTGGGCGCGGATGGGCACCTCGATGCCCAGCAGCTTCTCGATGGCCAGGCAGTAGGCGTGCTCGTTGCACATCATGGACACGTAGTCCAGCCGGTCCATATAGGGCAGCGACTGGATGTAGGTCTTGCTCTCTGCCAGTTTTTCTGTCGCACGGTGCAACAGACCGATGTGCGGGTCTGCGCGCTGCACCACTTCACCGTCGAGCTCCAGCACCAGGCGCAACACGCCGTGCGCTGCCGGGTGCTGCGGACCAAAGTTCAGGGAATAGTTCTTGATTTCAGCCATGGTCGTCCATCAAAAAGGCGCCTGGAGCGCCTTCAGTGCAGGCCCCCGTAGTTGTCTTCGCGGATGATCCGCGGCGTGATCTCGCGGGGCTCGATGGTGACCGGCTGGTACACCACGCGCTGTTGCTCAGGGTCATAGCGCATTTCCACATGGCCCGACAGCGGGAAGTCCTTGCGGAAGGGATGGCCGATGAAGCCGTAGTCGGTCAGGATGCGGCGCAGGTCGTCATGGCCGTCGAAGACGATGCCGAACAGGTCGAACGCTTCGCGCTCGAACCAGTTCGCACCCGCCCAGACGGAAGTGACGGAAGCCACCACCGGGAAATCGTCGTCGGTGCAAAAGACACGAACGCGCAGGCGCTGGTTCAGGCTGATCGACAGCAGGTGGGATACCACGGCAAAGCGCGGGCCTTCACGCCCGACTTCTGCATAGGTGGAGTAGTCCACGCCGCACAGGTCCACCAGGACCTCGAACCGGCAATCCGGAGCAGTGTGCAGAACCTGCATGGCCTCAAGATACTGGGTGGCGGACACTTCGACCGTCACCTCGCCCAGGGCCACGGTCACGCTGCGCGCCTTGTCGCCCAAGGCAGCAGCCACCACATCCCGAAGCACTTCGGGGTGAATCGCAATAGCAGTCATCATCTAGCCCTTAGACGCGAGCGATGGTATGGGTGCGGCGGATCTTCTGCTGCAGCTGGATGATGCCGTAGATCAGGGCTTCCGCCGTGGGGGGGCAGCCAGGCACATAGACATCGACCGGCACGATGCGGTCACAGCCGCGCACCACGGAATAGCTGTAGTGGTAGTAGCCGCCGCCGTTGGCGCACGAGCCCATGGAGATGACCCAGCGGGGCTCGGACATCTGGTCATAGACCTTGCGCATGGCGGGCGCCATCTTGTTGCACAGGGTGCCGGCCACAATCATCAGGTCCGACTGCCGCGGGCTGGCACGGAAGACTTCCGAGCCAAAGCGACCGATGTCGTAACGCGCCGCCGCAGCGTGCATCATCTCCACCGCGCAGCAGGCCAGACCAAATGTCATGGGCCACAGCGAGCCCGTCTTGGCCCAATTCACCACAGAGTCGTAACTCGTGGTGATGAAGCCTTCTTTCATCACGCCTTCGATCATCGTGTTTCCTTAGTGAACCCGCTTCAGTCCCAGTCCAACGCACCCTTCTTCCATTCGTAGACAAAGCCCACGACGAGAACGGTCAGGAAAATAAGGACAGCGGCGAAACCAGCCCCACCCACGTCCCGAAGCGCAACGGCCCAGGGCAGCAGAAAGGCGATTTCCAAATCAAACAGGATGAACAGGATGGCGACGAGGTAGTAGCGCACATCGAACTTCATGCGCGCGTCTTCGAAGGCCTCGAAGCCACATTCATAGGGGGAGTTCTTGGCGGCGTCGGGTCGGTTCGGACCCAGCACGTACCCCAGCACCAGGGGGACTACGCCGACACCCATGCCGACGAGAATGAACAAGAGAACGGGAAGATACTGGTCGATGTTCATCGTGTGCGGCTACCTTGAAAGGCATGCCCGCACCGATCAGCCTGATCAGCAGGGCAGGCTCTTAGTTATATCTTGGTGCCGTCGGCGAGACTCGAACTCGCACAGCTTTCGCCACTACCCCCTCAAGATAGCGTGTCTACCAATTTCACCACGACGGCAAGTCTTGATTTCGGCTGGCTCTTTATCTCCGTTGCAAAGATTCCGCCTACCGAACAATCTCTAGATTCTACTCTGAAAAACCCTCGGACCCGGAGGACCGAGGACTTTGTTCGAAATTATTTCGTTGGGATCTGGGCGGCGCCTTCAGCACCGGCAGCAGGCGCCTGGCCTGCAGCAGGAGCTGGCACTTCGCCAGCAGCGCCAGAGGCCGCAGGAGCCGGCGCCGTGATGGGTGCGGCACCTTCCAGCACGCTGCCCGAGCTGACGGGACGCGCATTGCTCAGATAGGCCAGCGCCAGCGTTGCCACGAAGAACACCGTGGCCAGGCCTGCGGTGGAGCGCGACAGGAAGTTGGCGCTGCCCGAGGCACCGAACAGGCTGCCGGAGCTGCCACTGCCGAACGAGGCGCCCATGTCGGCACCCTTGCCGTGTTGAATCAGGATCAGGCCGATCATGCCGAGAGCCGACAGCATCTGAACGGCGAGGATCACGCTTGCGAATGCATTCATTGGTTGTACCTGCTAGTAACGCGAGAGCTAAAAAAGCGAATGGAAAAACCGCCCCGGCTTACTGGGCCGCAGCGATGATGGTCAGGAAATCGGCCGCCTTGAGCGACGCTCCGCCCACCAGGCCACCATCAATGTCGGCCCGGGCCAGCAGCTGGGCTGCATTGGAGGCATTCATGCTGCCGCCGTACAGCAAGGCGATGCGATCGGCCTGCTGGCTGGCAGCCGCCAGCTGGGCGCGCAGCACGGCATGCACCTGCTGAGCCTGCTCCGGCGTGGCGGTCCTGCCGGTGCCAATGGCCCAGACGGGCTCATAGGCCACGACCAGCTCATTGATGCACTGGCCCACCTGGTGGATCACGGCCGCCAGCTGGCGCTTGACCACTTCTTCGGTCTGCCCCGCCTCGCGCTCCGCCAGCGTTTCACCCACACAGACGATGGGCGTGACGCCCTTGGCCAGCGCAGCCTGCGCCTTCAGCGCCACCACGGCATCGGTTTCGCCATGGTATTGGCGACGCTCCGAGTGCCCCACCAGCGTATAGCGCACGCCAAAATCCCGAAGCATTGCGGCCGACAGCTCGCCCGTATAGGCACCCGATTCATGCTGCGACACGTCCTGCGCGGCCACGCCTATGGCCGAGCCTTCAAGCTCGGCCTGGGCCTGGGCCAGATAGACGGCAGGCACGGCCACAGCCACGCCCGCGTTGCCCCCCTCGGGCAGACCCTCCTTGAGGGCCTTGAGCAAAACGGCATTGGCAGCCAGGCTGCCATTCATCTTCCAGTTGCCGACGATGAGTTTCTTCTTCATGGTTACCACGTCAAAACGATTTTGCCGGTGTGCTGACTCGACTCCATCAGCGCGTGCGCCTTGTCGGCATCAGCGGCAGCAAAGGTGCTATGGATCACAGGACGAATGCCGCCTGCCTCGATGAGCGGCCAGACCTCGCGGCGCAGGGCCTGGGCGATGGCTGCCTTGAAAGCCACAGGCCGCGGACGCAGTGTGGAACCCGTCACCAGCAGACGGCGACGCAGGACCAGGCCCGCGTCGAACTCCGCCTTGATGCCACCCTGCACCGCAATGATGACCAGGCGGCCATCCTCTGCCAGGCTTTGCACTTCGCGCGCCACATAGCCACCCGCCACCATGTCCAGGATCACGTCCACGCCCCTGCCTTCGGTGATGCGCTGCACCTCTGCGGCAAAGTCCTGGGTACGGTAGTTGATGGCATGGTCGGCACCCAGCTTGAGGCAGTCGGCGCACTTGGCATCGGAGCCAGCGGTCACGATGACCGTGGCGCCGCGCGCCTTGGCCAGCTGGATGGCCGTCACGCCGATGCCGCTGCTGCCACCCTGCACCAGCAGGGTTTCACCTGCCTGCAAGGCACCGCGGTCGAATACATTGCTCCAGACGGTAAAGAAGGTCTCGGGCAATGCCGAAGCCTCCACCTCGCTGAGCCCTGCCGGAATAGGCAGGCACTGGGCCACGGGCGCAACGCAGTACTCCGCATAGCCACCACCGGCCAGCAGCGCGCACACGCGGTCTCCCACGCGCAGGCCTGCCAACCGCATGGCTTCGTCGTCGCCCGACACGATCACCCCAGCCACTTCCAGCCCGGGCAGATCGGAGGCGCCAGGCGGCGGAGCATAGTGCCCCTTGCGCTGCAACACATCAGGGCGATTGACACCACTGGCCGACACCTGGATCAGCAACTCCTGCGCACCCGCAACGGGCAGCGGACGCTCGCCCAGGCGCAATACCTCGGGAGCACCAAAGTCCGTGAGTTCCACGGCACGCATGATTTGCTTTTCCATCTTTCGACCTCGCAATCCCTGTCAAAAATGCCACAAGCGCTGAACAGGTCAGCGCTTTTTGCCAGTCACCACATGCACCTGCAAGGCCACCCCCTTTTGGGGAATGGCCTTGCCGGGCATTACTGCTGCTGTTGCTGTTGCTGCTCGCCCTCGGCAGCCGGACGGCCGCCGTCACGGGGCTCGCGGGGTTCACGCGGCTCGCGGAACTCGCGCTGCTGGCGGGGCTCACGCGGCTGGCGGAACTCACGCTCGGCAGGCGCGGGGCGCTCGCTGCGCTCCATGCCGGCAGGACGCTCGGTCAGCGCCTTCAGCGACAGCTTGACACGACCCTTTTCGTCGGTCTCCATGACCTTGACCTTGATGATCTGGCCTTCCTGCAGGTAGTCGGCGACGCGCTCCACGCGCTCGTGGGCAATCTGGCTGATGTGCAGCAGACCGTCCTTGCCGGGCAGCAGGTTCACGAGAGCACCGAAGTCCAGGATCTTGGTGACCGGGCCTTCGTAGATCTTGCCGATTTCAACTTCGGCCGTGATCTCTTCGATGCGGCGCTTGGCTTCGTCGGCCTTGGCGGCATCGCTGGAGGCAATGGTGATGGTGCCGTCTTCGCCGATGTCGATCTGCGTGCCGGTCTCTTCGGTCAGTGCACGGATGGTGGAGCCGCCCTTGCCGATCACGTCACGGATCTTCTCGGGGTTGATCTTCATCGTGTACAGCTTGGGAGCGAAGGACGAGATCTCGGCCTTGGCTTCGCCCATGGCTTCCTGCATCTTGCCCAGGATGTGCATACGCGCTTCCTTGGCCTGGGCCAGGGCGACCTGCATGATTTCCTTGGTGATGCCCTGGATCTTGATGTCCATCTGCAGTGCGGTAATGCCGCTGGTCGTACCGGCCACCTTGAAGTCCATGTCGCCCAGATGATCTTCATCACCCAGGATGTCGGTCAGCACGGCGAAGCGGTTGTCTTCCTTGATCAGGCCCATGGCGATGCCGGCCACGTGGGCCTTCATCGGAACGCCCGCATCCATCATCGACAGGCAGCCGCCGCAGACCGAAGCCATGGACGAGGAGCCGTTGGACTCGGTGATTTCCGACACCACGCGGATGGTGTAGGGGAATTCTTCCTTGCTGGGCAGGCAGGCCGCCAGGGCGCGCTTGGCCAGGCGGCCGTGGCCGATTTCGCGGCGCTTGGTCGAGCCCATACGGCCCACTTCGCCGGTGGCAAAGGGAGGCATGTTGTAGTGGAACAGGAAGCGGTCCTCGAACTCGCCAGCCAGCGCATCGATGCGCTGCGCGTCACGCTCGGTGCCCAGCGTGGACACGACCAGAGCCTGCGTCTCGCCGCGCGTGAACAGGGCCGAGCCGTGCGTGCGGGGCAGCACGGAGTTGCGGATTTCGATGGGGCGCACGGTGCGCGTGTCACGGCCGTCGATGCGCGGCTCGCCGGCCAGGATCTGGCTGCGAACGATGCGTGCCTCGATGTCGAACAGCATGCCTTCGACCTTGACGCCGTCGAACTCCACGCCCTGGGCCGTCAGGCCGGCCTTCACGGCGGCGTAGGCTTCGCGGCAGGCTTGCGTGCGGCTTTGCTTGTTGCGGATCTGGTAGGCCGTGCGCAGGGCTTCGTCGCCCAGTGCCGCCACCTTGGCGATCAGCTCTTCATCCTTGGCGGGAGCGACCCAGTCCCAGACTGACTTGCCGGCTTCGCGCACCAGCTCATGGATGGCGTCGATGGCGATGCGGCCTTGCTCGTGGCCAAAGACCACGGCGCCCAGCATCACGTCTTCAGGCAGTTGCTGCGCTTCGGACTCCACCATCAGCACGGCGGCTTCGGTACCAGCCACGACCAGATCCATCTGCGAATCCTTGCGCTGGGTCTGACCGGGGTTGAGCACGTACTCGCCATTGATGTAACCCACGCGGGCAGCACCGATGGGGCCATTGAAAGGAATGCCCGACACGGACAGGGCAGCCGAGGTGGCGATCAGGGCAGCGATGTCTGCATCGACTTCGGGGTTCAGCGACACGGTGTGGATGACCACGTGCACGTCGTTGTAGAAACCTTCGGGGAACAGCGGGCGGATCGGGCGGTCGATCAGGCGGCTGGTCAAGGTTTCGAGTTCGCTGGGCTTGGCTTCGCGCTTGAAGAAGCTACCGGGGATCTTGCCTGCGGCGTAGGTCTTCTCGATGTAATCGACGGTCAGCGGGAAGAAGTCCTGGCCGGACTTGGCCTGCTTGGACGCCACCACGGTGGCAAGCACCACGGTGTCATCGATGTTGACCAGCACGGCGCCGGAAGCCTGGCGGGCGATCTCGCCGGTTTCCATGGTGACCGTGTGCTGGCCCCACTGGAAGGTCTTGGTGACTTTGTTGAAGATGGACATTGTTGCTCCTTTGGAATGGGTGGACCGATGCACTCATCGGGCCATGATGGAGAGCAATTCAGAACACGATGCCATTCCAGTGCTGGATTCACTGCTATCAAATCAGCAGCATTGGAATGACACAGCTTCGCTCTGTCTTGCATTCTCCGAAGTAAAAAACGCCTGAGCTAGACAGGCTAACTCAGGCGTTTTGATCTCCCACCGTGCTTACTTGCGCAGGCCCAGCTTGGCGATCAGTGCGGTGTAGCGATCAGCGTCCTTGGACTTGAGGTAGTCCAGCAGCTTGCGACGACGGCTCACCATGCGCAGCAGGCCGCGACGACCGTGGTGGTCCTTGGCGTGTTGCTTGAAGTGAGGGGTCAGCTCGTTGATGCGTGCGGTCAGCAGGGCCACTTGCACTTCTGGGCTGCCAGTATCGTTGGCAGAGCGTGCGTTGGACTTGACGACTTCAGCCTTCACGGAAGATGCGATCATTTTTTTTCCTTTGAAATTGGCCCCTCACAGACAAAAGCAGGGAGGCAGCCTTGGTTACTTGCGCCGGGACTGGAAAGGCCCCGACGTGCGTCTTGCACCATGCAAAACCCTGGGATTATAACAAGCACGCCCTGTCCAGCATCCACACATGCTTTGTGGCCCCACACCGCGCCGGCCGACAGCCCGCCCAGAATGCCGCGAAGCCTGCAGACATTCATAGATCACGGGAGGGCAACACCATGGCAACGCGTTTTTCATTCACTGCTGCAACCTGGCGCGCACATCGGCAGCAATGCACCCTGCTGTGCCTGGTCGCGGCCCTTTGCCTGGCCCTGCCGGCCCAGGCGAGCCCACACGGCTCCGACACATCGGCTGCGCAAGGCGCCAAGCGCAAAAAAGGCGGACAGCGGGTCCGTGTTCCAACCCAGCGCAGCAGCTCCGAGGAATCGCCCGAGCAACGCGACAAGCGGCTGTACCGCGAATGCCAGGGCAGGCACAACGCCGGGGCATGCGCCGGATATACCCGGCCGCCACCCGGCAGACAGCAGCGCTGAGCGTTCTCCCAACAAAAAACAGTCCTACCCAGGAGTCCGATAGCGACAAAGCCAACAACACCTTGTCACCATTGGATTTTTTGACGCATCGTCACGCCGGATGACCCCGCACCAACGGCACGACTCCTAGTTGTTGAGGACAGAAACAGATTTGTCTGAAAGACATGTACGAACAACCCCAATAGATTGAGCGGCACGCAAAAACAACCAGCGCTTCGCAAGCAGATCGACGGGGAGGGTTTCAAGACATGTCATCGACCTGGCCTCAGGCCCACCTGGGCTCAAAAGGCTTCACCGCCATCGAGATGATGGTGGTCGGCGCCATCCTCGCCGTGCTCACCACGCTGGCAGCACCCAGCTTCCACCTCCTCATCGAGCAATGGCGCGTTCGCCAGACCGTGGAGGGCCTGCAGTCGACGCTGCAATACGCGCGCTCCGAAGCAGTCCGGCGCGGGGGCGGCGTCTTCATCCAGAAGCTACCCCAAGGCACCAACGGCTGCACTCTGGCTGCACGTCACGTGGACTGGGGCTGCGGCTGGGTGGTGTTCGTTGACCGCAATGGCAACAGGCGCTGGGATCCCCGGGAAGAACTACAGCGCTTCGACACTCCCGCTCGCACCCTTGTCATCCGCTCCAGATCCGCCGCCATCATCAGTGTGGACCGGTGGGGACAAATGGGTGGATTCACTGCCATGGGCTTCGCCATCGCCCCGTCTTCCGCCGGCCTCGTCTCTGCCGCAGCGAAAGGCGTCTGCGTTTCGTCCGGCGGACGTATCCGGGTGGTCGGCCGGGAAGGCATTCCATGCGCCTGACAAGTACCCACGCTCGGCACGCCAAAGGCTTCACCCTGATCGAAACCCTGGTGGCCACCGTCGTCACGGCCTTGGGTGTTCTGGGAATCCTGAGCCTGCAGATGCGCACCCTGGCCGACACCCAAAGCGGCGTGCGCCGCGCTCAGGCCATCCGGCTGATCGAAGACTTCAGCGAGCGCACCCACGCCAATCCCAATTCCCTCGGGCAGATGGGCAATTACGAATCCGATTGGGATCACACCCCTGAATCCACCGCCGACTGCAGCGCCACACCATGCGACCCGGAAACGCTGGCCCGCTACAACCTCGCGCTGTGGAAGGCTTCCGTGCACCAACTGCTGCCAGGCGGAGCCGCCAAGGTCATCCCTGCAAAAGACGACACCAGCAACGGACGCCACCTGAGCATCGTGATCAGCTGGCGTGAAAACGAGAAATCCAGCAAAGCCGGCTACAAAAAACCTATCGGACTCCATAGCGATGGCACACACGGCGACGAAGCCATGGCCTGCCCCACCGGCAGAACCTGCCACCTGCAATACATAGCGCTCAGCGCCCGTTGCGCGCCATATCTTGCCAACAACGCAGTCCAGTTCTTCTGCGCAAGCCCATGAAGCACACCCACATCGCCGCCGCAACGCTGGTGCAGCCTGGTCAACGGGGCCTGAGCCTGGTCGAACTGCTGGTGGGCCTTCTCCTGGGAATGTTGATCATCGCAGTGGCCCTGGGCGCACTCATGGCATCACGCGCCGTCTCCGGCACCGTCAGCGATGCCAGCCATCTGCAGCAGCAGGCATCCCATATCTTCCGCGTCATGGGCCGGCAGATCCGGCAGGCGGGGTCTCTTCGGCTGCTTCTCTCGTCTGGAAAAAAGGGAACAGACACCGTTGACGTGGCGGACCCCGTTGCATTCGAGGCGAGCGCACAAGATTTCGACCCTGCGCACGACACCATCTTGGGCCTTGATGCGCCAGGCCGCGCTCAATACAAGCTCACCGTGGGCTACAGCAACTACACGCAACCGCTGCACGGCTCGGCCATCGAAACTTCACTGCAGCGCAATTGCCTGGGCCAGACCAACAGCCACAACCTGATCCTGAGCCGCTTTGTGCTGGACGCCCGCAAAAACACCCTGCGCTGCACCGGAGCACCCTCTGCGGGAGCCCAGCCACTGGCCCAGAACGTCGCCAACTTCCAGGTGCGCTATCTGATCCAGTCGCCGAAAGGTGATGCACGCCTGCAGTACGTCAACGCAGCCGCCGTGGGCCAGGACTGGTCACGCGTCGTTGCCGCCGAGGTCTGTCTGGTGCTTTTCGGAACCGAAGTCATCAACATGCCCGCCGACAGCCGCTACACCGATTGCGCAAGCAGTGACGGCAAAGCCGAATCATCCATCGACATGACCACGCTGCCGGCGCCCAGGACCCGGCGCCTGCACATGGTCTTTCGCAGCGTGTATCAGTTGCGCAGCCAGGGGATGGCTGGATGACCGCCAAAGCAGCAGGCATGAGGCATGCCCACACCTGTGCCGCGCAGCGCCAGAAAGGCGTTGCACTGTTCATCGTGATCACCCTGGTCATGCTTTCCATGCTGCTGGCACTTTGGGCATCGCGCAGCGCCCTGTTCAACGAAATGTTCGTGGGCAACGATGCCGACTACCAACGCGCCCTCGAAGCTGCACAGGCATTGCTGCAGGATGCCGAACTGGACATTCGAGGCGAACAGGCCAACGGCGCCGCCTGCATCGCCAACAGCAGCCAGCCATCCGTCTGCCGCAACGCTGCAACCATCACCCAGTTTCCCCAGGAAACCCAGCAGGTAGGTCTGCTGCTGGCCAACCTGAACCGAGCCACCCCCACAAGCTGCCGAGACGCCCTGTGCACCAAGCGCACAGGGCCTCAGGACTTCTGGAACAACGTGGACGAGACCAAAGGGATCACGCTGAGCCAGATGACCGCCCCCGATGTAGCCGCACGCTACGGCCAGTTCACGGGCGCCATTTCTGAGGGCAAGAGCAATCCCATCCTGGCAAGCCGTGAGACAGGGAAAGGGGGTTGGTACTGGATAGAGATCCTGCCCTATGACGCCAACGCAGGGAACTCAGGTCTCATCGCAAACGACTCACCCCGTCTGGCCCTCTACATGCAGCCCCAGGTGATCTATCGCATCACAGCCATCGCTCACGGCCGCAAGAACGCCACCCAGGTGGTGCTGCAACAGACCTATGTCCGCCAGAAGCGCCGCGACTGATTCAGAACGCCTGACATGCCTTATCTCTTCCACCCTGGGTTCCGCCCCCTCCTGCTGCCAGCCGTGATCGCCGCAGTCTTGGCCGCGCAAAACAGCCAGGCCCAAAGTTTCTCTGAGGCAGGCACGCCAGTTTCCCCGGCGCAGAGAGAAGACAACGAATTTGCCACGCCCATTGAAGACTGCCTGACAGGCCAGACAGCCGATACCAAGGGCCGCAGCAGCTCCGCCACTTCCAACAGCAGCGTGATTGCACAGGCAGGCGTGGACATATTCACGGCCCGCTACAGCGCCAAAGCCGCCTGGAGCGGCTGGATCAAAGCAGAAACCGTCCAAGCCGACGGGAGCACCACCGCAGCAGCCGGCTGGCAAGGCAAAAGCACGGCTGACCACCTGGATGCACTCAGTGATCAACAGGTACTCAATGAACGCCTGATCCTCACCTGGAGTGACAGACTGCAAAGGGGCGTGTCTTTCAAATGGCATGAGCTGGACCGCCCCCAGAAGGCCTCTTTCAGCCTCGATGCCGAAGGCAGGGCAGACAAACTGGGCAAGCACAGGTTCAACTTCATACGTGGCGACCGCCGCATGGAAGCTGCGGGACAACCGCCGCGCCCTGACCCGGCCCACCCTTTTCGCCAACGCGGCTCGCGCCAGGGCGATATCGTCAACTCCCAGATCTGGCACACCGGCCGCCCTGTGGACAACTCGCCTTTGCCGGGCTACGCAGCCTATACGCTCGCCCAGCAGAAGCGCCAGCCCATGATTTACGTGGGCGGCAACGACGGCATGCTGCACGGCTTTTCTGCCACTGACGGCAGCGAGAAGATCGCCTACATCCCCCGTGGCGTGATTTCGGGGCTGGCACGCCTTTCCGACCTCGATTACGACACCCGGCATCGCTACTTCGTGGATGGCTCTGCCATGAGCGGCGACATCAACTCAGGCAGCCATGCATCCCCGCAGTGGCGCACCGTGCTGGCAGGCATGCCGGGCGCCGGTGCCAAAGGCTACTTTGTGCTGGACATCACGCACCCAGAGGCTTTCAACGAACACGGCGCCGGCACGCTGGTCCTGCTGGACCGCACCCAGGCCCGCAACAGCAATCCCGGTGACTGCGCCATCTCCGCCGCCCTCTGGCAGCGCACCACTTGCCAGGAAGACAGGGACCTGGGCCATATCCTTGCAGCCCCCGTACGGGACGATGCCAACCCGCAACGCAGCATCCAGATCACGCAGTTGAACAACAACCGCTGGGCTCTGGTGACGGGCAACGGCTACCACAGCATCAACCAGCGACCCGTGCTGCTGATCCAGTACCTCGATGGCAACCAGGAGCTGCTGCGCATCGTGGCCACAGGCGACATCCCCACCGGCACCAGACCGGAGACCACCAGCAATGGGCTCTCCGCACCACGCCTCGTGGACATCAATGGCGATGGCCGGCCCGATGTGGTCTATGCGGGCGACCTCCAGGGCAATCTGTGGAAATTCATCATCGCCAGCGATGCTTCCTCCGCTTGGAGCGTGGCCTTCGACGGCCGGCCACTGTACACCGCCATGGGTGGCAGCTCGCCAACGGCCTCTCGCGCGCTGCGCCAGCCCATTACCGCCCCTGCGTCCGTACGCGCCAATGACCGGTACAGCGCCACCACAGAACCCAAAGGAAGCGATGAACGCGTGACTGTGGGCGGCATGCTGGTGGCATTTGGCACAGGACGCAACATCACCCAGCAGGACACTGGCAACACGGCGGTGCAGAGCATCTATTCCATCCTCGACAACACCCGCTACAAGCTGCTCGCGGACGGCCGGGTACAGCCTTGCACGGGTGACTCGGACTCTGAGTGCAAGCTGCCTGCAGGGCAGCGTCCAGCCCCTGTATCCGGCATCGATGAGCTGGCCAAACGCTCGGTGACCCCCCAGACGCAAGGGATCGTAGGCCGTGGCACCTGGCGAGTGGACTCCACCACCGACCTCGACTGGACGCGGCACAAAGGCTGGTACATGGACCTTCCCCTGTCAGGTGAGCGCCTGCTCAAGCCGATGAGCTTCTACGACGGCAGCAACCTCCTCGCGATCTACAGCCAGATACCCGCAAGATCCTCCAAGCGTCCTGGTGAAGCCATAAACCGTCCCGCTGACGCCTGCAATGTGAGCGAGGAAAGCCAATTTCTGACGCTCATGAACATCATGGATGGCAAGCGGCCCAGTGTTCCATTGATGGACAGCAACGGCGACGGCGTCTACGACACGGCGGATCAGGAAGCCTCGCGCGCAACCGTCTCCGGGGGATCCCAGACATTGCTCAACAAAGGCCATCACGCCATTGGCTACGACACCGATGGCCGCCGCAACGTCCTCGCCCGCATGCCCGAGCAATCCCTGCGCCCCAGCTGGCGCCAAATGAAATGAGCCGCACAATGCGCCGCCCTCCTCCCCCGGGCTTCACACTCATAGAACTCATGATCGTCGTGGCCGTCATAGTCATCCTCGGCACCGTCGCCGTGCCCAGCTACAACGAATACATTCGCGGAGTGCACCGCGCCGATGCCCGCGCCGGCCTGCTTCAGGCCCAGCAATGGCTGGAGCGCGCAGCCACGGCCAACGGGGTCTACCCCACCACGCTCCCCGTCGAGCTGACCTGGGCCCGCGACTCCAGCAAGCGCTACACCATCGACTTTTTGGCAACCAGCGGCCACGACGACGACACTTACACCCTGATCGCCACGCGCCGTGGCTCCCAGCTCAATGACCGATGCGGCGATTTCACACTGACCCATACGGGCGAGCGTGATGCGCGCGGCCTGGGTGTGAATACCACGGCGGTGGAGTGCTGGGGGCGGTAGTCTTACAAGTTCAGAGTGCCAGCTTCCTGACCTGTTAATGCGCATCCGCGACACAAGGAGCCAAGGAGATCCGAGTGAGCGCGTCTACCTGGTAGGTGTACGCACCTTCCCCCTCTCGATCAGCAATCGGCAAGCGACTGCCTGACGAACTGAGCAGAGGTTTACACAGCGCACCACTCATCCCGCTGCCTGAGCCATCCATCCGGAATGAACTCCCAACGCGCATCCAGAAATCTAGGATGCGCCAATGTACGCTGCCCCTCCCCCATCCAGCCTGTCCAGCCAACAACAAAGGCTGGTCGCACGTGGCTTCACCACAATCGAACTGATGGTTGTGATCGCCATCATCACCATACTGGCTGCGTTGGCAGCACCCAGCTTTCGGCCACTCATCGAACGATGGCGTGTACGCGCAGCAGCCGAAGACCTTCAGTCCATCCTCTATTACGCGCGCTCAGAAGCCATCAAGCGCGGTGGAAAGATCGTCCTCAAAAAGATCGCCAGTGGCAATGGCTGCACTGCGGCCGACGCCAACACCCAGTGGGGTTGCGGCTGGACCGTCTTTATCGATGCCAACAACAACGCCACCCAGGACTCAGGTGAACTGACGCTTCAGACATCTTCTGCCCCTACCAAGCTGGAAATCAATCTCGCAAGCAGCAACGGATATATCACGGTGGACCGTTGGGGCCAGCTTGCAAGCGCCGGAAGCAGCAGTTTCAATTTCCGCCTCTTCCCCCAAGGCTCAAATGCCACCAACTCGGCCGCTGCAACCCTTTGCGTGGCAGCAGGTGGAATGATCCGCCGATTGAATACGGGGGATGGCACATGCTGAATCTCGAAAAATCCTTCTTTCAATCTCGCATTGTCGAAATCGGGCTACCTCCTTTGCTTTCCATGAATATCCATCATGGCTTGCAGATCTGCCACGCAGCACCAGCACCAGCACCAGCACCAGCACCAGCACCAAGAACCACCATGAAAACAATACGTATGGCCAATATTCAATCTGGCATCAGCCTGATCGAATCTCTTGTCGCCATTGTCGTGATGTCGTTGGGTATTCTTGGAATTCTCGGCTTGCAGCTGCGAAATCTCGCAGATACTCAAACCAGCCTCAACCGTGCCCAAGCCATTCGACTGATAGAAGATCTGAGCGAGAAAATTCAAGCCAACCCCAATGGCCTGGGCAATCTTGATGCTTACCAAAGTGATTGGAAAGATTTTCCAACAGGTAGCTGCAAACCAGAAGGATGCTCCCCCTCTGAAATGGGCGCCTATGATATTGCCCAGTGGAAAGAAACCGTAAAATCGACCTTACCCAAAGGAGATGCAGCCATTTTCGTCAGTGCTGTGGATAGTGCCACAGAAAACCGGCGTCAACTAGGAGTCATGATTGGCTGGAAAGCCAATGAGAAAGAGCACAAGGCGTCAGACGGCAGTAATGATGACAAATACACGGAGCCATTCACTCCAGCAGATACAGGATCTGCCAAAGTCAGCTGCCCCACCGGCTTGATATGCCACATTCAATATATACAACCCAATCAGCGCTGCACACCATTTCTTTTAGGGAAAGCAAGCGGCACAACACCACTATATTGCCCCGGCTGAAGTTCACTCTTCGAGAGACAGCGATGACCAAAAATATAAATCATCCGACAATTAAATCCTTGAAAATTCAGGAAGGAGCAACCCTTCTCGAATTGATGATCGGGATCACCATCGGCCTTTTGACAGTCGCGGTAGGCATCGGTGCACTGATGATATCTCGTGGTGTTTCTGGAACCGTTAGTGACGCCAGCAACCTGCAGCAACAAGCCGCTTACGCATTTCGGGTCATGGGCCAGCAAATACGCCAAGCGGGCACCATTCAACTGGAATTGAACTTCGACTCTTTTGGCTCTTCAGAAGCACTCCGACCCATGACTCCGGTTGCATTTGATCCACCGGACCCGGCAGGAACGCGCCCAATGTTCGATAGGCGCACGAGCATGCTGGCTGGCATAGATAGTCCAAGCAGCAGCGAATACGCCCTAAGCATCGGATATCAAAACTATGAAGAGATACTAACCCCGACTCCACCTGCCACAGCCAACGCAGAAGGCAATCAACTGCGCGACTGCCTGGGTGAAAATAGTGGATCTGCAACTGCATACATCATAGAAAGCAAGTTCAGGCTATCAAGCAATGACGAACTGATTTGTACGGGGGTCAGCGGTACACCCAAACCGATCATACGCAACGTCAAGGACATGAAAATCAAGTATTTGACACAGGATCCGGATAGCACAAAGACAGGTTTACCTAAAACCAACTATGCCAGTGCAAGCACAGCATCCTCTTCGCCAAATGGATGGCGTGATGTGTATGCCATCGAAGTTTGTCTGGAACTGGAGGGATCCGAATCAATAGATACAGCGGGAGCCAGTTATAAAAAATGCGATGGCTCATCTGTAAAGCGTGGCAACCGCTTGCGCATGGTATTCAGGAATACCTTTCAAATCCGTAGCCAAGGCCAAGCGCTATCATGAAAAATCCAAGCATTTACAAGACAGCATACCATTTGGCTCGTCGACAAAAACAGCGCGGAATATCACTTTACGTGATTATCATTTTGGTTCTACTCTCAATGCTTTTGGCATTATGGGCATCGAGAACGGCGCTGCTCAACGAAATGATTGTAGGCAATGATGCAGACTATCGCCGCGCCTTCGAAGCCGCACAGGCCATGCTGCAAGATGCTGAAATGGATATACGCGGAGTCAACACCAACGGAAGTTACTGCACGCCGGATGCAGATAAAGGCGATGTGTGCCGAAGATTGACTACCATCTATTTCGACATTGAGACAAAGGATCTACCCAATCTCATCAACACGCTGGGCACTTACGACTCTAAGTGCCATAAAGGAATTTGTCAGAAATTCGCAGACCCACAGGATTTTTGGCACGACCCCACGCGCCTTGCAGAAATGACTGCAGAAAACGTAGGTGCACGATACGGACAGTTCACCGGAGCGAAAACGGGAACCGGTGGAAACCCCATACTCAACGTAACTGCCACACCAAGCGCTCTGAAGGATCGTCGTGGCGCATGGTACTGGGTAGAGGTTCTGCCTTATGTGGATCCTAATATTTCACTTCTCAAAGGCGTTCCACCAGGAGCCAATGTGGAAATTTTTGCACCTTCCCGAAAAAAAAGATGGGTATATCGCATCACGGCACTCGCCCGGGGACTCAAGCCCGGTACTGAGGTGGTCCTCCAATCCACCCTGTCTTTGAGCCTGGCCGAATAAATACGGAGAAAATCATGAAAAAGCCTTCATTTCAGCAACGCACACTGGCCTGCGCCGTACTCTCCGCATTCGCAGGTACACAGGCAATTTCGGCAGAAATACCTTTTGCCCAGTATCCCGCTGGTTCCGCACACAAGATGCCGATTCCCAATGTAGTCTTGTCCGTCGATGACTCGGGCAGCATGGCCTGGAATGATGACGGAGGCTCGGCAAGCAGTAGCAAGCCAGCCCGTATCACTTCGCTAAAAAGTGGCCTGAAGAATGTACTGGTCAAGACCAGCAAATATGACAATCAGTTTAGGCTGGCATGGCAGTCGATGTGGCGGTGTAACAATATCCCCAGCGACCAGTCAGGTTGCGACGGCAACAACGCCATGGCAAACTTTTCAGGCGCCCACAAGGACAATTTCTCCGCCTGGGTGGACTCTATCAGTGCAAAGGACGGAACTCCTTCTCATACGATGATGTGGAACGCAGGCCAGTATATGAAAACCACGGGCGCAGATAGCCCCTGGAATGCCACTCCCGGCATTGCTGACACCAAGCCCATCTCTTGCCGCAGGGCGTATCACGTTTTCATGACAGACGGTGGCTGGAATACCTATCTACCATCAACCAACTTCAATTCTTTTGATTTCCAGACCAAGATGGTCAGCTCCCATGCAGAAGCCATAGGCAATTCCGATGGAACGACGAAATCACTCCCCACTCCAGAAGCGCCAAAATACGGCCCCACTTTGACTTACGACATCACGAGTGATCAGACAAAAATATATCGCGATAATTACGGCTCCGGCACAAAAAAACAGAGAGTCAACAGGATAGATTATTACTTCGCATATCCTACGCTTGCCGATATGGCATTTCACTATTGGTCCACAGACTTGCAGCCCAACATCAAGAATGAGATACCTTTTGAACCCAAAAAATCGACCGATGAAACCTTCAAATCTGGGAACAGCTCTGTAACCATAAAGCCAGAGTGGAATCCTAAAAATGACCCTGCAACCTGGCAACACTTAGTCACCCACACCATTGGCTACGGAGCACGAGCAAGCAATTGGGATAGCACAGGGAAAAACCCTATTTTCACCAATGGAATGTACGGAGATGGTTTCACTGACGCGATACTGGGCATCAAGACATGGGTCGATTCAACCGACGACGATTATGACGGTAGCTATACCAGTGGAACACGCAAAGGCCAGGCCATCACCGACTATGTGCGTCCAGAAGAGCTATGGCATATGGCGATCAACAGCAGAGGGAAGTTCTTCCCTGTGCAAACTGGCGCCGATCTGGAAAAAGCATTTGATGAGATTTTCAGCTCCATCGTTGCCGACAATACAAGCCCACTGACAGGATTTACCAGCGCATCCAATTCCATCAGCCGCAACAACACCGAGTCTTTCCAATCGGGGTATGTCGCCGCAGAAGACCTTAATTCCAACAAGAATCGTTGGAGTGGCTTTGTTGCATCCGAGAAAATAATCTCCGTCGTTGATCCACAGGATTCACAGAATATCAGCTGGAAGACAACACCCAATCCAGCCTGGGGCCTCAATCCCAATAAGACAGCCCCCAATAATCACATGACAACAGCGGATAAGCTGGATGCCTTATCTGCTACGGACATCACATCCAGGCTTATCCTGTCACACAATGGAAGCACGGGAATATCCTTTGAATGGGGAACCACCACGCAGCTGAGCACCGCACAGCAGGCACTCTTGAACTTGACGCCCAGCGACGGCCGCGGCAAGGACAGAGTCAACTATATCCGCGGGGATCGCAGCAAGGAGGAAAATCAAACTGGAGGAGTATTTCGTCAAAGAAAATCCCGCCAGGCCGATATTGTCAACTCCACCATCTGGTATGCTGGACCTCCGTCACTCACATATAATATTGCCAGCTACACCCGCTATATAGCCACCCACAGTAAACGCATCCCAATGCTTTATGTAGGAGGAAATGATGGCATGCTTCATGGATTCTCTGCCATTGATGGCTCTGAGAAAATAGCATACGTTCCCCAGGGAGTCATTAAAAATCTTCCAGATTTCTCCAACACCGGCTACACACATAGATATTATGTAGATGGCTCACCTTTCACAGGTGACCTCAATCTGGGAACCAAGGAGTCCCCGAACTGGGCCACCTATCTGGTAGGAACATTGGGCGCTGGCGGCAAAGGTTATTTTGTGCTCAATACCACAAAGCCCGGCACCACAGATGGCGTGATTGCCACCGACTTCAGCAAGGCCAATGCGAGCAGCCTGGTCATCATGGACAAGACTGATGGCTCAGATGCAGATATTGGCCACATCTTTGGTGCCCCTGTCGTTGAAGAGGCAAATCCACAAAGAGCCTTGCAAATAACACAAACCAATGATGGCCGCTGGGCGGTAATCATGGGTAACGGTTACAACAGCACGAACGAGAGGCCTGTTCTACTCATTCAATATCTGGATGGAAACAGGGAGCTCAAGAAAATTTCGGCAGTACCCGTGACCACACCCAAAAACGCAGAGGCTGATCAAAATGGGCTGTCAACCCCACAGTTTCTCGACATCAACAGCGATGGTGTTCCAGATATTGTCTATGCAGGAGATTTGCGCGGTAATCTCTGGAAATTTGACATCTCCAGCAACAATGCCTCCAACTGGAATGTTGCATTTGACGGAAGCCCATTATTCACTGCCACCTATTCCACGGGAGTAACTGGCAGCGCCACAAGCCGCCAGCCCATCACGACACCTCCTGTATTGAGGCCCAACAGACAGGTCGGCGGCCTCATGGTGGCTTTCGGAACAGGACGCAGCCTGACTGAGGGAGATCGTACAGACACAGACTCCAAACAGACTGTTTATTCCATTATTGACAATACGCGCTATACGATCAGCAAGGATGCCACAAGCAAAGGCAAGGTTGTTTTGGAAACATCAGATCCGAGACCTGCCACAGTTTCACGGACTCAATTGATGAGCCAGGCGATTGAGGGCGCCAAGAAGCCTGGGGAACTCGCAAGCTCTAACCGTGATTTCTGGGCCGTGAGCAACAACAGCGCCATCTATGATTGCCAAGGAAAATCAAATTGCACCGCAGTCAAAGGGTGGTATTTTGATCTTCCGGAAGCTGGCGAGCGTGTACTCAATGCCATTGAATTCTATGACGGCAGCAACGTTCTGGAAATCATGAGTGAAGTCCCTGCGTCTGGAGGCGCCACGACAGGTACGGAAGAAAGCTGTGAACCAACGCCTAAATCCGCAAAGCCATTTCGCACTTTGTTGACTATCGAACAGGGATCAAAACCTAGAACGCAGATTCTTGATCTGACTGGAGATGGCCTATACAACGGCGAGGACAAATCAGTGAACAGGATGACCTCGGACCCCAAGGAACTTCGATTCAGCAACAAATCTCTTCAGGTCAGGAAAGGCAATAGTGGGCGTGAAGATAAGCTGTCAAAAATCCCGGAGTTGATGCTGCGCCCCAACTGGAGGCAATTGAACTGATGCATCTGGAGAATAAAATCATGATGAAAAGATCTGCTGGATTCACGCTGATTGAGTTGATGATCGTCGTCGCTGTGGTCGGCATACTTTCAGCCATCGCCATGCCAAGCTACAACGAATATATTCGGCGTGGGCATCGGGCGGAAGCCCGGGCCGGCCTTTTGCAAGCGGCGCAATGGCTTGAGCGGGCGGCAACTTCTAACGGAACCTATCCGCTCACCGCCAGTTTCCCTGCCTCCTTGAAGACAGTTCCCTCCAATCGCTACGATATTTCACTGAACTCCACGGATGGAAGCACGTTCACCGTGACGGCAACGCCCAAGGGAGCCCAAGCCAACGACAAGTGCGGCAACTACACCTTGACGCAAAGCGGATTGCGCGGCGCCAACGGGGCCACGACAGGCACCATCGTCTCCGACTGCTGGGGCAGGTGAGCACCGGGTAGATACCGACCTGCCAGGCGCTGACCGAGCCCAGGCTTGTTACCATCCCAGGCACCATGACAAACACCGTGCCACACATGCACCAAGCGCTTGGGCTCGCCGCCCAGGCGCTTTTTCTTTCCTCCCCCAATCCGCGCGTGGGCTGCGTACTGGTGGCACCTGATGGCCGGGTCGCCGGCCAAGGGTTCACTCAGCAGGCTGGTGGCCCACATGCCGAAGTGATGGCGCTGCGCGATGCCGCAGCACAAGGCGAGGACGTGCGTGGAGCCACCGCCTATGTGACGCTGGAGCCTTGCTCCCACCAGGGCCGTACAGGTCCCTGCTGCGATGCCCTGATCGCCGCTGGCGTTGCCAAGGTGGTAGGCGCACTGACGGACCCCAATCCCCAGGTCGCCGGCCAAGGCTTCGCGCGCCTGCGCGCGGCAGGCGTGGATGTGGTGGTGGGGCCGGGTGCAGACGAGTCCCGGGAGCTGAACATCGGCTTCTTCAGCCGCATGCTGCGCGGCATACCGTGGGTGCGCATGAAGGCGGCCAGTTCCCTTGACGGAGCAACCGCGTTGCACAACGGCACCAGCCAATGGATCACGTCGCCAGAGGCTCGCGCTGATGGCCATGCCTGGCGAGCGAGGGCATGCACCATACTGACGGGCATAGGCACGGTGCTGGAAGATGACCCGCGCCTGAACGTGCGGGATGTGGCTACGCCGCGCCAGCCGCGCATCGCTGTTGTGGACAGCCGGCTGGACATGCCGCTCACCGCCCGGGTACTCCAGGCCCCGGCCGGCTGTCTGATCTACACCAGCAGCCGGGATGCATCGAAAACCAGTGCACTGCAGGACCTGGGCGCGACCGTCATTCCCGTGCCCAACGCGCACGGCAAGGTGGACCTGTGCGCCATGCTGCGTGACCTGGCGGCGCGCGGCACGAACGAGCTGCATGTGGAAGCCGGCTTCAAGCTCAATGGCTCGCTGGTACGCGAGGGGCTGGTCGATGAACTGCTGCTGTACCTGGCCCCCAAGCTGCTGGGGACGGGTGGCATGGGCATCGCCAGTTTCGGGCCGCTGGACGCGCTGTCCGAGGCCCTTGCATTGGCACTGCATGATGTGCAACGCATCGGGCCAGATCTGCGCGTTGTGGCCCGCGTTGTGGACCGCGCCAGCTTCTGACGCGAACAGCGGCTTCCTGGACCACCGGCTGGCGCAGCCGTCCGACACCCGATTGACCGATCCTTGGGCCAAATCTCCGAATCATGTCCGGCGCTCGCAACTTACAGCCCCTTCCACCCACCAGCCTGTTTCGAGGCCTGCGGACCACGCTTGTCCTGCTGGTGTCCGCCGTGGTCTGCGGCTGCGCAAGCAGCTTGCCCTCCCAGGTCGATCGCCCCGTCACTGCAGCGTTGGAAGCCCCGCAAAGCACGCCATTGGGGTCTTTGGTTCAGCAATTGCGGCCTGCCAGCGTCAAGCCTCAAACCTCCGCCTTCACCCTCCTGTCCGGCGCCCAGGCCGCCTATGGCGCCCGGCTGGCACTGGTCGAGGGAGCGCAGCAGACGCTGGACCTGCAGTACTACGCCATCCATGCCGACGAGAGCACGCAGCGCCTGCTGCGCGGCGTGGTTGAGGCAGCACGGCGTGGCGTGCGCGTGCGCGTGCTGCTGGACGATTTCCACAGCACGGGGGCGAATGCGCAGGTCATGCGGCTGGCCTTTGTGCCGGGTATCGAGATGCGCATGTTCAATCCCCTGGCGGGCGCGCGCAGCTCGGCGCTGGGCCGGGCCTATACGCTGCTGACGGATTTCCAGCGGGCCCAGCAGCGCATGCACAACAAGCTGTTCATCGCCGACAACGCCATGGGTGTGATTGGGGGACGCAATCTGGGCGATGCGTATTTCGATGCGGACAGCGCCAGCAATTTCGTGGACCTCGACGTGCTGGCTGCGGGGCCGGTGGTCAACGACCTGTCACGCAGCTTCGACAGCTATTGGAACAACCAGCGCGCCTATCCCGTCCAGTCGCTGATCAGCCTCAAGGAACTCAAGCAGTTGCGCGAGCGCTTTGCGGGCGATGATGACCAAGCGCAGGAGGACGACCCCACACGTGCCGTTCCCGCAAAGGAGACAAAGGCAGATGACCAGACGGCTGAACAGCGCCGGATCATCTGGGACCAGCAGCCCATGGATTTGCGAAAGGCTCGCTGGACCTGGGCATCGGCCGCCGTGCTGGTGGATGAGCCCGCCAAAATTCCGTTGGACAGGGATGACAGCCCAGGCCCCATCACAAGCGCTGGCACGGATGCGTCTGCACAGGCCAGCCCCGCGTCGAACAGCCCGCAGGCCAGGCCTGCCGGCACGCTGCCCATGGGCCAGCCGGCTGGCGCCCTGCGCCAGGCGACGCGTCCGGTGCTGGAGGCCGATTCGGTGGTCGATGGCCTGCTGGCCCTGGTGCGCAAGACCCGGCGCGATCTGCTGGTGGTCTCGCCCTATTTCGTGCCGGGCCCGGACATGATGGAGGCGTTTCGTGGCGCACGGCAACGCGGAGTGCGCGTGCGCATCCTGACCAATTCGCTGGCCTCCAACGATGCACCTTTGGCCCATGCCGGCTATGCGCGCCACCGCAAGGCGCTGCTGGAGATGGGCGTTGAACTCTACGAAATGCGCAGCACGGCGGCCAGCGTCCGCTCTGCATTCGGCTCGGGCAGCACGGGTGGCGGCGGTCCTTCGGGTTCCACAGGCGCATCGCGTGCAATGCTGCACTCCAAGCTGCTGGTGGTGGACGGGCATCTGGTGGCAGTCGGCTCGATGAACCTGGATCTGCGCTCCCAGTTGCAGAACACCGAGATTGCACTGCTCATCGCCAGCCGCGAGTTCGGCCGCCTGGCCACGCAAAGCATCGACGAGGGCCTGCAGGATGGCAGCTGGCGCGTCGAGCTCGACAAGGATGGCGAGCTGGTGTGGCGGGCCTCGGAAGACAGTGAGCGCGGTGACGAGCACAGCGAGCCCGATGCCAGCTGGGGCCTGCGCCTGATGCTCAAGCTCATTGGCCCGCTGGCGCCCGACCATCTGCTGTAACCGGCCGATCGCGCTAAAGCCCGGCCCACTCCTGGCGCCGCGCCAGCGCTTGCACCCACAGCGTGATCTCGCGCTGGTCAGTCTGCGTGCGCACTTCCTGGTAGGCCTGCTCGGCTTCGGGGAAGCGGCGGCGCAGCAGGTTCAGCCATTGCTTGAGGCGGCCTGCGCGCTGGCGCGGCTCCAGATCCTTGCAGACCATGTCCCAGAAACGCTGGACCTGCGGCACCAGATCGCTCCAGAACACCTGTGCTGCAACATGTTCTGCTGGCATCTGCCCGCCTTCCACGGCAGCGCGAATGGCCAGCGCCAAGCCTGGGTCGGCAACGATTCCCCGGCCCAGCATCAGATCGCCGCAGCCCGATTGCTCGCGGCAGCGCAGCGCATCCTCCACCGTCCAGATCTCGCCATTGGCCACCACGGGCACGGTCACGGACTCGCGGATGCGCGGGATCATGTCCCAGTAGGCAGGCGGACGGTAGCCGTCGAGCTTGGTGCGGGCGTGGACGACGATTTCGCAGGCGCCACCGGCCTGCATGGCCTGGGCGCATTCGGTCATCAGTGTCGTGTCGTTGAAACCCAGGCGCATCTTGGCCGACACAGGCATGGCCGCCGGCACGGCAGCACGCACGGCACCCACCACGCGCGCGATCTGCTCCGGGTCCTGCAGCAGCGCAGCACCGCCGCCATGGCGGTTGACCACTTTGGCGGGGCAGCCGAAGTTCAGATCGATGCCTTCCGGACCCAGGCGCGCCAGATTGGCCGCATTGGCCGCCATGCTGTCCGGGTCCGAGCCCAGCAGCTGCGCACGCACAGGGACACCTGCCAGCGTCCGGCTGCCGTTGTTGAGCTCCGGCATGGTGCGCAGGAACACCTTGTCGGGCAGCACGGTCCCCGTGACGCGGATGAACTCCGAGACACAGCGGTCTGCGCCACCCACGCGCGTGAGCACATCGCGCAGCACGAAATCAAGCAAGCCCTCCATGGGCGCCAGCAACAGTCTCATCACCTATGTCGCGAGGCCTGCGCCCCGTCTTCCTGTTACAGATCAAACAATATTTCTGCGACCGGCATCGGCCGCCAGCCCCTGGAAATCAGCGCCCGCCCATGCGATGGCAGGCGATTGTGCGCTTGCCGCAGAACACCGGTCGGACCAGTTGTCATGGCTTCTTCACGCCACGGTCATTCATGTAACGTGCAATCGGGGCTTGTCGGACTCCCTGCCCCCACCATGCTGCTGCAAAAAACCGCCAAGGCCCTTGAAGAGCTGCAGCCCGGCCGCCGCAGCCTGCCGCTGCGCGAGCGCTCGGTGCTGCTGATGGCCGATGGCCGCACCGAGGAGCAGTTGCAGCAGGTCCTGGGTGCACAGGCCGGTGAACTGATCGAGCAACTGATCGCCAGCGGCCACCTGCAGCGCCTGGCTGGCCAAGCCGCCGAATCATCACCCCCGGCTCATGCTCAGGCCCCCTCCATGGCACCGGCCGCTGCGAAGGAATCCAGCCCGCCCGGCACCGCTGCCACGCTGAATCTTGCCGGCACACGCATGTACCTGTTCGATATGTGCGAGCGCATGTTCGCCAACCGCCATGAGGACAAGGCCCAGGTGCTGCGCCATCTGCTGCGCGAGGCGCGCGATCTTGAGGCACTGCAGGCCGCCGCCCTGCAGTTGCTGCAGACCGTGCAGGAACATGCGGGCGACGAGCGCGCCGATGCCCTGCGCGAGCGCCTGCGGCATCTGCTGCCCCAGGAGGCAGCGACGGCACAGGGCGCCTAGACGAAACGAAGGGTGGACGCGCGCGCGATCAGCGCGGCGCCAGGCGCCACAGCGAGGTGAGCTCGGCGGCGCGTGCCGCGTGCAGCGGATCGGTGGAGTCCGCAGCCTTTCCATGGCGCGGGCGGATGTCCTCGCGGCCCAGGACCTGCAGGCCTGCGGCATCGATCCAGCCCAGCAGTTCCTCGCGCGAGCGCAACTGCAGGTGCTCGGCCAGATCCGACAGGATCAGCCAGCCTTCGCCGCCCGGCAGCAGATGTGCAGCAAGGCCCTCGACAAAACCGCGCAGCATGCGGCTGCCTTCGTCATAGACGGCCTGCTCCAGCAAGGAGCTGGCCTTGCCCGGCAGCCACGGTGGATTGCAGACCACCAAGGCGGCCCGGCCTTCAGGGAACAGGTCGGCCTTGCGCAGGCTCACGCGCTGCGCCAGACCCAGCCGCTGCAGGTTGTCCTGCGCACAGGCCAGTGCCCGGTCGCTCAGGTCGGTGGCCACCACCTGTCGCACGCCACGGTGCAGCAAGAGAGCGGAAAGCACACCCGTGCCCGTGCCGATATCCCAGACGGCGGCATCGGCCTGCTGGGCCACGGCGGGCAGGGGCGCCTGCGCCACCAGATCCAGGTACTCGCCGCGCACCGGGGAGAACACGCCGTAGTGCGGATGAATGCTGAACTCCGGCATGCCCGGCACGGCCAGGGCCACGCCCTTCTTGCGCCACTCATGTGCGCCCAGGGCACCCAGCAGTTCACGCAGGGGAACGATCACGCTGTGCGGACCCTGGTCGGCGGGAATCTCGCCCCAGGCTTCGCGACAGGCTTCGCTCCAGTCCGGTGCGCGGCGCAGGGCACAGTGCCAGCGGGTATCGAGCTCGATCATCACGCTGGACAGGATGCGCGCACGCTGCGCCAGTGCCTGGCGGTGCAGGTGGAAGGCGTGGGGAAAGACCGGCTTGGCGTCTTCCTTGCCGGCGCGGCGCTGGCGCGCCTTGGCGGAAGTCTCACGTGCGGGCTTGTCAAGGCGGCGGCCCAGGGCCGACAGCAACTGCCGGGCATTCTGGAAATCGCCGCGCCACAGCATGGCCTGGCCTTCGCAGGCCAGGCGGTAGGCGCTGTCGGCGGCCAGGCTGTCGTCAGCGATGACGATGCGGCGCGGTGCGGTCATGGTGCTGTCCGCGCGCCACAGGGCAACCTGGGTGGCCTCGTGCTCCTGCCACTGCAGCAGGGACCAGTTCTGGGAAGAGGACAAGGCCTGCTGCTCCGTGAGTGATGGGTGGATGGTTTGGCGAATCGATCAGTTCAGTGCGCGCTTGAGCCGCACTTCCTCGATCTTGAGAGCGCCGACCTGGGCCGTCTTGGCGGTGGACATTTCGCGCTTGAAGCCGGCGAGCTCATGGAAGCGCAGCGCGCGTTCATTGCGCAGCGGCACCCACGAGGTGACATTGGTGCAGCCTTCTTCGAGCAGGCCGTCGCGTGCGGCGTCCCACAGGGCCACGCCCACACCCTGATTCCAGTGCGTGGGAGCGGCATAGATGGCCCAAATTTCACCGGTGGTCTGGCGCGACTTTTCATCGCGCGAGCGGTCGAAACCGACGAAGCCGACGATCTTGTCGCCGTCGATGGCAACCTGAACCTGGGGTTCGCAAAATTCGATGGCTTCGCGCCAATAGGCCTGGCGTTTTTCTACCGACGACATGCTCTTGAGCTGGTCATCGGGAACCAGACCGCGATAAGCCTCCATGGCGGAAGCAGTATGGATCTGGGCAATCGCTTTTGCATCGCGGAGAGTGGCTGGACGAACCTGGATACTAGACATGGAAAAACCGAAACGAAAACAGGTGAAAATAGAAGGGCGTGATTTTCACAGGAATCGCGCTTTTTGCGTGCGTTGCGGCTCTTAGCCATGCACGCAAGTACGGCTGTGCTCGTTTTCTTGCCCTCGGCATTGGGATGTGCTATGTGCTCTCCAAAAAAGAGCAGCTGGCGCACGCGACACAAGGCTTGGCAAGGAATCAGTTGACAATTTCTCACGATGCAGGCAAGCCCGGCAACGGCGAGAAATCACCCCCTCGCTCACAGCCAGCGGCGCATCAACTCCATGATGCGGTCGAACCTTGCGCCGTAGGGCGGATACAGCATCGAAGCCCCCGACCAGCGCGACTGCACGAACACCGCCTTCTGATGGCTCAGCCGTGCAAAGCCCTGCTCCGAATGGTAGGCACCCCAGCCGCTGTCGCCCACGCCGCCGAAGGGCAGGTTCTCGTGTGCGAAGTGCAGCAGGGTGTCGTTGACCGTCACCCCGCCGCTGATGGTGCGTGACAGCACGGCATCACGCACTTTCTCATCGCGGCCGAACCAGTACAGCGCCAGCGGCCTGGGCCCCGCATTGATGGCCGAGACCACGTCATCCAGCCTGTCGTAGCTGATCACGGGCAGGATGGGGCCGAAGATCTCCTCCTGCATGAGCTGCATCTGGCTGGTGGCATTGAAGACCAGGGCCGGCGCCATCTGGCGCTCCACGGCATCGCCCCAGGCCATGTCGGCGCTCTCCTGGCCGGCTCCGCCATCCTCCATCCACTCGACATGCGCCCCCATGCCCTGGGCCTGGCGCAGCATCTGCCGCAGGCGTGCGAGGTGGCGCTTGGTGAGGATGGCCGCATAGTCCGGATTGCCGGCAAAGCGCGGAAACAGCCGCCGCGCCGCGGTGCGAAAGGCCTCGGCAAACTCCGCCTCCTGCCCGCGCGGCAGCAGCACGTAGTCGGGGGCGATGCAGGTCTGGCCCGCATTGACGAGCTTGCCATGCGCGATCTTGAGCGCGGCCTCCTTCAGGTCGCAGTCGGTGGAGATGATGCAGGGCGACTTGCCACCGAGCTCCAGCGTCGTCGGCGTCAGGTGCGCCGCCGCCGCCTGCGCCACGCGACGGCCCACGGCAGTCGAGCCGGTGAACAGCAGATGGTCGAAGTGCAGGCCCGAGAACTGCGTGGCGATGCTCACATCGCCTTCGATGACGGCGAATTCCTCGGGCGCGAAAAACTGCCCCACCAGCGCCGCCAGCTGGGCCGATGTGTGCGGCGTGAGTTCGCTGGGCTTGAGCATGACGCGGTTGCCCGCCGCCAGGGCCGTGATGGCCGGCCCCAGCGCCAGCTGCACCGGATAGTTCCACGGGGAAATCACCCCCACCACGCCCAGCGGCTGGCGCTCTATCCATCCCCGGCCGGGCATGAGCATCAGCGGCGTTCGCACCCGCTGGCGCCCCGACCAGCGCGCCAGATGGCGCAGCGTGTGCTTGAGCAGGTTGCGCAGCACGAACAGCTCCACCATCTCGGTCAGCCGCGGCGAGCGCATGCCGAAGTCGGCCTGCACGGCGGCGGCCAGCACGGGGCCGTGCTCGTCCAGCAGCTTTTGCATGCGCAGCAGGCGTTCGCGGCGTACCAGCAGGGGCACGTCCACCTGCGCCCGGCTGGCCTGGTACTGAAGGTCGAAGACGCGGTGGAGATCCAGCTGGGTCATAGGCTCAATGGTAAGAAGACACTTGCATGCGCCGCATTCCAAGGATGCGTCGCGGCACATGTTGGCATGCAGCGGCAGGAAAAAAAAGGGAGCCTTGCACGGGCTCCCGAGGGTTTCAGACTATACGGGCCGCCACGCGCGGCCTGGGCACGAAGATGCGCAGGCCGCGTAAAGGCTGCAGCAAGACGCTTCAGGGCTCGCGCACTTCACGGGGCTGAACGTCGGTCACCTCGCCCGCACCCGGCAGTACGCCGGCACCGGCGCGGCGGCCACCGCCCTCGGCAGCGCCATAGGCGCGCTGCGGACGCTGTGCCATCCACTCGGAGCCGGAGCGGTACACGGTCTGCCATCCCGCCCGCGGGCTCATGCGCATGGCCCAGGGCATCACCGGCTGGCCGGTGAGCCTGGCCCACAGCGCTCTCACGGCCCAGACCAGGGCCAGCAGCGCCGCGGCGGTCAGCAGGCTGACAAAGAAGACCAAGCCCACAAGCATCAGCAGGATGCGAACGGCCCAGCGGGTCAGGGTGGCGACAAAATCGTTCAAAGCAAAGCCTTTCTTGGCTGGCCCGGTGCGTCAGGCGGGGTCTGCCGCATCGAACCGGAATACGCCCGGCTCCTGTACCGGGTCCACATGTACCGCAATCGTGCTCTTGGGCGGGAAGCGCCCTTCGAGCAGCAGTTTCGACAGCGGATTCTCGATCCGCTGCTGTATCGCGCGCTTGAGCGGCCGGGCCCCGAAAACGGGATCGAAGCCCACCTTGGCCAGTTCGGCCAGTGCCTGGTCGGACACCTGCAGCGCAAGGTCCATTTTCTCCAAACGTCGCTCCAGCAGCTTGAGCTGAATCCTTGCGATCGACTCGATATTCTTCGCGTCGAGCGCGTGGAAGACCACGGTTTCGTCGATGCGGTTGAGGAATTCGGGTCGGAAATGGTTCTTGAGTTCCCCCCAGACCGCATCTTTCACATCATCGTAATCCTCGCCGACCATGGCCTGGATCAGCAAAGAGCCTATGTTGCTCGTCATCACGATGACCGTGTTCTTGAAGTCCACGGTGCGGCCCTGGCCATCGGTCAGGCGGCCATCGTCCAGCACCTGCAGCAGCACGTTGAACACGTCGGGATGGGCCTTTTCCACCTCATCGAGCAGCAGCACGCTGTAGGGCTTGCGGCGCACGGCCTCGGTCAGGTAACCGCCTTCCTCGTAGCCCACGTAGCCCGGCGGCGCACCAATCAGGCGGGCCACGGAATGCTTTTCCATGAACTCGCTCATGTCGATGCGCACCAGATGGTCCTCGCTGTCGAACAGGAAGCCGGCCAGCGCCTTGCACAGCTCGGTCTTGCCCACGCCCGTGGGGCCCAGGAACAGGAAGGAACCGGTAGGCCGGTTGGGATCGGACAGGCCCGAGCGCGAGCGGCGAATGGCATTGGCCACGGCCGAGATGGCCTCGTCCTGGCCGACGACGCGGTCATGCAGACGGTCTTCCATGCGCAGCAGCTTGTCCTTCTCGCCCTGCATCATCTTGGCCACGGGAATGCCCGTGGCACGGCTGACCACTTCGGCAATTTCCTCGGCGCCCACATGGGTGCGAAGCAGCCTGTGGGCGGGCGCGCCGCCCTGCCCCTGCTCGTTGGCCTGGGCTTCGTTGAGCTGCTTTTCCAGCGAGGGCAGCTTGCCGTACTGCAGCTCGGCCACCTTGTTGAAGTCGCCCTTGCGCTTGAGCTCCTCGATCTGGATGCGGATCTGGTCGATCTCCTTGCGGATCTGCTCGGAGCCCTGGGCGCTGGCCTTCTCGCTCTTCCAGACCTCTTCCAGGTCGGCGTACTCGCGCTCCAGGCTGCCGAGCTCCTCCTCGATCAGTTGCAGGCGCTTTTGCGAGGCCTCGTCCTTTTCCTTCTTCATGGCCTCGCGCTCGATCTTGAGCTGGATCATGCGGCGCTCGAGCTTGTCCATGACCTCGGGCTTGGAGTCGATCTCGATCTTGATCTTGGCCGCGGCCTCGTCGATCAGGTCGATGGCCTTGTCGGGCAGGAAGCGGTCGGTGATGTAGCGGTGGCTCAGCTCGGCCGCAGCCACGATGGCCGGGTCGGTGATGTCCACGCCATGGTGGGCCTCGTAGCGCACCTGCAGTCCGCGCAGGATGGCGATGGTGTCCTCCACGGAAGGCTCTTCGACCAGCACCTTCTGGAAGCGCCGCTCCAGCGCCGCATCCTTTTCGATGTACTTGCGGTATTCATCGAGCGTGGTCGCGCCGATGCAGTGCAGCTCGCCGCGCGCCAGGGCCGGCTTGAGCATGTTGCCCGCGTCCATGGCGCCGTCGGCCTTGCCGGCGCCGACCATGGTGTGGATCTCGTCGATGAACAGGATGATGCGGCCCTCTTCCTGGGCCACTTCCTTGAGCACGGACTTCAGGCGTTCCTCGAAGTCGCCACGGTATTTGGCGCCGGCCAGCAGGCCCGCCATGTCCAGCGACAGCACGCGCTTGTTCTTGAGGCTTTCGGGCACCTCGCCGGCCACGATGCGCTGGGCCAGGCCCTCGACGATGGCGGTCTTGCCCACGCCGGGCTCGCCGATGAGCACGGGGTTGTTCTTGCTGCGGCGCTGCAGCACCTGGATGGAGCGGCGGATTTCGTCGTCACGCCCGATCACCGGATCGAGCTTGCCGATGCGCGCGCGCTCGGTCAGGTCCATGGTGTATTTCTTGAGGGCCTCGCGCTGGCCTTCACCTTCGGCGCTGTCCATGGTCTGGCCGCCGCGCACGGCGTTGATGGCCGACTCCAGGCTGGAGCGCGTCACGCCGCTTTCCTTGAGCAGTTGGCCTGCGCGCGTGGAAGAGCCGCTGCTGTCGGTCAGCGCCAGCAGGAACAGCTCGCTGGCAATGAACTGGTCGCCGCGCTTGAGGGCTTCCTTCTCGGTCGCCTGCAGCAGCCGGCCCAGCTCGGAGCCGACCTGCACCTGGTCCTGGTGCTGCACGCGCGGCAGATCAGCCAGGGCCTTCTCGGCCGCGGCCTGCAGCTGGCCCACGTTGGCGCCGGCGCGCTGCAAGAGCGAGCGCGGACCATCGTCCTGGCGCAGCAGCGCCACGAGCAGGTGCAGGGGTTCGATATTGGATTGGTCACCGCCCAGGGCCAGCGTTTGCGCGTCGGCCAGGGCTTCCTGGAACTTGGTTGTCAGTTTGTCGATTCGCATGGTGTTTCTTTTCGCTCCTGAAACAGGGTCATTGCGATTTATCTGATACCGGCAGGGCAAATTTCAAGCCATGCCCGGCCTGCAAGGACAGACGCTTGCGCCAGATCAAGGCCGGCGAGGCCGGCCATCCTTCTCAAGCATTGCGCTGAAAGATCGAGAACTGCGTAGGCGTAACGCCCAAATGCGCCCGGAAGCTGCGCACCAGGTGGCTGGCGCCGGAAAAGCCGCAATCCAGTGCCAGCTCGGCCAGCGGCGGCACGTTGCGCGCAGACAGGGCGCGCCGTGCCCGGGCCAGGCGCTGCTGCAGCACCCATTCGTGCACCGTGCAGCCCATGCTCTGGCGGAACATGCGTGCGAAATGGAATTCGGAGAGGCAGGCCTGTCTCGCCAGTGCCGGCAGCGACACGGCCTTGGAGTCATGCAGATGCGCCTCGACATGGGCCAGCACCCTGCGCCGCATGGCCGCAGAAAGCCCACCCAGCGGCCGCTGCAGCGCCTGCAGCTGGCGCGGCGTGGCGGACTGCAGCACCAGCCGGTCCACCAGCTGCTGGCCAATGGCATCGGCCGCCAGTTGCTGCTGGGGGTCCTGCCAGTCCAGCTGCATCAGCGCACGGGCACCGGCGTGGAAGGCCTGATCATCCCCGTAGATCTGCGCACGCAAGGTGCGCGAGCGGGGCTCGGCATCCAGCATGCGGACCACGCGCCCGGCCCAGGCCAGGTCGGACACATACAGGTGCAGGAACTGCACGGGCGAGCGCACCAGCCAGTGCGATTCGTCCTCTGGCGTGAAGATGCAGATGCGCCCCGGCGCCCCCATGGCCTCGGGCCGCGCCTTGAGCTGCGAGCCCTCGCCCCCGGCCAGGTAGACCGACAGCGTGTGGTGACCGGGCTGGCAGTAGCACACCTCGTCGTCCACATTGGCCCAGACGGCCAGCTCCACCCCCTCGCTCAGGCGCACGCGCCGCTGCAGCCGGGCCTTGGAGCGTGACAGCACCTGGCACAGGTGGCTGGAGGGCAGCTCGGGCAGCGGCGTGGGCGTCATGGCAGCGATTGTGGTCCCGCAGCCATACCGACGCATGGCGCCAGGCCATCAAACCGCAGGAATCTGCCATGCCCGCCCAGCCTGCGGCGCCATCATCACCGGCCATGACTGCCACCCTCTATGCCCTGGTCGTGCTGATCTGGGGTTCGACCTGGATCGCCCTGAAGCTGCAGCTGGGCGCCGTCCCCGTGGAGCTGTCCATTGCCTACCGCTTTGCGCTGGCCGCCGTGCTGATGTTCGCCTGGCTGGCCTGGTCGCGGCAGCTGCGCGTGCCCCGCGGCCCGGCGCTGCCGCGCGTGCTGGGGCAAGGTCTGTGCCTGTTCAGCTTCAACTTCGTGTGCTTCATGCATGCCAGCGAAACGCTGGCCAGCGGCCTGGCCGCCGTGGTGTTCTCCAGCGCCAATCTCTGGAACGCGCTGCTGGCGCGCATCATCCACGGCCGCAGGCTGGCGCCCCATGTGCTGGCCGGCAGCCTCTTCGGCCTTGCAGGCCTGGTGGCGCTGTTCTGGCCCGAGCTGCGCGCAGGCCGGCATGCCAGCCTGCCTGGTCTGGCCTGGGCGGTGCTGGGCACGCTGTGCTTTTCCTGCGGGAACATGCTGTCGGCTTCGCTGCAGTCCATGGGCTGGCGGCCGGCCCAGACCAATGCCTGGGGCATGCTGGCCGGCACGCTGCTGCTGACCGGCTATGCGCTGGTGGCGGGCCTGCCCTGGCGCTTCGATGCCAGCTGGACCTATGTGGGCTCCTGGCTGTACCTGGCCATTCCAGGCTCGGTGATTGCGTTCACGGCCTACCTGACCTTGGTGGGCCGGCTGGGCCCGGAGAAGGCGGCCTATGCGACGGTGCTGTTCCCCATTGTTGCGCTCAGCATCTCGGCGCTTTTCGAGGGCTATGTCTGGACGCCGCTGGCCGTGGGCGGGCTGCTGCTGGTGATGTTCGGAAACCTGCTGGTGTTCCGCCCGCCGCAATGGTTGCGGGGCGCTGCGCTCAAGGCCTGAAGGCGCGCCGCCTCACTGGCGCCAGCGCGCCAGCGCCTCTTCGTCGCTGACGCGCGCATCCACCCAGCGCGCGCCCTCGGGCGTCTGTTCCTTCTTCCAGAAAGGCGCCAGCGACTTGAGGTAGTCCATGATGTATTCGCAGGCCTGAAAAGCCATGCCCCGGTGCGATGCGGTGACGGCCACGAGCACGATCTGGTCCAGGGGCTGCAGCGGACCGATGCGGTGGATGACGCGCGCGCCATGGATGCCAAAGCGCTGGACCGCCTCGTCGATGATGGCCTCGATGGATTTCTCGGTCATGCCCGGGTAGTGCTCCAGCTCCATGCTGGCCACGGCGGCGCCTTCATTGCGGTCACGCACCGTGCCTATGAAGCTGCAGACCGCGCCCACGCGCGCATCGCCGCCGCGCAGGGCGGCGAGTTCGGCCGATACGTCGAAATCCTCGGTCTGGATGGATACACGGGCTGCTTGCATGCCCGCATTGTCGCAGGGCGGCGGCGCGCCAGGGTGTGATGAACGCGGTAGCATTGCCCTCCCCCGCCGCCGGCCTTTTGCTGCAGCGGGCCATGCATGGCCACACTCACGATCACCACCCCCGAATACACGCTCTACCCGTCGCCGCGCAACGAGCAGCGCGTGGTCTACGAGCATCAGCTGTTCGTGTCCCATCCCTACACCATCATCCATCTGCCCGACTACAACTTTCGCGGCAAGGCCACGCTGTTCGCAGCCCACCGCCTGGCCGACGGCAAGATGGGCCAGCTCGTGAGCTGCGAGCTGGCCGAGGACCTTGCTCGCTTCGAACGCCTGTTCGAACCCGATTGAGGCGCGCATGGACGAGACCAGCCAGATACAGCCACCGCCGAGCTTTGCCGCCCTGTATGCCGACCGGCACGGCCGGCTCAAGGCATCGATTGCAGACGTGGTCGGGCGCTATGAACTGTGCGAGGACCTGGCCAGCCACCTGGTCGAGCAGGCGCAGACGCTCTATCACTCCGGCAACTCCTCGGAGCAAGGCGTGCTGCTGGGCATGCACGCGGGCCTGGCGGCCGAGGGCTCCATCGTCAGCCCTGGCGAGGCGCGCTGGATCGTGCAGCGTCTGGCCGAGCTGCTGGAGTGGCAGGCACCGTTGCTGCCCGATGCATCCCCCCCTCCCGGCGCCGAAGGCGCAGCCTGAAGGCCACCACCCAGGCGCTCAGGCGCGCTACACTGCGCGCCATGCCTGCAATCTTTGCCTTCCCCACATGCCACGGTGATGCCGTGCGCCTGTGCCTGGGCAAAGCCTGCAAACCCCAGCTCGTCTGACCGGAGCTGAGGTTCCGTCCAGATGAGCGACGGAACCGGCCCGGCAGCCTCCATCTCCCCTTCCCGCATCCCTTCAGGCGCCTGCCTTTCCGCCCTCGGTCTGGCTGGTGGCTGCGTCCGGTCGTTCATTGTTTGAATCACCCGAAGGGATCTTCCATGTCTTTGCCTTCCACCACCTCGCCGCAAGCCCGATTCCAGGGGCTGTGGCTTCCGCTGGTCACGCCCTTTCTTCCTGGAGATGAGGCAGCGGTGGACCATGGGGCGCTGCGCGCCCTTGTGCAGCACTACAACGCCAGCGGCATCGCCGGCTACGTGGCCTGCGGCTCGACCGCCGAGGCCGCCGCGCTGAGCGAAGCGGAGCACGATGCCGCCCTGTCCACCATCCTCTCAGCGGCCCAGGGCATGCCCGTGGTCATGGGCGTTTCGGACTGCCACCTGGGGCATGCGCTGGCCCGTGTTCGGGCACTGAACGCCCTGCCGCTGGCCGGCATTCTGGTGCCCGCGCCGCATTACATACGCCCGTCGCAGGCAGGCCTGCTGCAGTGGTTCACGGCGATTGCCGAGCGCAGCGCACACCCGGTCATCGTCTACGACATTCCCTACCGCACCGGCGTGGTGCTGGAGCTGGCCACGCTGCGCGCGCTCGCCGCCCATGAGCGCATCGTGGCCATCAAGGATTGCGGGGGCGATGCCGCCAAGACCCAGGCGCTGATCGCCGATGGGCAGCTGCAGGTGCTGGCCGGCGAAGACGCGCAGATCTTTTCCACGCTGGCCCTGGGCGGTGCGGGAGCGATTGCTGCCAGCGCGCACGCGCATACACGGCACTTCGTTGAGTTGATGCAATGCCTGGAGCGTGGCGACCTGCCCGCTGCCCGTGCGCTGTGGCAGCCGCTGCAGCCGCACATCGCCGCCTGCTTTGCCGAGCCCAATCCCGCACCCATCAAGGCCTTGCTGGCGCAGCAGGGCCGAATGCGGGCAACGCTGCGGGCGCCCATGCAGCCGGCATCGGCCGCGCTGGCGCAGCGGCTGGCCGGGATTCAGCTGCCGCTGCTGCCGTCTGCAGACGGTGTTGCCGAGCGCAGGTCGGCATAGCGGTTCAGGATGCGTTGCACCTGACCGTGCGTCCACTCGCCGCCCCGGGCCGCGGCAATGCCGCGGGCATTGAGTTCGGCGGCCATGGCGCGGTGCGTCAGGCCGCGCGCCTGCAGTTCGGCGAACAGCGCCTCATGCTGCTGGGCGAAGGCATCGGCCGTGGATTTGCGCTTTTCCACGGTGGCGCGCAGGTTGTCTGCGCCTGCGCGGCCCAGTTGCACGCCGCGCGCCTTGGCTTCGGACAGGGCCTTGCGCGTGCGCGCACTGATGGCCTGGTCCACGGGCTTGTCGGTGGTCATTTGGGTCAACCTCCGGTCACGGGAGGGAAGAAAGCCACCTCGTCCCCCTGGCGAATGGCGGCACCGGCATCGCACAGGACCTGGTTCAGCGCCATGCGCACGGCCTTGCCCGGGGCCAGCGCTTCGGCGGCTGCACCGCCACGCGCAATCAGTTCCTCACGCAGCGCGCCCACGGTGGCTGCCTCGGTGGACAGGGTTTCGCTGCCCGTGCCCAGGGCTTCGCGGATGGAGGCGAAATAGCGCACGGTGATGGTGATGGCCTGGCTCATGACAGCAGCTCCGAAAAGGCGATGAAGCGCACCCGGTCGCCCGGCGCAATGGCCTGGCCCGGCGGGTTGTCCACCACGCCATCGCCCCAGGCCGCCGAGGTCAGCACGCCCGAACTCTGGTTGCGGAACAGCTCCAGCCCGCCGCTGTCGTTGTAGCGCACGCGCAGGAATTCGCGGCGCTTGTCCCCGCGCGGCCAATGGAAGTCGGCGCGCACCTCGACCGAGCGCGGCAGCGCCTGCTGCACGCCCTGCAGGCGCAGCACGAAGGGGCGTACCAGCAAAAGGAAGGTGACGAAGCTGGAGACCGGGTTGCCGGGCAGGCCGATGAAGTGGGCAAGGCCTTCGTCCTCGCGGTTCACGCGGCCATAGGCGAAGGGCTTGCCAGGCTTGACGGCGATCTGCCAGAGGTCGAGCTGGCCCAGCGCCTGCACGGCGGGCTTGACATGGTCTTCTTCGCCGACAGACACCCCGCCGCTGGTCAGGATCAGGTCATGCGCGCGGGCCGCCTCGCGCAAAGCATCCACAGTGGCTTCGCGCCGGTCGGGGACGATGCCGAAGTCGGTGACCTCGCAGCCCATGCGCTGCAGCAGGGCGCGAAGGAAGAATCGGTTGCTGTTGTAGATGCTGCCGGGCGGCATCTGCTCGGGCGCCACGGTGCCCGGCATGACCAGCTCGTCGCCTGTGGAGAACAGGGCCACGCGCGGCTTGCGTGCCACGCGCAAAGAGGCCAGGCCAATGCTGGCCGCCAGCCCCAGCTCGGCCGGCGACAGGCGCGTGCCGGCCGCGATGACGGTGGCGCCGCGCCGGATGTCTTCGCCAGAGCGGCGTATCCATTGCCCGGCCTCGGGCCGCGCCTTGATGCGCACGCGACCGTCTTCCAGGACTTCGCAGTCTTCCTGCATGACGATGGCATCGGCACCTTCGGGCACCGGAGCGCCCGTGAAGATGCGCGCCACCGTGCCCACGGCCAGCGGCTGGCCCATGGCGCCTGCGGGGATGCGCTGCGAGACGGGCAGCTCGGCATTGCCCTGGGTGCATTCGGCGCTGCGCACGGCGTAGCCGTCCATGGCACTGTTGTCCTGGGGCGGCACTTGCAGCGGAGAGACGGCATCGGCCAGCAGCACACGGCCATCGGCATCGAAGCTGTCCACGGTGTCATCGCCGGCCAGCGGCAGTGCCTGGGCCAGCAATTCGGCCAGCGCTTCGTCAAGGGGCTTGAGCGGGGCTCGCATGGTGTTTTCCTAATTTCGAGGGAGGCCTGGGGCACGGTAGCGCAGTTGCTGCGCATGCTCCAGCAGCCATTGCAGTATCTGCCCTGGCGCATTGAGATCGAGCACGGGCTGGCGCGGCGGCTCTGGCAGGCGCTGCGGTGCGTCGGTGGCAATGGCCAGCACATGGGGGTCGTGCGGATACAGGGGCGCCTGGGTCTTGCCGGCGCTGGCGCGCTCGGGCTGATCGCGCCAGATCTCTATCTTGGGCAGGTCGGCGTGCTTGAAGCCTTCGACCAGCACCCAATCCACGCGCGGATCGAGTTCGGCCAGCATGTCGTGCACCGACAGCTCCGTGGGACGGGGGAATTCGCGCATCAGCGCCAGACGGCGATCCGAGGCCAGCACCACTTCATAGGCGCCCGCCTTGCGGTGGCGCCAGCTGTCCTTGCCCTCGTGATCGACATCGAAATGGTGGTGGGCATGCTTGACCACCGAAACGCTGAGCCCCTGCGCACGCATCAGCGTGATCAGGGGCTCCACCAGGCTGGTCTTGCCCGAGCCCGAGTAGCCGGCGAAGCCTATGACCTTCATCGCCATGCACTCCTGCTGCGGACCTTTGGGCAGCCCGGCTGCGGCATCAGTCGCAATGCCGGGCGATATAGGCCTTGACCTGCTCGGCATCGGCCGGCAAGTCGGTCACGCGCTTGGGCAGGTCCTCGATGCCTTCGAACTTGGCCGGGCGATCGGGCAGGCGGCCCAGCGCCTCCTCGATGGTGGCGGCGAACTTAATGGGCAGTGCCGTCTCCAGCACGATCATGGGCACGCCGGCCTGCAGCTGCTCGCGCGCCACCTTGACGCCGTCGGCCGTGTGCGTGTCGATCATGGTGCCGAAGCGCTCGAAGGTATCGCGGATGGTGGCCAGGCGGTCGGCATGCGTGCTCTTGCCGCTGACGAAGCCGTAGCGGGCAGCAGCTTCCTGGAACAGCGGATTGCCGCCCAGGTCGAAGCGGCCCTGGCGTGCCACGCCCTCGGCGAACAATTCGCGCGTGGCCTGGCCATCGCGGCCCAGCAGGTCGAACACGAAGCGCTCGAAGTTGCTGGCCTTGGAGATGTCCATCGAGGGGCTCGATGTCTCGTAGGTGTGCTCGCTGCCGCGCACCACGTAGGCGCCCGTGCGGAAGAACTCGTCGAGCACATCGTTCTCGTTGGTCGCCACCACCAGGCGTGCGATCGGCAGGCGCATCTGGCGCGCCACGTGGCCGGCGCAGATGTTGCCGAAGTTGCCGCTGGGCACCGTGAAGCTGACCTTCTGGTCATTGCTCTGCGTGGCCTGCAGGTAACCGGCGAAGTAGTAGACGACCTGGGCCAGCAGGCGGGCCCAGTTGATCGAGTTGACCGTGCCGATCTTGTACTTCGCCTTAAAGGCGTGGTCGTTGGAGACGGCCTTGACGATGTCCTGGCAGTCGTCGAACACGCCCTCGATGGCGATGTTGTGGATGTTGGCGTCCTGCAGGCTGAACATCTGGGCCTGCTGGAAGGGGCTCATGCGGCCGCGCGGGCTGGTCATGAACACGCGCACGCCCTTTTTGCCGCGCATGGCGTACTCGGCCGCGCTGCCGGTGTCACCGCTGGTAGCGCCCAGGATGTTGAGTTCCTCGCCACGGCGGCCCAGTTCGTACTCGAACAGGTTGCCCAGCAGCTGCATGGCCATGTCCTTGAAGGCCAGCGTGGGGCCGTTGGACAGGGCTTCGAGCCACAGGCCGTCTTCCAGCTGGCGCAGCGGCGTGATCTCGGCCGTGCCGAACACCTGCTGCGTATAGGTCTTGGCGCACAGGGCGCGCAGATCCTCGGCCGGGATGTCGTCGATGTACAGGCTCAGGATCTCGAAGGCCAGGGCAGCGTAGCCCTGCTCCTTGTAGATGCTGCGCAGCTCGCCCAAGCGGGCGGCATCGATCTGCGGATAGTGCTCGGGCAGGTACAGCCCCCCATCGGGCGCCAGGCCCTCGAGCAGGATGTCGCAAAAGCGCTTGCGGTCCGCGTGGCCGCGCGTGGAAAGATAAAGCATGTCGCTTCCTCGTCAGTATTCTGTGAGACGGGGCGCGGCCGATGCCAGGGATGCCGAGCAAGGGCCGCCCCGCAGCGAGGGCGTCGTCCCCCTCCCGCGTGCGAGAGAGGGGGAAGCGGCGCAGCCGCTCAGGGGGTGTCTTAGTTCAACTCTTCCTTGCGGATGCGGTTGATAGGGGCCAGCACCGTGGGCAGTTGCTGGATCTGGGCCAGGGCCGTGTCCATATCGCCTTCACGCGTGGCATGGGTCAGGATGATCAGGTCGGTCTGCGGCACGCCCTGGCTGCCTTCGCTGTCGCCGCTCACTTCGCCGGCCTCTCGCTGCAGCAGGGCGTCGATGCTGATGCCCATGCCCGCGAGGATGCTGGTGATCTTGGCCAGCACACCGGCTTCGTCGGCCACGCGGATGCGCAGGTAGTAGCTGGTGACCACCTCGCTCATGGGCAGCACGGGCAGCTCGCCACCTGCGGCGACCAGCGTGTTCGACTGGAAGGCCAGCGGGGGCACGCGGTGCTCGGGATCGGCCGTGTGCAGGCGGGCGATGTCCACCAGATCGGCGATCACGGCGCTGGCCGTGGGCTCGGAGCCCGCGCCCTTGCCGTAGTACAGCGTGGTGCCCACGGCGTCGCCATGCACGACGACGGCGTTCATCGCGCCTTCCACGTTCGCGATCAGGCGCTTGGTCGGCACCAGGCTGGGGTGCACGCGCAGCTCGATACCCTTGTCCGTGCGCTTGGTGATGCCCAGCAGCTTGATGCGGTAGCCCAGTTGCTCGGCGTACTTGATGTCGGCCGCAGACAGCTTGGTGATGCCTTCCACATGCGCCTTGTCGAACTGCACGGGAATGCCGAAGGCGATGGCGCTCATCAGCGTGACCTTGTGGGCGGCGTCCACGCCTTCGATGTCGAAGGTCGGGTCGGCTTCGGCATAGCCCAGGCGCTGGGCTTCCTTGAGCACCACATCGAAGTCCAGGCCCTTGTCGCGCATTTCGGACAGGATGAAGTTGGTCGTGCCGTTGATGATGCCGGCCACCCACTGGATCTGGTTGGCCGTCAGGCCTTCGCGCAGCGCCTTGATGATGGGAATGCCACCGGCCACGGCCGCTTCGTAGGCCACCATCACGCCCTTCTCGGCGGCGGCCTTGAAGATTTCGCTGCCATGCACGGCCAGCAGGGCCTTGTTGGCCGTGACCACATGCTTGCCGGCGGCAATGGCTTCCAGCACCAGGGCCTTGGCAATGCCGTAGCCGCCGATCAGCTCGATCACCACGTCGATCTCGGGGTTAGCGATGATCTCGCGCGCATCGCCGACCACCTTGGCCGTGTCGCCCACGACGGAGCGGGCGCGTTCCGTATCCAGGTCGGCCACCATGGCAATCTCAATACCGCGGCCCGCACGGCGGCGGATCTCTTCCTGATTGCGCTGCAGCACGTTGAAGGTGCCGCTGCCCACGGTGCCAATGCCCAGAAGGCCTACTTGGATCGGTTTCATAAACTACTTGCCAGTCAAAAAACGCTGCGGCGCCCAGAGGGTGCGCGCCGGCAGCCGGTAAAAAGCAATGGCCGGCGGAAGGCCCTCTCCTCCACCGGCCCGCACAGCTCAGCCGCGGTCCGTGCCGTGGCGCTTGCGGTATTTCTCGAGGAACACTGCGAGACGGCGGATGGCCTCACGCAGGTCGGTGTCGTGCGGCAGGAAGACGATGCGGAAATGGTCGGGGTGCGGCCAGTTGAAGCCTGTTCCCTGCACCAGCATGACCTTGGTCTCTTGCAGCACTTCCAGGAAGAACGCCTGGTCATCCTTGATCGGGTAGATCTCGGGGTCCAGGCGCGGGAACATATACAGCGCGGCTTGCGGCTTGACGCAGCTCACGCCGGGGATTTCGGTGATCAGCTTGTGGGCCAGATCGCGCTGCACGCGCAGCCGGCCGCCCTCCTGCACCAGCTCGTCGATGCTCTGGTGGCCGCCCAGCGCCGTCTGCACGGCCCATTGGCCGGGCACATTGGCGCACAGGCGCATGTTGGAGAGCATATTCAGGCCCTCGATATAGTCCCGGGCCGCCTTCTTGTCGCCCGAGACCACCATCCAGCCGGCGCGGTAGCCGCAGCTGCGATAGGCCTTGGACAGCGAGTTGAAGGTCAGCGTCAGCACATCGGTGGACAGGCTGGCGAGCGGCGTGTGCACGACATCGTCGTACAGCACCTTGTCATAGACCTCGTCGGCAAAGATCACCAGCCCATGCTCGCGGGCCAGCGCCACGATGCTTTGCAGCAGCTGCTTGCTGTACAGGGCGCCCGTCGGGTTGTTGGGATTGATGACGACGATGCCCTTGGTGCGCGGCGTGATCTTGGCACGGATGTCGTCCAGGTCGGGCATCCAGCCGTTGGACTCGTCACACATATAGTGCACGGGCGTGCCGCCCGACAGGCTGGTGACGGCGGTCCACAGCGGATAGTCGGGCGCCGGCAGCAGCATCTCGTCGCCGTCGTCCAGCAGCGCGTTCGTGGCCAGGCTGATCAGCTCGGATGCGCCATTGCCCAGGTAGATATCGTCCAGCGTCACGCCCAGGATGCCCTGGCGCTGGGTCTCGTGCATCACGGCCTTGCGCGCCGCGAAGATGCCCTTGCTGTCCGAGTAGCCTGCCGAATTGGGCAGGTTGCGGATCATGTCCTGCTGCACTTCCTCGGGGGCATCGAAGCCGAACACGGCCAGGTTGCCGATATTGAGCTTGATGATCTTCTGCCCGTCCTCTTCCATCTTCTTCGCCGCGTCCATGATGGGCCCGCGGATGTCATAACAGACGTTGGCTAGTTTTGCGGATTTGAGAACGGTTTTCATGCTGAGAATATGAAAGTGGCCGGCGCGGGCTTGCGGCCTTCATGCACGCCAAAGTGCCCCATGCACCCTGGTGAAACCTATAATTTGACCACAGTTCCGCAATGCAGCATCGCCCTGGCCCCGGCCGTGTGGCGGCCACCCCCATCGCGCAGACCGCGCCACCCTCATCCATGAAATTCCACGCCGACAAATCCGAAGCACAGAGCATCACGGGCTATGGCCCCGGCTGGGTCGCCGTGGACAGGGAAAAATTCGAGCACAGCCTGCTGGTAGGCGCCAAGGGCCTGCGCCAGGCCTGGGACTGCGTCCGCTTCGAGGACCTGACGCCCGAGCATTTCGAGGCGCTGTCCCAACTGGATGCCGAGGTCATCATCCTGGGCAGCGGCCAGCGCAACCGCTTCCCGCCGGCGGCCTGGCTGCGCCCCCTCATGGCCCGGCGCATAGGCCTGGAAAGCATGGACACGCAGGCCGCGTGTCGCACCTACAACATCCTTGCCAGCGAAGGCCGTAACGTCGTCGCGGCCCTACTCTTGGAGTAGACTCCTGGCCCCCTGATTGGGTGAAATCCCGTTTTCAGGGTAAAATTGCAGGTTGCGGTTGGGGGCATTTCCGATAAAAGCAAAAACACAAACACGGCCCTCGGCATTTCAACGACTACACCCGAGAGATATAAGCGCATGGCGATCGTTGTCAACAAACCCCTTCCCGAATTTGAAGCCAACGCTACCGGCGGGATCAAGGTGACCAACACCTCCCACACGGGCCAGATTCTGATCCTGTATTTCTACCCAAAGGACAATACGCCTGGCTGTACCACTGAAGCCATGCAGTTCCGCGACAAGTACAAGGACTTCGTGAAAGCTGGTGCCACCGTGTTTGGCGTCTCGCGCGACAACATGAAGTCGCACGACGACTTCAAGGAAAAGCTGGAACTGCCGTTCGAGCTCATCGCCGATACGGAAGAGAAGATGTGCCACATGTTCGGCGTGGTCAAGAACAAGATCATGTACGGCAAGAAGGTGAAGGGCATCGAGCGTTCCACCTTCCTGGTGGGCACCGATGGCCTGCTGGTGCAGGAATGGCGCGGCCTGAAGGTCCCCGGCCACGTTGACGAGGTGCTCAAGGCTGTCAAGACCCTGAAGGCACTGAAGCAGGCCGCCTGATAGCGACAATCTGACAGGCGACAAAGCGCCGGCCGACATATTCAGGCCATCAGCCTATGCATAATGGGACGATGCCTCTTAGCAAAGACGCTTTTCCCTGTCACCCCACCAAAGCCGCCTCGGTTTCCAGGCGGCTTTGTGCTTTTTGATCCCTGTTGAGGAACGGTTCGTCCACTATGCCCCTGCCCCCCGCACCCGGCCGCCGTGCCGCCAAGCTCTCCCCCGAAGCCTTTCTTCCCGTGCGCGGTGCCCAGCACGCAGACCCCCTGCCCGCTGACGATCTTCCCGATGCAGCCGAGGCCGTAGCTGCCGCCGCGACGCGCAAGCGCAAGCCGGCCCCAGCCCCCGCCTCCAACAACACCGCCACAGCTGCAAAGCCCGCACCGGCGCGCGGCCGCAACACCAAGCCCGCATCACCGGCACCGGCTCCTGCGCCCGCGACTGCAGCCCCTGCCAATCGGCAGCGCCGCGCAACCGACAATTCCAAAGCAACGGCAGCGCCATCCAGCGCCCGCTCGGCCAACAGGTCGTCCACAGAAGCCAAGCCGGCAGCACTGCTGGCAGCGCCGGTACGCCCGCGCCGCACGCGCACAGGACCGAAGACGCTGTTCGTGCTCGACACCAACGTGCTGCTGCACGACCCGACCAGCCTGTTCCGCTTCGAGGAACACGACATCTTCCTGCCCATGGTGGTGCTGGAAGAACTCGACGGCCACAAGAAGGGCATGACCGAAGTGGCGCGCAACGGCCGCCAGGTCAGCCGCACGCTGGATTCGCTGGTCGCCTCCCAGCCCTCCGAAACGCTGGACAAGGGCCTGCCGCTGAATGCCACGGGCCAGCGCAGCGCCACGGGCATGCTGTATTTCCAGACGGAACCGCTGGAGACCTCGCTGCCCGACAGCCTGCCCCAGGGCAAGGCGGACAACCAGATCCTGGGCGTGGTCGCCGCTCTGCGCAAGAAGTTCAGCGAGCGCGAAGTCGTGCTGGTGTCCAAGGACATCAACATGCGCGTCAAGGCACGCGCGCTGGGCCTGGCGGCCGAGGACTACCAGAACGACAAGGTACTGGACGACGGCGACCTGCTGTACGCAGGCGCCCTGGCCCTGCCCCAGGACTTCTGGGCCAAGGCGGGCAAGAACGTCGAGAGCTGGCAGGAAGGCGCCATCACCTACTACCGCATCAGCGGTGCCATCGTCGACCAGCTGATGATCAACCAGTTCGTCTACCACGAGGCACCCGGCGAGCCCAGCCTGTTCATGCGCGTGACCGAGATCCGCGACAAGACGGCCGTGCTCAAGACGCTCAAGGACTTCGGCAATCCCAAGTACGCCGTCTGGGGCGTCACGGCACGCAACCGCGAACAGAACTTCGCGATGAACCTGCTGATGAACCCGGACATTGACCTGGTCACGCTGACCGGCACGGCCGGCACCGGCAAGACCCTGCTGGCCCTGGCTGCCGGCCTGTCCCAGGTGCTGGACGATCGCCGCTACACCGAGATCATCATGACGCGCGCCACGGTGAGCGTGGGCGAGGACATCGGCTTCCTGCCCGGCACCGAGGAAGAGAAGATGGGTCCCTGGATGGGCGCCCTCGACGACAACCTCGAATTCCTGGCCAAGGGCGATGGCGGCAATGCCGGCGAATGGGGCCGCGCGGCCACCAATGAGCTGATCCGCAGCCGCATCAAGATCAAGAGCATGAACTTCATGCGCGGCCGCACCTTCCTGAACAAGTACGTCATCATCGACGAGGCCCAGAACCTGACGCCCAAGCAGATGAAGACCCTGATCACGCGCGCCGGCCCCGGCACCAAGATCATCTGCATGGGCAATCTGGCGCAGATCGATACGCCCTACCTGACCGAAGGCTCCTCGGGCCTGACCTACGCCGTGGACCGTTTCAAGGGCTGGCCGCACAGCGGCCACATTACGCTGGCGCGCGGCGAGCGTTCGCGCCTGGCAGACTTCGCCAGCGAGGTGCTCTAAGCCATGGCGATCAGCTGGATCACCGCGTTGAAGCTGGTGCCCTGGGGCGATGTCATCGAGGCCACGCCCCAGGTCGTCAAGGCCGCCAAGAACCTGCTGCGCAAGAAGGACGCTGCGCAGGAGCTCGATGCACAGCATCCTGCGGCCGTCGAGCCGCTGGCACCGCCGCGCTCGGCTGGCGAACAGGCGCTGCAGCTGATCCAGGCCCAGGACGCACGCATCGTGCAACTGGAACAATCCCAGCGCCAGTCGCTGGAATTGATCGAAAAGCTGGCAGAGCAGAACGCCCAGATCGTGGCCACCGTGGGCGCGCTGCGCACGGGCGCCCAGCGGCTGGCCTGGGCATGCGCCATCCTTGGCGTCTGCGTGGCGGGCCTGCTGATCCAGGTCTGGCGCATGTAGATCGCCAACCCCCCAAAGCAAACGGCCCCTCGGGGCCGTTTTTCATTGCGGGCACAAAGCCGGGGTATCCCGGTCAGTACTCGTCGCCGCCACCGTAGCCCACAGCCAGGTTCTCGAAACGCGTCTGGTTCTTCTGGAAGAACACCTTCACCGTTCCCGTGGGACCGTTACGTTGCTTGCCGATGATGACTTCGGCAATGTTCGGCTCCTTGCTGTCCTTGTTGTAGTAGTCATCACGGTAGATGAACATGATGATGTCGGCATCCTGCTCGATGGCACCCGATTCGCGCAGGTCGGACATCATGGGACGCTTGTCGGTGCGCTGCTCCACCGAGCGGTTGAGCTGTGACAGGGCAATCACCGGGCACTGCAGTTCCTTGGCCAGCATTTTCAAGCCCCGCGAAATCTCGCCCAGCTCGGTCGCACGGTTGTCGGAACTGGCGGCCGAGCCCGAGCCACTCATCAGCTGCAAATAGTCCACCACGATCAGGCCCAGCTTGCCGCAGGTGCGCGCCAGGCGCCGCGCATTGGCGCGCAGTTCCGTGGGGGACAGGCCCGGTGTCTCGTCGATGTGCAGGGATACCGTGCGCAGCCGCTCGATGGCTTCCGTCAGGCGCGGCCACTCGTCGTCGTTGAGCTTGCCCGTGCGCAGATTGCCCTGGTTGACGCGGCCGATGGAGCCGACGATACGAACCGCCAGCTGGGCCGCGCCCATTTCCATGGAGAAAATGGCGACCGGCAGGCCCTCGTTGAGCGCCACATGCTCGGCGATATTCACCGCAAACGAGGTCTTGCCCATCGAGGGACGGGCAGCCAGCACCACCAGGTCACCGGCCTGCAAGCCGCTGGTCATGCGGTCCAGATCGACGAAACCCGTGGGCACGCCGGTCACGTCCATGGGGTTGTCGGCCATCTCCTGAACACGGTCCAGCAGGTCCACCACCAGCGTGTCGAGCGACTGGAAGCCCTGCTTGTTGCGCGCACCCTCCTCGCCGATAGCCAGGATCTTCTGCTCGGCCTCGTCCAGAATGCGATCGACCGTCTTGCCCTGCGGATTGAAGGCATTGGTGGCGATGTCGTCGCTGGCGGTCACCAGTTTGCGCAGGATGGAGCGCTCCCGCACGATCTCCGCATAGCGCCGGATGTTGGTGGCGCTGGGCACGTACTGCGCCAGCTGGTTCAGGTACAGCAGCCCGCCGATTTCCTCGGCCTTGCCCATGCTCTGCAAATGCTCGTAGACCGTGATCACATCGGCCGGCTTGCTGCCGTTGATCAGCTTGCCGATGGCCTCGTAGATCAGCTTGTGCTCATGGCGGTAGAAATCACCATCCACCAGCAGATCACCAACACGCTCCCAGGCGTTGTTGTCCAGCAGCAGCCCCCCTAGAACGCTGGACTCGGACTCCATCGAATGCGGCGGCACGCGCAACTGGGCCACCTGCTGGTCGCCAGCAGGCAGCGGTGCGAACGCATCATCGAGATCGAGTGGGGGCATTACGGACGACATGGAATTCCTGGAGATGAGCCCGCCATCGTAGCGGCTGGCAAAAGGCCGCGCCACCCGGCGTCATCACCCTGGCACGGCAAAGCAAAAAGCCGCCCTAAGGCGGCTTTTTGGTGATACGGGACAAGCCCCGGATCAGGAGTGGTCGCCGTAGACCGACACCGTCACTTCGACGCTGACGTCGGTGTGCAGTGCCACGACCACGGTGGCGTCGCCCACGGTCTTGATGGGACCGTTGACCAGGCGAACTTGCGACTTGGCGACGGCAAAGCCGGCCTTGGTCAGTTCTTCGGCGATGTCGGCGTTGGTCACCGAGCCGAACAGGCGGCCGTCAACGCCAGCCTTCTGGGTCAGCTTGACGTTTGCGCCGTTGAGCTTTTCGCCCAGTTGCTGAGCAGCAGCCAGCTTTTCAGCCGCTTGCTTTTCCAGTTCGACGCGCTTGGCTTCGAACTCGGCCTTGGCGGAAGCCGTGGCACGACGGGCAGCGCCCGTGGGGATCAGGAAGTTGCGGGCGTAGCCGTCTTTGACCTTGACGATGTCGCCGAGGCCACCGAGGTTCACAACCTTGTCGAGCAGAATGACTTGCATGGTTGTATTCCTTAGATCTTGTGCTGGTCAGAGTAAGGAACCAGAGCCAGGAAGCGGGCGCGCTTGATGGCCGTGTTCAGCTGACGCTGGTAGATGGCGCGCGTGCCGGTCAGGCGAGCGGGCACGATCTTGCCGTTTTCACCGATGAAGTCACGCAGGGTGTCCACATCCTTGTAGTCGATTTCTTCGACGCCGGCGACGGTGAAGCGGCAGAAGCGCTTGCGCTTGAACAGCAGCGACTGCGTGTTGCGCTTGGGGCGCTTGTCCTTGTTGAATTTCTTGAACGTGGCCATTTCTGGACCTCTTGAAAATTAGTTTTGTTGAATGTCCTGGATGTGTAAAACCAGCAATTTGCCGTTGCGGGGCGTTGCCAGGAAGCCTTGGAACTTCCACTGGCTGCCGAGCGCCTGGCGGGCCAGCTTTTCAGCCAGCGCGCCAAAGGCCACCGCCTTGACAGATGCCGTCACGCTGCGTTCGCTTCCTGCTTCCTTTTGCCGCGACGCGTGTTCGAGTCGCAGTTCAAGGGCGGGCAGCCCTGCCGGCGTGTACCGCAGTGCTTGAAGCTCTGCGATGGCTGCCGTCAGTGCAACGTGGTTCTCCACTCCTTCAGGTTCTGAAAGGGCTGGGCTCAGGCCTGTTCGGTCTGGCTGGCCTTGCGGGCTTCTTCACGCTCGACGGTCTTCATCATCGAGGAAGGCGCAGTGTCGGCCTTCTTCTTCTGAACCGTCAGGTGACGCAGCACGGCATCGTTGAACTTGAAGGCATGCTCCAGCTCAGCCATCACAGCCTGGTCGGCTTCGATGTTCAGGCACAGGTAGTGGGCCTTGGCGAGCTTGTTGATCATGTAAGCCAGTTGGCGACGGCCCCAGTCTTCTTCGCGATGGACCTTGCCACCGCCAGCGGTGATCATGCCCTTGTAGCGTTCCAGCATGGCGGGAACCTGCTCGCTCTGATCCGGGTGGATCAACAAAACGATTTCGTAATGACGCATATCGACTCCTTTTGGGAAAACGCCGCCCACTGCGTCTTGTAGCGGTGCGGCAAGGCAAAGCATTGGATTCTAGCGCAGCCCTCTTCCATCTGTACACTCCGCACTGCCCGAGACCCCGGATTCGTGTGGGGCTTTTACCCCTTCGCCCGGCTTTTGCCCCCACCGTGTGCACCTGCAGTGCGCAGGCACAGGCACAAAGCCCTTGAAAATACACCGATCCGCTCGCATCTCGATTCAAGATCGTGCAATCGCCAAGCCTGGCCTCCAGCGCGGCGATCTTTTTGTTTTGTAGCTGAAGTCTCCATCCATGTCCGAACAAAACTCCAACCCCTTTCAAGACGCAGCCCCGGAAGAAATCGAAGCCGCCATGGCGGCCAACGCCGCAGACGAGCTGCAGCGCCTGCAGGCCGAGCTGGCCGAACTCAAGGCCAAGAGCGCCGAGCTGGCCGACCAGTTCCTGCGCGCCAAGGCCGAGGCAGAGAATGTGCGCCGCCGCGCGGAAGACGAAGTCTCCAAGGCCCGCAAGTTCAGCATCGAGAGCTTTGCCGAAAGCCTGCTGCCCGTCTGCGACAGCCTGGATGCCGCACTGGCCATCCAGCAGGCCACGCCAGAGCAGCTGCGCGAAGGCGCCGACGCCACGCTGCGCCAGCTGACCTCTGCCCTGGAGCGCAACAAGGTCGTGACCATCAACCCGGCAGCCGGCGAGAAATTCGACCCCAACCTGCACCAGGCCATCAGCATGGTGCCTGCCCAGCAGGAAGCCAACACCGTGGTGTCGGTGCTGCAAAAGGGCTACCTGATTGCCGACCGTATCCTGCGCCCGGCCCTCGTGACCGTGGCCCAGCCCCAGTAAGCGTGCGCTCACGGCAGCGTTGACAAAAAAGAGGCAAAGCCCCTTGAAGCAGCGCCTGCCGGCCACAAGTTAGCAGTCATTCAAACATTTCACAGAACGCGGAGAGAACTCAAAATGGGAAAAATCATCGGTATTGACCTGGGCACCACCAACAGCTGCGTGGCCATCATGGACGGCAACACCACGCGCGTGATCGAGAACAGCGAAGGTGCACGCACCACGCCTTCGATCATTGCCTACCAGGAAGACGGCGAGATCCTCGTCGGCGCCTCGGCCAAGCGCCAGGCCGTCACCAACCCCCGCAACACCATCTACGCCGCCAAGCGCCTGATCGGCCGCAAGTTCGACGAGAAGGAAGTGCAAAAGGACATCGACCTGATGCCCTACACCATCTCGCGTGCCGACAACGGCGACGCCTGGGTGGAAGTGCGCGGCCAGAAGCTGGCCCCGCCGCAGATTTCCGCCGAAGTGCTGCGCAAGATGAAGAAGACCGCCGAGGACTACCTGGGCGAGCCCGTGACCGAGGCCGTGATCACCGTGCCCGCGTACTTCAACGACGCCCAGCGCCAGGCCACCAAGGATGCAGGCCGCATCGCCGGCCTGGAAGTCAAGCGCATCATCAACGAGCCCACGGCGGCGGCCCTGGCCTTCGGCCTGGACAAGATCGACAAGGGGGACCGCAAGATCGCGGTGTATGACCTGGGCGGCGGCACGTTTGACGTGTCCATCATCGAAATCGCCGATGTGGACGGCGAAAAGCAGTTCGAAGTGCTGTCCACCAACGGCGACACGTTCCTGGGCGGCGAAGACTTCGACCAGCGCATCATCGACTACATCATCACCGAGTTCAAGAAGGACCAGGGCGTTGATCTGGCCAAGGACGTGCTGGCCCTGCAGCGCCTGAAGGAAGCTGCCGAGAAGGCCAAGATCGAGCTGTCGAACTCGGCCCAGACCGACATCAACCTGCCCTACATCACGGCCGATGCCTCGGGTCCCAAGCACCTGAACATCAAGCTGACCCGCTCCAAGCTGGAAAGCCTGGTCGAAGACCTGATCGAGCGCACCATTGCGCCCTGCCGCACGGCCATCAAGGACGCAGGCGTTTCCGTGTCCGACATCGATGACGTGATCCTGGTCGGCGGCATGTCCCGCATGCCCAAGGTGCAGGAGAAGGTCAAGGAATTCTTCGGCAAGGAACCCCGCAAGGACGTGAACCCCGACGAAGCCGTGGCCGTGGGCGCCGCCGTGCAGGGCCAGGTTCTGTCGGGCGACCGCAAGGACGTGCTGCTGCTGGACGTGACGCCGCTGTCGCTGGGCATCGAGACGCTGGGTGGCGTGATGACCAAGATGATCACGAAGAACACCACCATCCCGACGAAGTTCGCACAGACCTTCTCGACGGCCGACGACAACCAGCCTGCCGTGACGATCAAGGTGTTCCAGGGCGAGCGCGAAATGGCTTCGGGCAACAAGATGCTGGGCGAGTTCAACCTCGAAGGCATTCCGCCCGCAGCGCGTGGCGTGCCCCAGATCGAAGTGGCCTTTGACATCGACGCCAACGGCATCCTGAACGTGTCCGCCAAGGACAAGGCATCGGGCAAGGAAAACAAGATCACCATCAAGGCGAACTCGGGCCTGTCCGAGGACGAGATCCAGAAGATGGTGAAGGACGCCGAGCTGAACGCAGCCGACGACAAGAAGAAGCTGGAACTGGTCCAGGCCCGCAACCAGGGCGAAGCTGCCGTGCACAGCGTCAAGAAGAGCCTGGGCGAGCATGGCGACAAGCTCGACGCTGGCGAGAAGACCGCCATCGAGAGCGCCGTCAAGGACCTGGAAGAGGCCCTGAAGGGCGAGGACAAGGACGCCATCGACGCCAAGACCACGGCGCTGATGACGGCGAGCCAGAAGCTCGGCGAGAAGATGTACGCCGATGCGCAGGCAGCCGGCGGCCCCGAGGCAGCAGCAGCCGCCGCAGCGGCAGGTGCAGCAGGCGCCTCGGCCGGTGCAGCAGCCGCTGACGACAACGTCGTTGACGCCGAAGTCAAGGAAGTCAAGAAGGACTGAACCCAGCGCGTGGTCCCTTGACGACCGCTTGCCGCCGCGCTCGGCCCTGCCAAGGGGCTGACGCGGCGTTCCTGTTCTCACTGACTGGCTAGCAAACACCATGTCCAAACGCGATTTTTACGAGGTCCTCGGCGTTGCCAAGAACGCCTCGGACGACGACATCAAGAAGGCTTATCGCAAGCTGGCGATGAAGTACCACCCTGACCGCAACCAGGGGGATGCCGCAAGCGGGGCGGAAGAGAAATTCAAGGAGGCCAAGGAGGCCTACGAGATGCTCTCCGACAGCAACAAGCGCGCGGCCTACGACCAGTACGGCCATGCGGGCGTGGACCCCAACCGCGGCATGGGCGGCGGCGCCGAAGGCTTTGGTGGCTTTGCCGAAGCCTTTGGCGACATCTTTGGCGACATGTTCAACCAGGGTGGCGGCAGACGCGGGGGCGCCGGTGGCGGCCGCCAGGTCTACCGCGGCAACGATCTCAGCTACGCCATGGAGATCACGCTGGAGGAAGCCGCCCACGGCAAGGATGCGCAGATCCGCATCCCCAGCTGGGATGGCTGCGACACCTGCCACGGCAGCGGCGCCAAGCCCGGCACCAGCGCCAAGACCTGCACCACCTGCAACGGCATGGGCAGCGTGCAGATGCGCCAGGGCTTTTTCAGCGTGCAGCAGACCTGCCCGCACTGCCGGGGCACGGGCAAGATCATTCCCGAGCCCTGCACCAGCTGCGGCGGCCAGGGCAAGGTCAAGCGCCAGAAGACACTGGAAGTGAAGATTCCAGCCGGCATCGACGACGGCATGCGCATCCGCTCCTCCGGCAATGGCGAACCCGGCACGAATGGCGGGCCTGCGGGCGATCTCTACATCGAGATCCGCATCAAGGACCACGACATCTTCGAGCGCGACGGCGACGACCTGCACTGCAACGTGCCCGTGAGCTTCATCACGGCGGCGCTCGGCGGCGAGATCGAGGTGCCCACCCTGTCGGGCAAGGCGGCCATCGACATCCCCGAAGGCACCCAGGCCGGCAAGCAGTTCCGCCTGCGCGGCAAGGGCATCAAGGGCGTGCGCTCCAGCTATCCCGGCGACCTGTACTGCCACATCGTGGTCGAGACGCCCGTCAAGCTGACCGAGTACCAGCGCAAGCTGCTGCGCGAGCTGGAGGAATCGCTCAAGAAGGGCGGCGCCAAGCATTCGCCCAGCGGCGAGAGCTGGACCGACAGGCTCAAGAGCTTCTTCAGCTGATGCAGCACTGAGCCTCCAACAAAAACGCCTCTTCCGAGGCGTTTTTCATTGGTGCCTGCTCAACAGGACTCAGGGAGCGGGTTTGGCCTTCCAGGCCGCCGCCTGGCGCTCGGTGCGTGCACGCTCGGCCGCGCTCAGCGGCTGGGCCATGCTGTCACGCTTGGCGGCCAGCGAGGTGTCCCTGCCCGCCGCCAGCAGCATCCAGAAATAGGCCTGGGACGGGCTGCGCTCCACGCCCTTGCCCGACGCATAAAGACTGGCGAGATTGGACTGCGCCAGCGCATCGCCCTGCTGGGCGGCACGCTCCAGCCAGCGCGCGGCCTTCTCGTCGCTGGCGGGCACGCCCTGGCCATTGGCATACAGCACGCCCAGGTTGGACTGGGCTGCGGCATTGCCCTGCTCGGCCGCCTTCTCCAGCCAGTGGGCGGCCTGCGCCATGTCGCGATCGACCACGCCACCCTCGGCATAGAGCATGCCGGCATTGAATTGCGCATCGACATGGCCCTGGCCTGCCGCCGCCACAAACCAGCGCAGCGCCTGCGCCACGTCCTCGGCCACGCCCCGGCCCGTGGCATACATCACGCCCAGGCTGTACTGACCGGCCGCTTCACCTTGCTCGGCCGAGCGCTGGAACCACTGCACGGCCTGCGCGGGGTCCTTGGCGGCTCCGCGCCCCTCGGCCAGCATCAGGCCCAGGTTGTTCTGGGCAACGGCATCGCCCTGCTCGGCAGCCTTGCGATACCACTGCACGGCCTGGGCATCGTCACGCGCCACGCCACGGCCATTCGCATACATCAACCCCAGGTCGGACTGGGCTGGCGCATAGCCCTGCTGCGCAGACTTCTCATACCACTGGGCCGCCGTCTCGGCACTCAGGGCAACGCCCTGGCCGCGCTTGTACAGCGAGCCCAGCGCGTACTGGGCGCTGGCCTCGCCCTGCTCGGCATGCTGGTGCAGCGCTGCAACCTCGGCCGCGCTCAGGCCGGGCTCGCCCTTGGACGCGCCGCCACCTGCGGCTGCAGTTGCAGCAGCAGCAGCCCCCGCTGCGGCAGCGCCGCCCACCACGCCTGCAGCGGCGGCCGCCTTGGCAGGTGCGCTGCGGGTGGTAACAGGTGCCGGCTTGCCCTTGGATTTGACGGCGGTCTTGCCTGTCGGCCTCGCAGCCGCCTTGGCCGCAGGCTTGGCGGGGGCCTTTGCGCCGCTCTTGGCCGTGTTCTTCGCTGGTGGCTGCGGCTTGGCAGACGCCGGGACGGCCATGCAGGACAGGGCTGCGACCAGCAGCAATGACAGGCCTGCAGGCAGGGCTCGCAGGCCCGTCGGGTATCGATCGTTCATATGCTCTTATTTTTGCAGCAATCCATGCAGGCGACTGGCGCAAAGATTGACAAATTCTTTCAGTATGCAACCGGCGTTCCGGCGGGCATGGCTGCCCGCAGCCATCGCCACGAGGCATGACCCCCATCTCCATGAAATCGCACGACATCACCAAAGACATCGCGTTTGAAGATGACAGATCGATGACTTGTGCGAGAAAATCCATTCAACTTCTCCTAATGAGAAGCCTGAACCCCACCACATGAAGAATTCAGAGCGCAGTTTTGCACGGCGCATAGACCTTACCTCCCTGCAGCTGTTCGTGGCTGTCTGCGAACTTGGCAGCATCGGACGAGCGGCAGAGCGCGAGTTCATCGCCGCTTCGGCGGTGAGCAAGCGCCTGTCCGACCTCGAGGCCACCGTGGACACGGCCCTGCTGTATCGCCACAGCCGTGGCGTGACACTCACACCTGCCGGCGAAAGCCTGCTGCACCACGCGCGCAACGTGCTGTACGGCCTGGAGCGCATGCAGGGCGAGCTGTCCGAGTACGCCGATGGCGTGCGCGGCCATGTGCGCATCCACGCCAACATGTCTGCCATCGTGCAGTTCCTGCCGGAAGACCTGGGCGTGTTTGCGCGCAAGCACGGCCAGGTCAAGATCGACCTGCAGGAGCAGCTCAGCCCCGCCGTACTGGCTGCCGTACAGGAAGGCACGGCCGACATCGGCATCTGCTCCATGGCGTACATGCCGCTGGGCAATGGCCAGGCCACACCCGTACTGCAGCACCGCCCCTACCGCGAGGATCGCCTGGTCGTCGTGGTGCCCGAGCAGCACGCGCTGGCGCACAGCGACAGCGTGGCCTTTGCCGATGTGCTCGAATGGGACATCGTCAGCCTGCAGGCCGGCTCCTCCATCAGCCTGGCCATGCGTGCGGCCGCCGCACAGGCGGGGCATGCGCTGCACCAGCGCATCCAGGTCACCAGCCTGGATGCCATGTGCCGCATGATCGACAACGGCCTGGGCGTGGGACTGATTCCCGACCGCGCCTTCGAGCTCATGCACGGCGTGGGCCATCTGCGCGCACTGGAGCTCAGCGACGACTGGGCTCGGCGCGAGCTGAGCATCGTGGCGCGTGACTTCGACGCGCTACCCGTCACGGCCCGCCTGCTGGTCGAGCACCTGAGCCCGCCGGCCAGCGCATCCTGAAGGCCACTTGGCCGCTGGATGCCCCCAAAAATTTCCCCACGACACCAACCATTCGAGAACGCCATGGGACGCACCCTCTACGACAAGATCTTCGACGAGCACGTCATCCACACCGAGGATGACGGCACCGCCGTCCTCTACATCGACCGCCACCTGGTGCACGAAGTCACCAGCCCCCAGGCCTTCGAAGGCCTGCGCATGGCCGGCCGCAAGCTGTGGCGCATCAGCTCCGTGGTCGCCACGGCCGACCACAACACCCCCACCGACGGCTGGGAGCGCGGCTATGACGGCATTGCCGACCCCATCAGCAAGGAACAGATCACCACGCTGAACACCAACATCGGCGAGTTCGGCTCTGCGGCCTTCTTCCCCTTCATGGACAAGGGTCAAGGCATCGTCCACGTCATGGGCCCCGAGCAGGGCGCCACCCTGCCCGGCATGACCGTGGTCTGCGGCGACAGCCACACGTCCACGCACGGCGCCTTCGGCGCACTGGCCCACGGCATCGGCACGTCCGAGGTCGAGCACGTGATGGCTACCCAGACCCTGCTGGCCAAGAAGGCCAAGAACATGCTGATCAACGTCAGCGGCAAGGCGGCCCCCGGCATCACGGCCAAGGACATCGTGCTGGCCATCATCGGCAAGATCGGCACGGCCGGCGGCACGGGCTACACCATCGAGTTCGCCGGCGAAGCCATCCGTGACCTGAGCATGGAAGGCCGCATGACGGTCTGCAACATGGCCATCGAAGGCGGCGCGCGCGCCGGCCTGGTGGCCGTGGACGACAAGACCATCCAGTACGTCAAGGGCCGCCCGCTGGCCCCCACTGGCGCCGAATGGGATGCCGCCGTCTCCTACTGGAAGACGCTGCACTCCGATGCCGATGCGAAGTTCGACCGCGTGGTCGAACTGCAGGCCAGCGAGATCGTGCCGCAGGTCACCTGGGGCACCTCGCCCGAGATGGTGCTGGGCGTGGATGCCCGCGTGCCGGACCCCGACAAGGAAAAGGATGCCAGCAAGCGCGGCGCCATCGAACGCGCGCTGACCTACATGGCGCTGGAGCCCGGCAAGGCGATCGACGACATCTTCGTGGACAAGGTCTTCATCGGCTCGTGCACCAACAGCCGCATCGAAGACATGCGCGAGGCCGCCGCCGTGGTCAAGAAGCTGGGCCAGAAGGTGGCGCGCAACATCAAGCTGGCCATGGTCGTGCCCGGCTCCGGACTGGTCAAGGAACAGGCCGAGCGCGAAGGCCTGGACCAGATCTTCAAGGCGGCAGGCTTTGAATGGCGCGAGCCCGGCTGCTCCATGTGCCTGGCCATGAATGCCGACCGCCTGGAGCCCGGCGAGCGCTGCGCCTCCACCAGCAACCGCAACTTCGAAGGCCGCCAGGGCGCGGGCGGACGCACCCACCTGGTGAGCCCGGCCATGGCTGCAGCCGCCGCCATCCACGGCCACTTCGTGGACATCCGCAGGTTCTCCTGATCCGATCCCGCAACTGCCCCGCCTGCACACCATGAAGCCCTCCTTCTCGATCCTCCTGATCGGCCTGGCCTTCACCCTGGCCGCCTGCAATACCGTCAAGGGCATTGGCCAGGACGTGCAAAGCGCGGGCAGCGCCATCGAACGCGCCGCCCGCTGAACCCTGAATCCGATACAGCCATGCAACAATTCACCGTGCACAAGGGCCTTGTCGCCCCCATGGACCGCGAAAACGTCGATACCGACGCCATCATTCCCAAGCAGTTCCTCAAGTCGATCAAGAAGACCGGCTTCGGCGTGAACCTGTTCGACGAATGGCGCTACCTGGACCATGGCGAGCCCGGCCAGGACCCGGCCTCGCGCAAGCCCAACCCCGACTTCGTGCTCAATCAGCCGCGCTATGCGGGCGCCTCCATCCTGGTCGCACGCAAGAACTTCGGCTGCGGCTCTAGCCGCGAGCACGCGCCCTGGGCCCTGGACCAGTACGGCTTTCGCGCCATCCTGGCGCCCAGCTTTGCCGACATCTTTTTCAACAACTGCTTCAAGAACGGCCTGCTGCCCATCGTGCTGCCCGAGGCCACGATCGACATGCTGTTCAACGAGATCGCGGCCTTCCCCGGCTACGAGCTGACCATTGATCTGGATCGCCAGGTGATCGTGCGCCCGCAGGGCGAGGAGATCCCTTTCGATGTCATCGCCTTTCGCAAGTTCTGCCTGCTCAACGGCTTTGACGATATCGGCCTGACGCTGCGCCACGCCGACAAGATCCGCGCCTACGAGGCCGAGCGCCTGGCCACCAAGCCCTGGCTGGCACACACGCTGGTGCAGCGCTGATCGATCTCCACTTGCGCGCATCAATGGGCCGCAGGCGTTGCTGAACCAGCCGCCGGCGGCCTTCCACCATCCGAACAGTCTCTCAAAAGGAACACCATGAAAATCGCAGTCTTGCCCGGTGATGGCATCGGCCCCGAAATCGTTGCGGAAGCCGTGAAGGTGCTGGGCGCCCTGGGCCTGGACTTCGACATGCAGACGGCCCCCGTGGGCGGCGCTGCCTACGAAGCTGCCGGCCACCCGTTGCCCGAATCCACGCTGAAGCTGGCCATGGAGGCCGACGCCGTGCTGTTCGGCGCCGTGGGCGACTGGAAGTACGACACGCTGGACCGCCCGCTGCGCCCCGAGCAGGCCATCCTGGGCCTGCGCAAGCACATGGGCCTGTTCGCCAACTTCCGCCCGGCCATCTGCTATGCGGAACTGACCCACGCCTCCAGCCTCAAGCCCGAGCTGGTCGCGGGCCTGGACATCCTCATCATCCGCGAGCTGACCGGCGACATCTACTTCGGCCAGCCGCGCGGCCGCCGCGTGGCCACCGACGGCCACTTCCCCGGTGCCGAGGAAGCCTTCGACACCATGCGCTACTCCAAGCCCGAGATCGAGCGCATCGCCCATGTCGCCTTCCAGGCCGCGCAAAAGCGCAGCAAGCGCGTGACCAGCGTGGACAAGGCCAACGTGCTGGAAACCTTCCAGTTCTGGAAGGACGTGGTCACCGAAGTGGGCCAGCAGTACCCCGATGTGCAACTGGACCACATGTACGTGGACAACGCCGCCATGCAGCTGGTCAAGGAACCCAAGCGCTTTGACGTGGTGGTCACGGGCAACATGTTCGGCGACATCCTGTCCGACGAAGCCTCCATGCTGACCGGCTCCATCGGCATGCTGCCCTCGGCATCGCTCAACTCCAGGGGCCAGGGCCTGTACGAGCCCAGTCACGGCTCGGCCCCCGACATCGCCGGCAAGGGCATTGCCAATCCGCTGGCCACCATCCTGTCGGCCGCGATGATGCTGCGCTTCTCGCTGAACCAGGAAGCTGCCGCCCAGCGCATCGAAGCCGCCGTGCAAAAGGTGCTGGCCCAGGGCCTGCGCACGGCCGACATCTATAGCGAAGGCACGACCAAGGTCTCCACCCGCGAGATGGGCGATGCCGTGGTGGCCGCACTGGCCTGAAGTCCATGACGGCCGCCAGCCTCCAGGCTTGCGGCTGTCCCTGTGGCGGGCGGGCACTGCCCTGCTCCGCCACAACATGGCAAAACGTCAAAATAGACGTCCGGTTTTCGCCGATTCGACGAAGATATTCATCAAAACAGACATTCTCTTTCCTGGCGTATTCGATAGAATGACGTCTCTTATGTTTGCCGCCCGCCCGTTCCTCCTGCTGAACATTGCACCCGCCGCCCTGGCTGGTGTGGCTGCGCGCGCAATCACCTCCACAACCATTACGACAATCAAAGGCTGACCCAGCCCGGTTCGTCGTGCGCCCTCACCTGGCCTAGACGAGCCGGGCGACAACAGTCTTGATCAAGCACTGTTTTCACACTGAAAGGGCGTTTCAAAAATGAGCAAGCAATTGGTAGGCCTCGTCGGCTGGCGCGGCATGGTCGGCTCCGTGCTGATGGACCGCATGCAGGCAGAGGGCGACTTCGACCTGATCGAGCCCGTGTTCTTCTCCACCTCCAACGCTGGCGGCAAGGCCCCGGCCATGGCGAAGACCCACACCGAGCTGCGCAATGCCAACGACATTGCCGAGCTGTCCAAGTGCGACATCATCATTACCTGCCAGGGCGGCGACTACACCAAGGAAGTCTTCCCCCAGCTGCGCGCCTCGGGCTGGAACGGCCACTGGATCGATGCCGCGTCGTCGCTGCGCATGGAAGGCGATGCCGTCATCGTGCTCGACCCCGTCAATGAAGGCCTGATCCAGTCCAAGCTCGCCGCGGGCGGCAAGAACTGGATTGGCGGCAACTGCACCAACTCCATCTTGCTGATGGGCCTGGGCGGCCTGTTCAAGGCCGGTCTCGTGGAATGGGTCAGCTCCATGACCTACCAGGCAGCCTCCGGTGGCGGCGCCAACCACATGCGCGAACTGCTCAAGGGCATGGGCGTGGTGCACGCTGCCGTGGCCGACGAACTGGCCACGCCCGCATCCGCCATCCTGGACATCGACCGCAAGGTGGCCCAGACCATCCGCACCGACGTGCCCACCGAATTCTTCGGCGCACCGCTGGCCGGTGGACTGATCCCCTGGATCGATGCGCAGCTGGACAACGGCCAGTCCAAGGAAGAGTGGAAGGGCCAGGCCGAGGTCAACAAGATCCTGGGCACCGAGCAGACCATCCCTGTCGATGGCCTGTGCGTGCGCATCGGCGCCATGCGCTGCCACAGCCTGGCGCTGACCCTCAAGCTCAAGAAGGACCTGCCCCTGGAAGAGCTGGAAGCCATCATCAAGTCCGGCAACCCCTGGGTGAAGTGGGTTCCCAACGACCGCGCCATCACCGTCAAGGAACTGACCCCTGCCGCCATCACCGGCGGCCTGGAAGTCGGCGTGGGCCGCGTGCGCAAGCTGAACATGGGCCCCGAGTATCTGTCGGCCTTCGTGATCGGTGACCAGCTGCTGTGGGGCGCCGCCGAGCCGCTGCGCCGCATGCTGCGCATCCTGCTCGCCGCCTGAGCATCGCCGGCTTGAGCCAACACAAAAAGCGCCATGTCCCGGCCCGGGACATGGCGCTTTTTTCGGCTTTAAGCCCTGGGCAATTGGGCACAATGCCCAGGTCTCTTGTCCATTGGCTGTAGGTGGTTGCCTACAATCACCAAAGATACATTGTGTTTCTTCTCGTTGCCGTTCGACAACAACTATTGGCGTTCGCCGGCAACCAGACGCTTGTGATCCTATAGCGTGGCCGACAATGCGACCCAAGCACCTTGGTAGATGGCGTGCCATCTATCCCCGGGTAAATTTCAATTACATGTGCAAGCGCGGGCATTCCCACAATAACAATAGTGCCTGCCCAATTGCATCCACACAGGTTTGACGCTTTATGCATCGTTGGAAACTCTCTGTGCTGGCCACTGCGGCCGTCGTCTCGGTCGCACTGCCCGCCTCCGAGGCCTGGGCACTGGCTCTGGGCCGGGTGAACGTGCAATCGGCCCTGGGCGAGCCCCTGCGTGCCGAAGTCGAAATCCCCCAGATCACCGCCGCTGAAGCCGAAGGCCTGCGCGTGGGCGTGGCCTCTCCCGGCGTCTTCCGCACCCAGGGCATGGAGTACAACGCCACCGCCAGCCAGGTGCGCGTCAGCGTGCAGCGCCGCGCGGATGGCTCGGCCGTGCTGCGCCTCACAAGCACACAGCCCGTCAACGAACCCTTTGTCGATCTGGTGATCGACGCCAGCTGGGCCTCGGGCAACCTGCAGCGCAACTACACCCTGCTGCTGGACCCGCCCACCCTGCAAAAGCTCCCGCCTGCCGTGACGGCTGCAGCCCAGGCCTCGGCACCCGAGCCCGCCGCAGCGCCGCGCCGCGCAGCCCCCGCCCCCTCGCAAGCTGCATCGCAAGCCGCTGCAGGCAACACCGAGGAAAGCCGCCCCGCGCCAGCAGCAGCGCGCCGTGCCGCCCCGGCAGCCCGCGAGCGCGCCGCAGCGGCTCCCGCGCCGTCCGAGGCCTCCGAAGTCCGCATCAAGGCCGGGGACACGGCAGGCCGCATCGCCGCCACCCACCTGCCAGCCGGCGTTTCGCTGGACCAGATGCTGGTGGCCATGCTGCGCACCAATCCCAAGGTTTTCATCAACGGCAATGTGAACCGCATGCGCTCCGGCGCCGTGCTCACCGTGCCGGACGAAGCCACGGCCCAGGCCACCTCGCCGCGCGAAGCGCGCCAGATCGTTGCCGCCCAGTCCCGCGATTTCAACCAGTTCCGCCGCCAGCTGGCCAGCGCCGCGCCGGCCGCGCCCGTGGCATCGGCCAACCGCGAAGCATCGGGCAGCGTCCAGGCCCAGGTCGAAGACCGCAAGCCGTCCACCGCAGCACCCGACAAGCTCACCCTGTCCAAGGGCGCCGTCAAGGGCGTGGAGGCCGACGAGCGCCTGGCCAAGCAAAAGCAGTCGGACGACCAGGCATCGCGCACGGCCGAGTTGCAGCGCAACATGTCCGAGCTGAGCCAGATCGCCGCCGCCACCAAGCCCGCCGAAGGTGCTGCTGCAGCACCTGCCTCGGCAGCCAGCGGCACGGCAAACGGCGTCGCTGTGCCGGGCGCGCCGACCGTGCCTGCAGCGCCTGAAGCTGCAGCACCCCAGACAACTCCCGCGGCCCCGGCAGCGCCTGCCGATGCAGCTGCTGCGGCCGCTGCGCCCACCGCTGCTCCAGACGCCGCAGCCAATGCAGCCGGCTCGGCAGCGCCCGCAGCAGAAGCTGTGCCCGCCACGCCCGCTTCGGCCGAGCCGCCGAAGCCCAAGCCGGCACCCGCCCCCGTCGCGCCGATCGCCGAGCCCAGCTTCATCGATACGCTGCTGGAAGACCCAACCATCCCGCTGGCCGGTGCTGCCCTGCTGGCCCTGCTGCTGGGCTATGGCGGCTACCGCGTCATGCAGCGCCGCCGCGCCGCTGCCGCCTCCAGCGAAAGCGCCTTTGGCGACAGCCAGCTGGCAGCCGACTCCTTCTTTGGCGCCAGCGGCGGCCAACGCGTGGACACCGGCACTTCGAGCCAGCTGTCCGGCACCTCCATGCATTACTCGCCCAGCCAGCTTGATGCGGGCGATGTGGACCCCGTGGCGGAGGCCGACGTCTACCTGGCCTATGGCCGCGACCTGCAGGCAGAGGAAATCCTCAAGGAAGCGCTGCGCACCGACCCCAACCGCACCGCACTGCACCAGAAGCTGGCCGACATCTACGCCAAGCGCCATGACCGCAAGGCCTTCGAGGCCGTCGCGCAGACCCTGCATGGCCTGACCCAGGGCAAGGGCGTGGACTGGCAGCGCCTGGCCGACCAGGGCCGCATCCTGGACCCGGAAAACGCCCTCTACCAGCCTGCAGGCGCCGCGCCCCTGTCTGGTGCCGCCGTTGCCGGTGGCGCCGCAGTGGCTGCTGCCGGACTGGCTGCCGCCTCGCTGGCCAGCCGCCCCCTGGACATGGATGCGCACCGCGAAGGCCCTGCCACCCTGCCTATGGACCTGGACATGGACCTCAACATGGACCTGCCCGGCGGCCTGGCCGATGCCAGCCTGCCCGCGCAGCACGCCAGCCCCCTGCCCGCACCGGCCCCCATGCCCAGCGAACAGGACTTCGCAGCGCTGGAGCCCACGCTGCGCGCGCCGCTGGAAGCCACGCCCTCCGCAAAGGACGACACACCTCGCATCGAGCCCCACGTCGAGCCACCCGTTGCATCGCTGGACATGCCCGGCTTCCAGCCCACGGCCCACGCCTCGCTGAGGGACGCCCTTAACCATAGCAACGCCATGGACGGCATGCAGCCGACCGAGATGCTGTCGCTGGACATGCCCGGCACGCAGGTGGCCGACAGCTTCCCGGCCACCGAGCCCTCGCCCCTGACCAGCTCCACTACGGACGACAGCCATGCCAAGACCGAGCTGCTGTCGCTGGACGCCATGGAGTTCAACCTGGAAGGCCTGAGCACGGAGGCACCTGCCCCAACGCCGGCAACGCCCCAGGCAGGCGGCGTGCTGGAGACGGCGGCCAAGGCCAAGCCCGAACCGGCCGAGTCGCTGGAATTCGACCTGGGCAGCCTGTCCCTGGACCTGGGCAACGACGCCCCTGCCGTGGCAACCCCGCCCTCGGCCCCTGAAGACCCGCTGGCCACCAAGCTGGCACTGGCCCAGGAATTCAACGCCATCGGCGACAGTGACGGAGCCCGTACACTGATCGAGGAAGTGATCGCCGAGGCCCACGGCGATCTCAAGGCCAAGGCCCAGCGCCTGCTGGCCGAGATAGATTGAAGCCCGGCGGCGCCTGCCCAGGCGCCGCACCGGTTTCGCGTGACAGGGTGGTGCAAGCCGCCATGGAAAACTGACAACTTGATGCACACCCAACCCATGCCGGAGGCCTCGCAATGCGCGTAGCCCTCGGCGTCGCCTACAACGGCCAGCGCTACAGCGGCTGGCAAAGCCAGCTGTCTGGCAACACCATTCAAGACCATCTCGAAGCGGCCCTGGGCCGCTTTGCCGCTCAGGAGGTGCACACCCTCTGCGCGGGCCGCACCGATGCCGGCGTGCACGGCCTCATGCAGGTCGTCCACTTCGACACGCCGCTGGACAGGGCCCCGTTCTCCTGGGTCCGTGGCACCAACACCTTCCTGCCGCCGGACATTGCCGTGCAATGGGCCCAGCCCGTGCCCGATGCCTTCCATTCGCGCGCCTGTGCCACGGCAAGGCGCTATGCCTATGTGCTGCTGCAATCGCCCGTGCGCCCCAGCGTGGAGGCCGGGCGCGTGGGCTGGGTGTTCCATGCGCTCGATGGTGATGCCATGCAGGCCGCCGCCCGGCACCTGCTGGGCGAGCACGACTTCAGCTCGTTCCGCGCATCGGGCTGCCAGGCCAAGTCTCCCGTCAAGACGCTGCACCGTCTGTCCATCACCCGCCGCATGGCAGGCGATGGCGCCCAGATGGCCGCAGCCAGCTCCATGCGGCCCGGCGATGCGGCCATGGAATGCTGCTACTGGCGCTTCGAGTTCGAAGGCAGCGCCTTCCTCCACCACATGGTGCGCAACATCATGGGCTGCCTGATCGCCATCGGCCAGGGCGCGTATGCGCCGCAGTGGATGCAGCAGGTACTGGACGCCCGCTCCCGCGATGCCGCCGCGCCCACCTTCTCGCCCGACGGCCTGTACTTTCTGGGCCCCGTATACGATCCTTCATGGGGCCTTCCTTCGCGCAGCCCGGCCTATGATTGGCTCCCGTGAACGGACAAGCCCTCCCCCATTCTTCAGCCCCCATGCAGCGCACTCGAATCAAGATCTGCGGACTCACCCGCGAACAGGACGTGGACGCCGCCGTGGCTGCGGGTACCGATGCGGTGGGTTTTGTGCTCTACGCCCCCAGTCCGCGCGCCGTGACGGTGCAGCGCGCTGCAGAACTGGCGCGGCGCCTGCCGCCCTTCGTGACCCCGGTGCTGCTGTTCGTCAATGAAAGCGCCGCCAACGTAATGGCTGCCTGCGCCGCCATCCCGGGCGCCTGCGTGCAGTTCCACGGCGACGAGTCCCCCGAGGACTGCCTTGCCGCCACATCGGGCGGCACCCGCGCCTTCCTGCGCGCCGCACGCATTCCCCTTGGTCCCGACGCCGCGCGCTTCGACCTCGTAGAATATGCACAGCGTTACTCGAAAGCCCAGGCCATACTGCTCGACGCCCATGTCGACGGCTATGGTGGTGGCGGAAAAGCATTCAATTGGTCACTCCTTCCACCAAACGTCGCCTCTCACCTCGTTTTGTCTGGTGGACTCACGCCTGCAAACGTGACCGATGGCATCTTGCAAGTGCGCCCGCGAGGACTCTCGCTGGCCGTTGATGTCAGTTCCGGCGTCGAGGCCGATGGTCCCGACGGCAAGCCCCTCAGGGGCATCAAGGACGCCGGCAAGATACACCGATTCATCGCCGCCGTGCGCGCGGCCGATGACCAACTTTTGCAGACAAGCCATGTTCGAATACCAGTACCCTGACGCATCCGGCCACTTCGGCCGCTTCGGCGGCAGCTTTGCCAGCGAAACCCTGACACACGCTCTGACCGAGCTGCGCGACGCCTACGCCAAGTACCAGAACGACCCGGAATTCGTTGCCGAATTCCAGTCCGAGCTGGCCCACTTCGTCGGCCGTCCCTCGCCCGTCTACCACGCGGCACGCATGTCGCGCGAGATGGGCGGCGCGCAGATCTACCTCAAGCGCGAAGACCTCAACCACACGGGCGCGCACAAGATCAACAACGTGATCGGCCAGGCCATGCTTGCCCGGCGCATGGGCAAGCCCCGCATCATTGCCGAGACCGGCGCGGGCCAGCACGGCGTGGCCACGGCCACCATCTGCGCGCGCTACGGCCTCGAATGCATCGTCTACATGGGTGCCGAGGACGTGAAACGCCAAAGCCCCAACGTCTACCGCATGCGCCTGCTGGGCGCCACGGTGGTGCCAGTGGAGTCGGGCAGCCGCACGCTCAAGGACGCGCTCAACGAGGCCATGCGCGACTGGGTGGCCAACGTGGACAACACCTTCTACATCATCGGCACCGTGGCCGGCCCCCATCCCTACCCGGCGATGGTGCGCGACTTCCAGAAGGTCATCGGCGAGGAGTGCCTGACGCAGATGCCCGAATTCCTGGGCGCCGACCGCCAGCCTGATGCCGTGGTCGCCTGCGTGGGCGGCGGCAGCAATGCCATGGGCATCTTCCACCCCTACATTCCGTTCGAGAACACGCGCCTGATCGGCGTGGAGGCGGCCGGCGAAGGCCTGGACAGCGGCAAGCACTCGGCCTCGCTGCAGCGCGGCAGCAGCGGCGTGCTGCACGGCAACCGCACCTTCATCCTGCAGAACGAGAACGGCCAGATCACCGAGACCCACAGCATCAGCGCCGGCCTCGACTATCCCGGCGTCGGCCCCGAGCACGCCTGGCTGCAGGAACTGGGCCGGGCCCAGTACGTGGGCATCACCGACCAGGAGGCGCTGGACGCCTTCCACTACCTGTGCCGCACCGAAGGCATCATTCCCGCCCTGGAGTCCAGCCATGCCGTGGCCTATGCCATGCAACTGGCCAAGACCATGCGCGCCGACCAGTCCATCCTCGTGAACCTGTCCGGTCGCGGTGACAAGGACATCGGCACCGTGGCCGACCTCTCGGGCGCCGATTACTACGACCGTCCCTCCATGCGCGGGCTCACGGTCAAGGGAGGAGCAGCTCAATGAGCCGCATCACCACGACTTTCGCCAAACTCCAGGAAGAAGGCCGCAAGGCCCTGATCCCGTACATCACCGCAGGCTTCCCGTTCGCGGCCATCACGCCGTCGCTGATGCACGGCATGGTGGAGGCCGGCGCCGACGTGATCGAGCTGGGCGTGCCCTTCTCGGACCCCATGGCCGACGGCCCCACCATCCAGAAGGCAGGCGACCGCGCCATCGCCAATGGCGTGGGCCTGGTGCAGGTGCTGGCCTATGTGCGCGAGTTCCGCCAGAAGAACCAGACCACGCCCGTGGTGCTGATGGGCTACGCCAACCCGGTGGAGCGCTACGACCAGATCCACGGCAATGACCGCTTCGTGGACGATGCGGCCGAGGCCGGCGTCGATGGCCTGCTCATCGTGGACTACCCACCCGAGGAGTGCGAGGCATTCGCCGCGCAACTGCGTGCGCGCGACATGGACCTCATCTTCCTGCTGGCGCCCACCTCCACCACCGAGCGCATGCAGCAGGTGGCGCGCGTGGCCAGCGGCTATGTCTACTACGTCTCGCTCAAGGGCGTGACCGGAGCAGGCACGCTCGACACGGCGGCCGTGGAAGCCATGCTGCCGCGCATCCGCGAGCATGTGAGCATTCCCGTGGGCGTGGGCTTCGGCATCCGCGACGCGGCCACGGCCCAGGCCATATCCCGCGTGGCTGACGCCGTGGTCATCGGCAGCCGCATCACCGAGATGCTGGACGGCCAGCCCCACGAAAAGATCGTCCCCCTGACCATCGACTTCCTGCGCGGCGTGCGCAAGGCACTCGACGCGTAGGTCGCATAATGCAGCCCTTGCATGCGGCCCGGTGCCGCATGCCCTGCGCCTGAAAAGGAAACACCATGTCCTGGCTTGAAAAACTCCTGCCTGCCAAAATCCAGCAAACCAACCCCACGGATCGCCACCAGCAGATCCCCGAGGGTCTGTGGATCAAGTGCCCGAGCTGCGAGACCGTGCTCTACAAGGCCGATCTGGAGAAAAACCAGAACGTCTGCCCCAGCTGCAGCCACCATCACCGCATCGGCGCGCGCGCCCGCCTGAACCATTTCCTGGATGCCGAGGGCCGCTATGAAATCGGCCAGGAAGTCATCCCCGTCGACGCCCTGAAGTTCAAGGACAGCCGCAAGTACCCCGAGCGCCTCAAGGAAGCGCTGGAGAACACCGGCGAGACCGATGCTCTGGTCGTCATGGGCGGCGCCATCAAGAGCGTCAACGTGGTCGCAGCCTGCTTCGAGTTCGAGTTCATGGGCGGCTCCATGGGCTCCGTGGTCGGCGAGCGCTTCGTGCGCGGTGTCGAGACCGCCATCGAGCAGAAGGTCCCCTTCATCTGCTTCACCGCCACGGGCGGTGCGCGCATGCAGGAAGGCCTGTTGAGCCTGATGCAGATGGCCAAGGCCAATGCAGCGCTCACGCGCCTGGCCAAGAAGGGCCTGCCCTACGTCTCGGTGCTGACCGATCCCACCTTCGGTGGCGTCTCCGCCAGCTTCGCCTTCGTCGGCGATATCGTCATTGCCGAGCCCAAGACCCTGGTCGGCTTCGCCGGCCCGCGCGTGATCGAAACCACCGTGCGCGTGAAGCTGCCCGAAGGCTTCCAGCGCGCCGAGTTCCTACAGGACAAGGGCGCCGTGGACATGATCGTGGACCGCCGCGAGCTGCGCGACCGCATCGCCGCATCGCTTGCCATGCTGCAGCGCCTGCCGGCCGACGCGGTCCAGTAAAGCCTCGCGCAGACACAAAAAAAGCCGCCGCAGGTTGATGCCTGCGGCGGCTTTTTCACGTCCACGAAACCAGGGAAATCAGGCCAGCAGCATCAGGCCCGACCCCTGGATATACCCCAGCACCATCAGCGCGATCTGCAGCAGCACCAGAGCCACCAGTGCCGACAGATCGATACCGCCGATCAGCGGAACAACACGGCGGATGGGCCGCAGCATGGGCTCGGACAGGCGCTGCAGCACGCCATACATCGGCGACTGCGGCTGCACCCACGACAAGATGGCATAGATCAGCAGCACGCCCACCATGCCCGACAGCGCCACGCGCGCCAGGCCGCACAGCGCCAGCCAGGGCAGGGCAACCACGGTGGACTGCCCACCCATCAACAGCCACAGCAGCACGAACTGCAGCATCTGCAGCAGGAAGGCGGCGATCAGGCTGGACATATCCCAGCGCCCGGCCGGCTTGATGATGCGGCGCAGCGGCATCACGATCCAGTCGGACAGCGCAAACACCAGCTGCCCCACGGGGTTGCCGAAGGGCACGCGCTGGGCCTGCATGTACATGCGCAACAGGCAGACGCCGGTCAACAGGCCAACGACCACGTCGAGCAAAAAGGAAACGATCTGAAAAAGCATGGCGTTGTAGGACTGCGGGAGGAAGATCGGACCATGGCCATCCGGCCTTGGCACAGCATGGGATGATAGCTGCCGCATCCCGCCCATCACATGACCGCCCCTACCGCACTGCACTCCCTGCCGCTGTTCCCCCTGGGCAGCGTCCTCTTTCCCCAAGGCCTGCTGAGCCTTCGCGTCTTTGAAGTCCGCTACCTGGACATGATCCGCAAGTGCGAGCGCACGGGCGCTCCCTTCGGCGTGGTGGCGCTGCAGGCCGGCAGCGAAGTGCGCAAGGCCGGCGCGGCCGCCGAGCAATTGCACGCCGTGGGCACGCTGGCCCGCATCGTCCAGTTGCAGCAGCCCCAGCCCGGCCTGCTGCACCTGCAGTGCGAAGGCACGCAGCGCTTTCGCATGCAGGAGCATCGCCAGCTGCCCCACGGCCTGTGGGTGGCCGATGTGCAGATGCTGCCTGCCGATGCCGCCGTACCCATCCCCAGCCACCTGCTCGCCACCGCCCAGGCCCTGGCCCAGGTGCTGATGCAGCTGCACGCGCGCTCCACAGACGCCGACCATGCCCGACTGCCCAGCGCCGAACAGATGGGCGACTGCGGCTGGGTGGCCAACCGCTGGACCGAGCTGCTGCCCATGCCGGTCTCCATCAAACAGCAACTGATGGCGCTGGACAGCCCGCTGGTGCGGCTGGAGCTCGTGGCCGATGTGCTGGAGCGCAGCGGCATAGGCCATGCCCAGGGCCCCGCACCCGGCTCCCCTTCCGCCGGGCACTGACGAATTGGCGGGACAGCGGCGTCATACCGCAGCGGCGTCCGGCACATTGGCAGCACCGCGCACCGAAAGCGCGCCAAAAAACTTAAAATCGCGGATTCAGCCCGCCAGCTGCGGGGCTTGCCGGTGGCATTTGCTGCCGCCTCTGCACCCTCCAGCCCTTTGCGCCTGGCTTTTTTCGGCTTTTCCCGCTTTTTTCCCCCGGCTTTTTTCCGGCCCCTCGGCGTTTTGCGCTGGCGCTCATTGTCATGACCGAACACAACACCCCATCCGCAGCGGACCAGACCGCTCCCCAGGACGAAAACCAACTCATCGCCGAGCGCCGCGAAAAACTCAAGGCCCTGCGCGAACAGGTCCGTGAACAGGGCGGCGTGGCCTTTCCCAACGACTTCAAGCCCGCCGACCGCGCCGAGGCGCTGCAGCAGGCCCATGCCGACAAGAGCGCCGAGCAGTTGGACGCCGAAGCCGTGCAGGTCAGCCTGGGCGGCCGCATGATGCTCAAGCGCGTCATGGGCAAGGCCAGCTTTGCCACCATCCAGGACGGATCGCTGGGCCCCACGCACGGCCGCATCCAGCTGTACATCACGCGCGACACCGTGGGCGAGGAGGTCTATGCGGCCTTCAAGCGCTGGGACCTGGGCGACATCCTGGGCGCAGAGGGCACGCTGATGAAGACCAAGACGGGCGAGCTGTCGGTCAAGGTGCAGACGCTGCGCCTGCTCACCAAGAGCCTGCGCCCCATGCCCGACAAGTTCCACGGCATGGCCGACCTGGAGCAGAAGGTGCGCCAGCGCTATGTGGATCTGATGATGGACGAGCAGGCCCGCCGCCGCTTCATCGCACGCAGCAAGGCCGTCTCGGGCATCCGCGAATTCATGGTGGAGCACGGCTTCCTGGAAGTGGAAACGCCCATGCTGCACCCCATTCCCGGCGGCGCCAACGCCAAGCCCTTCGTCACCCACCACAACGCGCTGGACCAGGAGATGTACCTGCGCATCGCGCCCGAGCTGTACCTCAAGCGCCTGGTGGTCGGCGGCTTCGAGCGCGTGTTCGAGATCAACCGCAACTTCCGCAACGAAGGCATCTCGGTTCGCCACAACCCCGAGTTCACCATGATGGAGTTCTACGCGGCCTACTGGAACTACCGCGACCTGATGGACTACACCGAGGCGCTGGTGCGCGACGCCGCGCAAAAGGCAGTGGGTACGCTGCAGCTGACCTACGGCGGCAAGCCCGTGGACCTGTCCCAGCCCTTCCAGCGCCTGACCATTCCCGAGGCCATCGTCAAGTTCACCGAGGCGGGCGACAAGGTGGCCGACCGCGAATGGCTGACCAATGCGCTGCGCAAGCTGGGAATGACGGAAGAAAAGGACCGCCTGTCCGCCCGTACCCTGGCCAGCCTGCAGGTGCTGTACTTCGAGGAAGTGGTGGAAGAAAAGCTCTGGCAGCCCACCTTCATCATGGAGCACCCCACCGAGATCTCGCCGCTGGCGCGCGCCAATGACGAGCGCCCCGAGGTCACCGAGCGCTTCGAGCTGTACATCACCGGCCGCGAATTCGGCAACGGTTTCTCCGAGCTCAACGACGCCGAGGACCAGGCCGCGCGCTTCAATGCCCAGGTCCAGGCCAAGGACGGTGGCGACGACGAAGCCATGTACTTCGACCACGACTTCGTGCGTGCCCTCGAGTACGGCATGCCCCCCACAGGCGGCTGCGGCATCGGCATCGACCGCCTGATGATGCTGCTGACCGACAGCGCCAGCATCCGCGACGTGATCCTGTTCCCCGCCCTGCGCCGCGAACAGTAAAAACCACGGCATCCAGCGCCTGCGCGCGTTGCCAACTGAAGCCGCCTGCGTTCCCTTGGGAGCCAGGCGGCTTTTCCCTATACTGGCTCGCCATGCACATCCCCACCTACTGGGCGCAGGCGCGCCTGCGGCATGAAAGCCGCCCCACCCACGGCATCACCGTCCAGCGCTGGGGATGGTCCGACACCAGCCAGGAAGCCGCCCAGGCCCACGCCCAGGAGCGTGCCGCCAAGGCCCTGGAAGCCGCCCGCAATGCGGCGCTTCCAAAGGGCGAGCCCCGCATGGAATGGAAGAACGAGTACGCGCTCGACGGCTTCACCACCCCCATCCGCGAAGAAGTCCTGCAGCGCCGCGACGGCACGGTGATGACGCGCAACAGCTACGGCGCCCACTGTCTGAACACCGAGCGCGTGGCCATCGCCGATATCGACCTGCCCGAGCCGCCGAGCGCCGTGCGCTTTCCCGTCGTGACCCTGCTGTTGTTGGCTTCGGTCGCCATCTGGCTGGCCCGGCTGGCACCGCACAAGAACAATTCGCGGATGGTGGCCACGGCACTGGTCGTGCTGCTGCTGTTCCTGGCCATGCGGCGCGTGCAGCGCTGGTGGGAAGCACGCCAGGCGCGCCAGCGTGCGGCCACGGACTCGCCGGCCACGCGCGCCATGGAGCGCGTGCAGACCTTCCAACAAAGCCACCCCGACTGGGGCCTGCGCGTCTACGAAACACCCAAGGGCCTGCGCGTCATCGTCACGCATGCCGATTTCGCATCGGACGATCCGGCCGTCGGGCGGCTGTTCGACGCCCTGCAGGTGGACCCGCTCTATGCCCTGCTGTGCGAGCGCCAGCAATGCTTTCGCGCACGTGTCTCCGGCAAGCCCTGGCGCATGGGCCTGACCGGCCTATCCACCTCGCTGCGCAGCTGGCCCGTTCCCGAAGACCGGCAGGAGGAGCGCCGCCAGTGGGCACTTGCCTATGACAGCAAAGCCCAGGGCTTTGCGGCCTGCAGGCTGCTGCAGCAACTGGGCAACCCGCGCATCTGCCCGGCTGCCGACGCCTTTGTGCAGTGGCATGACGAGGCCAGCCGCGCCCGCACGGATCTGCCGCTGGCCTAGCAAAAGCCCCGTGCACACAATCGCACACGGACGCGACACCCGACTTACACTGGCGCCATCCCCACGCCGCGCACTGCGCGGCCCCTTGATCCATTCCTGGTTTCGCAACCATGAAGGCCATGCCCCCCGTTCCACCTCCCCTGCCCACCGACAGCGCCGACTCCCCCGCCATCGAGCCCAGCGGAGCACGCTTCGCCAAGCCAACGGACGAGTCCGCGCCCTTTTGCGTGCTGGTTGTGGAAGACCAGGCCTCGGTGCGCACCAGCCTGGTCAGCGAACTGCTGCACGCGGGCGTGACCCGCGTGCTGGAGGCCGCCGATGGCCCCAGCGCCCTGGTGCTGTTCCGCGAGCAGCGCCCCGACCTGGTGCTGCTGGACATCCGCCTGCCCGGCGAGGATGGCTACTGGGTGGCCCGCCAGCTGCGCGAGGCGGAGCCCGGCGAGTGGACGCCCGTCATCTTCCTGTCCGGCCTGGACAATGACCTGGATGTGTGGCGCGGCATCGAGGCTGGAGGCGACGACTACCTGGTCAAGCCCGTCAAGCCCATCGTGCTCGTGGCCAAGCTGCGCGCCATGCGCCGCCTGCTGGACATGCGCCGGCGCCTGGTATCGCTGTCGGCCGAGCTGCACGAGGCCAACCAGAAGCTCAATGAAATGGTCGAGCTCGACCAGCTCACGGGCCTGGTCAACCGCCGAGGCTTCGACCGCATTCTGCATGCCGAGATCGCCTCGGCCCGGCGCGAAGGCCAGCCGCTGACGCTGATGCTCTGCGACCTGGACCATTTCAAGCGCTACAACGACACCTATGGCCACGTGCATGGCGATGAATGCCTGAAACAGATCGGCCGCCTGCTGCGCGAGGTCTGCGTACGCCCGCGCGATGTGGCGGCGCGCTATGGCGGCGAGGAATTCGCGCTCATCCTGCCGCGCACGCCGCGCTCGGGCGCCATGACGTTTGCGCGCGCCGTGGGCCAGATGCTGCGCGTGCTGCGCATACGCCACCCCGATTCGCCCCATGAATCGGGCCTCACGCTGTCGGGCGGCATCACCACCTGCATTCCCGACGAATACACCAGCGCCGAAGCCATGCTCATGCGCGCCGACCAGGCACTGTACGCGGCCAAGGCGCAGGGACGCGACCGCTTCTTCAGCTTCGAGATGCAGATGGACACGGTGGAGCAGCGCCGCACCTGACTGCCGGGCCTTGCGCCTGCGCTTACGATCGCAGCTCAATGCCGGGCGCGCGCAAGCCGCGCATCCGGGTCCTGAATGCGGATTGCTGTTTCCTGAATGTTTGAAGTTATGCGTCGTTTTCAAGCGCACCTGCCCGCCTGGATGCAGGATTGGCTGGAGTTCATCATCCCCGGTGCCCAGATCCTGCTGATCATCGGTGCGGCCTGGCTGCTCAATCGCCTGGTTCGCCGGCTGATCGCACGCGCAGGCCGGCACTACGGCCTGCCGCCGGAGCTGCTGGTGCCGCTGCGCGGCGTGTTCCGCTGGATTCTCATCGCCGCCACCGTGCCGCTGGTACTGGAGCGCCTGGGCGTCTCGGCCACCGTGCTGTGGACGGCCTTCACCGGCTTTGCCACCGTGGGCGCCGTGGCCTTCTTCGCGGCCTGGAGCGTACTGTCCAACCTGTTCTGCGCCCTGCTCATCGTCATCGTCGGGCCCTTTCGCCTGGGTGACTACATCGAGGTGCTGGACACGGCTGAAAAGCCCGGCGCCAAGGGCCGCGTGATCGACATCAACATGCTCTACACCACCTTGCAGGACGCCCATGCGCCCGATGGCTCACCCAATCTGCTGCAGATCCCCAACTCGCTGATCTTCCAGCGCGTGGTCCGGCGCTGGAAGGGGGGCCTGGGCGCGGATGGCGAGCATGCCACCCATGGCGAGGAGGAGCGCGCCATCCGGCTGACCACGCCGCATGATGCCCAGCCCTCGCAGCCTCCCATGCACACGACCAACTAAGGCCGGCACCGCATGAAAAAAGCCGCCGCCCGGCAAAGGGACGGCGGCTTCGCCATTGAGCAGCGCGCCTCAGGGCTTGCGCGGCCGGACCTTGCTGGCGGCCAGCTTGGCGTTGGTTCGCGCCTGCTCCACGTCCTGGGCGCGCGCCAGGGCCACGCCCATGCGGCGCTTGACGAAGCTCTCTGGCTTGCCGAACAGGCGCAGGTCCGTGCCCGGCACGGCCAGGGCCTCGTCCACGCCGTCGAACACCAGGCCTTCGGCATCCTGCCCGCCATAGATCACGGCGCTGGCTCCGGGGTTGCGCAGCGAGGCATCCACGGGCAGGCCCAGAATGGCGCGCGCATGCAGCTCGAACTCGCTTTGCCACTGCGTGGCCAGCGTGACCAGCCCCGTGTCGTGCGGGCGCGGCGAGACTTCGCTGAACCAGACCTGCTCGCCCTTGACGAACAGCTCCACGCCAAACAGGCCCAGGCCGCCCAGATCATCGGTCACCGCCTTGGCGATGTCGCGCGACTTCTGCAGCGCCGCCGGGTGCATGGGATGGGGCTGCCAGCTTTCCACATAGTCACCGGACTGCTGGATGTGGCCGATAGGATCGCAGAAATGCGTCTGCACCTGGCCGTCTGCGCCCTTGGCGCGCACCGTGAGCTGGGTGATTTCGTAGTCGAAGTCGATGAAGCCTTCGACGATCACACGGCCATGGCTCACGCGGCCGCCGGCCATGGCGTAGTCCCAGGCCTTGGCCACGTCGTCCGGGCCGTCCAGCTTGCTCTGGCCCTTGCCCGAGCTGCTCATCACGGGCTTGACCACGCAAGGGAAGCCGATGGCGGGCTGGCCATCCGTGCCGTCGATGGCGGCCTGCAGCTCCTGCTGCGAATCACAGAAGCGATAAGGGCTGGTGGCCAGGCCCAGCGTCTCGGCGGCCAGGCGGCGAATGCCTTCGCGGTCCATGGTCAGGCGCGCGGCGCGGGCCGTGGGGATCACAGTGACCACGCCGGCTGCTTCCAGCTCTTCCAACATCGGCGTGGCAATGGCCTCGATCTCGGGCACGACCAGGTCGGGCTTCTCGGCCTCGATCAAGGCCTTGAGCTGGGCCGGATCGCTCATGGTGATGGTGCGCGCGTGGTGGGCCACCTGCTGGCCGGGCGCGTTCTCGTAGCGGTCCACGGCAATGGTTTCCACGCCCAGGCGCTGCAGCGCGATCAGCACTTCCTTGCCGAGTTCGCCGCTGCCCAGCAGCATGACTTTGGTGGCATGGGGGGAGTAAGGGGTTCCAAGGGTGGTCATCTGCGCGTCCGGTGAGCCAGGCGGAGCCTGGGCAAGATAAGAAAGAGAGGGAGGCAGGCCTGCACGGCCCGCAGCAGCCCCCGATCATAGGACGCTGACGCAGGCGCCGCCTACAAACCCAGCGCCTGCGCGAGGTTGCGCCGCGCCCGCGCCTCCAGCCGTTGCCGGAACCAGTCGGTGCAGTAGATGGCCTCGCGCTGCATGAAGCCCAGCAGCACCTCGCGGCGCTTGGCGCGGTACAGCGGCAAGGGCACCCATTCGTACTCGGCCCGCACCTGTACCTCGTACTCGGCAAACCGCAGAGGGTCGGCCGCGAGAATGCCCAGGTCGGCATCCACCAGCAGTTGGGCGTCGATTCCGGACGGCTGTGCAGCGTGGCAGGTCGCCATGATCAGGCCGTGCACGCGCCCGGCCACATCGGCAGGCAGACCCTGCCCGCGCAGCACGGCGGCGGCCCAGTCGGCGCTGCGCGCCTCGTTGTCCTTGGCTTGCGTTTGGTAGACAGCGTCATGGAACCACAGCGCCAGTGCCACCTCGCCGGGGTGCTCGGCCAGGCCCAGCGCCGGTTGCAGCAGGCCCATGGCCTCGCCCAGATGCTGCAGCGTGTGGTAGTGGCGCTGAGGCTCGCTGTAGCTTTGCAGCAGCTCGGCCAGCACAGGCTGCGGCATGCTGGCACCCAGTGCGGACCAGGCGCTATCCCAAGACGCCTGCCAAGTCTGCAGCGATGCATCGTTTGCGGAGGGCATTTGGGCCCGTGGTCCAGCATGGGTCATCGCCAGTTCCTTCAATTTTCAGAAGATGCCGGGCGCCAGCGCCCGCAGCGGCGCACCTGCCGATGACAGCAGCCATGCCAGCAGGCCGCAGTTGAGCACCACGGTGATCCAGAACACCAACTGGAACGAGGCCTTGCTGGACTTGTGCCGCAGCAGCCCCTGCGCGAGCAGCGCGCCAGGCCAGCCGCACAGCAGTGCCAGCAGGTGCAGACGGCTTTCGCTGGTGCGCCAGCGGTCGTGCCTGGCGGCGGACTTGTCGAATCCATAGACCATGAAGGTCACAAAGCTTGCCGCCGCATACAGGCCGACCAGTGTCCAGGGCATGCGGCCGCTCCAGGCAACAGCCAGCAGCACGCAGAAGAAGGCAGCGGCCAGGCCTACCGCCACCGGGCCTCGCACAGGTGACTGAGGCCGCGAAGGCATGCCGGCACGGCTTCGCCGCGCAGGCTGCGGGCGGCCGGTCCTTGGTTCGTCAATGAAGGCCACATCCTGCGCGCGCCATTTTCCCTGGGCGTTGCGGCTGGGCACGTAGCTGACGCGCTCTCCGCCCTCGGGCCTGCGGCGGCGATCGGTGAAGGACTTGATATGGACAAAGACCTGCGCGCCGCCTGCATCGGGTTCGATGAAGCCGAAGCCCTGCTCGTCCTTCCAGCCGGTGAGATGTCCCTGTTGCCGCATGGCGGGCTCAGTGGCTGCCGGCTGCGGCCGGCCGCACATCCTGCTTGCCTGGCTCGCCCAGGCAAATGCCTATGTCGCGCGCCATGGTGAGCAGGCCGTGGTCCAGGGGCACGGTGCGCTGGGTGTTGGCCACGCGGGAGATTTCCACGCTGCCGATCTCGCCACCCTGCAGCGTGACCATGCGGCCGAAGCGCCCCGACAGCACCAGTTGCGCCGCATGGTGGCCGTACTGCGTGGCCAGCACGCGGTCAAAGGGCGTGGGGTCGCCGCCGCGCTGTACATGGCCGAGGACCGTGGTGCGCACCTCGCTCCTGAGGTGGGGCTGCAGGCGCTCACGCAGCACATGGCCGACGCCGCCCAGGCGGACCGGGTCGGGGCTTTGCTCGATGCGCTCGCGCACCGTGAGGCTGGCGCCGCTTTCCTTGGCGCCCTCGCCGATGCAGATGATGGTGTAGCGCTGGCGCCGCTCGCGGCCCCGGCAGAAATCGACGATGGCCTGCAGGTCGTAATCGATCTCGGGCAGCAGGATGACGTCGGCCGCACCGGCAATGCCGGCCTCCAGCGCCAGCCATCCGGCATGGCGCCCCATGGTCTCGACGATCATCACGCGGTGGTGGCTGTTGGCCGTGCTCTCGATGCGGCGCAGCGCCTCGGTGGCCGTGGCCACGGCGGTGTCGAAGCCAAAGCTGCGCTCGCAATTGGCAATGTCGTTGTCTATGGTCTTGGGCACACCCACGCAGGTCAGTCCCACCTGTTTGGCCAGGCCATGCGCCAGACTCATGGTGCCGTCGCCGCCGATGGCCACCACCACGTCCAGGCCCAGCGCCCGGACATTGCGGCCCACATGCTCCAGCGTGGCCGCATCGCGCAGGGGGTTGGCGCTGTTGCTGGTGCCCAGGATAGTGCCGCCCACATGCAGGATGCCCGAGACCTCGTCCCAGCCCAGCGGCTTGACGCCGGGCGGGTCGAGCATCAGACCCTCGAAGCCGTCGGCAATGCCCAGCACCTCGCACTGGCCGTGGTTGATCAGGGACTTGGTGACCGCACGGATCACCGCATTCAGGCCGGGGCAGTCGCCACCTCCGGTCAGCACGCCAACGCGCATGGGAAAACTCTCCTGTGAAACACCGGCCGACGCGCCCTTTACGACACGCTCATGCCTTTGCAAAGCCCGCCTTGGCCCTCGGAGCGGCCAGCGGCGGCGTCCTTCAATCCATCAAGGCAGCAGGTCCAGCGCCTGCAGATAGGCAGGCTGGCGCATGAGATCGTCCCAGGGCTGGGGCACGGTCTCCGGCAGCAGGGCCACGCGGCGCGATTCGCTGTCGGCATCGGGCTGCCAGCGGCCGCTGCGCTGCGCGGCCTCCATGCCGGCCAGCAGCTCGTCCACATGCTCGCCCAGGCCCAGGCTCTGGTTGCACAGCAGCACCATGTCGCAGCCCGCCTCCAGCGCGGCCAGGGCCGCGTCGGTATAGCCGATGAGCTGGCCGTCGATGCGGCGCGCGCCCTCCATGCTCAGGTCGTCGCTGAAAATGGCGCCGTCGTAGCGCAGGCGGCTGCGCAGGATGTCCTTGAGCCACTTGGCAGAAAAACCGGCCGGGCGCTTGTCGACCTTGGGGTAGATCACATGGGCCGGCATCACGGCCGTGAGCACGCTGGACAACCAGGGATAGGGCGCGGCGTCCTCGCCCAGGATGGCGGTGAGGCTGCGGCCATCGACCGGAATGTCCACATGAGAATCGGCCTTGACGAAGCCGTGGCCGGGAAAGTGCTTGCCGCAGTTGCCCATGCCGGCCTGCAGCAGGCCGTGCATGAGGCTGCGAGCCAGCGCGGCCACCACGCGCGGGTCGCGGTGGAAGCTGCGGTCGCCGATGACGCTGCTGGCACCGTAGTCAAGGTCCAGCACCGGGGTGAAGCTGAAATCCACGCCGCAGGCACGCAGCTCGGTGCCCAGCACATAGCCGGCCGCCGTGGCGGCGTTCATGGCAGCCAGGGCGCCGCTGCCTTCACGGTGCTTGCTGCCCTTGCCGTCGTCCATCCACATCTGGCCGAAAGCGCGCATGGGCGGCAGGTGCGTGAAGCCGTCAGCGCGAAAACGCTGCACGCGCCCGCCCTCATGGTCCACGCAGATCAGCAAATCGGGCTTGACCGCCTTGATATCGGCGCACAGCTGCACCAGCTGATCGCGGCTTTCCCAGTTGCGGGCAAAGAGGATGATGCCGCCGACCAGCGGATGCGCCAGGCGCTGGCGGTCCACATCGGTGAGTGCCTTGCCGGCGATGTCGATGATGAGGGGTGCGTGCTCGGTCATGCCGGGAGTTCCTATGAATCCTGTGGAGTCAAAAAAGCCAGCGTCACGCTGGCCGGGTATCAGGCGCGGCGCTCGACCACGCAGAAGCTGGCCGCGTAGTCGCTCTCGTCGGTCACGGACAGGTGCACCTGCAGGTTGCGCGCCTCGAACCATTCCTTGAGCGCGCCGTGCAGCACGATCGCAGGCTGGCCACTGGGCAGTTTGATGACCTCGCAGCTGCGCCAGGTCATGGGCATGACCATGCCCATGCCTATGGCCTTGGAAAAGGCCTCCTTGGCGGAAAAGCGCGTGGCCACGAAGCGGATGCCGCGCTCAGGCCAGCGCGCGCGGCGGGCACGCCAGGTGGCCAGCTCGCCCTCGGCCAGCACCTTCTCGGCGAAACGGTCGCCATGGCGCTCCAGGCTGGCGCGGATGCGGCGCACGTCGCAGATGTCGGTACCGATGCCGTAGATCATGGATTCGCTCCGCGAAAGCTTCAGGCGCGCGCCGCCATGCCCTGGTCTATGCACTGCTGGTAGGCGCGCACGGTTTCGGCGTAGCCCAGCTCCAGCGCGTCGGCGATCAGCGCATGGCCGATGGAGACTTCGAGCAGGCCCGGCACGCGCGCCACGAAGGCGGCCAGGTTGTCACGGCTGAGGTCATGGCCGGCATTGATGCCCAGCCCGGCATCCAAAGCCGCCTGGGCCGCCGCCGCATAGGCCTGCAGTTGCGCTTCCTGGTCTGCCGTGCCCCAGGCAGCTGCGTAGGGTTCGGTATACAGCTCGACCCGGTCGGCGCCCACGGCGCGCGCAGCGGCCATCTGGGCGGGCACGGGGTCCATGAACAGGCTGACGCGCACGCCGAGTTGGCGGCATTCGGCAATCAGCGGCTTCAGGCGCTCGGCGTCCTGCGGGAAGTTCCAGCCATGGTCGCTGGTGAACTGGTCCTCGCTGTCGGGCACGAAGGTGGCTTGGTGCGGGCGCGTGTCGCGGATGAAGTCCATGAGGTTCTGCGTCGGGTTGCCCTCGATGTTGAACTCCGCCTGCGGCCACTGTTTCATCAGCGCCTGCAGTTCATAGACATCCTCGCTGCGGATATGGCGCTGGTCGGGACGCGGATGGATGGTGATGCCCTGGGCACCGGCCTCCAGGCAGATGCGCGCGGCGCGCGTCACGCTGGGGATGCCCAGGTGGCGCGTGTTGCGCAGCAGCGCAACCTTGTTGACATTGACCGACAGCGCCGTGCGCTGCGAAGCGTGGGAAAGATTCATAGCGATTGCAGATCCATCATCAGCTGGCGGGTGCGCAGCATGGGACTGCCGCAATGGTATTGCAGCAGGGCCCTCAGTTGGGGCTTGAGGGCCAGCGCCTGCTCGGGTTGGGCCACCACATGCAGCGTGGCATTGAAGGCCTGCCGGGCCTGCAGCGCGCTTTCAATGGCCTGCCATTGCGCAGCGCCCAGCACGGCGCGCTCGCCCTGCAGCGCCGGGCGCAGGCCGCCTTCGGCCACCAGCGCATAGCGGCGGCCTTCGGCCAGCGGCGCCAGCGTGGCGCTTTCCTCATTCAAGGCGGGCAGATGACCCAGTTCGCGCAGCAGCAGCAGCTCGAAGGTGCGCAGCACGGGCTCGATGGCATCGCCATGCTGGCCCGCCAGCACGCGCACCACGCCGGCATAGATGTCGAACAGCGCCGCATAGGGATCGTCTCGCGCCAGCAGGCGCATCAGCAGCTCGTTGAGGTACAGGCCCGACATCAGGGCGTCGCCCTGGGGCATCACATGCCCGCCCACCCACTCGGCACCCTTGAGGGTGTGGATCTCGGCATTGCCCTCGCCGCCCAGGCTGTAGCTCAGGCTCAGCGGCTGCAGCGGCAGCAGCACGGGGCGAAAGTTCGAGGTCGGGCGCTTGACGCCCTTGGCCGCCAGCGCCACGCGGCCCCGGTGCCGCGTGAAGACCTCGAGGATCAGGCTGGACTCGCTCCAGTCATAGCTGTGCAGCACATAGGCCGGCTCATCCGAGACACGCTTGGCGCTAGCCATGGACAGAGGGCCTTGCGGGGAGGTTTCTCACTCGTAGCCGAAGGAGCGCACGCGGGCCTCGTCGTCGGCCCAACCCGAGCGCACCTTGACCCAGACTTCGAGGAAGACCTTGGCATCCATGAGCTTTTCCAGCTCCTGGCGGGCCTCGGTGCTGATGCGCTTGAGGCGCTCGCCCTTCTCTCCGATGATCATGGCCTTGTGTCCGTCGCGCTCGACCACGATGGTCGCCGCCACGCGGATGAAGCGCTTGTGCTGCTTGCTGGCCTCTTCCTCGAACTTGTCGATGACTACCGTGGAGGTGTAGGGCAGCTCGTCGCCCGTGAAGCGGAACAGCTTCTCGCGCACGGTTTCCGAGGCGAGGAACTTCTCGCTGCGGTCGGTCAGCTCGTCGGGCGCATACATCCAGTCCTGCTCGGGCAGGTACTTCTCGCAGATGCCGAACAGGCGCTCGATGTCGCCCTTGCTCTTGGCCGACATGGGCACGAACTCGGCAAACGGATGGCGCTCCTGCATGCTCTTGAGCCAGGGGGCGATCTCGGCACGGCGGCCCACGGTATCGAGCTTGTTGGCGATCAGCAGCGTGGGAATGCCGGGCTTGAACAGCGACAGCACCTTGGCATCGGCCAGCGTGAACTGGCCGGCTTCCACGACGAACAGGATCAGGTCCACGTCGCCGATGGCGCCCATGACGGTCTTGTTGAGCGACTTGTTCAGCGCCGTGCTGTGCTTGGTCTGGAAACCCGGTGTATCGACGAAGATGAACTGCGTCGCGGCACGCGAGCGAATGCCCGTGATGCGGTGGCGCGTGGTCTGCGCCTTGCGCGAGGTGATGCTGATCTTCTGGCCCACCAGCGCATTCATCAGCGTGGACTTGCCCACATTGGGCTTGCCGACGATGGCGATCAGGCCGCAGCGCTGCGGGCCTGTCGGCACCTCGGGCGCCTGGGCTTCATCAGGGGCGGATGCCGTGCGTGCTGCGCCGGCGCCGGGCTTGGCCGCGGCCAGCAGGGCATCGAGTTCGGCGGCGGTCTGTGCCGGCGCCGGAGGTTTGTCTTGGTTCATGCGTGTCTTGCTTTCAATAGTTCCAGCATGGCTGTGGCAGCCGTCTGCTCTGCGGCTCTGCGCGAGGCACCCGTTCCCCGGGCCTGCAATTGCAGCTCGGCAATCGCGCAGGCCACTTCAAAGGTCTGGCGGTGGGCGGCTCCCGTGGTGGCGACCACCTCGTACTGCGGCAGCTTCATGCGCCGTCCCTGCAGCCATTCCTGCAGGGCCGTCTTCGCATCCTTTTCGGCTGCGCGCATGTGGGGGTTGATGTCCACGCCCTCGAAAAGATGGTGTACCACCTTCTCGCCCGCCGCGTAGCCGGCATCCAGATAGACCGCGCCGATCAGGGCCTCGACCGCATCGGCCAGGATGGAGGGGCGTTGCTTGCCGCCCGACTTGGATTCACCCTCGCCCAGGCGCAGCAAATCGGGCAACTGCAGCCTCAGCGCGATCTGGTGCAGCGTGCCTTCCTTGACCAGGTTGGCGCGCACGCGGGACAGATCGCCCTCGGGCATGGAGCTGAGCCGCTGGTAGAGCAGGCTGGAAATGGCAAGGTTCAGCACCGAGTCACCGAGGAATTCCAGGCGCTCGTTGTTGTCTGCCGAGAAGCTGCGGTGCGTGACGGCACGCTGCAGCAATGCAGGCTCGGCAAATTGATGCTGCAGCCTCAGCTGCAGCGCATTCAGTAAGGGAGGCACCTATTGGGTCTGCTTCTTAAAACGGTAAGTCAGGTACGCGGGGCCCACGAGATGGATCTCGCGCGAATACTCAAACCCCACCACCACACGGTCATTGATCTTGGTCACTTCGAGATCGCCACCCTTGACGGACGTGAAGTCATCGATGGCGGCGGAACGCTCGAAGCTGGCTTTCACCTCGGCCACGGAATTGCCCTCGCGGGCCGCCTTGTTGGCGGCCTTGACGATGGCCTGGTACTCCAGGAAGACAGGCACGGATTGTGCGCCCACGGCCACCACGCCCACGCCCAGGGCAATCACAAACACCAGTCCCAGAAAGGACAGGCCGCGCTGGCGCGAACGCCGGTTGTTCGATGTCAACATGCTTTTTCCTCCTCCGATGTGAATCCCTCGCGCATGCCCGGGCCACTGCGGTCCTCAGGCATGCATGTGATGTGATCAATGGAAGCTGCCGATGCGCTTGAAATCCCCGAAGTTCATCCAGACAAAGAAAGCCCGGCCCACGATGTTCTTGTCGGGCACAAAGCCCCAGTAGCGGGAATCCAGCGAGTTGTCGCGGTTGTCGCCCATCATGAAGTACTGGCCTTCCGGCACCTTGCAAGTGATGCCTTCGACGCTGTAGCGGCAGTTCTCGCGGAACTCGAAGCCGCTGGCGCCCTGGATGAAGGCGGGCACGTCCTGGTTCACGATCATGCGGTGTGGCTTGTCGCCCAGCGACTCCTCGTACTGCTTGAAGTAGCGCATCGCATCCTTGTCGAAGAAGTCGGGCAGTGCATTGACCGGGACTTCCTTGCCATTGATCGTCAGCCGCTTGTTCAGGTAGGCGATCTCGTCGCCCGGCAGGCCCACCACCCGCTTGATGTAGTCCAGGCTGGGCTGGGGCGGGTAGCGGAACACCACCACATCGCCACGCTGCAGCGGCGTTCCCTGCGTGATCTTGGTATTGATCACCGGCAGGCGCACGCCATAGGTGAACTTGTTCACCAGGATCAGGTCGCCCACGAGCAGCGTGGGGATCATGGAGCCAGACGGGATCTTGAACGGCTCGAACAGGAACGAGCGCAGCACGAAGACGATCGCGATCACCGGGAACAGGCCTGCCGTCCAGTCCAGCCACCAGGGCTGCATGAGGATGCGGCCCTTGGCCTCTTCCGACACCTCGATGTCGGTCTTGGCGATGCCCATGCGGTCGAGTTCTGCGCGGCGTGCCACGGCAGCCTCCTCGATGGCCACGGCAGCGCGGCGGCGGCGCGGCAGGAAGTACAGCCGCTCGGCCACCCAGTACAGGCCCGTGACCACGGTGGCCAGGAACAGCAGCAGCGCGAAGTTGCCCTCGATGAAGCCTGTGTACCAGGCGCCGATATAGCCCACGAAGGCCGCGAGTACGACGGCCGTAATCCATTGCATGGCTTGCATCAATCCTCCACTTGCAGGATGGCCAGGAAGGCCTCCTGGGGCACTTCCACCGATCCGATCTGCTTCATGCGCTTCTTGCCGGCCTTTTGCTTTTCCAGCAGCTTGCGCTTGCGGGTGATGTCGCCGCCGTAGCACTTGGCCAGCACGTTCTTGCGCATGGCCTTGACGGTTTCCCGCGCAATGATGTTGGCGCCGATGGCGGCCTGGATGGCCACATCGAACATCTGGCGGCTGATGATCTCGCGCATCTTGGCCACCACGGCCCGGCCGCGGTACGTGGCCTGGGAGCGGTGCACGATGATGGACAGCGCATCGACCTTCTCGCCGTTGAGCAGGATGTCCACCTTCACCACGTCGGAGGCGCGGTACTCCTTGAACTCATAGTCCATGGAGGCGTAGCCGCGCGAGACCGACTTGAGCTTGTCGAAGAAGTCCAGCACGATCTCGCCCAGCGGCATCTCATAGGTGAGCATCACCTGGCGGCCGTGGTACTGCATGTTGATCTGCACGCCGCGCTTCTGGTTGGCCAGCGTCATCACCGGGCCCACATAGTCCTGGGGCATGTACAGGTGGACGGTGACGATGGGCTCGCGCACCTCCTCGATACGGCCGGCATCGGGCATCTTGGACGGGTTCTCGACCTGGATGACCTCGCCATCGCCCTTGACCACTTCGTAGACCACGCTGGGCGCGGTGGTGATCAGGTCCTGGTCGAATTCGCGCTCCAGGCGCTCCTGCACGATTTCCATGTGCAGCAGGCCCAGGAAGCCGCAGCGAAAGCCGAAGCCCAGCGCCTGCGAGACTTCAGGCTCGAACTGCAGGGACGAATCGTTGAGCTGCAGCTTCTCCAGCGCATCGCGCAGCTGGTCGTACTCGCTGGCTTCGGTGGGATACAGGCCGGCGAACACCTGGGGCTTGATTTCCTTGAAGCCGGGCAGGGCCTCGGTGGCAGGACCCAGATTGTTGGGAAGCTTCTTTTCCAGCGTGATGGTATCGCCCACCTTGGCTGCCTTGAGCTCCTTGATGCCGGCAATGATGTAGCCCACCTCGCCGGCGCGCAGCGCGTCGCGCGGCACGTCGGCCGGGGTGAACACGCCCAGGTTGTTGGCTTCATAGGCAGCGCCCGAGGCCATCATCTTGAAGCGCTCGCCACGCTTGAGTTCACCATCGACCACGCGCACCAGCATCACGACGCCGACATAGGTGTCGAACCAGCTGTCGATGATCATGGCGCGCAGCTGGCCATTGGGATCGCCCTTTGGCGGCGGCACCTTGGCGACCACGGCCTCCAGGATCTCATCGATGCCCATGCCGGTCTTGGCCGAGCAGGGAATGGCGTCGCTGGCATCGATGCCGATGACATCCTCGATCTCGGCCCTGGCATTTTCGGGATCGGCCTGGGGCAGATCCATCTTGTTGAGAACAGCCGTCACTTCCACGCCGAGTTCCAGCGCGGTGTAGCAGTTGGCCACGGTCTGCGCCTCGACGCCCTGCGAGGCGTCCACCACCAGCAGCGCTCCCTCGCAGGCGGACAGCGAACGCGAGACTTCATACGAGAAGTCAACGTGGCCGGGTGTGTCGATGAGGTTGAGGTTGTAGACCTGGCCATCCTTGGCCTTGTACTGCAGGGCTGCGGTCTGCGCCTTGATGGTGATGCCGCGCTCTTTCTCGATATCCATCGAGTCCAGCACCTGGGCTTCCATGTCACGGTCAGCCAAGCCTCCGCAACGCTGGATGAGGCGGTCAGCCAGCGTCGACTTGCCATGGTCGATGTGCGCAATGATGGAAAAATTTCTGATGTGGTTCATCAACGGGAAGGACTGCTAGTGAAAGTGGAAAACGACAGGGCCGGCGCGCAAGAAAAAAGGGCGCGTCCATGAACGACGCGCCCCGAACCAACAATCTCTGGCAACTGCGATAGTTGGGACTTTATTGTAGGCAAAACGGGCTGAAAACCAAGCCCTGACAAGGCCTGCAAAGGTCCGGGCTTGATCTGTCACAATTATTTATCAACAGTTTATCAACAGAACCGCCGAGCCATTTCTCGCCCGTCGATCACCGGATAGTGCGGTGCTTTTGCACCGCAACAATCCCCTTTGAAAACAGGTTTCTGACGCCTTGAGCCGTCACGCTTTGGTGGGGCATTTTACCCAATGCCCCAAGGGGCATGGGCGGCTCCGGGTCAGGATTCCGAGGGTATTCCCCAGGACCCGAAAAACCGCCCTCCCCTGCGGCCTCAGCGAGTCGGACGGATCAGCACGTACTGTGCCCATTCCCCACGGCGCACCAGCAGGTTCACGGGCTTGCTCTTGTCCACCTTGGCCAGCGTGGCCTCGAAGCTCTTGAGCCCCGTGATCTCGACATTGGCCAGTTGCAGGATCACGTCGCCTTCGCGCAGGCCCGCACGTGCCGCAGCCTCGACGGCCGCCGTCACGCGCACGCCGCCCTTGATGCCCAGCTCCTTCTTCTGGGCATCCGTGAGCTCGGCCAGCGTCAGGCCCAGCGGCTGGGAAACCAGGGTGCTGCCCTTGCCGGTGGCCTTGGCCTGCGGAGCCGCGCCGTCGGGCTCGACCTCGGCGATCACCATGGTCAGATCCTTGGCTGCGCCGCGACGGAAGACGGTGATGGTGCTGCGTGTGCCGGGCTTGGTATTGCCCACCAGGCGCGGCAGGTCGGCCACCTTGTCGATGGCCTTGCCGTCGAACTTGATGATCACGTCACCGGCCTCGACGCCCGCCTTGGCAGCGGGCGAATCCGGCTCGACGGCCGAAACCAGTGCTCCCTGCGCCTTGCCCAGGCCAATGGATTCGGCAATGTCCTTGGTGACCGGACCGATCTGCACGCCAATGCGGCCTCGCGTGACCTTGCCGGTGGCGCGCAACTGGTCGCTGACACGCACGGCCTCATCGATCGGAATCGCGAAGCTGATACCCATGAAGCCGCCGGAGCGCGAATAGATCTGGCTGTTGATGCCCACGACTTCGCCGCGCATATTCAGCAACGGACCGCCGGAGTTGCCGGGGTTGATGGCCACATCGGTCTGGATGAACGGCAGATAGTCGCCCGTATCGCGCTGCTTGGCACTGACAATGCCCGCCGTGACGGAGTTGTCGAGGCCGAAGGGCGAGCCGATGGCCATCACCCACTCGCCGACCTTGAGGCGGTTCACATCGCCGATCTTCACGGCCGGCAGCCCTGTGGCGTCGATCTTGACCACGGCCACGTCGGTGCGCTTGTCGCTGCCCACGATCTTGGCCTTGAACTCGCGCTTGTCGGTCAGCGTGACGATGACTTCGTCAGCGCCTTCGACCACGTGGGCATTGGTCATCACAAAGCCATCGGCCGTCAGGATGAAGCCGGAACCCACTCCGCGCGGCTGCTCCTCGTCAGGCTGCGAACGCGGCTGTGGGCGCTGGCGCGGCACATTGGGCACGGGCAGGCCGAAGCGGCGGAAGAATTCGAGCATGTCCTCATCCATGCCCAGCGCCTCGGCAGAGTTGGCCGACACCTTCTCCAACGTGCGGATGTTGACCACGGACGGGCCGACCTGCTCGACCAGATCGGTGAAATCCGGCAGCCCCCGCACCACGGCGCCACTTTGCGCATGGGCGGCACTCACCGGCATCAGCATTCCTGCGCTGCCTGCAGCCAGCGCAAGAACGCCGGCCAGTGTGCAGGACTGCAGCGTCTTCCATCGAACAGTGGTCATGGTCATCCTTTCCATCTCAATCATTACGTTGCCCCGACGCCATCGCGCCCAGGCGGTTTGTTCGGACACATGGCAGCCGACTTGCTTTCGGACGAACGTCACATTCTGGCGCAGTCCTGGCGAGCATCGGCCAGACGATGGCTCAGAAGCCTGAAAGACGCGGTTAGTTCCCGAATCGGCAGCATGCATGGGGCGCGGGCCGCCGTGCATGGAGCACAAATGACCGCACCCGCGTCCATTTCAATGCCGAAAGGCTGGACGCGGGTGCAAAAGAAAGCAGAAGAGCAATGCTCTCCTGTGAGATTCAGCGCTGGTTGGCGCGCGGTGCCGAGGCGAAGTTGGCGTTGCGCAAGAAGCTGGCAGGCATCTGCAACGTGGCCGGCCCGCTGTATTGCGGATGGGAGGCCAGCAGCGCATCCAGGCGCGGATCACGCAGCATCACGCTCTGCCCGTAGGGTCCGGCCACCGCCACGACCGAGGAAGACTGGGCCGTATCGCCAAGCGGGAAGTCCTGGGCATTGCCAGCCACCGCAACCGGCGCCGACGGAGCACCCGTCTCAAGAGCCGCCAGGGCCCGGCCCGGCGCCGCGCCGGGACCCGCAGGCGCGCCCAGCATCACGCTCCAGCCAATGGCAGCCACGGCCGCCACGGAGGCAAAGCCCGCCGCCATCTTCCAGCGAAATACCGAGGCATTGGCCGCATCGCGCAGCGGCGCTCCATTGATCACAGCCCGGTCCTGCGCCGGATGCGCAATTTGCGCCAGCTCTTCAGTGGCCACGGAAACCAGCGGACGGCGAGGCTCGTTGGCCAGTTGGGCGCGGATTCCGGAGAGCACATCGTGCCGGCTGTGATGCGCCAATTCCGGGGAACGCAGCACATCGCCCACGAGGTGGTACATGCGCCACTCCTGCTGGCCTGCATCGCTTTCCGCATAGGCCAGCACGGCCTGCAACTCTGCGGCAGAGAGTTCACCATCAGCCAATGCCGACAATTGTTCGCGCTTCGTCAGATCGTCATTCATGATCAATCACCTGCTTGTCTGCTTTGAGACCCTGTACCCAAAAAATGCACCACCCGGCGGCCACAACCCCGTCACGCCTACCAACGCTTGCCCGACTGGCGCTCCAGCAAAGGCTTGACCCTGGCTGAAATCGCTTCCCGTGCGCGAAAAATCCGTGAGCGCACGGTGCCGATGGGGCAACCCATGGCGTTCGAGATTTCCTCGTAGCTCAGGCCTTCGATTTCCCGCAACGTGACAGCCTGTCGGAGATCCTCGGGCAAAGCCTCCATGGCGGCGTTGACTGCCTGGGCAATTTCCTGGGCTGCCAGGATCGTTTCGGGCGTTTCTTCGGTGATTAGTTCCTGGCTGACCCGGGAAGTTTCATCATCGTCATCCCCGTTGTGTAACGCGCTTTCGGTGATCAGCGGCGAGCGCTTCATGTCCAGCAGCGCCTTCTTGGCAGTATTCACGGCAATGCGGTACAGCCAGGTATAGAACTGGGCATCACCCCTAAACTGGTGCAGGGCCCGATAGGCGCGAATGAAGGTTTCCTGCGCAATGTCCGGCACCAGGTCCACATCGCGCACCATGCGGCCGATGAGGCGCTCGATGCGGCGCTGGTACTTGATGACCAGTAGCTCGAAGGCCCGCATGTCTCCTGCGTTGGTGCGCTCGACCAGAGCCAGGTCGCTATCGGCAGAAGAAGGCGGGAATTCGGGAGGCGTCATGAAATCGGTGAAGACGGGCCGCGGCGGCCCTGGCGCAGTCATTGCGCCCGTTCTGTAGGTCTGGCCGGGGAATATACAGCACGCCGCAAATCACCCCAGGTTTCCGGACTCTGCCTGCACAACAGGAGCAGCCAGCGGGAGCTGCGCCAACGCAAGGGCCCTGCAGGCACCATGGAAACCAGGGGACGGACCTGCATCCACAACCACGATCCACCATCGGCTCGCACCTGCAGCAGCACCGGCTGTGCAGCCTGGCCTGGGCCCGCCTCGCCGATCGACCACTGCACGCCATCCCAGGCGATGAAACCTTTACCCAGGCTGTGCCATCCATGCCACATGCCTGCAGCAGCAACCAGGCAAACCGCAACGGCCACGGCTGCAGGCCACCACCCTGCCTGGAGATTCAAGGCCCATGCCAGTAAAAGCATGGCGGCCAGCAGCCAAAGCGCACAAAGACATGCTGCCACGGTGCGCGAGGGCTTCAGCGGATGGCGAACTGCGGGCGGCGCATGGCGAGACGGCATGCCTGCAGTGTCGCAAAACCGCAGCATGACCGACATTTATCCTGCTTTCACCTGGCACATGCGCGAAATAAAAAAGCCCGCTCCCTTACGGGGCGGGCTTTTCATGTGCGTTGCGCAGGCCTCAGATCCGCTTGAACACCAGCGTTCCGTTGGTGCCTCCGAAGCCGAAGTTGTTCTTCACCGCCACCTCGATCGTCGCGTCCCGTGCCGTATTGGCGCAGTAGTCGAGATCGCACTCCGGGTCCTGGTTGTCCAGGTTGATGGTCGGAGGAATCTTTTGCTCGTGCAGTGCCAGCACGGTGAAGACGCTCTCGATGCCACCAGCACCGCCCAGCAGGTGACCTGTCATGGACTTGGTCGAACTGACAACGATTTTCTTGGCGTGATCGCCCAGAGCCGCCTTGATGGCGTTGGTCTCGTTGAGGTCGCCCAGCGGCGTGGAAGTGCCGTGCGCGTTCAGATAGTCGATCTGGTCGGCATTGATGCCGGCATTTCGCAAAGCTGCCAGCATGGCGCGGCGCGGGCCGTCCATGTTGGGTGCCGTCATGTGGCCGGCGTCGGCACTCATGCCGTAGCCACACAGTTCGGCGTAGATCTTGGCACCGCGGGCCTTGGCATGCTCGTACTCTTCCAGCACCAGCACGCCCGCGCCTTCGCCCAGCACGAAGCCGTCGCGGTCCTTGTCCCAGGGGCGCGAAGCGGCCTTGGGATCATCATTGCGCGTGGACAGGGCGCGCATGGCGGCAAAGCCGCCGACGCCCAGGGGGGAGACCGTGGCTTCCGTGCCACCAGCCACCACCACATCGGCATCGCCGTATTCGATCATGCGTCCCGCCTCGCCTATGCAGTGCAGCCCGGTCGTGCAGGCAGTCACCACGGCAAGATTCGGCCCCTTGAAGCCGAAGCGCATGGACACATGGCCAGCCACCATGTTGATGATGGAGGCAGGCACGAAGAACGGCGTGATGCGGCGCGGTCCGCGCGCAGCCAGTTCCGCGTGGGTGTTCTCGATCAGCGGCAAGCCGCCGATGCCCGAACCGATCACACAGCCGATGCGCGTGGCCAGATCATCCGACAAGGCCTCGCCCGTGGGCAGACCTGAGTCCTGCACGGCTTGCGCCGCAGCAGCGATGCCGTAATGGATGAAGGTGTCCATGGAGCGCGCATCCTTGGCGCTCATGTACGACTCCACATCGAATCCCTTGACCTCACCCGCAATCTTGCAGGCAAAGTTCGAGGCATCGAACTTGGTGATGAGGTCAATGCCGGACTGGCCGGCCAAAAGATTGGCCCAGGCGTCGCCCACCGTGTTACCCACGGGGGAGATGCAACCCAGGCCGGTCACGACAACGCGACGACGGCTCATGCGTAAAACCTTCTGCTGATCGCTCGGGTCAGGGCCCTATCAGGCCTTCTGGTGGGTGTTGGCGTAGTCGATGGCGTTTTGCACCGTCGTGATCTTTTCCGCGTCTTCGTCGGGGATCTCGATGCCGAATTCATCTTCCAGGGCCATCACCAGCTCCACCGTGTCCAGGGAGTCAGCACCCAGATCAGCCACGAAGGCCTTTTCGTTGGTGACTTGAGACTCTTCAACGCCGAGTTGTTCGGCAATGATTTTTTTGACACGTGCTTCGATATCGCTCATGGTTTCCCTCTGGGGGTTGTGAATGAACCCGCGATTCTAGCTGCTTCGGGCCTCAGGCCCTCTTCAGCCGGCCGTCGCGAGGAAACGGCCTCTTCTGTTGCAAGCAACGCCGGCTTCTGGCAGGGGTCTACCCGAAGCCGCCGCAGCACTTACATGTACATGCCGCCGTTGACGTGCAATTCCTGGCCGGTGACGTATCCCGCACCCGCAGATGCGAGGTAGGCCACGGCATGGGCGATGTCGCTGGGCTGGCCCAGATCGCCCATGGCGATCTGCGATTTGAGGGCGTTCTTCTGCTCTTCGGGCAGCTCCGCCGTCATGTCGGTGGCAATGAAACCAGGCGCCACGCAGTTGACCGTGATGCCGCGGCTGCCCAGTTCACGGGCCAGCGCACGCGTCATGCCGGCAACGCCGGCCTTGGCGGCTGCATAGTTGGCCTGACCGGGGTTGCCGGAGGCGCCAACGACGCTGGTGATGTTGATGATGCGGCCAAAACGCTGCTTCATCATGGGCCGAATGGCCGTACGGCTGACTCGGAAAACCGCCTTGAGATTGGTGTCGATCACCGCATCCCAGTCGTCGTCCTTCATGCGCATGGCCAGGGTGTCGCGTGTGATGCCGGCGTTGTTGACCAGCACATGCAGGCCGCCGTCATTCTTGACAATGCTGTCGATCAAGGCATCGACGGCCGCCCCATCCGTGACATTGAGGTTCACGCCGCGGCAGCCCTCATGGGCCGACAGGGCCTGGCCGATCTTTTCCGCGCCACCGTCGGTGGTGGCCGTGCCGATCACGCGGTAGCCGCGCGCCGCCAGCTCCTGGGCAATGGCAGCACCAATGCCACGCGAGGCACCCGTCACCAGGGCAACCTGGGGCTTGTTCTGGTTGTCAGTCATGCGAGGGATTCTTTCACGTCGGCCAGCGTGGCCGGATCATAGAGGGCAGCGGCCGTCAGGTCCGCGTCAATCCGCTTGGTCAGGCCCATGAGCACCTTGCCGGGACCGCACTCGACGAGATGCACGATGCCGCGCGCCTTCATGGCCTGAACGCATTCCACCCAGCGCACCGGGCCAAAGGCCTGGCGATACAGCGCATCGCGGATGGCGTCGGCGTCTTGCTCGACCGCCACGTCGATGTTGTTGAGCACGGGAATCTGCGGCGCAGCCAGCGCCGTGGCAGCCAGCGCCGCCTTGAGCTTTTCGGCCGCGGGCTTCATCAGGCTGGAATGGAACGGCGCAGACACGGGCAACGGCAGGGCGCGCTTGGCGCCTGCGGCCTTGAGGGCTTCGCAGGCCTTTTCGACAGCAGCCTTGCTGCCGGCGATCACGGTCTGCGAAGGATCGTTGAAATTGACGGCTTCGACGACTTCAGCGCCACCCAGGGCAGCCGTGACCTCGGCGCAGCCTGCGCGCACCTTGTCGGCGTCCAGGCCCAGGATGGCCGCCATTGCGCCCGTGCCCACGGGCACGGCCTCCTGCATGGCTGCAGCACGCAGCCGCACCAGCGGGGCAGCCTGGGCCAGCGTCAGCACGCCCGAAGCGACCAGGGCGGAATACTCGCCCAGCGAATGGCCTGCCACGGCATCGGGCAGCGCGCCGCCTTCGGCCTGCCACACGCGCCAGGCGGCCACACCGGCCACCAGCATCACGGGCTGGGTGTTGGTGGTGAGCGCCAGGGCTTCCTTCGGTCCTTGCTGGATCAGCTGGCCGATGTTTTCACCCAGCGCCTCGGACGCTTCGGCCAGCGTCTGCGCCACGACAGGATGGTCACCCCATCCGTCGAGCATGCCAACCGATTGCGAACCCTGGCCGGGAAAGACGAATGCAAACTTCTTCATATTTTCAAAAATAAAAGCCGCGCCATGGGAGCCTGCCGACAGGCAGGCATCCCGCATCACATCTTGAGAAGCACCGCACCCCAGGTGAAGCCACCGCCCACGCCCTCCAGCAGCACGGTCTGCCCAGGCTTGACCTGGCCATTGCGCACGCCGTGGTCCAGCGCCAGCGGGATCGAGGCGGCCGAGGTATTGCCATGCTGGTCCACGGTCACCACCACCTTGTCCATGGACAGCTTGAGCTTGCGCGCCGTGCTTTGCATGATGCGGATGTTGGCCTGGTGAGGAATCAGCCAGTCGATGTCGGCATCGGTGAGCCCGGCCTTGTCCAGCGTAGCGCGGGCGGCCTTTTCCAGGACGCCGACCGCCAGCTTGAACACGGCCTGTCCATCCATCTTCAGCAGCGGATCGCCGAGCACCTGGCCACCGGACACATTGCCCGGCACGCAGAGGATGCCGACATGCTTGCCATCGGCATGCAGGTCGGACGCCAGGATCCCAGGCTGATCGGACGCCTCCAGCACCACCGCGCCGGCGCCGTCGCCGAACAGCACGCAGGTCGTGCGGTCGTTGAAATCAAGGATGCGGCTGAAGACTTCGGAACCCACCACCAGCGCGCGGCTTGCGGCGCCGGACTGGATCATGGCATCGGCCACCGTGAGAGCGTAGACAAAGCCGCTGCACACAGCCTGCACGTCAAAGGCCGCGCAGCCATTGGCGCCAAGCTTGTTCTGCAGGATGCAGGCAGTGGACGGGAAGACCATGTCGGGCGTCGAGGTGGCGACGATGATCAGGTCGATGTCCTGTGGCTGGCAGCCAGCGGCCTCCAGCGCCTTCTTCGACGCCTCCAGGGCCAGATCGCTGCTGGCCACGTCGGGCGCGGCAAAGTGACGGGCATGGATGCCGGTGCGCTCGACGATCCACTCGTCCGAGGTCTCGATGCCACGCTGGGCCAGTTCGGCTGCCAGATCGTGATTGGTGAGTCGGCGGGGTGGCAGGTAGCTGCCCGTGCCGGTGATGCGTGCGTAGCGTCTCATCTGTATTAGGGCGCCGACGGTCCTGATTCCGACTGCGCAGCCAGCAAAAGAGGCAGGGCTGCGGAGATGCGGGTACGGACACGGTCGAGCAGGTTGTTGCGGGCCGCATCATACGCGCGGTTCAGCGCGTGCTCGAAAGCCAAGGCATCGGCTGACCCATGGCTTTTGAACACCAGCCCACGAAGGCCCAGCAGCGCCGCACCGTTGTGACGCCGATGGTCCACGCGATTCATCAGCGCAGTTAGCACCGGATAGGCAACGATTGCAGCCATTTTGGTGAAGATGTTGCGCTTGAACTCCTGCTTGAGGGCATTGGAGATCATGGACGCCACCCCCTCGGAAGACTTGAGGGCCACGTTGCCCACAAAGCCGTCGCAGACCACGACCTGGGTCGTGCCCTTGAAGATATCGTTGCCTTCGACGTTTCCGTAGAAGTTCAGGTGACCGGCCTTGCCGGCCGCACGCAACAGTTCGCCCGCACGCTTGATGACTTCGCTGCCCTTGATCTGCTCTTCGCCGATATTGAGCAGGCCCACGGAAGGCGCCTCTTCGTTGTTCAGCGCAGACACCAGGGCCGAGCCCATGACGGCGAACTGCAGCAGATGCTCTGCCGAGCAGTCCACGTTGGCACCCAGGTCCAGCACCGTGGTGGCACCACCCTTGGCATTGGGCAACTGGGGAGCGATGGCGGGGCGATCGATGCCATCCAGCGTCTTGAGCAGGTAGCGCGAGATGGCCATCAGCGCACCTGTATTTCCAGCAGACACGGCAGCAGCAGCCTGGCCATCCTTGACCTGCTGGATGGCGACGCGCATCGAGGAATCCTTCTTCCTGCGCAGCGCCACCTCGATCGGGTCATCCATGCCAACGACTTCCGAGGCCGGCACCACGCTGGCGCGCTCATGCGCAAAGCCAGCCAGCGCATCGGGCTGGCCAACCAACAGCAGCCGGGCGTCGGAATGGGAATCGAGGAACTGGCGGCACGCCGCGAGCGTGACGCGGGGGCCGTGATCACCCCCCATGCAGTCAACGGCCAAAGTGATCATGAGCGACTGGCAAGCCTGTTGCAAGGCCTGGAAAGATAGGAACGGCCATCAGAAAAAACAAAAGCCCGCGCTACGAAAACTGTAGCCGCGGGCTCTGCGGGAACGGTCGAAGGTCAGGCTTCGGACTTGTTCTTCAGCACTTGACGGCCGCGGTACACGCCGTTGGGGCTGATGTGGTGACGCAGGTGGGTTTCACCCGTGGTGGGTTCCACGGCGATGCCAGGCACATTCAGTGCATTGTGCGAACGGTGCATACCGCGCTTGGAGGGGGACTTCTTGTTCTGCTGAACAGCCATGATGGCTCCTGTGTATCTGAAAAGGGTTGGTAAAAAACGCGATCAGCCCATTAAAGACACGAGGGGGTTTCGCGCGAAGCCCTTGATTATAGCGCAATCGCTTTTCCCGGCCTCGACCTTTTTTCCGGGCATCTCGATCAGTCTGCGGATTTGCCCACATCCAGGCCGCGAAGGACGGCGAACGGATTGGGCTTGTCCTCGATGGCCTGCTCGAAGTCCGCGTCGCTGGACTGCAAGCTCACAGACTCGGGGCAGACATCGTGACGCGGCACCACGGGCAGCTCCATGAGCAACTCGTCCTCTATGAGTTCGAGCAGATTGAACTCGCGGCTGAGCACCAGCAGGTCCTCATCGCTTTCATCGTCCTCGGACTCGGCTGTGGCTTCATCCGCAACAAAGCGAAAAGACCGATCAACCTGCAGGGTGATGGGCGCCAGGGCCAGGCAGCGCTGGCACACCATGGGCACGACGGCATCGGCCTGCAGATGCAGCCACACCTGACCGGGGCCGCCGGTCTGCTCGACCAGCTCGCCGTCCGCCTGCCAGTGCACCTGGCCGTGCGTGTCACCGGCATCCGGCTGCGCATCCTGGGCCAGACGAGGGAAGACTGACAGTGTTGTCTGGTCCTGAAGATGGCCCTGCGATTGCGCGAAAGCGCGAACATCGAGGCGGGCCGCAGAAAATTCCTTGCTCATGCGGGCAGTGTAAGAGAATCCGGGCATGCAAGCTCCCCACCCCGCCTTAGCCCAGGCTCCCGGCCTGGCGCGTCCCCTGATCCTTGGCTCCACCTCACGCTACCGCCGCGAACTCCTGGAGCGGCTGCGGCTGCCATTCCAGACCGTCTCCCCGGAAGTCGATGAAACACCTCTGGCCGGAGAGACACCGCACGCCCTTTCCCTGCGCCTGGCCCTGGCCAAGGCACAGGCCGTGGCTGCGCTGCACCCCGGCGCCGTTGTCATCGGCTCCGACCAGGTGCCCGAGCTCGATGGCCTGTCGCTGTCCAAGCCCGGCAACCATGAACGCGCCACCGAACAGTTGCGCCAGATGAGCGGGCACCAGATGAATTTCCACACTGCCGTGAGCGTGGTCTGCCAGGAAACCGGCTTTTCCGAGACCGACGTGGTGACGGTTCAGGTGCGCTTTCGCGATCTCAACGATGCGGAAATCGAGCGCTACCTGCGCGCCGAGCAGCCTTATGACTGCGCAGGCAGCGCCAAGAGCGAGGGCCTGGGCATTGCCCTGCTCGACGCCATCGTCAGCGACGACCCCACGGCACTGATCGGCCTTCCGCTGATCCGCACATGCCAGTTGCTGCGCGCCGCAGGAGCCGTGCTGCCATGAGTGATGCCATCACCAAGCCCCTGACAGGAACGCTTTACCTGGTGCCCGCGCCGCTGGACTTCGGCTGCGATGAGCAAACGCCGCTGACGCAGGTCCTGCCCGATGGGACACTGCGCACCGCTGCGCGGCTGACCCACTGGATCTGCGAAAACGCCAAGAGCACACGCGCCTATCTCAAGCGCATCGACGCGCTGCATGCACTGGCCCAGCCCTTGCAGACCCAGCAGATCACCGAGCTGCCGCGCGAGGCCCACAAGAAGGGGGACCATGGCGACAAGGGTGCCGCCGTCTTTGACGCCAAGCCACTGCTCGCCCCCTTGCTGGCCGGACACGACATGGGACTGGTCAGCGAGGCCGGAATGCCCGCCGTGGCCGACCCCGGCAGCTCCATCGTGCGCGCCGCGCACGATTTGGGCATACGTGTCGTGCCGCTGATCGGACCCGTATCGCTGCTGCTGGCGCTGGCCGCCAGCGGGCTCAACGGACAGAACTATGCCTTTGTGGGCTACCTGCCCCAGGATGCCGGCGGACGGGTACAGCGCATCAAGGAGCTTGAAGCCCTGGCATTGCGCCAAGGCCAGACCCAGCAGTTCATCGAGACGCCCTACCGCAACGCCGCGCTTTGGCAAGCCCTGCTGCAGACGCTGCAACCCCATACCCGTTTGGCGTTGGCCTGCGGCCTGACACTGGAGAGCGTCCGCATCGAAAGCCGACTGGTACGCGAATGGCGCCAGCACAAGGAAGCGCCGGACAACCGCACGCCGGTGGTGTTCTCCATCGGCCGCTGAAGCCGCCCACCAGCGAAAAAGCCCGCCTTCGACAAGAAGGCGGGCTTTTTCGTCTTGGCAGACCGAGCGGGAAATCCCGCAAGAATCAGCGCAGAGCCGGGAGGCTGGAACGCAGTGCCTGCACCGCACCGCCTCCAAAGGCCGCGCCGAAACGCTTGGCCAGGCGCTCGGCCACGTTGTCGCGGCGCGTGTAATCCACCACCTCTTCCGCCTTGACCACTTCACGGGCCACATAGTCAAGACTGCCCAGCTTGTCGGCCAGGCCCATCTCCACCGCCTGCTGGCCGGTCCAGAACAGGCCGCTGAACGTCTCGGGCGTCTCATGCAGGCGATCACCACGGCCAGCCTTGACCACGTTGATGAACTGCGAGTGGATCTGGCCCAGCATCTTGTGGGCATGTTCGCGCTGCCCTTCGGACATGGGGCTGAACGGGTCCAGGAAACCCTTGTTCTCGCCAGCCGTCAGCAGACGGCGTTCCACGCCGAGCTTTTCCATGGCGCCGGTGAAGCCAAAGCCATCCATGAGCACGCCGATGCTGCCCACGATGCTGGCCTTGTCCACAAAGATCTCATCGGCGGCGGCGGCAATGTAGTAGGCGGCCGAAGCGCAGGTTTCTTCCACCACGGCATACAGGGGCTTGTCGTACTTGCCCTTGAGCCGCACGATTTCGTCATTGATGATGCCGGCCTGCACAGGGCTGCCGCCCGGCGAGTTGATCAGCAGCACCACGGCGCGCGAGCCCGAATCCTCGAACGCACTGCGCATGGCGGCCACCACGAATTCCGCACTGGCGTCGGCACCTGCGGCGATCTCGCCCTTGACCTCGACCACGGCCGTGTGCGGGGAGGAACTGGTCGTGGTCGCCGTGTCCTTGGCAAACAGCACCCACAGCACCACGAGGATGAGCGCCGTCCACAGCAGGCGGCCAAACAGGCGCCAGCGGCGCGAGGCACGCTGCTCGTTGATGGTGGCGAAGACCAGCTTTTCCAGCACCTCCCGCTCCCAGCCGCTTGATGCCGCCGTGCGCGCATCGGCAGCCGCCGTGGCGGGCGTGGCCCGGGCCCACAGGTCCGCACCCGGGGATGGGTGCGATGCGGAGCCAGGATTTTCCGGAGGTATGGGGGAAGTCATGTCAGAACTCGACGGGTTTCAGGTTATCGGCAGTATGCCAGTGCACCACCCCCGCGCTTTCGCTCAGGGAGATTTTCACAAGGCCGCCACGGCAGGGCCCGCCAGCGCAGGCGCCGCTGTCGGGCGCGTAGGCCGCTCCATGGGTGGCGCACAGCAGCCAGCGTCCGGTGTCATCGAAAAAGCGGTCCGGCTGGTAGTCCATCTCCATGGCCACATGGGTGCAGCGATTCAGATAGGCATGCACCTGTCCCTCGAAGCGGATGGCGAATGCGCGGCAGGCATGACCCGCGTAGACCACGTCGAAAGGCACGGCATTCGCCCCTTCCTGCAGGGCATCGCTGGCGCACAGAACGATGCGTTCAACGGTCAACGGCACACCTCACGAGCATGAATCAACGCGCTGACGCGGGCATGACGACTCAGCCATGGGCCAACAGCCACTGATGCAAATCCGCAACACTCTGCGCCACATGCAACGGCTTCAGCACGCCAAAGCCGTCGGTGGGATGCGCGCCATAGCCCACGCCCACGCTGGCACAGCCTGCATTGCGGGCCAGTTCCAGGTCGTGCGTGGTGTCGCCGATCATCAGCACCCGCGAAGGGTCCGCACCAAATTCGGCCATCAGCTCCTGCAGCATCAGCGGATTCGGCTTGCCGGCGGTCTCGTCCGCCGTGCGCGAGCTGTCGAACATGCCGCGCAGCTGCGGGTCCTGCAGCGCATCGTTCAGACCACGGCGGCTCTTGCCCGTGGCCACGGCCAGCAGGTGCCCTCGCTCGCGCAGCGCCGCCAGCATGGGCAGCACGCCGGCGAACAGGCTGATGTCGTCCTGGTGCTTGATGAAATGGTGGCGATAGCGGTTGCCCAGCTCGGGGTATTTTTCGGGCGGCACATCGGGAGCTGCACGCGCCAATGCGGGCATCAGCGCCATGCCGATCACATAGGACGCCGCCTCATCGCTGGGAGGCGTGCCCCCCACATCGGCCACGGCCGCCTGAATGCACTTGACGATCACCGCGGTGGAATCCGACAGCGTCCCATCCCAGTCGAAGGCAATGAGATCGAAGCGGCGCGCACGGTGCATCTCGGAAGAACCAGGATTTGTCATATCTACAAGGAGTCAGAGCCAGCGTCAGCCGGCGAAACGGGCCAGTTCTTCGGGAAGCTCGGCGCGCAGCTCCACCCGCTCGCCACTGGCCGGGTGGGTGAACTGTAGCCGCCATGCGTGCAGGAACATGCGTTTGAGCCCCTGCTTCTGCAGGCGTCGGTTCAGGTCGAAGTCGCCATATTTGTCATCGCCCGCAATCGGGTGCCCCTGGCTGGACAGGTGCACGCGGATCTGGTGCGTGCGCCCGGTCTTGATGGTCACCTCCAGCAGGCTCATGGCCGGCAGTCCCAGCAGGGGCTGAGGCGCCAGCGTGCTGCGAACGCGCACCAGCGTGACGGAACGCATGCCGTCAGGATCATCGGCCGTGGTCACCCGCACGCGGCGTTCGCCGTCGGCCTGCAGGTATTTGTGCAGCGGCAGATCAATCACCTTGTGGTTGGCCGGCCAGGTGCCCTGGACCAGGGCCAGGTAGGTCTTGCCGGTTTCGCGCTCGCGGAACTGGTCCTGCAGATGCGTCAGCGCCGAGCGCTTCTTGGCCACCAGCAAGATGCCGGATGTCTCGCGGTCGAGCCGATGCACCAGCTCCAGAAAGCGGCTTTGCGGCCGCGCCTGGCGCAGTTGCTCGATGACACCAAAACTCACACCCGAGCCGCCATGCACAGCCACACCGGCGGGCTTGTCGATGGCGATCAGGTGCTCGTCTTCCAGCAGACTGGGGAAATCCCTGGCTGGCGCTGGCCGCTCGGCCTTTTCGGCGACTTTTTCTGAAATGCGCACGGGCGGTATGCGGACGATATCACCGGTCGAAACGCGGGTTTCCGCACTGACGCGCCCTTTGTTGATGCGCACTTCTCCACTGCGGATGATGCGATAGACATGGGTCTTGGGAACGCCCTTGAGATGGCGTATGAGAAAGTTGTCCAACCGCTGCCCGGCCGAATCGTCATCGACTTCGATCAGCCGCACTGCGGCAGTGGCTGCGTTCAGGGAACGGTCGTCTGCCGGTTTGCCCTCTATAATGTGTTTCACCTGTGCCGAACTATTTATAAGTGGTTGATTCTCATGGAGTTTAGTCCAAACAACCATTTCCCCGCACAGGCAGGTCGATGCCATCCGGTGTCATGCACGCGAAACAGCAGGAAAAGATGGCCTGCGAAGTTCGTCGTTGCATCGGTTGTGGCTGACGAATTGAAACACTGATACGGAATCTCAAGCTGGCAGAAGGGGTCGGACCCGGCGTCCACCGCTGCCAGCGGATCAAAAGCGAGCATGTGGATCTTTTGGGCATGGATGGTCACGCTGTGGAGCAGGAAAACGCCTGCGCCCAGGATCATTGCCGCCCCCAAGCCTCCCGCCTGCCCCGCACGTGCAGCAGCTTCGCTTGAAGCTGGACGGCGTGCCTCTCTCATCGCTCTCGTCCCCCTGCCCTTGCCCCCATTGCTGACTTGAGCCAGGTCTCAAGCATCAAGGCATCCGGCGATTCCTTTCGTTTCGACGCGTCAGTCCGGCATCTCGGCTCCCTCGCGAGCCTGTCTTTGATTACAAGTCAAAGGCGTGACGGTCTGGCAGCAGAGGCTGCACTCCGGCGCGCCCCAGAGAAAACGAATAAAGGAAACGCATCATGAAACGGATGCTCATCAACGCCACGCAGTCGGAAGAACGTCGCCTTGCCATCGTCGATGGCCAGAAGCTGCTCGACTACGAAATCGAAATCGAAGGGCGCGAGCAGCGCAAGGGCAACATCTACAAGGCTGTGGTCACGCGCGTGGAGCCCAGCCTCGAGGCCTGCTTCGTCGATTACGGCGAGGACCGCCACGGCTTCCTGCCCTTCAAGGAAATCTCCAAGCAGTATTTCGCCGAAGGCGTCTCCCCCAGCCAGGCCCGCATCAACGAAGTCATCCGCGAAGGCCAGGAACTGATCGTCCAGGTCGAGAAGGAAGAGCGCGGCAACAAGGGCGCGGCCCTGACCACCTTCATCTCGCTGGCTGGCCGCTACGTGGTGCTGATGCCCAACAACCCCCGCGGCGGTGGCGTCTCGCGCCGCATCGAGGGCGAGGACCGTGCCGAACTCAAGGAGGCGATGGACCAGCTTGAGTACCCCAAGGGCATGTCCATCATTGCGCGCACCGCCGGCATCGGCCGCACTGCGCCCGAGCTGCAGTGGGACCTGAACTACCTGCTCAAGCTGTGGAACGCCATCGATGGCGCCGCCAAGTCGGCCAAGGGCGCCTTCCTGATCTACCAGGAATCGAGCCTGGTGATCCGCGCCATCCGCGACTACTTCAATGGCGACATCGGCGACATCCTCATCGACACCGACGACATCTACGAGCAGGCGCAGCAGTTCATGCAGCACGTCATGCCCGAGCATGCCGCGCGCGTCAAACGCTACCGTGACGACGCCCCGCTGTTCAGCCGCTTCCAGATCGAGCATCAGATCGAATCGGCCTACGCGCGCACCGTGACCCTGCCCTCGGGCGGCGCCATCGTCATCGACCACACCGAAGCGCTGGTCTCCATCGACGTGAACTCGGCCCGCGCCATCAAGGGCGGCGACATCGAGGAAACCGCCACACGCACCAACCTGGAAGCCGCCGACGAAGTCGCGCGCCAGATGCGCCTGCGTGACCTGGGCGGCCTGATCGTCATCGACTTCATCGACATGGAGGAGAGCAAGAACCGCCGCGAGGTCGAGAACCGCCTGCGCGACGCGCTGCGCCAGGACCGTGCCCGCGTGCAGTTCGGCACCATCAGCAAGTTCGGCCTCATGGAGATGAGCCGCCAGCGCCTCAAGCCCGCCCTGTCCGAAGGCGCGCACATCAACTGCCCGCGCTGCGGTGGCTCCGGCCACGTGCGTGACACGGAAAGCTCGGCGCTGCAGATCCTGCGCATCATCCAGGAAGAGTCCATGAAGGACAACACGGCCGCCGTGCACTGCCAGGTGCCCGTGGAAGTGGCCAGCTTCCTGCTCAACGAAAAGCGCGGCGAGATCACCAAGATCGAACTCAAGCAGCGCGTCAACGTGATCATGGTTCCCAACAAGTCCATGGACACGCCGCACTACAAGCTCGAGCGCCTCAAGCACGACGACGTGCGTCTGGAAAGCATGGAAGCCAGCTACAAGCTGGCCGAGGAGCTGGACGCGGAAACCACGGTGACGCGCCGCTCGCAGGAGCCCACCAACAAGCAGACGCCCATGATCAAGGGCGTGCTGCCCGACATGCCGGCCCCCATCGCCGAGCCCCGTCCCGAAGGCAGCCGCAACCGCCCGGCCAACGGCCAGCAGCGCGATGCCAAGCCTGCGGCAACCGCTGCAGCGCCCGCACCGGCCGTCGCCCCCGTCGTGGTACGCGAGCAAGGCTTCTTTGCCTGGCTCAAGAGCCTGTTCGGCTTTAGCGCGGCACCTGCACCGGTCGCAGCGCCCGCTCCGGCCGCCGAAGCCCCCGCTCGCGAAGCACGCCGTGATGGCCGCAACGACAACCGTGGCCGCCGCAACGAACGCAATGGTGAGCGTGGCGAGCGCTCGGAGCGCAATGGCGAGCGCGCTGGCGCCCCCAATGCCGAACGCCAGGCCGGCAACGGTGATCGCAACCGCCGCAATGCCGAGCGTGGTGAGCGCACTGAACGCGGTGAACGCCCGGAGCGTGGAGAGCGCCCGGATCGTGGCGAGCGCGGTGAGCGCGCCGACCGCGGCGAACGCCGTGGCCGTGGTGAACGCAGCCGTGACGGTGAAAACCGCCAGCCGCTGGAAGCCGTGAACGGCGTGGCCGCTGTCGCTGCAGATGGCAGCACCATCGAGCAGCGTCCCGAGCGCGCCCCGCGTGGCGAGCGCCAGGAGCGCGGTGAAGGTCGCCGCGAACGTGGCGAGCGCGGTGAACGTGGTGAACGCGCCGAACGCAGCGAGCGCCAGCCCCGCCAGTTCGAAGTCGCTCCCGAGACCGAAGAGAACCTGGACAACCAGGCCCAGCAACAGGACCCGTCCCTGGACAACGCTGCCCCCGCCTCCGGCGAAGAGCAGCCGCGCCAGCGCCGTTCGCGCGACCGCTATGGCCGTGACCGCCGCGAGCGTGGCGATCGCGGTGACCGTGCAGAGCGCGCACCGCGCGAAGCGGAGGGCGAAGCCGTCCAATCCTTCGAAGCCGCCGCTCCCGAGCAGGACCAGCCTGCCCGCCGCAGCTACTTCAACGCAGCCAGCCCTGCCGCCGAAGCCCAGGCTCCTGAAGCCATGGCCGAAGCGCAAGTGCCTGCGCAGCCCGCAGCAGCTGCAGCAGCCCAAGCGGTGCAGCAACCCGTCGCGGCCCCCGTGCCCGAGCAGCAGGTTGCCGCTCCCGTGCCCGTGGCTGCGGTGACCCCCGCGCCGGTCGCACCCGCCCCCGTGGTGGCACCCGTGGCAGCACCTGCACCCGTGGCCGCTCCTGCCGCAGTGGCAGTCGCGCCCGCAGCAGCCAAGGCCGTTGAAGCAACCGCCGAACGCGGCCTGCCCAAGGTCCAGGCCTACCAGTTGCCCATGTCCGAGCTGCAGGCGCTGGCCGCCGCTTCGGGTCTGCAATGGGTGGGCTCCGATGCCGACAAGGTGGCGGCAGCCCAGGCAGCCATCGCCGCCGAACCGCAGCCCGAGCGCGTCGTGCGCGAGCGCCCGCCCGTGATCGCTCTGGATGACGGCCCGCTGATCCTCGTGGAAACACGCAAGGACCTCAGCGAGCTGCAACTGCCGTTCGAGCAGCAGCCGCAGCCACAGGGCGCGGCCCAGGTCTGACCACAGACAGTGACAACACAGGGGCCCTCGCGGCCCCTGTTTGTTTCCGCCTCCGCCCTCACCTCATACGTCTCCCCACGCCTTCCGTCCACCTCTTTCCAGGAGCTTCCGTCCCGCCATGCTGTTGCTGCTCTCCCCCGCCAAATCGCTGGACTACGACACCCCACTGCCCCCGAAACTGCCGCACACGCTGCCCGTCTTCTCCGAGCAGCCGCTGGAGCTGATCGAAGTGCTGCGCCGCCAGTCGCCCCAGCAACTATCGGAACTGATGGGTATCAGCGACAAGCTGGCCGCGCTCAACGTGGCGCGCTACGAGGCCTTCAGCCCACGCTTCACGGCCACCAACGCCCGGCAGGCGCTGCTCGCCTTCAACGGCGATGTCTACGAGGGCCTGCAGGCACGCAGCCTGGATGCCGAGGACCTGGACTGGGCCCAGCAGCACCTGGCCATCCTCAGCGGCCTGTACGGCGTGCTGCGCCCGCTGGACCGCATGCAGCCCTACCGCCTGGAAATGGGCACGCGGCTGGAAACCGCGCATGGCAGCAACCTCTACCAGTTCTGGGGCAGCCGCATTGCCGAGCACCTGAACCAGCGCGCGGCCAAGCAGCCGGCGGGCGAGCGCGTCATCGTCAACCTGGCTTCGCAGGAATACTTCAAATCGGTAGACTTGAAGCACCTCAAGCCCCCGGTGGTGGAATGCGCATTCGAGGATTACAAGAACGGCGCCTACAAGATCATCAGCTTTCATGCCAAACGTGCGCGCGGGCTGATGGCACGATTTGCCATACAACGACGTGCTCGCAGCGCGGCTGAACTCGAAGCCTTCGATCTGGAGGGCTACGCGCTGGCGCCAGCTTCCTCGACGCCTGCGCGCCTGGTGTTCCGCCGCAAGACCGCTGACTGAGCCTCGCCGGCCCCACCGGCCGGCCCCGGCCTCGATGCCTTTGGAGTCCATTCACTGCGGCAAGGGCCGCACTGCACGCCATGAGCCTCAAATCCTCACCAGATTCCCAGACCACCGCGCAGGACCTGCCCGTCGGTCTCACGCCTGAACTCATGCAATGGGTGCGCGACCAGCGCGCATCCGGCATAGGGCCTGCGGCCCTGCTGCGCTCCATGCGCGACGTGGGCTGGAGCGAAGAACTGGCAAGGCGGGCGCTGGACCTGCCCGAACAGGGCGAGGTGTCGCCACCGGCCGTCGTCGTCTCGGCCTCGAGCCTGCCCGAACCGGACCTTGCCCAGGACCCCAGCAGCATCGATGTCGGCGACCGCCAGGTCCAGGTGCTGGTCAGCATGCGCAACCCGCGCATCGTGGTCTTCGGCAACCTGCTCTCGCATGAGGAGTGCGAAGCCATCATCGCTGCCGCACGCCCGTGCATGGCGCGCTCGCTCACCGTGGCCACGCAAAGCGGCGGCGAAGAGATCAATGACGACCGAACCAGCAACGGCATGTTCTTCCAGCGCGGGGAAACCGGCATCGTCAGCCAGCTGGAAGAACGCATCGCCCGCCTGTTGCGCTGGCCGCTGGACCATGGCGAAGGCCTGCAGGTGCTGCACTACGGCCCGGGCGCCGAATACAAGCCCCACCACGACTACTTCGCGCCCGGCGAACCCGGCACGCCCACCATCCTCAAGCGCGGCGGCCAGCGCGTGGGCACCCTGGTCATCTACCTGAACGAGCCCGAGCGCGGCGGCGCCACCATCTTTCCCGAAGTGCCGCTGCAAGTCGTGCCGCGCCGGGGCAACGCCGTCTTCTTCAGCTATGGGCGCCCCGACCCCTCCACGCGTACCCTGCACGGCGGCGCGCCCGTGCTGGCCGGCGAAAAATGGATCGCCACCAAATGGCTGCGCGAGCGCGAATTCCACTGAATAGCCAGCGAACCCGGGCGCACCGACCCTTATTGACCTTATATGGCCGCCCATGCCTGCGGGCATGGAAATTCAGTTAGCTTCAAAGCCTGGGTCCACGCGCTCCGCGCGGACCGTCCAGGCCTGACCAGCGCCGGCACCGCCGGCCCTTTTTCCATGAACACTCCCGAACAATCCCAGCTGGGCAAAAGCTCTGCCTACATCGACCAGTACGCCCCCTCGCTGCTGTTCCCCCTGCCCCGCGCGCCCAAGCGCGAAGAAATCGGCATTCAGGGCAGCCAGATGCCCTTCTTCGGCGCCGACCTGTGGACGGCCTTCGAGCTGTCCTGGCTCAACCTGCGCGGCAAGCCGCAGGTGGCGCTCGTGCATTTCACGATTCCCTGCGAGACCCCCAATCTCATCGAAAGCAAGTCCTTCAAGCTCTACCTCAACAGCTTCAACAACACCCGCCTGACCGACGCGGCCGAAGTCCAGGCACGCCTGCGCACCGACCTGGCCGAAGCGCTGTGGCGCGGCAGCGAGCAAAAGGGCAGCATCGGCGTGAAGATCATCGGCCTGGACCGCTTCGACCAGGAAATGGTGCAGGAGCTCGACGGCCTGCTGCTGGACCGCCTGGATGTGGAGTGCACGCAATACCAGCCCGCCCCCGAGCTGCTGCGCGCCAACCATGAAGAAGGCCCCGTCACCGAGACCCTGGTCAGCCACCTGCTCAAGAGCAACTGCCTGGTCACGGGCCAGCCCGACTGGGGCAGCGTGCAGATCCGCTACAGCGGCGCGCAGATCGACCAGGAAGGCCTGCTGCAATACCTGGTGAGCTTCCGCAACCACAACGAATTCCATGAGCAATGCGTGGAACGCATCTTCATGGACATCTGGACCCGCTGCCGCCCCCTCAAGCTCTCGGTCTACGCACGCTACACGCGCCGTGGCGGCCTGGACATCAACCCGTTCCGCACCAGCCATCCTGGCTCCTTGCCGGCCAACGTGCGCTCGGCGCGGCAGTAAAAGAGGCGGCCGGCCCTTCCCCTCACCGCAACGTAAACACCTCCAGCGACCGCTCCAGCGATTGGGCGCTGGCACGCAGCGAGCCTGCCGCGCCGGCCGATTGCTCGACCAGGGCGGCGTTTTGCTGGGTGACGGAGTCGAGCTGGGCCACGGCGTCGTTGACCTGGGCGATGCCTACGGATTGTTCGCGCGTGGCGATGCTGATCTGGTGGACCAGGTCGCTGACGCGGCCCACGGCGTCGACCATGCCGTCGATGGTGCGGCCTGCGGCGTCCATGCGGGCGTTGCCGTCGTTGATGCCGTCCACGGTGCGGTTGATGAGGCCGCTGATTTCCTTGGCGGCGGAGGCGCTGCGCTGGGCCAGGGCGCGCACTTCGCCCGCCACGACGGCAAAGCCGCGGCCCTGCTCGCCTGCGCGTGCCGCTTCGACGGCGGCATTCAGGGCCAGCAGGTTGGTCTGGAAGGCAATGCTTTCGATGACGCCGATGATCTCGCCCATGCGGCGCGAGGAGCCGCGGATGTGCTCCATGGCAGAGCCCACTTCCTGGATGGCGGCGCCGCTCTTGCCCGCGACCTGGCGGCTCTGGTCGCTTTCATGGGCCATGAGCTGGGCCGTGTCGGCGGTCTGCGCGACGGTGCCTGATATCTCTTCCATCGAGGCCGCCGTCTGCTGAAGGCTGGTGGCCTGGGATTCTGTGCGCTGCGCGAGGTCGAAGCTGCCCTGGGCGATCTCGTGGGCGGTGGTGGCAAAGCCGCGCATTTCGGTGCGCACGTCGCCGACCACGGCGCGCAGGTTGATCTGGATTTGCTGCAGCCGCTGCATCAGGGCGCCCATGGGGCCGCTGTAGTCGTGCTGCATGTTGGTGCCCAGCTGGCAGCTGGCAATGTCAGCGGCAAAGCCGCTGGCCTGCTCCAGGCCCGCCACGCAGCGCTGCTGGAAGCGCCACAGCACAAAGCTGCCGCCCGCCAGCAAGGCGGCCAGGCGCGTGCCCCAGGCTGCGGCGCCCTGCCAGCCCAGCAGGTCGGGCAGCATGGCGGCCAGGCCCACGCCGCCCAGCATCAGCGCCATGCGGGCTGTCAGGCCCAGGTCGCTGCGGCGGTCCCACAGGCCTGTCAGGCCCAGGCGGCGCAGTTCACCGCCGCGCAGTCGCAGGGTTTCCTGGCCGGCATCGGCTTCGGCGCGCATGCGGGCATAGAGGGCTTCGGCGGCCTCGATCTCGTCCGGCCGGGGCTTGGTTCGCACCGACAGGTAGCCGCGTGGCCGGCCGCCTTCCATGATGGGCGTGACGTTGGCGCGCACCCAGTAGTGGTCGCCGTTCTTGCGCCGGTTCTTGACCAGGGCGGTCCACGGGTAGCCGTGGGCGATGGTGCGCCACATGTCCTTGAAGGCGGCGGCCGGCATGTCCGGGTGGCGGATCAGGTTGTGCGGCTGGTCGATCAACTCCTCGTAGGTATAGCCGCTGACCCGCACGAAGGCAGGGTTGCAATGGGTGATCTCGCCCTTGGTGTTGGTGACGGATACCAGCAGCTCATCGCCCGGAAAGTCGTAGTTGAGCTGGCTGACGGGCAAATTCACGCGCATGGGTACCACTCCTTTGGGATGTCTCTTGTTCTTGTGAAATGGCATGGCAAAACGCTCTGAAGCCACCGGAATCCATCAAACGGAAACACAAATTCACATTTCCAAATCATCTCACAGCACGGCAACCGCAGTCTCATGCTCGGAACTGGTGCATGGTCTTACAGCGTGTGCGCCAGATTTGTGGTGATGATTCAGAACAGTTGAGGTGTAAAGGGATCGCTGTCCGGCGCGGGCTGGGCCGGGCCCCTGAGCAGTTGCTCGCGCGCCAGCGGGTCGTGGGCGGTGGCGTTCCAGTCGGCCGTGCGAACGAGGTTGCCCACGCGCACGCCCAGCAGGCGCAGCCGCTTGGCCAGGGGCACGCGCTTGAGGCATTGGCCTGCGGCGCGGCGCAGGGTGGCGGCATCGGCCATGGGCAGTTCCAGCGTGTGGTCGCGCGTGGCGGTCTTGAAGTCGTCGTAGCGCAGCTTGATGCCGACGGTGCGGCCCATGTAGCCCTTGCGCTGCAGGTCCTGGGCCAGGCGTTCGCACAGGTCGGTGAAGATGGCGCTCAGTTCGGCCCGGTCGCGCACGGCGTGCAGGTCGCGCTCGAAGGTGGTTTCGCGGCTCATGGAGACGGGCTCGCTGTGCGTCACCACGGGCCGCTCGTCACGCCCCCAGGACACGCCATGCAGCCAGTTGCCGTAGGCGCGGCCGAACCACTGCACGAGCTGGGGCAGGCTTTGCGTGGCCAGCTCGCCAATGGTCTGTATGCCCAGCGATTGCAGCTTGGCGTCGGCCTTGGGGCCTATGCCGTTGATCTTGCGGCAGGCCAGCGGCCAGATCACGGCCTGCAGATCGTCGGGCTGGACGATGGAGATGCCGTTGGGCTTGTTGAATTCGCTGGCCATCTTGGCCAGCAGCTTGTTGGGCGCCACGCCGATGGAGCAGGTCAGGCCCGTGGCGTCGGTGATGGTTTTCTGGATCAGCCGCGCCAGCACGCGCCCGCCTTCGCGCTGGCCACCGGGCACATCGGTGAAGTCGATGTAGACCTCGTCCACGCCGCGGTCCTCCATCAGCGGGGCGATGGAGACGATGATGTCCTTGAACATGCGCGAGAAGCGCCGCACCTCGGCAAAGTCCACGGGCAGCAGGATGGCCTGCGGGCACAGGCGCGCGGCCTTCATCATGCCCATGGCCGAGCCCACGCCGAACTGGCGCGCCGGGTAGGTGGCCGTGGTGATCACGCCCCGGCCCACGTAGTCCTTGAGGCGCGAGAACTCGTCCACCGGAATCTCGTGCAGCCGCCCGGCGTAGCGCGCATCCAGCGCCTCGTCGTGCGCGCGGCGTCCGCCGCCGATGACCACGGGCAGCCCCTTGAGCTGCGGATAGCGCAGCAGCTCCACCGAGGCATAGAAGGCGTCCATGTCCAGGTGGGCGATGCGGCGCGGGGGCGCAGCATCGGCAGGGCTTGTGGGTGTCGTGGGTGTCGTTTCAGGCACGCCGCCATTATTGCGGCAACTGTGCATTCATACAGCCCACAGGGCTTGTTCACACAGGCCCCGGACCATTCATCCCTGCAGGCAGATCAGCACCAGTCCCAGCACCATCAGAGCCATGCCGATCATTTCCTGGCGGCTCAGGCTTTCGCTGAGCACGCGGCGCGAGACGATGTAGCTGAACACCACCTCGACCATGCCCAGCGTGCGCACGGGTGCCGCGCCCTGCATGGCGTAGGCGGTGAACCAGGCCAGCGAGGCGGCCGCGCCCATGCCGCCGGCCAGCAGCGAGACGCGCCAGGCACGGAAGATGGGGCGCAGGCCCTGCGCGTGGGTGCGCGCGATCCAGGCGCCCAGGCCCAGGGTCTGCATGAGCTGGGCGATCAGCACGCCCCAGGCGCCTGACAGCCAGGGAGATATCTCGCCCAGGCGCGCCAGTTCCACGGCGCCGCCCCGATAACCCACGGTGGCAATGGCAAAGCAGGCACCGCAGGCCAGGCCGTAGAGTGCCGAGCGGCTGGCCCAAGCCGACAGCGACAGCATCTGGCCGCGCGGCGGCAGCGACAGGATGAGCACGCCAAAGGTGGCCAGCCCCATGGCCAACAGGGCCACGAACGTGGGCATCTCGTGCAGGAAGATGCCGGCGAACAGGGCCACCTGCAGCACCTCGGTCTTGGACAGGGTGACGGCCACGGCGAAGTTGCGCTCCTTCATGGCCAGCAGCAGCGCCGCCGTGGCCGCGACCTGGAAGAAGGCCCCCAGCGCGATCCAGCCCAGGTAGGCCCATGAGAACCGGGGCAGCGTCCAGGCGCCATCGCCTCCCAGGTACAGCGCCAGCAGGTAGATGCCGGCAAACGGAAGGCCGTAGAGAAAGCGCACCAGGGTGGCCGGCAGGGTGCCGAGCTCGGCGGTCAGCGAGCGCTGGGCCGTGTTGCGCACGGTCTGGGCGGCTGCGGCGAACAGCACCACGGGCACCCACAGCCAGGTCAGGTCTTGGAGGGAAGAAAGCATGTCGGCAAAAAAGGGAAGGCACCGCCGGCAAGGCGCGGGCGACTGAGTGCCGGCCAGCATAGCCGCCGGTCGGGCACCAGGCGCACGCGCTTGGAGAAGGCTGCCGCGCCCGGCAGCGAAACAGAGGCCGGCCAGCCAGCGCTGCACGCGCGCCCTGCTCTGGCCAGAGCAAGCAGGCTGCGTTGTGCAGCAGCACGGCCGTCGCCAATGGCGAGCGGGCCTGCGCGGCGCGCTACAGGTCGCGCCGGATCAGCGCACCCTTGAACAGCACCGGCCCCGTGGGCCCGGTCTGGCTGGGCACGCCGCCCTTGGGCTCCAGGCTGATGGCCAGGGCAGGCACGCCCTGGACCTCGGCGGCCGCGGCGGTCAGCTTGACCAGCTTGTCGCGTCCCAGCACGCCCAGCGATTGCGGGCCGCCCTGGGGCGGCAGGGCCCACAGCTGCAGTGATTTGTCGGAGGCCTCATGGAAGTCGCCCACGCGCTGCAGCACCAGGGTGTTCTTGCCGGGGTCGAAGGTCACGAGCATGGAGGCATCGGCCTTGTCGTCGGCCAGCACGGCCACGTACTGGATCTGGGGCGCGGCCTGCAGCGCAGCCTGGGTGGCCTGCAGCTGGTTGTTCAGCACGGCCAGCTGGCGCTCGCCGCTTTGGCGCAGGTCCTGGTGCGACCACAGCCCCACGGCCACGGCCGCCACGGTGGCGCAGGCGCCCAGCACGGCGGCGCCGCGCCACCAGGCCAGGGCGCGGCCCACGGCGGATTCCGTGCGCCGGGCCATGCCAGGCGCATCGTCGGCGCGCCGCCGGTGCGCCTGGGTGGCGCGGGCCTTTTCGGCCTGCAGCAGGTTGTCGATACGGACCCAGACCGCATCGTCAGGGCGTACGGGCGCCTGCATTTCGGACAGGGCCGACCAGCGGCCCTGCCACAGCAGGGCGGCGGCGCGCACCGGGGCCTGGTCACGGGCCAGTTGCTCGAAGCGGCGGCGTGCCGCGCCCCGCAGCGTGCCCAGGGCGTAAGCGGCGGCCAGCCGGTCCAGCAGTTCGGGGTGTCGGGAAATATTCATGGCAAATCCTTTGGCCGCTCAGAGCATGTCAACTGCTTCACGCATGGCGTGACAGGCAGCGGCGCAGCTGCTCCAGGCCACGCCGTATCCAGGTCTTGACCGTGCCCAGCGGCAGTTGCAGCTGGCCCGCCAGCTCGCCATGGCTGAGGTCGCGCAGATAGGCCAGGCTGACCACCTCGCGCTGGCGGCCTTCCAGCCGCTCCAGGCACTGGTACAGCGCCACGGCCTGTTCGCTGGCCTCGGCCAGTTGCAGCGGGCCCTGGCTTTCATCGTTCCCGCCGCCATGGGCCGCCAGTTGCGCCTCGTCGAACTCTTCGTTCAGGTGCAGGCGTTCGGCGCGGCGCCGGCGCAGAAAGTCCAGGGCCCGGCTGCGCACCACCAGGCCCATCCAGGCCAGCGGCGGGCTCAGCGTGCCCCGGTAGCCCGAGGCGCTGCGCCAGATGTGCAGGTAGCTGTCCTGCAGCACGTCTTCGGCCCAGTCCTTGTGCCGCAGGATGCGCAACGCCAGCCCGTACAGCCGGGACGAGGTGGCCTCGTACAGGCTGCGGAGCGCGGGCTCGTCCTGCGCTGCGATGCGGTCCAGAAGGTCCATCAGCTCTTGGTCGGTTGGTGTGGTGCCCATGCACGCATTGTGGGCGAGCGGGCGGCCCCGTGGCCCGCACTGTTGCGTGGCCGCCCGGGGTGCTTGTCGTGTCTTTCAATCGGCTGCAGGGGTCATATCGGTGGCCTGCAGGGGGTCTGGTACCGGTCTGCCGGCCTGCGCCAGCTCTCACTGGGCAATACGCAGCACATTGCGAACCGGATGCGGATAAATTTTTTTTGCACCCAGGTGAATCCAACCTCACCCATGCTGCGTATTCCGTATGTCGCGCCCCGGACAGCGGTCCAAGGCGACACCCCTCAACCCATCGACCTGGAGAACCTCATGAGCTACATCCTCCCCCTCGGCCTGGCCACCATGGCTGCACTGACGCTTGGCGCCTGCTCCTCCATGGACATGGGCAAGAGCTACTCCCAGTCCGGCCTGCCGGCCGCCGTGCAGGTGCCCGCAGGCCACAAGGTCGCCATGGAAACCGTCGGCATCGGCCAGATCACCTATGAGTGCCGCGCCAAGAAGGACCAGGCGATGGAGCAGGAGTGGGCCTTTGTCGGCCCCGATGCGCGTTTGACGGACCGCCAGGGCCGCGTCATCGGCCGCTACTTCGGCCCGCCCGCCACCTGGGCGCACCAGGACGGCTCCAAGGTCACGGCCACCCAGGTCGCGGTGGCTCCGTCCAGCGCTGGCAACATCCCCCTGCAACTGGTCAAGGCCGAACCTGCCACCGGCATGGGCGCCATGCAGGGCGTGACCTATATCCAGCGCGTGGCCACGCGCGGCGGGGTGGCGCCGGCCATGGCCTGCAACAGCTCCACGCTGGGCCAAAAGCAGGTGGTGCAGTACCAAGCCGACTACATCATCTGGAAGGCCGCCTGACACGGCCCGGCCCCCTACAGCCTGTCGCCCCTGGCCCCGAAGGCCGAGGGCGGCATGCCGAACTGGCGCCTGAAGGCCAGCGAATAGGCGCTGTGGCTTTCATAGCCGGCCTCCAGCGCCACTTGCACGATGGGCCTTCCGGCCAGCAGCGCCTGCATGGATGACAGCAGCCGTGCGCGCTGACGCCAGCGGCCAAAACTCATTCCCGTGGCCTGCAGAAAGTGGCGATGGAAGGTCTTCTCGCCCATGGCCAGCCGTGCGGCCCAGCCGGCGGCTGTGGCAGTTGCGGCGCCTATGGCAGTTGCGGCGCCTGTCGCGGCTGCGGCGGCAAGGCCATCCGCCCCCTCTCCTTCGGCCAGCGCATGGCAGACAGCGGCCATGCGCGCATCCTGCGGCCAGGGCAGGTGAAACGGCACCACGGGCGGCTGGCGCAGTTCCTGCAGCAATAGCTCGACCACCATGGATTCACGCCGCCCCGGCGGTGCCGATGCAGGCCAGCGCGCCACCTCGCTGATGAGCTCGCGCAGCAGGGGAGAGACCTCGATCACGCAGTCCGTACCCGGCAGGTCTGCAGCGGCCTGCGCATCGACGAACAGGCTGCGCACCTGTACCGCGCCGCGCATGCGCAGGCCGTGGGGCACGCCCGAGCGCAGCCAGACGCCGCGCGTGGGCGGCACCACCCAGCGCCCGCTGCCTGCGCGCACCTCCAGCACCCCCTGCACGGCATAGAGCAGCTGGCAGCATTCGTGGGAGTGTTCCTCCACCTCCAGCCCCGCCGGATAGTCGGCGGCCACGCCCGTGACCGGCAGCGGTGCGGCGGCCTGCAGCTCGGGCAGCCCGGCATGGCTGCAGGGAACGGCGGCTGCCGAAGCCGGGGCATGGGTCGTGCGCATATTGTCCAGATCCATATAGAAAATGAGAAATTCTATAAAGACAGACAAGCACCCTGCCCGCAAACTGGCACCCGTTCCCTGTGATTCACCGCCATCGCACCATGCACAGCCTGCCCTCGCCCTCCCTACTATCCCTGGCCCATGGCCGGGGTCCGGGCGCCTGCGCAGGCGCCGCATTTCGCACCGACTCTCCCTGATCCCGGCCTGGCGCAGCTTCCCCCCACCGGGAAGCCAGGAGAGCGGCGCCGCCGGCCGATCCGGTGGCTGCAAACCCCAGCGTTTCCTGCGAGGCCCGCATGCTGAAGAATCCCGCGTCCCGATACCTTCCCTTCCCTGCCATCGACCTGCCCGAGCGCCAATGGCCCTCACGCCAGCTGAGCCAGGCGCCCGTGTGGCTGTCCACCGACCTGCGTGATGGCAACCAGGCCCTGTTCGAGCCCATGAACCGCGAGCGCAAGCTGCGCCTGTTCCATGAACTGGTGCGCATAGGCTTCAAGGAGATCGAGGTGGGCTTTCCCTCGGCCTCGCAGACCGACTACGGCATCGTGCGCCACCTGATCGACAACGGGCTGATCCCCGGCGACGTGACGCCCATGGTCATCACCCAGCTGCGCGAGGACCTGATCCGCGCCACGGTGGACAGCGTGGCCGGAGCGCGGCGCGCCATCGTGCACTTCTACAACGCCATTGCCCCGGCCTGGCGCGAGATCGTCTTCGGCATGCAGGTGCCCGAGATCATCGCCATGGTGGAGCACCACATCGCCCTGCTGCGCGAGCTGACCGATGCCCACCCCGAGACCGAATGGGTGCTGCAGTACTCGCCCGAGACCTTCTGCATGGCCGAGCTCGACGTGTCGCTGGCCGTGTGCAACGCAGCCATCCGCACCTGGGATGCAGGCCCCGCGCGGCCCATGATCATCAACCTGCCGACCACGGTGGAGGTGAGCACGGCCAATGTCTTCGCCGACCAGATCGAGTGGATGCACCGCCGCCTGGAACGGCGCGAGCACATCGTGCTGTCCGTGCACCCGCACAACGACCGGGGCACGGGCGTGGCCTGCGCCGAGCAGGCGCTGCTGGCCGGCGCCCAGCGCGTGGAAGGCTGCCTGTTCGGCAATGGCGAGCGCAGCGGCAACCTCGATGTGGTGACGCTGGCGCTGAACCTGTACACGCAGGGCATCGCGCCGGGACTGGACTTCTCGGACATCGCCGCCGTGGCGCGCATTGCGGAGGAATGCACGGCCCTGCCCATCCATCCGCGCCACCCCTATGTAGGCGACCTGGTGTTCACGGCGTTCTCGGGCTCGCACCAGGATGCCATCGCCAAGGGCTTTGCGGCGCAGCGGCCCGATGCGCCCTGGCGCGTTCCCTACCTGCCCATCGACCCGCAGGACCTGGGCCGCACCTACGACAGCATCGTTCGCGTCAACAGCCAGTCGGGCAAGGGCGGCATTGCCTTTTTGCTGCAGCGCGACCATGGCGTGACCATGCCGCGCCGCATGCAGGTGGAGTTCAGCGCCGTGGTTCAAAAACAGGCGGACGCCTGCGAGGCCGAGCTGGCCAGCGACGACCTGTGGAAGCTGTTCGAGGCGACCTACCTCGCACCCCTGCAGCTTCCCTGGCACTACCGCAGCCACCACCTGTTCGACAGCGCCCAGGGCCAGGGCATTGCGCTGGAAGTGGTCCGGCCAGACGGCCTTCGGCTGCAGCTGTATGGCGAAGGCAGCGGCCCCATCGATGCCGTGGCCGCCGCCATTGGCCAGCACCTGGGCGTGGCGCTGCGCATTGACCACTACGAGGAGCGCAGCCTGGGCCAGGGCGCCGGGGCCATGGCGCTGGCCATCGTCGAGGCCGCCCTGCCCGGCGTGACGGGCACGCGCTTCGGTGCGGGGCGCCATGCCAACATCGTGACCGCGTCCATCCTGGCCGTGCTGCATGCGGCGGGCCGGCTGGTGGCGGCGCAGCCGGAAAGCCGGCGCGTACCTGCCCAAGCCTGAGGCGCAGCCTGAAAGGAAAAAAGGACCGCCGAGGCGGTCCTTTTTTCGTGCGGCTTTTGCCGACTCAGCGCACGGCGCCCGGATAGGTTCCGGGCAGCAGGATGCTGCGGTCCACGGTATCGATCTGCGTATGGCCGCAGAAGGCCATCGTGGTCTCCAGCTCCTTCTGGATGATCTGCAGTGCGCGCGTCACGCCGTCCTGGCCATAGGCGCCCAGGCCGTAGAGGAAGCTGCGGCCGATCATGGTGCCCTGGGCGCCCAGCGCACGCGCCTTGAGCACGTCCTGGCCGCTGCGGATGCCGCCGTCCATCCAGACCTCGATGTCCTTGCCCGCCGCCTCGGCAATGCCGGGCAGCGCCTCGATGGACGAGGGTGCGCCGTCGAGCTGGCGGCCGCCGTGGTTGCTGACGATGAGCGCATCGGCGCCGCTGTCGGCCGCCAGTCGCGCGTCCTCGGCGTCCATGACGCCCTTGAGGATGAGCTTGCCGCCCCAGAGCTTCTTGATGCGCTCCACATCGCCCCAGTTCAGGCTGGGGTCGAACTGGCTGGCGGTCCACGACGACAGCGAACTCATGTCGGCCACGCCATCCACATGGCCGACGATGTTGCCGAAGGTGCGGCGTTTCGTGCCCAGCATGCCCAGGCACCAGTGCGGCTTGGTTGCCAGGTTGGCCAGGTTGCGCAGCGTGGGCTTCGGGGGCGTGGACAGGCCGTTCTTGATGTCCTTGTGGCGCTGGCCCAGGATCTGCAGGTCCAGCGTCAGCACCAGGGCCGAGCAGTTGGCGGCACGGGCACGCTCGATCAGGCGCTCCATGAACCGGCGGTCGCGCATCACATAGAGCTGGAACCAGAACGGATGGCGGGCCGTGTGCTCGGCAATGTCCTCGATGGAGCAGATGCTCATGGTGGACAGCGTGAACGGAATGCCGAAGGCCTGGGCCGCGCGCGCGCCCAGGATCTCGCCATCGGCGTGCTGCATGCCGGTCAGGCCCGTGGGCGCAATGGCCACGGGCATGGCCACCTGCTGGCCGATCATGGTGGTGCGCGTGCTGCGCCCCTCCATGTTCACGGCCACGCGCTGGCGCAGCTTGATCTTCTGGAAGTCGTCCTCGTTGGCGCGGTAGGTGCCCTGGGTGTAGGAGCCCGAGTCGGCGTAGTCATAGAACATGCGCGGCACGCGGCGCTGGGCCACGACGCGCAGGTCTTCGATGCAGGTGATTTTGGAAAGGTCGGTGGACACGTTTTCTGGCTTTCTGGAACCCGCATGCCGCGGGACTGCCGAGCATGGTAGTGCGCAGGGCGCGTTCCAGTCACCCGTTCGGGTTTGAAGTGATTTGTGCGCCGATTGAAATTTTCTCTCTCGCAGCCCAACCGAGGGCTAACGCTAGTGTGCCAACCAGCCATGAGAGCGACGATCCGCCCCGCACAACATCCTAAAAACTCTTCAGGAGACGCTCCTATGGTTTGGCAGCAGGTCTACGACCCTCTTTCCAACATGTGGCTGTCCACACTGCTCGCGGCCATCCCGGTCGTGGTCATGCTGGTGGGATTGGGCTTTTTGCACATGAAGGCCCACCTGGCGGCCGGCGCCGGGCTGATTGCGGCGCTGGTGATCGCGGTCTTCGTCTACAACATGCCGGCAGGCATGGCCGGGCGCGCGGCGCTGTTCGGCGGCTTCACGGGGCTGCTGCCCATCGGCTGGATCGTCCTGAACATCATCTTCCTGCACCAGCTGACCGAGAAGAACGGCAGCTTCAAGATCCTGCAGGACTCCATTGCCGGCATCACCGAGGACAGGCGCATCCAGCTGCTGCTGATCGCCTTCGCCTTCGGCGCCTTCTTCGAGGGCGCGGCCGGCTTCGGCACGCCCGTGGCCGTGACGGCGGCCATCCTCATCGGCCTGGGCTTTTCGCCGCTGGCCGCCTCGGGCCTGTCGCTGATCGCCAATACCGCGCCCGTGGCCTTCGGCGCGCTGGGCACGCCGGTGATCACGCTGGCCAAGGTGCACGGCTACGACCTGATGGAGGTCACCGCCATGGTCGGCCGCCAGCTGCCGTTCTTCTCGGTGCTGGTGCCGTTCTGGCTGATCTGGGCCTTTGCCGGGCGCAAGGCCATGATGGAGATCTGGCCCATCATTTTGGTGACCGGCGTGTCCTTCGCCATTCCGCAGTACCTGGTGTCCAACTTCATCGGCCCCGAGCTGGTGGACATCATCGCGGCCATTGTCTCCATGGTCTGCACGGTGGGCTTCCTGCGCATGTGGCAGCCCAGGACCATCTGGCGCTCGACCTCGCTCAAGGGCCATGAGAACAGCGGCGGCGAAGCCCAGGCACCCCGCGCCGTGACCCAGCACCCGCGCGCCGACGTGATCCGCGCCTGGACGCCCTGGGCCATCCTCACGGTCTTCGTCTTCATCTGGGGCCTGCCCTCGGTCAAGGCCGCGCTCAACGGCCTGTTCGCCCCGGCCTTTCCCATGGAAGGCCTGCACAACCTGATCGAGAAGGTGCCGCCCGTCGTGCGCCAGCCCACCAAGGAAGGCGCCATCTACACGCTGAACCTGCTGTCGGCCACGGGCACGGGCATCCTGCTGTCGGCCATCGTGGGCGGCCTGGTCATGAAGTACAACCCCGTGCAACTGGTCAGCCAGTTCGTGCGCACCATCTGGCTGGTGCGCTATTCGCTCATCACCATCGTGCTGATGCTGGCCCTGGGCACGCTGACGCGCTACTCGGGCACGGACACCACGCTGGGCCTGGCCTTCGCCAACACGGGCGTGTTCTACCCCTTCTTCGGCACCCTGATGGGCTGGCTGGGCGTGGCGCTGACGGGTTCGGACACAGCATCGAACGTGCTGTTCGGCGGCATGCAGAAGGTGGCGGCAGAGCAGTTGGGCCTGTCGCCCAACCTCATGGGCGCGGCCAACAGCTCGGGGGGCGTGATGGGCAAGATGATCGATGCGCAGTCCATCGTCGTCGCCTCCACGGCCACGCGCTGGTTCAACCATGAGGGCGACATCCTGCGCTACGTGTTCTTCCACTCCGTCGCCCTGGCCTGCCTGATGGGCATCTTCGTGACGCTGCAGGCCTATGTCTGGCCGTTCCGCCTGATGGTCAATTGAGCCTTGCGCATCTGCGCCAGGCCCCAGCCGCCCGCATGCGCCGGGCGGCTTTTTTACGCCTGGGGTACGCATCGCTGCATCAACAGATGCGCAGCGGCATTTATGGTTGTACCATGCAACCATATTCAAACCCTGCACGGCCCCAAGGAGCACCCATGCCGCAGCACGATCTTTCCCTGGTGGATGGCATCCGCGCCGCCTCGCGCCAGATGGTGCGCGAGCTGGGCTTCATGCAGGCCACGCTGGCGGCCACCGACTATCCGCCCTCGGCCGTGCATGCCATCCTGGAGATCGGCGCACAGGGGCGCATGGCGGCCTCGCAGCTGGCCCTGGTCCTGGGGCTGGAGAAATCCAGCGTCAGCCGCATGGTGCGCAAGCTGGTGGAGGCGGGCGAGCTGAAGGAAGCCGCCGATGGCGAGGATGGCCGCGTCAAGCAGCTGGCCCTGACCGCCAAGGGCCGGCGCACGCTGGCCGCCATCGAGGCCTTCGGGCGCCAGCAGGTGACGGCGGCGCTGGACCGCATGCAGGCGCCGCAGCAGCAGGCCGTCGCCCAAGGGCTGGCACTGTACGCCCGGGCGCTGCAGGCGCACCGGCAGGAGGAGCCCCTGCCCCAGCCCGTGCCCGCACAGATACAGGTCCTGCCCGGATACCGGCCCGGCTGCCTGGGCCGCATCGTGGACATGCATGCGCGCTTTTATGCGCGCCACGCAGGCTTTGGCGTCTTCTTCGAAAGCCGCGTGGCCAGCGGCCTGGCCGAGTTCGCGGGCCGGCTGGACAAGCCCTGCAACCAGCTGTGGACGGCGCTGGACGGCGACCGCATCGTGGGCTCCGTGGCCATCGATGGAGAGGACCTGGGCAAGCACCCCGAGGACCGCCAGGCGCATCTGCGCTGGTTCATCCTGGAAGACGGCCTGCGCGGCGCCGGCACGGGGCGCCAGCTGCTGCAGCAGGCCCTGGCGTTCTGCGACCAGCAGGCCTTCGAGGCCACCCAGCTGTGGACCTTCCGGGGCCTGGATGCAGCACGCCGGCTCTACGAATCGTCAGGCTTCACCCTGGCCGAAGAATGGCCGGGCCAGCAATGGGGCGAGACCGTGATCGAGCAGCGCTTCGTGCGGCCACGCCCTGCCGCAGCGGCATGGGCAGGCCAGGCCCCCTGAGTCAGGAGCCCTGCTCGCCCGCCACCAGCACGAAGGCAATGCGCGCAGGCCGGCCCGAGCGGTTGGCCCAGGCATGGTTGGTGCCGCGCTGTATGAGCACGTCACCGGCGCGCAGCACGGTTTCCTGGCGGTCCAGGATGGCGACCAGCTCGCCCTCCAGCATCAGCGCGTAGTCCACGGTATCCGTGCGGTGCATGCCAGGATGCTCGCCGGGCTGCACGTTGCGGTGGGCGTCGCCGTACATGCGTGTAAAGGTGGCATGCAGGGCGCGCGCCAGCTCCTGCGGATCGGCAGGTTCGGGCGGAATGTCCAGGATGCGCAGCACCGTGCCATAGGGCGGCGGTGCCACGCCCTGGTGGATGGCAATGGTGTCGGGCGCATTGATCTGCGCGGGTGAGGCATCGGTGCGCCACAGGTTGGTGATGCGATAGCCGGGGCGTTCCTCGACCAGGCGCACGGCGGGCGAGGCGCCGTCCTCGGCGATGAAGGAGCGGCCCTGTGCGTCGTTGGCCGTGATCACGCGGCGGATGGGGGGCAGGCTGGAATCGGTCATGGATGAAGAGATGGCGGAAAGGAGGTCACTGCGCATGGCGTTCGGCCGCTGCGCCCTGTTTGCGGAATTCGTCGTGGATGCGCCGGTCCCACTGGCGGCGGTCCTGGTGGAAGACCACCTGGTCGCCGCGCTGGGCCACCTGCCTGACGGCATCGGACCGCGCGGCGGCGGCGCAGGCGGCGTCCAGCCGGCCCAGCACCGCCTCGGGCACGCCACGCGGCACGAACAGGCCCGCAAACGATTCCTCCTGCACCGCCATGCCCAGTTCCTTGAAGGTGGGGACCTCGGGGAAGGCCGGGTGGCGGCGCTCCGAGGCCACGGCCAGCAGGCGCAGCTTGCCCGCGCGTATCTGGGGCGCAGCCGAGGCCGCGATGCTGCTGACGAAGTCCAGCCGCCCGGCCAGCAATTCCTGTATCGAGCCGGCATCGCCCTTGTAGGGCACATGCACGAGCTTGAGGCCCTGGTCGCGCTCCAGCTGGTCCATGGCCAGGAAGGGCGCCGAGTTCGGTCCCGGCGATCCGTAGCTCAGCGAGCCCTTCTTCGCCGCCGCCACCAGCTCGCCTATCGTCTTGAAAGGGCTGTCTGCGCGCACGCTGACGCCCAGGATGTTCTCCGTCACGCCGCACAGCGGCTGCACGCTGTCGGGCCCCAGCTTCAGGCCCTTGACGTAGTGGGGCTGCACGGTGATGGGGGTCATGGGCGTGAAGGCCAGCGTCAGCCCGTCGGCCGGCGCCTGGGCCAGCACATTCATGCCGATCACGCCCGAGCCCCCGTCGCGCGAGACCACGACCACGCTCTGGCCCAGCTGCTTGCGGAATTCCTCGGCCAACGTACGCGCCATCACATCGGTGGAGCTGCCCGCCGCCCAGGGGTTGATGAGGGTCAGCGGCCGCGACGGGAACGGCTCCTGCGCGGTGGCCAGGGTGCAGCCCAGCGCCATCAGGGCGCCGAGCCACTTGCGGGTGGTCATGCTGTGTCTCCTTGTCGTTGTGTGATGGCTGCGCATGTTAATTCAGTCAGTCGACTGAATCAATCCATGTCACTACCATGCCATGGTTTGGTGCGGCAAGGGCCTGGCGCTGTCTATGATCCGCAGCCATGACGTCCAGCACCGATGACACCGCGGCCGAGGAACCCCGCGCCCAGGCCCGCGAACGCCTTCTGCAAGCCGCCGAGCAGCTGTTTGCGCGGCATGGCTACGCGGGCACATCGCTGCGCGCCGTCATGGCGCTGGCCGATGTGGACACGGGCGCCATCCACTACCACTTCCGCAACAAGCTGGGCCTGCTCAAGGCCTTGTTCGAGCAGCGCGTGATGGCCGTCAACGGACAGCGCCATGCGCTGCTGCAAAGGCTGGAGCAGCAGTCGCCGCAGCCCGCCGTGGAGGACATTCTTCGGGCCTTCATCGCCCCTGCGCTGCGCGCCGCCCACAGCGAGGGCGAGGCCGACTTCAACCGCGTCACGGCCCTGTGTTCGGTCGATCCCGACCAGGCAGTCAGGGAGGTGGTGTTTACCGCCTACGACGAGGCTGCCAAACGCTTTGCGGCCCTGCTGCGCCAGGCTCTGCCGCAGCTGTCGCAGCACGATTTCCAGTGGCGCCTGGAATGCATGTACGGCGCCATGATGTACATCCGCTCCGACAACGGCCGAGTCAGCCGCATGCTGGGCGGCGGCCACCGCGCCGACCCCGTGGAGCATGTGATCGACGAGCTGGTGGCCTTCACTGCGGCGGGCTTCCGCGCGGCGGGCACCCGCGCAGCGCAGTGATCACGACCGGCGCCTGATCAGCGCCCGCCCGCGCGCGAAGCCACCACGCCGGCGCCGCGCACCTCCACCTGCACACTGTCCAGCACCTGCCCCTTGGCATCGACCAGTTCCAGCCGGTGGCGGCCGGGCCAGGGCATCCAGGCGGCAGCAGCACCCCGGCCAATTTCCTTGGGCGCAGGCTCGGCCACGCCGGGCCGGGCGGCGCTGACCATGCGCCAGCGCAGGCTGGCATCCTGCCACTCCTGCGTGGCGGCCGTGCCTGCGGGGCGCGCCGACAGCTGCACCCGCTGGCGGTCCGGCGGAATGTCGGGGTCCAGCGCGAGGATGGTGCCGTTGGCCGGGCGCGCAATGCGCACGGGCGAGGCCGCCGAAGTCCCGCGTGTTGATGCGGATGCGGCAGGCAGGCCGCTGCCTGCCATGGCGAACAGGCTCTGCTGCGTGCCCGCCACGAACCACTCGCTGCGAGCGCTCTCCAGCGGCAGGCCCGAGGCATCGGGGCCGAAGCGCACCGCCTGTTGCAGCACACCCGCCGGCGCCTTGGGCGCGCGGCTGGGTGTGCGGGCATGCAGGAAGCCCATCACGGCGGCCCAGACAGGTGCCGCGCCGCTGGTGCCGCTGACCGAGTGCATGGCCTCGCCGCGCGCATTGCCCACCCACACGCCCACGGTGTAGCGCTGCGACCAGCCCACGGCCCAGTTGTCGCGCATGTCCTTGCTGGTGCCGGTCTTGACGGCCGACCAAAAGCGCGTGGCCAGCACGCTGTCCGTGCCGAAGGTGGGCGCGCGCGCCATGGGATCGGACAGGACGTCGCCCACGATGAAGGCCGCGCGTGCGTCGATGGCCTGCACGGCGGCACCGGCCTTGGCCTGGGTCTTCGGCACGGCAGCCGGAGCGGGGGCTGCCGCCCAGCGTAAGGGCGTCAGTTGCCCGCCGTTGGCCAGGGCGCGGTAGGCATTGGTCAGTTGCAGCAGCGGCACCTCGGCGCTGCCCAGCGCCAGGCTGAAGCCGTGGTAGCCGCCGCTTTCGCGCAGCGGCAGGCCCAGGCGCTGCAGTTGCGAGAAGAAGGCATCGGGCGTGACCATGACCAGGGTGCGCACGGCCGGCACGTTGAGCGACGACGCCAGCGCCGTGCGGGCCGAGACCCAGCCCTTGAAGCGCCGGTCGTAGTTCTGCGGGATGTAGAGCCCGTTCTGCGTGGGAATGTGGGCCGATGAATCCTCGATCAGCGAGGCCGCCGTCAGCCGCCGCTCGGCAATCGCCTGGGCATAGAGAAAGGGCTTGAGCGTGGAGCCGGGCTGGCGCATGGCCGTGACGCCATCCACCTCGGCCGCCTGGCTCAATTCGCCCGACGAACCCACCCAGGCCAGCACCTCGCCCGTGGCGTTGTCCAGCACGACGATGGCGCCGTCCTCCACGTTGTGGCCCTGCAGCTCGCGCAGTTGCTGCTGCAGGCTTTGCACCGCAAAGCGCTGCACGGGCGCGCTCAGCGTGGATCGCACGCGCGCCTGGCCTTTGGACTGCGGCTCGGCCAGCAGGCGGCGCGCCAGATGCGGGGCCTGGCCTTCGCTGGCCGCCCATTGCCGGCGCAGCAGCACGCTGGAGGTGAGCAGTTCCATGGCCGTGCAGTCGCGCGCCGCCGCATCCTCGGGCGCCAGCGACTGCAGCACGCCGCAGGCGCGCCGGCCCACGCGCTCGGGCGAGGCGTTGGGCGCGCGCACCAGGGCGGCGGCAATGGCGGCCTCGCGCGCGTCCAGCCCGTGCGCGGCCTTGCCGAACAGGGTGCGCGACAGCGCATCGATGCCCACGATCTCGCCCCGGAAGGGCACCAGGTTCAGGTAGGCCTCCAGGATCTGGTCCTTGCGCCAGCGCCGGTCCAGCACCTGGGCCGACACGGTCTGGCCCAGTTTCTGCACCACGCTGCGCCCGCCCGGGCCCTGGCGCCAGTCGCCGTCCAGCAGGCCCGCCAACTGCATGGTGATGGTGCTGGCGCCGCGCGTGCGCTGGTTCCAGAGGTTGCCCCAGGCGGCGGCGGACACGGCCGCCCAGTCCACGCCGCTGTGTTCGTAGAAGCGCTTGTCCTCGCTGAGCACCAGGGCCGTGCGCAGCGCGGGCGAGATGTCGGCCAGGGCCACCCAGTCGCCACGGCGCACGCTGGCGTCGGTGCGCTGGCGCTGCAGCACCTCGCCCTCGCGCGAGAGCAGTTCGGTCTCGGAGGAGCGGTGGCCTTCGCGGACCTCGGAAAAGCTGGGCAGCGCCTGGGCGGCACCGGCCGCCGCGAACAGCAGCGCGGCCGCCAGGGCCGCGCGGGGAAGACGCATGAAGGGAGAGGGTCGCCGGGATTCGATCATGGAGCCGGCATTGTCCGCCTTTGCACCAGCGGCTCAGGAAGAATGGCGTATGCCCTTCTTGAGCTTGAAGGACAGCAGCACCATGAGCACGCCGAAGACCACCGCATACGTGGCCAGCACCCAGAGCATGGCCATCATGCCCGCGCCCGGCTGGGCCAGCACGAAGGCGCCGAACAGCACGGACAGCACGCCGCCCAGGATCAGCAGCCACTCGCCCGTGATCTCCTTGCGCAGCCGCACGGCCGCTACGATCTGCAGCAGGCCCGTGACCAGGGCCCAGGCGCCGATGTACAGCGTCATCACCAGCGCCGTGACGCCGGGCGCGACCACGGTGAGCACGCCCACCACCACGCCGGCCAGGCCCCACAGCAGCAGCACCCACCAATGGCGCATCTGGTCGCGCCCCTGGATGGCCGAATACACGCCCAGCAAGCCATCGACGAAGGTGAAGGCGCCGAAGGTCAGCACCAGCGCCGCCAGCGATACCGCCGGCTGCGCCCAGGTCAGTACGCCGAAGGCGATGGCGACCAGGCCGCGCAGCAGCAGCACCCACCAGGTGCGGTGAAGAATCGTGGACAGCGGATTGGGGCTCATGGATGCTCCTTCAAAACAGTCCCCATGACCTTGGAGCAGGCCCGCCACACTGTCTGTAGGCCAAGGCCGGCTTGGCGACGGTCCCTGACCTGGATCAAGCCAGCTGCAGCAGCACGGGCTGGTGGTCCGAGAGCCTTGTGTCGCTGTCCACGGCCCAGCCACGCACATGGCCGCGCAGGCTGTCGCTGACCCAGGCGAAGTCGCAGGCGCCGGGCTCGGGGCCCCACTGGCGGTCGAACAACCGGAAGGTGGGCGGCTGGGGCTGGTCCGGGTGCAGCACGCTCCAGCTGTTGTGCCACTGGCCGGCGCTCAGGGCGCCCTGCTCGCCGGCCGCCCAGGGGGCGGACAGGCCGGCGTATTCGTCCTCGTGCGGCTCGAAGTTGAAGTCGCCGCAAAGCACGGCATGCGGCGTGTGCGGCTTGGTCTGCTGGGGCGAGCCGTCGCTGGCGGGCTGGGGCGGCGCCTCGGCCTGGCCCAGGGCCTCGATCTGCAGGGAACGCAGCGCCAGCGCCTGGGCCATGCGCTGGCGGCGCGAGAAATATTCGAGGTGGGTGCTCATCACCCGCACGGGGCCCAGCGCGGCATCCATCACCGTGGCCGCCGTGCAGCAGCGCGGCATGCTGCGCACGCCGCCGTCGTGCGGATACGGCAGGCGGTGGTGGGCCAGTTGCAGCACCGGCAGGCGCGTGGCCACCAGGTTGCCAAAGCGCTGCCGGCCCACGGCCGTGAACTCGTCCACGGAGGCGCCGAAGAAGACCTTCCAGCCTTCGGGCAGGGCCTGGCGGATCTGCGCCACCTGGTCGCCGGGCGCACCCTGCAGGCCGGGATAGTGGATGGCGATTTCCTGCAGGCACAGCACGTCGATATCGGCCATGGACAGCGCATGCGCCACGATGCGCTCCGGGTCCATGCGGCCGTCCAGGCCCAGGCACCATTGGGTGTTCCAGGTGAGGATCTGCATCATGCGGGCAGCGGCTCACGCAGCTGGAACAGGTTGCCTTCGGGGTCCATGGCGTTGCAGACGCGAAAGCCCGGCCCCTGCCAGGACTGCTCCCACAGCTGGCCGCCATGGGCGATGACCAGGGGACGAACGGCCGCGAAGCTGGTCACGGTGGCAAAGAATTTGAGGGCCACGTTCTCGCGCGGCTGGGGTGGCTCGGTGATGGTGATGTGCCGCGCAATCGCCTCGGGAATGGCGTGCAGCACCAGTTGCAGGTCCGGCGACTGCAGCACCATGAGCTCGCTCGTGTGGTGCAGCATGCGCATGGCCAGCACCTCCATGTAGAACAGCGCCAGCCGGTCAGGCTGCTTGGCGTAGATGAACAGACCTGCGGATGCGGGACCGGACATGGTGGACCTCGGGGTGAAAGGCTGGGACAAGGAACTTTAGCACCGCCCTCACTTGATCCCCGCACGCATGAAGCTCTGCACGAACTGGCGCTGGAACAGCACGAAGGCCACCAGCAGCGGGCCCGAGCTCATCAGCGTGGCGGCCGTGATGGTGGCCCATTCCACGCCCGACTCCACGCTGGAGAACACCTGCAGCCCCACGGTGAGCGGGCGCGCCTGCACGCTGTTGGTGATGATCAGCGGCCACAGGAAGTTGTTCCAGTGAAAGCTCACCGACACCAGCGCAAACGCCAGGTACACGGGCCGCGCCAGCGGCACGTAGACGCGCCACAGGATCTGCAGGGTGCTGGCGCCCTCCACCCGCGCGGCCTCGTCCAGTTCCCGGGGAATGCCCAGGAAGGTCTGGCGCAGCAAAAAGATGGCAAAGGCCGATGCGAAGTACGGCAGGCCGATGCCCAGCAGCGTATCGACGGCGCCCAGGCGCGACAGGGTCTGGTAGTTCGCCACCAGCAGGATGTCCGGCATGATCATCAGCTGCACCAGCACCAGGGCAAAGGCCAGGCCCTGGCCGCGAAAGCGGTAGCGCGCAAAGGCATAGGCGGCCAGCGTGCCCAGCACCAGCTGGGCCGCCAAAATCATGACCACCAGCACGGCCGTGTTCAGGAAATAGCGCGCAAAGGGCGCGGCCTGCCAGGCACGGCGAAAGTTCTCCAGCGTCCAGGGCGCGGCCAGGTCGAAGCGTGCCGAGTATTCGGGCGGATGGAAGGCCGTCCAGAACGCATAGGCCAGCGGCAGTATCCACAGCAGGGCCAGCAGCCAGGCGGCCAGCGTATCCAGCCAGGTGGCGCCGTACAGCGCGGGCGGCGCATGGCGCGGGGCAATGGGTGCGGCGCTCATTGGTAGTGCACCTTTTTGTCGAGCACGAAGAACTGCAGCAGCGCCACGGCCGCCAGCACGGCGACCAGCACCACGGTCAGGGCCGCCGCATAGCCCGTGTCCCAGAACTTGAAGCCCACTTCGTAGAGGTGATAGAGCAGCAGCGTGGAGGCGTTGTCCGGCCCGCCGCGCGTGAGGATGAAGAGGTGGTCCACCAGGCGGAAGGCATTGATCACCGCATTGACCAGCACGAACAGCGTGGTCGGCATCAGCAGCGGCCACTGCACGCGGCGCAGGAAGTACCAGCGCGAGGCCCCCTCGATGGCCGCCGCCTCCTTGAGGCTGGGGTTGAGGGTCTGCAGCGCGGCCAGGTAGAAGATCATGAAAAAGCCCGCCTCCTTCCACACCGCCACCACGGTCACGCAGGCCAGCGCCGTGGACGGATCGCCCAGCCAGTTGTGCGCGGGAAGGCCCAGTGCGCCGCGCAGCTGCTCCAGCAGCCCGTACTGCGGCGTGTAGAAGAACAGCCAGATATTGGCCACGGCAATCATGGGCAGCACCGTGGGCGTGAAATACGCCATGCGCACGAAGGCGCGGCCGGCCAGCCTCTCGTTGACCCACAGCGCCATGGCCAGCGCCAGCGCCATGGACAGCGGAATCGTGGCCGCCGCAAACCACAGGTTGTTGCGCACGGCCTGCCAGAACACCGGGTCGTCCACCATCACGGCGTAGTTCTCCAGCCCCACCCACGGCCCCGGCTGGCCGCCGCGCGGCGTGGCATGCAGGCTGTCGATCAGCGTGGCCACGGCCGGCCAGTGCGTGAAGGCCACCAGCAGCACCAGCGCCGGCAGCAGCATCAGCCAGGCATGGACGGCCTGGCGGCCGCGGACAAGGGAGGCGGGAGCGGAGCTCATGCGGTCAGCGGCACTGCGCCATCACTTGTAGCGGCGCAGGATGCGGTCTGCTTCCTTTTGCGCATCCTGCAGGGCCTGGGCCGAGGTCTTGCTGCCGTTGAGGGCGGCCTGCACGGCGTCGTTCAGCACCTTGGTCACGCGCTGGTTCTCATGCGTGGAGAACTCGGCCACCGATACCGGCAGCTGGTCGCGCGCCACCAGGGACTGCGGGAAGTCCTGGCCGTACTTCTTGAGCGCGGGCGTGTCATAGGCGGCGGGCGAGACGGCAACGTAGCCGCTGTCCATGCTCCACTGCGCGGCCAGCGGGGGCTGGGTGACCCACTTCATGAACTGGAAGGCCGCCTCCTGCTGCTCCCGGGGCGCCTTCTTGAACAGGTAGAAATTGCCGCCGCCCGTGGGCGAGCCCTTGCGCACGTTGCCTGCGATCTGGCCCACGCCGAAGTCGAACTTGGCATTGGCTCGGATATTGGTCAGGTTGCCCGTGGTGGTGACGATGATGGCCGCCTTCTTTTCCATGAAGTCCTTGGGCGTCGTGCCCCACTCCACCACGCCGGCCGGGTGCACGCCCTCCTTGACCAGGCCCACCCAGAAGTCCAGCGCCTCCACGACCCGGGGGCTGTCCAGCGTGACCTGGGTGCCGGCCTCGTTGGCCAGCAGCACGTCATTGGGCGTGGTCAGCGTCTGCAGCATCCAGTAGGCAAAGCCCGTGGACGGGATCTGGATACCGTACTGCACGACCTTGCCGCTGGCGTCCTTCTTCGTCAGCCTGTGGGCGGCTTCCTTGAGTTCCTTCCAGTTCTGCGGCGCCTTGTTCGGGTCCAGGCCGGCTTCCTTGAAGGCTTCCTTGTTGTAGTACATGACCACGGTGGAACGCTGGAAGGGCACGCCCCAGGTCTTGCCGCCCGTCTGGCTGTTGGCCATGAAGGCCGGGTAGAAGCCCTTGAGCCAGGCCCGGTCGGCATCGGTCTTCACGAAGTCGTCGATGGGGGCGATGGCGTCCTCGTCGATCAGCGTGAACATGTCGGTGGACAGCAGCACCGAGCTGGCCGGCGGCTTGCCCGACTTGTGGGCCGTCAGCGCCTTGACGATGGTTTCCTGGTAGGTGCCCGCATAGACGGGCGTGATCCGGTACTGCGGATGGGCCTTGTTGAACTCGGCCGCATAGCCGTCGATCACCTTGGTGATAGGGCCGCCCACGGCCACGGGGTAGTAGAACGGCACCTCCAGCGGCGTCTGCGCGCTGGCGGTGTTCAGCAGGCCCGTGGCGGCCACGGCGGCAGCGGCTGCGAGGGTTTTGAGGAAGGCATGGCGTTGCATGGCGGACTCTCCTGGAAGGTGCTTCGGGTGCGAAAGCCGGAACGGCTGAAACGGTGGAACTGCGGAGGAAGATAGGAGCGGTGCCTCGGCATCAGGCCGCGCAGCGCCGCCCCTTTTCGTCAAAGAAATGCGTGGCCTCGCGCGCCCAGCGCAGGCCCACGAGCTGGCCCGGCTGCAGGCCGCCGAGCTGGCTGCCAGCGGTGCGCACCATCAGTTGCTCGCTGCCCACGCGGCAGCGCAGCACCAGGTCGGCGCCCAGGTATTCGAGGCTTTCGATGTCGGCAGCCACCACGGGGCCGCTGCCGACATCGCCATGGAGCGACAGGCGCATGTCCTCGGGCCTGACGCCCAGCCAGCGCGCCTGGCCCGGCTGCTGCAGGCCGGCGGGCGCGGCGCTGGCATGGCTGCCCGCGATGTGCAGGCCGTCGAGGCGCGCGATGTTCATGGCCGGCGTGCCGATGAAGCGCGCGGCAAAGGTGGTGGCGGGCCGGCTGTAGATCTCCTGGGGCGCGGCGCACTGCTCCACGCGCCCCTGGCTGAGCAGCACCACCTGGTCGGCCATGCCCATGGCCTCGGCCTGGTCGTGGGTGACATAGACCACGGTCAGGCCCAGGCGCCGCTGCAGCTCGCGCAGCTCGGTGCGCATTTCCTGGCGCAGCTGGGCGTCGAGGTTGGACAGCGGCTCATCCATCAGACAGACCCGGGCGCGGGCCACCAGGGCGCGGCCCAAGGCCACGCGCTGCTGCTGGCCGCCCGACAATTGCCCGGGCCGGCGCGCCAGCAGCGCGTCCAGGCCCAGCAGCGCGGCGGCCTCGTCGATGCGCCGGCGCGCCTCGGCCGCCGGGACCTTGCGCACGGACAGGCCGAAGCCGATGTTCTGCGCCACCGTCAGGTGCGGGAACAGCGCGTAGTTCTGGAACACCATGGCAATGCCGCGCCGTGCGGGCGGCAGATGGGTGACGTCCTGCCCGTCGATGCGCACGCGGCCCGAGGTGGCGCTTTCCAGGCCCGCGATGATGCGCAGCGTGGTGGACTTGCCGCAGCCCGAGGGACCGAGCAGCACGCAAAAGGATCCGGGTTCAATGCGCAGATCCAGCGCCTGCAGTGCCGTGGTGCCGCCCCAGGACTTGGCGACACCTTCCATCTCGATCAAGGACATCACGCCAGTCTAGGAAGGCTGTGTGACAGGCCCGTGTCGCGCCACCGGACTGGCGCCCCCGCGCAGCTCAGGCAGCTCAGGCAGCTCAGGCAGCAGGGTGCCGTCTGTGCCAGTCCGTGGCCTGCTGGAACGCCCAGCCCGCGCGCACCAGCAGGTCTTCGCGGAAGTCGGGGGCCACGAACTGGAAGGCCACGGGCGCGCCCTCAGGAGTGCGTCCTCCGGGCAGCGTGATCGTGGGGCTGCCCGTGAGGTCGAACGGGCAGGTGTAGCGCAGCATGCCCGAGAACAGCTCGGCATCGGAGCCGAAATGCGCCATGCGTTGCAGCGTGGGGGCCGCAAAGGCCGTGGCGGGGACCAGCAGCAGGTCCACCTGCGCGAAGAGTGCACGCACCCGGCCCGTGAAGTCCGCGCGGCGCAGCAGCAGCCGCTGGTAGTCGGTAGCGGACAGGCCCAGCCCCAGGTCGATCAGCCCGGCGAGCCCGGGGCCATAGGCCTCGCGCCGTGCAGGGAAAGTGGCGCCGTGCGCCACGGCGGTCTCCACCGCGCACAGCGCCGGCCAGTCCTCCACCGCCTGGGTGGCATCGGGAAAGCGGACCTCCTGCACGCTGGCCCCCAGGCGCTGCGCCACCGCCAGGGCCTGCTCCACCGCCTGGCGGGAGGGGGCATCCACGCCGTCCAGTGCCCATTGCCGGTCCATGCCCAGGCGCAGGCCGGAGAATCCGCGCGTCATCATGGCCAGATAGTCGGGCACGCTGCACTGGCTGGCCGTAGGGTCCAGCGGGTCCGCCCCGGCGATGGCCGCGAGCATGGCTGCGGCATCGGCGGCACTGCGCGCCATCGGGCCTATGTGGTCCAGGGACGCGGCCAGTTCGAAGGCGCCGTGGCGGCTCACCCTGCCCCAGGTGGGCTTGAGCCCCGTGATGCCGTTGGCGGCCGATGGAAAGCGGATGGAGCCCCCGGTGTCCGTGCCCAGCGATCCGAAGCACAGCCCCGCCGCCGTGGCCACGCCCGAGCCGCTGGACGAGGCCCCGGGCCACAGCTGGGCGCCCCAGGGGTTGACGGGGGCAGTGATCTCGGGATGGTGGTCGGCGAAGGCGCCTTCGGTCTGCTGCAGCTTGCCCAGGATGACGGCGCCAGCCTCGCGCAGCCTGCGCACCACGGTGGCATCTTCCGTGGGGCGATGGTCGCGGTGCAGCGTCATTCCATGCGTGGTGGGGACGCCCCGGGTCCACAGCAGGTCCTTGAGCGCCAGCGGCACGCCGTGCAGCGCACCGCGGCGGCGGCCCTGCGCGATCTCGGCGTCGGCGCGGCGGGCGTCCTCCAGCGCCTGCTGCGCCATCACCGTCACGTAGCTGTGCAGCCGCGCATCCACGGCCTCGATACGCGCCAGCATGTGGCGGGTCACCTCTTCCGAGGAAATGCGGCGGGACTGGATCTCGCGCCCCACCTCCAGCAGTTCGAGATGGTGCAGTTCGCTGTCGTTCATGGCATGTCTCCCGGCGCCCGGCTCCGGGGCGCCACCGTTGTTGCACAGGAAAAGCCGCACGGGACGCGCGGCAGGCCCATGCTAGGGAGCCAGCGGCACGCACGCTTGTTCGTGAGGGACAGCGACCTTGCTCAGGCGGCCAGCAGGCTGCGGGGCGTGCAGCCGAACGCCTTGCGAAAGGCACGGCTGAAGTGCGCCGCATCGGAGAACCCATGCGCGAAGGCCGCCTCGGTCACGCTGGAGCAGCGCCCCTGCATCAGGGCCTGGCGGCTGGCCTGCAACCGCAGCTGCCATACCAGGCCCATGGGCGTCTGGTTGCGCCGCGCAAAGGCCCGCGTCACGGTACGCGGCGAGACGTTGTGCTGCTGCGCCAGCCATTGCAGCGACAGCTCGGGCGAGCCCAGGTTGTCCTGGATGAACGCCTGGATGCGGCCGTGCAGGTCCCGTTCCGAGCGGGGCTGCACAGCCATTTCCTGCATCTCCAGCGCCAGGGCCAGCACGTCGAGCAGCGCCATGCCGAAGCGCTGCGCCAAGGCATCACCGTGCGGCGCAGGCGGCATGGCGATGGCCTCGCCGAGCATGGCCCGCAGCGGCGCCACGGCCGGGGCATGGCCATGCAGCGCCCGGCCCGCGTGCGAGGGTGCACGGGCAAAGCGATTCAACAATTCGCTGCGCGGAATGCGCATCAGCAGGATATCGCGGGGCGCCACCGAGAATTCGAAAGGCTGCGCAGCGTCATAAAGCACCAGATTGCCCGCACTCAGCCGGGCCACTTGCCCGCCCTGGCGCACCTCGGCCTGGCCCTGGAGCAGATAGCCCAGCCACAGCTCGTCGCGCGCATGCAGGCGCAGGTGGGCTGCGTTGCGCACCCAGCGGTGGCTGGGCGCCGACATGGCACTGATCTCCAGCAGTCCCAGGGACCGCACGGACAGCGTGGCCCCGAAGCCGCCGGGACCGGCACCATCCCCCTGCGCGCGGTGGCTGTCGGCCGGGATGCAGTGGCGGCAGACCACCTCGTGCCAGTAGTCGAAACGATGGCGTGGCTCCTGCGAATGGGTGGAGTATTCGAGCTGCATGGCAGCGCCCAGTATCCGCAGGCGGCCGCCGGCTGGCACCCCGGTGTTTACCCAAAGGCCCGGGGTGCCGCGACGGCGGCACTGCGCAGCACGGCTCAGCTGTGGCCCGGAGCCCGATTCAGCAGATGCGTGCGCTGGTCGGCGCTCAGCGACAGGTAGCGCTCGTAGTGGCGCAGGATGTCGGCGATGACTTCCTCGCTGCGCAGGTACTGGATGTCGTGGCCCAGGCGACCGTCCTCGAAGAACGTGATGGGCTCATAGACATGGCGGCGCTCCTGCTCGCTGGCCGCCTCGCTCACCAGGAAGGTAGGCACCGTGCGGCGCGTGGCGCGCACGCCGTAGACGAAGTCGCGCAGCGAGGGATCGGGCACGGTCAGGCGCACGGCGCCCTCGCCGTCCAGGTCCTCGGTGACCACGGCCTGCACGCCGCGCCTTTGCATCTCGGCGGCCACCTCGTTCATGGCGGGCAGCACCACGCCGGCCAGGAACCTGCGCACATCGGCGCGCGAGGGCTGGTGCACGATCTGCTCCAGGCGCTTGCGCCAGTGCTGGCCGCTCCAGAAGCTGGTGGCCGGAGCCAGGTCGGGCGAGAAGTGCGCGCGATCGGCCTGCAGCCCGCGCCACAGCCCGTAGCACAGGGCCAGCATGATGACCGCCACCGGCAGGGCCGCCACCAGGGTCATGGCCTGCAGCGCCTTGAGGCCGCCGGCCAGCATCAGCACCATGGCCGTCACGCCCAGCACGGCAGCCCAGAACAGCCGCTGCCAGACCGGCGAACGCGCATGGCCGCGCGAGGCGATGTTGTCCACCACGAAGGCCCCGGAGTCCGCCGAGGTGACGAAGAACACCGCGATCAGCACGATGGTGAGCCAGGCCACGGGCTTGAACCAGGGCAGGTACTCGAAGAAGCGGAACAGCAGCGCATCCACGTTCGAGGCCGTCTGCCCCAACGCGCCCATGGCCACGTGGGTGTCTATCCAGATGGCGCTGTTGCCGAAGGCCGTCATCCACAGCAGGTTGAAGGCCGTGGGCACCAGCAGCACGCCGGTCACGAACTGGCGAATGGTGCGCCCGCGCGAGATGCGTGCGATGAACATGCCCACGAAGGGCGACCAGGAGATCCACCAGGCCCAGTAAAGGATGGTCCAGCCGCCGAACCAGCCTTCCTGGCTGGGCGGCTCGTAGGCGAAGGTGCGGAACGACAGCTGGACCAGGCCAGACAGGTAGTTGCCGATGTTCTCGCTCAGCGCCTCGAAGAGGAAGACCGTGGGCCCGGCCACGATGACGAAGGCCAGCAGGATGAAGGCCAGCACGAGGTTGAACTCGCTCAGGCGGCGCACGCCCTTGTCCAGGCCCGAGACGGCCGACAGCCCGGCCAGGCCGACCACGATGACGATGACCGAGATGCGGAACAGCGCCGTGGAGGTGTCCCATCCCGTGAGGGTGTGCAGGCCGGCGGCCAGCTGCAGCGCGCCATAGCCCAGCGTGGTGGCGATACCTGCGATGGTGCCCACCAGCGCGAAGGCATCCACGCTGTGGCCGATGGGGCCGTTGATGCGCTTGCCCAGCAGCGGGTACAGGCCCGAGCGCATGGTCAGCGGCAGGTTGTAGCGAAAGCCGAAATAGGCCAGCACCAGGCCCATGGTCCCGTAGACGGCCCAGGCATGGAAGCCCCAGTGGAAGAAGGTGGACTGCAGCGCCTCGCGCGCGGCGGCCGGCGTGGAAGGCACGGCCGTGGGCGGCTTGAGGAAATGCTGCAGCGGCTCGCCCACGCCGAAGTACATCAGGCCGATGCCCATGCCGGCGGCGAACAGCATGGCGGTCCAGGAGATGAAGCTGAACTCGGGCTCCGCATCATCGGGACCCAGGCGGATATCACCGAAACGGCTGGACGCGACGAAGATCAGAAAGACCAGGAACAGCGTGACCGAGACGGCATAGAACCAGTCCATGTGCCCCACCACCCAGTCCTGGGCGCTGGAGAACAGCCGGTCGGCGCTGTCGGGCATGAGGCCGCAGTACAGCAGCAGCAGGCCCAGCACCAGCAGGGAAGGAATGACGACGGGGCCGGAGAACGTGATGCGCGGTGCAGGCTCGGCAGGCAATGGCGTGGCCGTTTGCGGCGCATCCGGTGGCGCAGCCACTGGTGGCGCGGGTGGCGCCGGTCGGGGATCGGTGGTCGTGTCTGGCATATACCCTCTCTCTTGTGATCAATGGTGTGCCCGGGAACCGATTCGCAATGGTGGCGGCCCTGCCCTTGTGGGGCGGGCCGCGTTCCCTGCTCGGGGGATGTCCGCCGGGCAAAGGCCGCAAGTATCGTGATTCGCCGCGTCTGCGCGCGTCGGACGCAGGCCCTGAAGGCTTCCGTTTTGCTGACGTGCTGCCTTCAGGCCAGGTCAGCCAGCCAGCTTGGCCACCACGGCCGGGGCGATGACGCGGTGGGCCGGCGCCACGCCCAGCATGTAGATACGGCCCAGCGCGTTGTGCACATGGACCACGGTGGACATGGCAACGGTGAAGGTGGCCGACGACAGGCCCTCGGGCCGGGGCAGCTTCATGAGGGAGACCTGCACGTCCAGGTGCCGGTCGCTGTCGCCCAGCACCACTTCGCTCTCGCTCAGGGCATGGACACGGAAGATGCCGGCGCGGTCGCCCACGCGGTAGCTCGATGGCTGGCGCTGCGCATCGACGCCGCTGAGCATGCCCAGATCCTTGATGCCGAAGGGCGCCACCACGCGGTTGCGCAGGCGCATCAGAAAGTCGATCCAGCCCGGCGTGCGGCCCATGCAGCGCAGGTACAGCGCCATGGGGCTGCTGCCGTCGTCCGGCAATTGCAGCTGGTAGCTGTCGTGGAAATAGGCGGTCTTGAGGCGGTCCTGCAGGGCGCTGCCTGCGGGAACCGGAGAGAGGATGACTTGTGCCATGGAGCGGAGGGTGATGAAAAAAAGGGGCGGTCCCGCGGCCATCATAGGCCGCAGGACCGCCCCCTTGTCAGGGCGCCATCAACGCTGCATCAGCGCTTGTCGCTCACCTTGATGCGGGCGTTGGGAACCTCGCCGAACATCTCGGGCGCATACAGCGCCTCCACCCGCGTGGGCGGCAGCGCGAAGTCGCCGGCATTGTTCAGCCGCACGGTGTACTCCACGCGCGTATTGCCCTTGGGCAGGTACTGGTAGTAGGCGCGGTAGGCCTCGAAGCTGCGCTCTTCATAAGCCAGCCAGCCCGCGCCTTCTGCGCGCTCGCCACCCGAGGCGATCTCCGAGTCGCGCCCCAGACCGCCGCCCAGGATGGTGGCGCCCGTGGGCACGGGGTCGGTGATGGCCACCCAGGTCATGTCGGTGCGGGCCTGCACCTCCAGCGTCACGCGCAGCACGTCGCCGCGCGAGTACTGGCCTGCGGGCAGGCTCTTGTCGGCCTGCTCCACGGGCTTGACCGTGCGCGTGACGGTGTAGCCGGCGCTGAACGGCGCCTTGAGCTGCACGGCCGCCACAGACTGCAGCGTGAGCCAGGGCTTGCCGGTACCCTGCTGGGTCACCGTCAGCTGGCCCTTGCGGGCATCACCCACCGCGCTCCAGGGCAGGAACATGGTGTTGTTGCGCAGGCCGCCGACCACCGTGGTCGCGCCGAAGCTGGACGCCTGGTGCGCCGCGCCCTCGGTGTCGCTGGCGCGCATGCGCGTGACCTGGCTCCACTCCACGCGGGCCTGGGACGCGCCCAAAGCCGCCTGGGTGGCGCCCGTCACGGGCGTGGCCTCGAACTGCTGCGAGAAGCGCTGCAGTGCCAGCGCGCCCCACAGGTTGGCCGTGGTCGTGCCCCAGGCGCCGTTGCTCTGGCGCGAGATGAAGCCGTTGGCCAGGCGCGGCAGCTCTTCCTTCCACGTCGGGTCGTCCATGTTGACCAGCATCAGGCGGGCCAGGTTGACCTCGGGACCCTGCATCAGCCACCACCACTGGTCGTCCTGCTCATTGCTGAAGGCCACGCGCGTGCCCTGGTAGCTCAGGCGGGCGCGCAGGATCTGCTGGGCCTGGGCCAGCTGCTGTTCGCGCTGGGGCAGCTCGCGCATGTGCTTGAGCAGGGCCACCCAGTCGATGACGGCATGCGTGGGCCAGTCGTTGGGCGCGATGGTGATGCTGTCGAGCATGCGCGGATTGGCGCGGCCCGTCAGCGCCAGCGCCTGGATGGCGGCCAGCTTGCGCATGTCCAGATCCTTGCGCGGGCTCCAGAAGCTGCGCTGGATGCGGCCTTCGACGAAGGCGATCAGGCCGTTTTCCATGCGCTCGCGCTCGGCCGCCGGCAGCACGAAGCGCTTGTCCACGCCCTGTGCCAAGGCCGAGAGGTTGAGCAGGTGGGCCGTCAGCGTATCGCTGCCGCGGGCCGCACGGCCCGAACCGTCGCCCGCCAGCGGGAAGTAGCTGGCCAGGCCGTCGCTGTCCAGGTAGCTGGGCAGTTGGCCCATGGTGGACTGCCACAGCGTGGCGTCGCTCATGCCCACGGCCTTGCTGGTGACCTGCTCCAGGCAGCTGTAGGGATAGCGCGCCCACCAGTCGCGCACGCCGGGCAGGCCTTCGGCCAGCTTGGGCGCCAGCGACATGCGCAGGCCGCCGCGGCCGGACAGTGCATCGGCCGGCAGCTGCACGGGCAGGTTGATGCTGCCATCGACCTGCATCAGCGTGCCCTGCTGCACCGTCAGCGGCACGGCCGGGATGATGCGCTGGCTGACCTTCAGCCTGTCGCTGGCCGGCTTGTCACCGCCTGCGGTGTCGCGGGCCTCGATCTCCCAGATCAGCGCCTCGGCGCGGGTCTGGCCCAGCTGGGCCGGCGCCGTGACGTTCCAGGCCACCTCGCGCGCCTCGCCCGCGGGAATCTCCACGGTCTGCGCTGCCAGCTCCAGCAGCGTGGCACGCGGCGTGACCTGCACCTTCATGGCCTTGGCCGAGGTGTTGCGCAGCGTGACCATGGCACGGAACTGGTCCTCCTCGCGCACCAGCGGCGGCAGGCCGCTGATGATCTGCAGGTCCTGGGCCGTGCGGATGGGCGCCTGGCCCGTGCCGAACATCGACACGCCATGGTCGGCCACCGCCACCACCTGGAAGGTAGTCAGCGAGTCGTTGAGCGGCACGCTGACCTGGGCCTTGCCCTGGGCGTCCAGCACCACGCTCGGATTCCACAGCAGCAGCGTCTCGAACAGCTCGCGCGTCTGGCTGCGGCCACCGCCGCCGCCAGCGGCCACGGCCTTGCGGCCGTAGTGGCGCCTGCCGATCACCTCCATCTGCGCGGTCGATGTCTGCACGCCCCACTCGCGGCGGCGCAGCATGGCGTCGGCCAGCTGCCAGCTGGTGTTGGGCATGAGTTCCAGCAGGGCCTGGTCCACGACCGCCAGCGCCACCTCGGCACCAGCGGCGGGCTTGCCGTCGGGCAGCGTGGCGCTGATGGTGACCTTGGCGGTGCCGCGCACCTGGTAGCTGGCCTGGTCGGCCGTGACCTTGACGTCGATGCGATGGGCCTTGGTGCCCACGCGGATCTCGGCCATGCCCAGGCGATAGGCGGGCTTGGACAGATCGACCAGGGCCGTGGGCGCGATGTACTCCTTGCCCTCGTGCCAGAAGGCGTTCCACCATTCGCGCGGCGCCTTGAAGCCCCAGGTGAAGAAGCTGTACCAGGGCACCTCGCGCAGCCGCCCGCGCAGGGCCAGCACGCTCACGTAGACGTTGGGGCCCCAGTCGGGCTGGACCTTCAGCTCCACGGTGGGGTTCTGGCCATTGAGCTGCATGACCTGGGTGCTGACGATGCCTTCGCGCTCCACGGCGACCAGGGCCGTCGCATAGCGGAAGGGCATGCGCACCTGGAAGCGCGCGGTCTCGCCGGGCTCGTAGCTGCGCTTTTCGGGCAGCACGTCCATGCGGTCATGGTCCTCGCCGCCGAACCACAGTTCGCCCTGGCGCGTGACCCAGACGCTGGAGGCGGCCTGGGCGGGCCGGCCATCCTTGTCGGAGGCGGTGACGATCAGCTCCACCTCGCCGGGCTGCGACAGCTGGGCTTCGCACTGCACCATGCCCTGGGCATCGCTGTTGCCCGTGCACACCGTGCCCATGGACTTGAGCGTGGTCTGGTTGTCGTAGCTGTAGAAGCCCCCCACCAGGCGCTTGCGGCTGCTGGTGGTGACGCGGGAGATGGCCTCCACCTTGACCGGCACGCCGGCCTGGGGCTTGCCGTCCACGCCCAGGGCCAGCGCCTGGAACTGCAGCTTGCGGCCCGTGGTGATCCAGCTTTCGGCGCGCACGCCGGCCACGATGGCCGCGGGCCACAGCATCTGCGTGCTGCGCAGGGTCTGCACCTCGCCGTTGGGATCGGCATAGGTGGCCTCGATCAGCAGCTCGCGCGGCTCGCGCAGCTTGGGCAGGTTCTCGATCTTGAGCTTGCCCAGTCCTTCACGGTCCAGCGTCACGGGCAGCTTGTCGGCCACCACCTTGCTGTCCTGGGAGGCCGTGGCCTCCTCGTCATCGCTCTGGCCCGTGTCCTGGGCGCTGCGCGGTGCAGAGAAGCTGAAGCCCTGCCAGTCGCTGCGGTCCATCCAGGTGGAGCGCACCAGGGCGGACACCCGCACCGGCAGGTTGGCGGCCGGGCCGCCGGAGACGTAGTTCACCTGCACCTGCACCGGCAGGCTGGAGACGCCGACCAGGGCCTGCTTGCCTTCGGGCCCCACACGGCCTTCGAGCACGGGCAGGCGGAATTCCTCGACACGGAAACTGCCCGTGCCGAAGCGGTTGTTGCGCCCGCGCGAGCCATTGCCATCGCCGCGCAGCTCCACGGAATACGAACCGAGCTTGGCGCCCTTGGGCACGGAGAAGCTGTTTTCGGCGCTCAGGCCGCCGGTGCCCGTGGAACGCCACTGCAGCGGCTGCGTGTACTGCTGGCCGCTGCCTTCATGGGTGATGACCAGTTGCGTGGGCCGCTGCTCGGGCAGCGCAAAGCCGCCCTGCCCCTGGCCGATGCCGGTCTGGGTGCGCATCAGGTGCTTCATGGACACGGTCTCGCCGGCGCGCAGCAGCGTGCGGTCGAAGATGGTGTGGGCCACCTCGTCGCGCTGGGCGCTGCGGCTGGTGGGCACGTTGAAGCGCCAGGACTCGATGCCGCGCTGCCAGTCGCTCCAGGTGAAGGCCAGCTCCTGCTGGCCGTCCTTGCCCTGGGCGCGTGCGCTGACGAAGTAGGCCGGCGAGCGGTAGCCGACACCGCCCGTGCACTGGGGCGGCTCGGGCGACAGGCCTTCCAGGCGGGCCACGCCGCTGGCATCGGTGGTAGCCGAGGTCAGCACCTTGCCATTGCAGTCGGAGACCTGGATCTTGGCATTGGCCACGGCCTGGCCCTTGTCCAGCGTGGTCACCCAGGCGGCCGCGTTCTCGCGGCCGAGCTTGAAGTGCACGGACAGGTTGGTCACCAGGGCGGAGGTGCGCACATACATGCTGCGCGCCGAACCGTAGCGCTCATCGAGCAGCGACTGGCCCAGCAGCGGCGAGGCGATCTCGACCACGTGAAAGCCCGGCGTGAGCGGAATGCCCACCACCTCGAAGGGGCGCGGATCGCCCTTGACGGGCTTGGGCAGCTCCAGCGTCTTGACGTCGCCCTGGCCGGCCAGCAGCGACAGCATGCGCGTCTGCACATAGTCGCGGTTTTCGTTGTCGATCACGGGCGGCAGCGGGCCCTTGATGTCGCGCGAGGCGCGCTTGCGGTCCATGTCGGAGGACTCGTAGTCGGCCACGCGGCGCATCCAGGCGATGATCTCGGCATCGCTGCCGGGCTGCTTGGTGCTCACGCGACTGGCGTCCAGGGACTTGGTGGCCAGCTCGGACTCCACGTTGCGCAGCGTCACGGGCAGCAGGGCCGGGCCGTCCGGTCCTTCGGCATAGCGCTCGACGATGCCGAAGGGCGAGGCCGCGAACTTGGCCAGCGGCGGCAGCGCGCCCGTGGCCACCTGCAGCGGGAACATGTCGGCATTGCTCAGGCTGCGGCCTGCCGCGTCCTTGAACTGCGGAGGCAGCTCCACCGTGTAGCGCGCCTGGGCCTGCATGGTGGCCGGGAAGCTCAGGTTCTGCACCAGCGAATCCTCGCCGAGCTTTTCGCCGTATTCGCCGTCGATCACGGGCGCCACCTTGGAGGCGCCGCTGCTCAGGCGAATGCCCTCGGCCAGCTTGCGCGGCACGGGGGCATTGAAGTTCAGGCGCATGGGGCGGATCGGCAGGCAGGCGGCCTGGGCGTTCTCGCGCTCGCAACTGAACTCGGCCGCGAAGGGTTCGCGCACGCGGTACTCGAAGCGCTTGTCCTGGCGGCTGGCCACGCCATTGGGCGTGGCGATGCCGGCGCCAAAAACCAGCTTCATGGTCGTGCCCGCCGTCAGCCGGCGGTTGCAGGCCAGCGTGGCGTACTGCAGCGGGTTCTTGGCGGCGGCCTTGTCCCAGCCGCGGTGCTTGAGCAGCTCGTCGCGCTCCTTGCCTTCGATCAGGCGCACGGGAATGCGCTCGCCCACGCCTTCGGCCGTGCACCACATGTGCTGCTGCAGGCTTTGCACGGTGGCCGGGCCCGACAGGCGCAGCGCGAAGTACTGCTCCTCGTCGATCTGCTCATAGGTGTCGGGCGCCATGTCCAGCACGGCCGGGCCGCCGGTCTGGAACTGGTAGCTGGCAGCGCCCGTCACGGCCGTGCCCGCAGGCGACTTGTAGCCGGCCACCAGCTGGGCCGTGCAGCGCACGCCGGGCGGCAGGGCCTGCTTGAAGTCGAACACCCATTCCCGGTCGCTGTTCCAGCGGCCCGTGCCCTGGGTGGCCGCCGCATCGCTGCAGCTGAGCGTGACCGGCGCGGCCGCCTTGGGGTCGCCAAAGCGCACAGCCGTGCCATCGAACTGCACCACCACCTGCTCGACCTTGGCCACCTCTCCCTGCGGGCTGAACTGGCGCACGCCCACGGCCTGCGCCGTCAGCGCCGCCGATCCCAGCAGCAGGCCCAAACCCCACCGGCCCCAGGGCCGGCTGTGCGCCGGAGCCCCCTGCAACCCACTGATCGCTTTCGTGCGAAGCACCCCCATGGCAATCCCTTCTGTCGGGCTCAGATGGCCCGCTGTTTTCTTGGAATGAGCAGGCTTTCAGCACTGCGATGCGAGCTGTCCGCATGACACGCTGCAAATGAAAAACCCTGCGCTGCAGGCAGGGCTCGGCGGCAAGGGCTGGAACAAGGCGCAGGCCTGTCGCCCGCATGCACCGAATGCAGGGCCGCATCCGCTGCGGCTGAAAACCACTGCGCGGGATGATACCGGCCCGCATCCGCTGCAGGCCCTGCTGCGGGTGCCCGGAACCGGGTCTGCGGTGTATCCATCTGTAAGACATCGGCGCATCAACACGTCATATCCGTGCAATCACAGGGCTCACCTCCCACCACAGGCCCCGTCAGACTACATACAGCGTGCTGCCTATACTGCGCGGATACAACACAGGGAGAGAGTCCGTCCATGAAGCCGAACCACGTTGCCGTGCCTCAGCCGTTCTGGCACCGGATCAACCAGTTCTTCGCCTTTCCGTTCCAGTCACAGCCGCTGGGCTATGCGCTGCTGCTGTCGCTGGGCAGCCTGCTGTTCAAGGCGCTGTTCTTCCTGCCCGCACCCCTGGCCATCGGGCTGGTGCAGATCGGTATCCTGCTGGCCGCCAGCCGCTATGGTTTCAAGGTGGCAGCGCTGGGTTCGCAGGGCATATCGCGCGCTGCGGACTATCCTCGCCACCTGGACCCGGACTGGACCCATCTGCCCTGGAAGCTGTTCGCCATTTTGGTGGTGCACGGCATCATCGTCGGCTGGTGTGCGCGGGTGAGTCTGGGCATGGCACAGCTGGCCCTGCTGCTGCTGTCCTTTTTGCTGCCGGCCAGCATCATCGTTCTGGTGCAGACGACGGGCTTTTTCTCCGCACTCAATCCGCTGCTGATCCTGGACACGGTGCGCATCATCGGCAAGCCCTATGCGCTGCTGTGCTTTTTTCTGTTCCTGTTGAGCAGCGGTGCGCAGATCGCCATGTCGCTGCTGCTGCCGCTGTTCAGCGGGCTGATCCTGCTGCCGCTGTTCAACTTCGCCATGATCTATTTCGGCTGGGTCATGGCCAGCCTGCTGGGCTATGTGATGTACCAGCACCATGAGGCTCTGGGCATCGACGCCGTGCCCCAGGCAGACAGCGGGCCCGACGGGGCGCCTGCGCGCACGCCCGAACAGATCGCCCGCCAGCAGCTGGACGAGGACGTGGCCGAGCACGTGGCCGCTGGCGACTTGGCCGCCGCGCTGGGCCTGGCCTACGAGGACCAGCGTACCCACCCCGACGACACGCATGCCCAGCGCCGCTACCACCGCTTGCTGCTGCTGTCGGACAAGACGGCCACGCTGCTGGACCACGGCCGGCGCTTCATCGCCCTGCTGCTGCGCCAGGGCCAGACCGCCGAGGCGCTCAAGGTGTTCCAGGCCTGCCGCGCCAAGGAAGCGAGCTTTGCGCTGGACGATGCCGACCAGACACTGGCCCTGGCGCGCAGCACCTGGCGCGCGGGCGATGCACAGGCGACGCTGACCCTGATCTCGGGCTTCGACAAACGCTTCAAGGGCCATGCCGCCGTGCCCCATGCCTATGAACTGGCGGCGCGCCTGATGCTGCAGGGCTTCGGGCGCCGGGACATGGCCCAGGGCATCCTGGCCACGCTGCAGGCGCGCCATCCCGACAGCGAGGCCACGCAGGAGGTGCGGTGGCTGCTGCGTGACCCGGAACCGGAACAGGGACCGGACCCGCGCCCGGCCCCGCACTGATCACGCCGTGGCCTGGGACCGGGCCTGCCCGTCGAGCAACAGCCGGGTCACGGCCTCATCGGGCGCCCAGCGCTGCAGTTGTGGCAGCCAGGCGCGGGCGCGCTGTGCCAGCCCCTGCTGCAGCAGGCCGTTGACCAGCAGGCACAGCGTCTCGCCCAGGCCCGGCTGGCCGGGTGCTGCCTGCAGCAGCGCGTGGCACAGCTTCTCGGCATCGTCGAACGCACGGGCACGCGTGAAGCGGCGCACCAGCCTGGCCATGTCCTCGGGCGCGATCCTGGCGCCTGGGCGGGCCAGGTCCAGGTAGATGCGGTAGCTGTCGTGCTGCCAGGCCAGGGTGGCGGCATCACGGGCCGGCAGCCTGAAGATGCGCCGGGCCGCACGGTGGAAGTCCTCGCTGGCAGGCACATAGCGGGCTGCGGCAAACCAGGCGCGCAGCACCTCGGCGTCGGCAGGCCGCAGCTGGGCTGCGGCGCGCCAGGCGCGCAGGGCGCCCTCCATGTCCAGCGCCTGGCCCAGGCGTCGCGCGTTGGCGACATGTGCGTCGAAGCCATCGTCCGGCGCCGAATGATGGCCCGCCAACGCCGCCCGTGGCTTGCGGCGCAGATGCAGGGCCATCAGGGCTGCGCCCGTCAGCAGACCGCCCAGATGGGCCATGTAGCCAGCGCTCTGGCCACTGAAAAAATGCTGCAGCACTTCATTGGCGATCCAGGCTGGCAGCAGGATCAAGGCGGGCGCAGTGACGTAGTTGAAATAAAAAAACAGCTGATAGAAGAAACGGACACGCCGCAGCCGGTACATGACGGCGTACATGCCCATCAGGGCGGCCACGGCGCCCGAGGCGCCCAAGCCGTAACTGCCTGTGCCTGCATAGGCCCAGCCCGAAAGCACCGAGCCACCCACGGCGCCCAGCAGATAAAACAACAGATAGGTGCCGCGCCCCAGCATCAACTCGACCGAGAAGCCGAACATGAAGAGAAACAGCATATTGCCCACCAGGTGGCTGGTGTCGACATGCAGGAACGCTGCGGTGATCCAGGTCACCGGGCGCATCGGCGCGTCCAGCGCATAGTTTTTGGCCCAGCGCGTGGTGAAAGGTTCCGGCTGCAACGCCTCGTAGCGGCTGCGGTCGGTCTGCCAACGCTCGTGCAGGGGATCGCTTTCGGGCACGATCTGCCCGCTGCGCAGCAGCGCCAGGAATTTCGGCTCCCGCTCCATGCGCTGCAACAGCGGCTCGACCAGGCCCCTCTTCTGCAGCGCCTTTGCCTGCTTTGCCATCGGCGAATCCGTGCGCTCCAGCCAGTCCACGAAGCGCGGCAACTCGATGCCCGGCAGCGCGCTGGCGGCATAGAACTGCGCCGCCGCCTGCTGGGCGCGCTCCTCGGAACGCTGCGGCCCGAAGAACACCAGCACGTTCGCGAGGATGATCAGCAGCGTCATCCACGGCGGATTGCTCCAGCGGGGCCGGTCCTCCAGCGGAATCGCGTAGAACATGCGGGACCGCTGGACGCGCGCTTACTGCGGCTGGAAGCCGCTGGTCTGGATGATGCGTTTCCAGACCTGGGTATAGGCCTGCTCGCGCTCGGCCAGCTGTGCGGGCGGCATGTGGCCCACGGTCAGGCCCAGGGCGGTGAGCTGCTCGTGCACATCGGGCTGTTTGAGCACGGTGGCCACGGCGGCAGAGAAGCGGTCGATGAAGGCCTGGGGCGTGCCGCGCGGCGCGTAGATGCCGTAGTAGGGCGTGTCCTCGAAGCCCTTGACGCCCTGCTCGGCCAGCGTGGGCACTTCGGGCATGGTGGCCTGGCGGCGCGTGCCCAGCACGCCGATCACGCGCAGCTTGCCGGCCTTGTGGTTTTCCATGAAGTCCTGCACCGAGGCGATGCCGGCCGGAATCTGGTTGCCCAGCATGTCGGCCAGCATGGGCGCGCTGCCCCGGTAGGGCGCGGCCACCAGGTCCAGCTTGTAGTGCTCGCCCAGCAGCCTTACCAGGAATTCCGGCGTGGACGCGGGCGCGGGTATGCCGATGCTGCCGCGCTTTGCGCCCTGGCGCACCCACTCCACATACTCGGCAAGGTTGCGCGCCGGCGTGTTGGCGGAGACCGCCAGCGCGTTCACGAAGGTGGCAAAGCCGGCCACGGGAACGAAGTCATGGCCAGGGTCGAAACCCGGCTTCTTCACCACCTGGGGCAGGATGGAGATGGTGTGGTCGTGCGTGAGGAACAGCGTGTGACCATCGGCCGCAGCCGCCTTGAGCTGCTGCGCCGCGATCTGCCCGCCCGCGCCGGGGCGGTTGTCCACCAGCACCGTGGTGCCCAGCACGTCCTTGAGCCGGTCGGCCAGCAGGCGTGCGATGGCATCCGTGCCGCCGCCCGGCGGAAAGCCCACCAGGATGCGGATGGCCTGCCCGGGCTGTGCCCAGGCCAGCGGAGCCAGGGCCGACGAGGCGGCAACGGCAGTCACTGCGCCGGCGGCGCGCAGCGCCCCGGTCAGCAGTTGGCGGCGGGAGGATGTCATGGCGCGGCTCCGGCGAACGGGGGGATCAGCCCAGGCGTGCGTTCAGGCGTGCATTCAAGCGCGCCTGGTGGCCTGCCAGCTGCTTGCGCACCTGGGCCGGCGCCGTGCCGCCCAGGGTGTTGCGCGCATTGAGCGAGCCTTCCAGGCTGAGCGCCTCGAAGACATCGGCCTCGATGCCGGGGTTGAAGGCCTGCAGTTCGGCCAGCGGCAGCTCGGTCAGGTCCACGCCCTTTTGCGAGGCCAGCTTGACGGCATGGGCCACGGTCTCGTGCGCGTCGCGGAAGGGCAGGCCCTTCTTGACCAGGTAGTCGGCCAGGTCGGTGGCGGTGGCGTAGCCCTTGAGCGCGGCGGCGCGCATGGCTTCGGCGTTGACGGTGATGCCGCCCTTCTTGCCGCCCGTGGCCGGGTCGGCCTGGCCGCCGATCATCTCGGCGAAGATGCGCAGCGTGTCCTTCAGGGTGTCCACCGTGTCGAACAGCGGCTCCTTGTCTTCCTGGTTGTCCTTGTTGTAGGCCAGGGGCTGGCCCTTCATCAGGGTGATCAGGCCCATCAGGTGGCCGACCACGCGGCCGGTCTTGCCGCGTGCCAGCTCGGGCACGTCGGGGTTCTTCTTCTGCGGCATGATCGACGAGCCCGTGGTGAAGCGGTCGGCGATGCGGATGAAGCCGAAGTTCTGGCTCATCCAGATGATCAGCTCTTCGGACAGCCGGCTCACGTGCACCATGCACAGGCTGGCGGCCGAGGTGAATTCGATGGCAAAGTCGCGGTCGCTGACGCCGTCCAGCGAGTTCTGGCAGACGCCTTCCATGCCCAGGGTGCGGGCCACGCGCTCGCGGTCCAGCGGGTAGGTGGTGCCGGCCAGGGCGGCGCTGCCCAGCGGCAGCACGTTGACGCGGCGGCGCAGGTCCAGCATGCGCTCGGCGTCGCGCTTGAACATTTCCACATAGGCCAGCAGGTGGTGGGCAAAGCTCACGGGCTGGGCCACCTGCAGGTGGGTGAAGCCGGGCAGGATCACGTCCACGTTCTTCTCGGCCACTTCGACCAGGGACAGCTGCAGTTCGCCCAGCAGGCCTTCGATCAGGTCGATCTCGCCGCGCAGCCACAGGCGCACGTCGGTGGCCACCTGGTCATTGCGGCTGCGGCCCGTGTGCAGGCGCTTGCCGGCGTCGCCGACCAGCTGGGTCAGGCGGGCCTCGATGTTCAGGTGCACGTCTTCCAGGTCGAGCTTCCACTCGAACTGGCCGGACTCGATCTCCTGCGTGATCTGCGCCATGCCCTTGCGGATGGACTCGTGGTCAGCGGCGGCGATGATGCCCTGGGCCGCCAGCATCTCGGCATGCGCCAGGCTGCCCGTGATGTCAGCCTGCCACAGGCGCTTGTCGAAGAACACGCTGGAGGTATAGCGCTTGACCAGATCGCTCATCGGCTCTTCGAAGAGAGCAGACCAGGCCTGGGCCTTGGTGTCGAGCTGGTTGTGCGAGGCGGACGTTGGTTGATTGGCAGACATGTGAGGACGCGATCTTCGATTAGGCGGTGCAGGCGGTGGGCGGCACGCCCCCCGCGCGGGCAGGAAGCGAAGATTCTATCGACCTGGGCGGCGCCACGCCCGTGCAGGGGCCGGGCAGCGGCTGTGCAGGCCGGCCCGGCATGACCATAATCCGGGCATGCGGCGCGGAGCCATTGCGCCAATTTCCGCCCATTTCCGCCGAATGCCCGCCGAATGCCCGCCAAACTCCGCCGCATTTTCGCCACAACACCCCATCACCCGCCCCTTGCCGCCCCAGCCATCCACCTCCGCCGCCCCGCCGCCCCTGCCTGCGGCGCTGGTCTTCGACGCCTGCAACGTCGGCGTGGTGCTGCGCGCCGTGCTCTTCGTGCAGGCCGTGGCGGCCACGGCTGCGATGTTCGGCGCCGACTCGCCCCTGCAGTGGCTGGAGAACATGGCCCTGCTGACCGGCGCCAGCCTGCCCGGCACCCTGGTCTGGCTGGTGGCGGCCTGCCTGCTCAAGCATCCGCTGCAGCGCCTGCCGTCCACCGGGCAGTACGCAGCCGGCGTGCTGCTGGGCATGGCGGCCGGGCTGTATGCCTGCGCCATGCTGCAACTGGCCGGCGGCACCAGCGCTCCCTGGCTGGCCAGCGCCATGTCCGGCGGACTGCTGGCGGCCCTGCTGGTGGCCGCCCTGGTGCTGCGCGCACGCGGCCACACCCCCGCCGACACGCAGGCGCGGCTGGCCGAGCTGCAGTCGCGCATACGACCGCATTTCCTGTTCAACACGCTCAACAGCGCCATCGCCCTGGTGCGTGCCGAGCCCGCCAAGGCCGAGGCCCTGCTGGAAGACCTCAGCGACCTGTTCCGCTACGCACTGGCCGAGCCGCACAGCACGACCACGCTGGCCGAGGAGATCGAGCTGGCCCAGCGCTACCTGGCCATCGAGCAGGTGCGCTTCGGCGAACGGCTGCAGGTGCGCTGGCAACTGGACCCTGCCGCCCACGGCGCCCTGCTGCCGCCGCTGCTGCTGCAGCCGCTGGTGGAAAACGCCATACGCCATGGCGTGGAGCCCAGCGCACGCGGCGGCAAGCTGCAGGTGCGCACCGAGCGCCGTGGCGATCTGGTGGAGGTGCGCATCACCAACACCCTGCCCACCGAGATCGATTCCGCCAGCGCAGCTGGCACGCGCGGCAACGGCATTGCGCTGGCCAATGTGCGCGCCCGGCTGTCGCTGCTGCACGACCTGCAGGCCCACCTCACGGCGCGCACGCTCAAGGGCCATTTCGTGGTGCGCATCAGCCTGCCGCTGGCTGCGCCTGCCAGCCACCCCACGAAGGCCGTATCGAAGAAGAAGGACCATGCACATCCTGATCGTTGACGACGAAGCCCTGGCCCGCGCGCGACTGCGCACCCTGCTGGCCGATGTGGAAGCCTGCACGGGCACCGGCCCGCACCAGGTCAGTGAAGCGGCAGACGCGCGCCAGGCCATGGCCGTGCTGCAGGCGCCGGGCCCGCGCGCCGTGGAACTGGCACTGCTGGACATCCACATGCCGGGCCAGGACGGCCTGGCCCTGGCGCACGCACTGCGCCGCCTGCCGCTGCCGCCTGCCGTGGTCTTCGTCACCGCCCATGCCGGCCATGCGGTCGAGGCCTTCGACCTGGACGCCGCCGACTACCTGACCAAGCCCGTGCGCCGCGAGCGCCTGCAGCAGGCCCTGGCCAAGGCCGCACGCACGGCGGTGCACCAGACGGCCGAGCGCGACAGCGGCCCCGTGCTGCTGATACAGGACCGGGGCACCACCGTGCGCCTGCCCCTGTCCGAAGTGCTCTACCTCAAGGCCGAACAGAAGTACGTGACCGTGCGCACCGTGGGCCGCAGCTACATCCTCGACGGCGCCCTGGCCGACCTGGAGGCCCGCCACGCCGACCACCTGCTGCGCGTGCACCGCAACGCGCTGGTGGCCCGCAGCGCCCTGCGCGCCCTGGAACGCCACGACGACCCCACCGAAGGCGAAGGCTGGGCCCTGCGCCTGCACGGCATCCCCGAACTGCTCATGGTCTCCCGCCGCCAGCTCCCCCAGGTCCGCGCCGCCATCCGCGACGAAGGACAGCCCGGCTGACGATCAAAGGCTGAGGACAGCGCTCTGCGCCAGAAAGCGCGCCCTCTAAACAAGCACGGCCCACCTCAGAGACACCGAGGAAGGGCCTATGCCGGCCGCGCCGCCCCGCACCGAGGGTGTCGTCCCCCTCCCCCGCGAAGCGGGTAGAGAGGCGCCGTGCAACGGGGGGAAGGCGCGTAAGCGCCTCAGGGGGTCAAGCCATCTTTCTAGACAGATCCCACATCGCATCCACCAGCAGATCGACGTCCCGCGCGTCATGCCACAGGTGCGTGGAGACGCGCACGCCGTAGTGGTCTGCCGCCGCGCCGATCACGGGGAAGTTGGAGTTGCGGATCACGAAGCCCTGCGGATAGTCGCTGAGCATGCGCGCCACGAAGGTCGATGACTTGGTCCCGTTCATCACGTCGTCCTTGTTCTGGAACGGGTTGAAGCAGGTCAGCGCCGACAGCAGCTTGGGATCGTCCTTGGGCGAGTACAGCGAGTCCACGCCCCAGCGCTCGACGATCTTTTCCTTGAGGTAGGACGACAGCGTCAGGTCATAGGTCTCGATCTTCTTGCGGCCGATGCTGTCCCACTGCGCGCAGGCCTGGGCCAGCGCCATGAACATGGGCGTGTGCACGCTGCCGCAGGAGGTGACCGAGGCGGCGATGTCGTAGGTCTCCTTGGCCGTGGTCGTGCGCTCCAGCGCCGGGTAGGCGCTGGTGTGCACCGGGTACCACTTGGGCAGGGGCAGCGGGTTGGAGGCGCGCATCTTGTTGCGGATGATGAGGATGCCCGTCGAGCCCGGACCGCACTGCCACTTGTGGCCCGCGCCGGACATGAAGTCCATGCCCAGCTCCGCATAGTTGTAGGCCATCATGCCCGGCAGGTGGGCGCCGTCCACGATGCTGATCAGGCCATGCGCCTTGACCACGCCCATCAGGTCGGCAATGGGCAGCATGGTGCCGGTCTTGTAGGTGGGCGAGGACCACATCATGGCGCGCACGCGCTTGCCCTGGGCCTTGAGCGCGCGGATGCGCTCGTCGAACAGGTTCACGTAGGTGGCCGCCGTCTGGTTGTTGCCCACGGGCAGCGCAATGCGCGAGACCTCGATGCCGTAGCGGTCCTGCGCGATCTTCAGCGGCGTGTCGCCGCCTCCGTGCTCGTGGTTGGTGGTGACCACCACGTCGCCACGCTGCCAGTCGATGCCCAGGATGGCATGGCACATGCCCGAGGAGGTGTTGGCAGAGAAGGCCAGTTCGTCGGCATCCACGCCAAAGCCCGGCGCCACCTGCTTGCGCAGGTCCAGCAGGTTGCTGTAGCCGTTGCCCGAGTCGGCGGCCTTCTTGCGGTTTTCGGTATCGAACACATCGAGCACCAGCTTGGGCATGGAGCCCGCCGTGCCGATGTTCATGTAGGTCTTCTCGGGCTTGAGGATGAACATGCTCTGCACGTCGGTCCAGAAGGCCTCGTCGCGCATGAGCTGCTCGCGCAGCGCGGCCGCCGAGGTCTGGGCGTTGCCGCTGCCGCAGGCGGCCAGCAGCGGGCCCAGCGTGGCGGCGCCGGTGCCGTAGCCCAGCATGCGCAGGAAGTCGCGGCGCTTGGAAGTCCAGCGCGCGGGATAGCCGGATTCGCCGGCGGCCGCAGTGGCGGTCAGGGATGTGGCCTGCTCGGCCGCGATCTGGGGGTGTCGTGCGTTCATGCGGTCCTCCTGTCGTTGCGCAAGCGGTCAGCGGCGGCCGACGATGGCCGAGATTTCGATCTTCACATCGCGCGGCAGGCGCGCCACTTCCACCGTGGCCCGAGCGGGGGCGCCGGTCTTGAAGTACTCGCCATAGACCTTGTTCATGGCGGCGAACTCGTTGAGGTCCTTCATGAAGACCGAGGTGGACAGCACATCCTCGTAGCCCAGTCCCTGGGACTTGAGCTTGGCGCCGATGTGGTCGAGCACGGCACGCGTCTGCTCTTCGATGGTGGCGCCCTGGATGGCCGTGCCCTGTGCGTTCAGCGGCAGCACGCCCGAGAAGTAGATGGTGTTGCCATGCGCCACCATCTGCGAGTACGGGCCGATGGCCGGGTAGATCTGCGTGGTGGACAGCACCTCGCGCTTGTTGGGCGCAGCGCAACCCACCAGCGCCGCCGCCGTCACCGCCACCCCGCATGCCAGCGCCATGCGCCCCAGGTTCGTTCGAATATCCATGGTATTGCCCTTCTCAAACAAAAATACAAGCTGCCACTGCCGTGCCAAGCATTACTGCATTGGCGTTATGGAAACACTTTGTCACCATTAACCCAGTCCTCAGAGGTGACCTGAATCATCGATACAAAATGATTCGAATTCGTGATTTCACGGAGAAATTCTAGGCAGGGATCTGGGGCATTCGATAATGAATTTTCCCCTACGCACCACTACGCACACGGACCCACGCAGTGCTACGCAGCCCTTCAACATTCTTTGAAAACAATGGTTTGGCACGGAATCTGCTCAACAGCAAGCAGCACATCAGGCATCAGAGGGACGGCGCACCACAATACGGCAAAACGATTATCCAAAACCCCAAAAAGGGGAGTACGCACCAAGAAAATGCATCTCGGATTTCCAGTATCCATGGGATATTTTTTCGCGCCCAAAAAACCATTTTCCATGGTGTTTCCCTTGGGATATTCAAACGCCTTTTCACGCGCGCGTGAATGCGTGTGGATATACGGGGCGCGCAGGCCATTGGAAAATACAGCGCCTGCCATTCAAAGGCCGCCGCCCTGCGCTGGCGGCATGCGCGCAAGCCCTGTTGACAAGGCCCGGCCACTGGGCGGAAAAGATCGTCGGTGCACCCCACACAGGCTTCCATGCAACTTCCGCTGAAACTTGCACTTCTGTCGATTGCCGCCATCGCGCTCGCCCTGGGCCTGGTCGCGGCGACCGTGCAGCACCAGACCCTGGAGCTGGCCCACCAGGAACGCGAACTGGTCGAGACCGCCTACCTGCACAGCAAGGAGACGGAGCTGCGCCACTACGTCCAGCTGGCGACCACGGCGCTGACGCGCATCAAGTCCAGCGGCGAGGAGCCATCCGTGCAGCGGCGCCAGGCGCTGGATACGCTGTCGCGCATGCAGTTCGGCGAGGACGGCTACTTCTTTGTCTACGACGAACACGGCAACGTGCTGCTGGATGCGCGCCAGATGGGCCTGTCGGGCGTGGACCTGTGCGATCCCAACAGCCCCGGCGGCGCAGGACCCGCCAGGATCATCCTGGACGCCGCGCGCAGCGGCGGCGGCCTGGTGCGCTACCAGTGGCAAAAACCGTCATCGCTGCGTACCGAGGCCAAGCTCGCCTACGTGGCAACGGTGCCCGAATGGGGCTGGTCGCTGGGCACGGGCCTGTACCTGGACGATGTGGAGCAGGCGCTGCGCCAGATCGACGAAAGCGCCCAGGCCAACATCGCGGCCACGCGCTGGCGCATCTTCGGCATTGCGGCGCTGTGCATCGTGCTCATCGGCGTGGCCGGGCTGGTCTTCAATCTCAGCGATCACCGCGTGTCCAGCAACAAGCTGCAGCGGCTGGCCCAGCGCGTGGTGCATTCGCAGGAAGAGGAACGCACGCGCGTGGCGCGCGACCTGCATGACGGCGTGGTGCAGGTGCTGGTCTCCTCCAAGTTCCTGCTGGAGACGGCCCAGGCCCAGCTCAGGCGGCTGGCCGCGCAGGACCCGGCCACGGCCCAGCGCATGGTGGACCAGGGCCTGGAGCAGCTCAATCACGCGCTGGTGGAGATACGGCGTGTCTCCCACGGCCTGCGCCCCGCCCTGCTGGACGACCTGGGCCTGGCCCCGGCCCTGGCGCTGATGAGCCAGCAAATGCAGGCCGAGGACGGCCTGCGCATGCAATTCGGCTGCCGGGGCGAGACCCGCTTTCTACCGCCCAGCCACGCCACGGCCCTGTTCCGCGTGGCCCAGGAAGCCGTGACGAATGCGCAAAACCATGCCCAGGCCACGCGCATCGATGTCAGCCTGCACTTTCAGCGCCGCCGCGTGGTGCTGCAGGTCAGCGACGACGGGCAGGGCTTCGACATGCGCCGCGTGCAGCGCGACCGCCAGGGCGGCATCGGCCTGCGCAACATGCGCGAGCGCATCGAAGGCCTGGGCGGCCACCTGTCCATCAGTTCGGGGCGCCGGGGCACCCGGCTGGTCGCCGTGCTCTACCGCGATGGCGGCATGCCGCTGTCTCCCTCACCGGAATTCGAACTCCCACGGGCCGCTGCATGAACCCCATGATCCGCATCCTCCTGGTGGACGACCACCCTCTCGTGCGCGACGGCGTGTCCATGCGCCTGCAGGCCACGGACCATATCCGTGTGGTGGGCGAGGCCGCCAGCGTGGACCAGGCCCTGCCGCTGGCCCGCGAGCTGTCGCCCGACCTGGTGGTCACCGACATCCGCATGCCGGGCGCCAGCGGCATCGACCTGGCCGCGCTGTTCCGCGATCAGTTCCCGCTGGTGCGCGTGCTGGTGCTGTCCATGCACGAAGACCCCGAATACGTGCGCCGCGCCGTGGCGCTGGGCGCGCGCGGCTATGTGCTCAAGGACGCGCCTGCGCAGCAGCTCATCGAGGCCATAGACCGGGTCTACGCCGGCGGCCTGTATTTCAGCCCCGGCCTGCAGCCCGTGGCCGAGGAAGACGGCGGCGCGTCCGGGCCCCGGCGCGCCCTCACGCCGCGCGAGGCCAGCGTGCTGCAGTGGATCTCGGAGGGCCGCTCCAACAAGGAAATCGCCGCGCTGATGGGCACCTCGGTGCGTACCGTGGAAACCCACCGCCTGCACCTGCGCCGCAAGCTGCGCATCGACGGCCATGCGGCCTTCATCAAGTACGCCGTGGACTATGCCGACCTGCTGGGGCCGGCACCCCAGGAGGCCCGCGCAGGCTAGGACCCGCGCCTTACCCTCAACATCAGCCTTAGTGCGCGTGCGCCGCGCGGCTGACCACGGTGACCAGCACGATGCCCAGCATCAGCCAGCCCACCTGGGCCACGGTCTCGCGGGCGCTCAGGCGCTTTTGCAGCTGGGGAATCAGGTCGGCCAGCGCCACGTAGATGAAGCTGCTGGAGGCCACGGCCAGGAAGTACGGCAGCAGTTCCTGCAGCTGTCCCACCAGGAAATAGCCGCCAATGCCGCCCAGCGTGGTCACGGCCCCGGCCATGGACACCTTGATCAGCGCCACGCGCCGGTTGGAACTGGACTGGCGCAGCACCACGATGTCGCCCATGTGGTGCGGCACCTCGTGGGCCAGCACCGACACCGCCGCGATCAGCCCCAGGCGCATGTCGGCCATGAAGGCGGAGGCGATCAGCACGCCATCGCCGAAGCAGTGCACGCTGTCTCCGGTCAGCACCGCCCAGCCGCCGTGGCGGTGGCCATGATGGTGGTCATGGGAATGGTCATGGGCGTGGCCCTGGTGATCGTGATGTTCGTGGTGATCATGCTCATGGGCAGGCGGCGCGCCGTGCTCGTGCCCGTGGTGCCACAGCTCGGCCTTGGACAGCAGGAAAAAGAACACCAGGCCCACCAGCAGCGTCACGAACAGGTCATGCGCGCCGGCCTCGCTCTCGAAGGCTTCGGGCAAGAGGTGCATGAAGGCCGTGGCCAGCAGCGCGCCCGCCGCCAGGCTCAACAGCCGCTGCGGCATCATGCCCGGCGAGCGATTGCCTCCCAGCCCCATCAACAACGCGGCCACCCAGACGCTGCCAATACCGGCGGCCAGGGTGGCCAGAATGATTGCTACCAATGTCATAGCGATTTGTGCTTCAACCGTATGCCCTTGCAGGCGAAACCCGCGAATTCTCGCAGAAAGACAGGACCCATCGCAGCCGTGGCCTGCGATCCCATGAAGGAAGCAGGCCACGGTGTCGGGTGCCCTCGGTTTCAGCCTACAGAAGCTGTCAAGCCCCCCTGCTCAAAAAAGCTCAGGGCGCGACGCCGTTCTTGTTGAACCAAGCCAGCATTTTTTGCCAGCCGTCGCGCGCAGCCTGCTCGCGGTAGCTGGGCCGGTAGTCGGCATGGAAGGCGTGGGGCGCCTCCGGGTAGATCACGAACTCCGAGGCCTTGGCCGCTGCCGAGCCCTGCTTGAGCGCCTCGCGCATGCGCTCCACGGATTCCAGCGGAATGCCCGTGTCCTGCCCGCCATACAGGCCCAGCACCGGCGCCTTGAGGCTGGAGACCAGCTCCAGCGGATGGCGTGGCTGCAGCGCCGTCTTGGCGCCTTCCAGCCGGCCGTACCAGGCCACGCCGGCCTTGACCGGGCCATGGGCCGCATACAGCCAGGTGATGCGCCCGCCCCAGCAAAAGCCCGTGATGGCCACGCGCGCCGTATCGCCGCCCTGCGTGCCGGCCCATTGCACGGCGCCGTCGAGGTCGGCCATGACCTGCTCGTCGGGCACCTTGGAGACCAGCTCGCTCATGAGCTTGGCGATGTCGGTATAGGTCTTGGGGTCGCCCTGGCGCGCATACAGATCGGGGGCAATGGCCAGGTAGCCGGCACGCGCCAGGCGGCGGCAGGTGTCGGCAATGTATTCGTGCACGCCGAAGATCTCGGAGATCACCAGCACCACGGGCACATTCTTCTTGCCCGCGGGCGCGGCGCGGTAGGCGGGCACCTTGAAGCCGTTCACGGTGAAATGCACCTCGCCGGCCGTCAGGCCGTCGGCCGGCGTGGAGATGGCGGTCTGCGCCATGAGCGGCGTGGCCGCTGCGGCATAGCCCAGGCCCAGGGCCGTCTGCAATGCCAGGCGCCGCGTAGGCCCCTCTTCGCTGCTGCGCCCCGGAACCAGGGCCTTCAGGTCTTGCTGCTGATCGTCACGCATGCATCTCTCCTTGGTGGTGGTTGAGAACCGGCCAAGTCTACGATGCCTGCGTGAAGCTCAATGTGCCTTGTCCCAGTTGGGTCCCAGGCCCACCTCGGCGAGCAGCGGCACCTTCAGGTCGGCCACGCCGGCCATCAGGCGCGGGATCTCGGTGCGCACCCAGTCCGACTCGCCTTCGGGCAGCTCGAACACCAGTTCGTCGTGCACCTGCATGATGACGCGGACCTCGGACTGCCTGGCATCGAGCTCGGCCTGCACCGCCACCATGGCCTTCTTGATCAGGTCGGCCGCCGTGCCCTGCATGGGCGCGTTGATGGCCTGCCGTTCGGCCGCCTTCTTGCGCGGGCCGCTGCCGCCGTTGATGTCCACCAGGTACAGGCGGCGGCCGAAGACGGTTTCCACGTAGCCGTGGTCGCGCGCGAATTCCACCGTCTCGTCCATGTAGCGCTTGACGCCCGGATAGCGCTGGAAATAGCGGTCGATGTAGGCGGCCGCGGCCTTGGTCTCTATGCCCAGGTTCTTGGCCAGGCCAAAGCTGCTCATGCCGTAGATCAGCCCGAAGTTGATGACCTTGGCATAGCGGCGCTGCTCGCTGCTGACCTGCTCCAGCTCCACGTTGAAGACTTCCGATGCCGTGGCACGGTGCACGTCGCGGCCTTCGTGGAAGGCGCGCAGCAGGGACTCGTCACCCGACAGGTGGGCCATGATGCGCAGCTCGATCTGCGAGTAGTCGGCGCTGGCGATCACATGGCCGGGCGCGGCAATGAAGGCCTCGCGCACGCGCCGGCCTTCGGGCGTGCGGATGGGGATGTTCTGCAGGTTGGGGTCGTTGCTGGACAGGCGCCCCGTCACGGCCACGGCCTGGGCGTAGTGCGTGTGCACGCGGCCCGTGCGCGGCAGCGCCAGCTGGGCCAGCTTGTCGGTATAGGTGCCCTTGAGCTTGGACAGGCTGCGGTGCTCCAGCAGCTTGGCGGGCAGCGGATAGTCCTCGGCCAGCTTCTCCAGCACCTCTTCGTCGGTGCTGCGTGCGCCGGTGGCCGTCTTCTTGACCACGGGCATGCCCAGCTTGTCGAAGAAGATTTCGCCCAGCTGCTTGGGGCTGGCCAGGTTGAAGGGCTGGCCCGCGATGTCGTAGGCCTCCTGCTCCAGTTGCACGATGCGCTGGCCCAGATCGTTGCTCTGCTTGGCCAGCGTGGCGGCATCAATGAGCACGCCGTTGCGCTCTATGCGGAACAGGGCCTCGCTGGTGGCGATCTCCAGCTCGTAGACGCCGCGCAGGCCGTCGTTGGCCTGCAGCTGCGGCCACAGCACGCGGTGCACGTCCAGGGTCTGGTCGGCATCCTCGCAGGCATAGGCGGCAGCCTTGTCCACGGGCACCTGGGCGAACGGGATCTGGTGGGCGCCCTTGCCGCACAGGTCTTCATAGCTGATGCCCGTGCGGTTGGTGTGGCGCAGCGCCAGGCTGGCCAGGCCGTGCGGGCGGTGCACTTCCAGCACATAGCTTTGCAGCATGGTGTCGTGCACATAGCCGTGCACCTCGATGCCGGCATTGGCGAAGACATGGCGGTCGTACTTGACGTGCTGGCCCAACTTGGGCCGGGCCGCATCCTCCAGCCAGGGCTTGAGGCGCTGCAGCACTTCGTCGGCCGGCAGTTGCTCGGGCGCGTCGGGGCCGGCATGGCGCAGGGGGATGTAGGCAGCGGCGCCGGGCTCCACGCTCAGCGAGATGCCCACGATCTCGGCACGCATCTCGTCCAGCGAGGTGGTTTCGGTATCCAGGGCCGTGAGTTCGGCGGCGTTGATCTTGGCCAGCCACTGGTCGAACGCTTCCCAGGTCAGCACCACGTCATAGTCCAGCGGGCGCTGCTGGACGGCCTCGGCCTCGGTGGTGGCTTCGTCGGATTCGGCCTGCTCCTGGGCAAACATGTCGCCCGTGGACTGGTCGGCACGCGGCTTGGCCGCTGGCTTGCGGCCGGCCTTGACGGCTTCCAGCGCATCGGGCTCGGGCGCGGCACCGCCGAGCATGCGCGCCAGGCCCTTGAAGCCGTAGCGCTCATAGAAGTCGCGCAGCGGCGCGGTATCGGGCTCGCGCGGCGCCAGCGCGTCGAGCACCGGCAGGGTGGGCACTTCGGCGCTCAGGTCGCAGTCGGTCTTCATGGTGACCAACTGGCGGCTCAGCGCCAGCTGGCCCGAGGCGATGGCATCGCGCAGGTTCTGGCCGGCCACGCCCTTGATGCCGTCGGCCGCTGCAATCAGGCCGTCGAGCGAGCCGTGCTCGGCCAGCCACTTGACGGCCGTCTTGGGGCCCACCTTGGACACGCCGGGCACGTTGTCCACGGCATCGCCGACCAGGGCCTGGTAGTCGATCATCTGCGTGGGCGGCACGCCGAACTCGGCCGTCACGCCGGCCACGTCGCGGCGCTTGCCGCTCATGGTGTCCATCACCATGATGTGGGAGTCCACCAGCTGGGACAGGTCCTTGTCGCCACTGGAGATCACCACGTTCACGCCCTGGGCGGCGGCCGTCTTGGCCAGGGTGCCGATCACGTCGTCGGCCTCCACGCCCTGGATGGCCAGCACCGGCCAGCCCAGCAGGCGCACCACTTCATGGATGGGCTCGATCTGCGAGCGCAGATCGTCGGGCATGGGCGAGCGGTGCGCCTTGTATTCGGGGTAGAGCGTGTCGCGGAAGGTGGGTCCGCTGGTATCGAACACGCAGACGGCGTAGTCGGCCGCCACTTCCTTCCTGATCGCCTGGAGCATGTTGATCATGCCGCGGATGGCGCCCGTGGCAGGGCTTTCCGGGTTGCCGGGCTCGGCGCGCAGGTCCGGCATGGCGTGGTAGGCGCGGTAGAGGTAGCTGGAGCCGTCGATCAGCACCAGGGTCTTGGAATTGCTCATGCGCCGATTGTGCACGCGCCGGCAGGGTGACAGGGCGGGACAGCGCCCGCTGCAAGTTCTACAATGGAGCCTATGCGCGCCGCTCCACTTTTCATCTTCCTGACCCTGGCCGCCAGCTCCGTGCTGGCCCAGAACCCCACGTCTGCCCCGGCTGCCTCCACCGCTCCTGCGGCGGCGACCGAGCAGACCGCGCCGGACACGGCCAAGCCCGAGGGCCGCGACCGAACCAATCAGCGCGTGGAACACATCCATGTGGAAGATGGCGGCAGCCGCGTTGACGAGCTGCGCGTGGGCGGCCAGACCCGCAGCATCACCGTGCAGCCCAAGGTCGGCGACATGCCTTCGTATGAAGTGCAGTCCAACGACGGCGCCCGTTCCTCGCGCAACCGCGGCGATGGCGACGGCACCAACGGCACGCGCGTCTGGAACCTCAAGAAGTTCTGATCCTCACCGGACTGTCCGGGCCTCCGGCCCGGCGGCATCCCAGGGGGCAGCACCTGACGGCGCTGCCCTCTTTCCATATCTGACGACAACGATTTCCGCCGAGCCGTGCTGGCCGGCAATGCAAACATGGCCGTTTTCACCGAAGTCTCCGACAAAGATGCGCGCGAGCTCCTGCGCCGCATGTCCCTGGGTTCCTTCAAGGAGCTGCGCGGCATCCAGGGCGGCATAGAGAACACCAACTACTTTCTCACCACTGAACAGGGCGAGTGGGTGCTGACGCTGTTCGAGCGCCTGACGGCCGAGCAACTGCCCTTCTACCTGTACCTGATGAAGCACCTGGCGCAGGCCGGCATTCCCGTGCCCGACCCGCAGGCCGAGACCCGCAGCGGCGACATCCTGCTGAGCGTGTGCGGCAAGCCGGCCTCCATCGTCAACCGCCTGCCCGGCAAGAGCGAGCTGGCGCCCCAGCCCGCACACTGCGCCGCCGTGGGCGAGATGCTGGCGCGCATGCACCTGGCCGGACGCGACTACGATCGCCAGCAGCCCAATCTGCGCAGCCTGCCCTGGTGGAACGAGACCGTGCCCACGGTCATCCCTCACATAGACGCACCCACGGCCGACCTGCTGCGCTCCGAGCTGGCCTTCCAGAACCATGTGGCCGCCTCGCCCGCGTATGCGGCGCTGCCGCGCGGCCCCGTGCACGCCGACCTGTTCCGCGACAACGTGATGTTCGAGGGCGAGCGCCTGACCGGCTTCTTCGACTTCTACTTCGCAGGCGTGGACAGCTGGCTGTTCGACCTGGCCGTGTGCCTCAACGACTGGTGCGTCGAACACGCCACCGGCGCCCATGACGCCACCAAGGCCAGGGCCATGATCGACGCCTACCAGTCGGTACGCCCCCTGACCGCCGCCGAGCGCGAGCTGTTCAACCCCATGCTGCGCGCGGGTGCGCTGCGCTTTTGGATTTCCCGCCTGTGGGATTTCCACCTGCCGCGCGAGGCCTCCATGCTCGTTCCCCACGACCCCACCCATTTCGAGCGCGTGCTGCGCCAGCGCCTGGCCCACCCGGTGGCGCTGGACTGACGTCCGAAGGCCGCCACAGCGCGGCCGACAGAGGGCTTTGCGGTCCACGGGCCGCGCGTCCTCGGGTACAGTCCCCGTTCGGGCGCCAGCGGCGCGGCCCATGCCAGAGGCCATGCCCCATCCAGGCGCCCCGACTTCCTCACCCCATGAAACTTCTCATCGTTCCCGCCCGTACCGGCCTGCAATGGGTGCAGCAGGGCATCCGCACCTTCCGCCAGCAGCCGCTGGCACTGGCGGCGCTGTTCTTTCTGTCGATGGCGGCCATGTCCCTGGTCACGGTGCTGCCGCTGATCGGCCCCGTGATCGCGCTGGGCCTGCTGCCGGCCACCTCGCTGGCCATGATGGTGGCGGCGGCCGAGGCATCGCACGGGCGTGCGCCCACGCCGGCCCTGCTGCTGGTGGCCTTTCGCACCGGGCGCCAGCGCCTGAACTCCATGCTCACGCTGGGCGCCATGTATGCGGCAGGCTTCCTGCTGATCATGGGCCTGTCCATGCTGGTGGACGACGGCCAGTTTGCCAACGTCTACCTGGGCGGCGAGCCGCTGACGCGCGAGATCGCCGAGTCGCCCGACTTCCAGGCCGCCATGTGGCTGAGCATGGGCCTGTACCTGCCGCTGTCCCTGCTGTTCTGGCACGCGCCGGGGCTGGTGCACTGGCACAACGTGCCCCCGGTCAAGGCCGTGTTCTTCAGCCTGGTGGCCTGTGTGCGCAACATCGGCGCGCTGGTGGTCTTCGGCCTGAGCTGGATGGGCGTGTTCATCGTGGCCGGCATCGTGATGGCCCTGATCTCGGCCGTGCTGGCCCAGGTGCTGGGCAGCATTGCCAATGGCCTGATGATCGGCACGGCCATGCTGCTGGCCGCCATGTTCTTCACCTCCATCGTCTTCACCTTCCGTGACTGCTTCGCAGCTCCCGATGAAAGCGATGGCAGCGACGCCATCGGCACCGAGCCGCCTGCGCCGCCCGGACTGTCCGGCTGAGCGCTTCGCCACTGCACCCCACAAAGCCCCTTTCAAGGGGCTTTTTCTTTGGACCTTTCTTCGGGCCCTTCTTCGGACCCTTCTTCGCGCCTCTTCTTTGTTTTTTGACTGGCCGTATCGCCTGGCACCCCTCGCCTGGCGGCTGCCATATGACGCTGTCACGGTTTCGTCACGCGGATGCCATTGCTCTGTCACACCGGCTGCCTAGCATGCCGTGCGGATGTCAAGCCAGCGAGTGCGCGGCGGCATCCCGACCCATCCCGCCCCCGATGGGTTGACGCTGACAAACCCATAACGGAAGCCCCATGTCCCAATCCACGATGCTCTCCCGCCGCAAGGCGCTGCAATTCCTGACCGGCGCCCCCCTGCTGCCGCTCGGCTCCGCCGTGTCCGCCACCGGCCTGCTGACCGCCTGCGGCGGCGGTGACGACGGCCCCGCGAAGAACTATGTGGCAGCCAGCTTCACCTCCATGGCAGCGCCCACGCTGGCCAACCCCCAGGCCATGGCCAGGATGACCGTGGCCTCGCAGCTCAAGGTGCAGTTCAGCGACAACAGCGAGCAGAGCTTCGACCTGGGCTACCAGCCGTTCTTCGTCACCGGCGATGAAGTGTCCGATGGCAAGGGCGGCAAGATCCTGGCCGGCGGCTACTACGACATCAACAACAACAAGATCATCGACCGCACCGTGGCCGGCAGCGAGCGCCACTTCTTCTCCGATTCGCCCGACGGCACCTCGCTGCTGACCGTGCCCAATGCCAAGGTGGACGGCGTCAAGGGCAAGCCCGTGTTCGCCGTGGTGCAGTTCGAATACACGACCTGGGCGCAGGATGGCAAGACCGACATGTACGGCAAGCTGCCCTCGCCCATCGCCGTGCTGACGCTGGACCAGGACCAGACCACGGGCAAGCTCAGCCTGGTCAAGTACCACAACGTGGACACCTCCAAGGTGCATGGCCTGTGGATCACCTGCGGCGCCAGCCTGTCGCCCTGGGGCACCCATCTGTCCAGCGAAGAGTACGAGCCCGACGCCTTCGCCACCGGCAATGCGCAGTTGCAGGCCTTCAGCCAGAACCTGTATGGCGACCAGACCAAGGCCAACCCCTACCACTACGGCCACATGCCCGAAGTGACGGTCAACGTGGACGGCACGGCCAGCATCAAGAAGCATTTCTGCATGGGCCGCATCTCGCACGAGCTGGTCCAGGTCATGCCCGACCAGCGCACGGCGCTGATGGGCGACGACGCCACCAACAGCGGCTACTTCGTCTTCGTGGCCGACAAGGAAAAGGACCTGTCCTCGGGTTCGCTGTACGTGGCCAAGGTGGGCGCGGGCTTCTCCATCGACCCCGCATCGGGCAGCGCCGCCGCGCTGACCTGGATCAAGCTGGGCTCGGCCACCAGCGCCGAGATCGAGCAGCTGGCCAACACGCTCAAGCCCACGGACATCATGTCCGTGGCCAAGACCGATCCGGGCGACGCCAGCTACACCAAGATCACGGCCAACGGCAAGGTCGAGTGGATCAAGATCAACCCCGGCATGGACAAGGCTGCCGCCTTCCTGGAAACCCACCGCTACGCCGCCTTCAAGGGCGCAAGCATGGGCTTCACCAAGATGGAAGGCACGACCGTCAACGCCAAGGACAAGGTGGCCTACTCGGCCCTGCAGAACTGCGAAAAGTCCATGGTGGCCGGTGACGCGCTGAACGTGGCTGGCAACGGCGTGTCCATCCCCAAGCAGCTCAAGGCCGGCGCCGTGATGGCACTGAACCTGCGCGGCGGCCAGAAGGACACGGCAGGCGCCGCCATCAACAGCGAGTGGATGCCCGTGGACACCAAGGCCCTGCTGGCCGGCGAAGACATCAGCGCCGACGCGCTGGGCAACACCGGCAACCCGAACAAGATCTGCAACCCCGACAACCTCAAGTTCTCGGAGAAGATGCGCACCCTGTTCATCGGCGAGGACAGCGGCCAGCACGTGAACAACTTCCTGTGGGCCTACAACATCGACACCAAGCAGCTGTCGCGCCTGATGTCGATTCCCGCAGGCGGCGAATCCACGGGCCTGCATGCCGTGGACGAGATCAACGGCTGGACCTACATCATGAGCAACTTCCAGCACGCCGGTGACTGGGGCGCCATCCACAACGTGGTCAAGCCCACGCTGGACCCGCTGATCAGCGCCAACTATCGCGGCAAGTTCGGTGCCGCCGTCGGCTACCTGACCGGCACCGCTGCCCAGCCCAAGCTGTCGGCCTGACCGCCGCCATAGCGCCCCGTCGCCCCGCCGCCCTGCGGCGAGTGGCGCCGCCACACAAAGGCCATGGATTTCCATGGCCTTTTTGCATGTCTGCGCCGCAATTGCATGGATGTCATGAACCCGACTCTTAGCGTGCAAAACAAGAGTCATTCTCACCTGATCGCTATAATTTCTGATGCATTGCGGCGTCGCTCGCCCGCCATCGCACCATCTTCAGCCCCGCCGGATCACGCCCCTCAAGGCCCGGCAGGCGCACGCAGAGCCACACCACAGGAGAGACTCCATGACCGAACCTTCCCGCATCCTTCGCAGCACCGCCGCATGGCTGGCCGCCGCCGCCGCACTGGCGGTGCCGGCCGCGCATGCCGACTATCTCTGGCTGCAGCAGGACGCAGGACAGGCCCGGGCCTATGCCGGAGAGCTGCGCAAGCCGCTGGAACAGCTGCCGGCTCTGGAAGACGCCAAGCAGGTCCTGCCCGACGGCAAGAGCCTTCCCCTGAAGGCCGACGCCAATCATTTCACCGCGGACGCAGGCCAGGGCGATGTGCGCATTGCCGCCACGCGCCCCGGCGCCAATGGCGTGCTGACCTACTACCAGGCCCGTTTCGGCCGCAATGACACCAAGGCCGTGAACGACCTGGAGCTGGTGCCCACCACGGCGGGCGGCGATACGTTCCAGCTGGTGTTCAAGGGCCGCAAGGTCGCGGCCAGCCAGGTCAATGTGCAGACCAGCGAGGGCTGGTACCGCACGCTCACGCCATCGCAGGACGGCACGGTGAGCTTCAAGCCCTACTTCCCGGGCCTGTACGTGCTGGAGGTGACGGCGCGCGTGGACAACGGCTCGGTCACGCTGGACGGCAAGAAATACACCGACGTGCGCCACACCACGACGCTGAGCTTCGAAGTCAAGCCCTGAGCGCCGGGCGCGGCAGCCCGCGCCTCACTCCACGACCGTGAGCTTGGCAATGGACAGCGCCAGCCACTTCGTGCCGTGGCGCCCAAAGCTGACCTGGGCGCGCGCGTCGTCGCCCGTGCCTTCCAGGGCCAGCACCTTGCCTTCGCCGAACTTGTTGTGAAACACGTTCAGGCCCACGCGCAGGCCGTGGCCCGGAGCGGCCTTTTGCGGCGGCACGGGCGGGCTGGCGAAGACCTCACTGCGCCAGCCTTCGGCCTTGTTGCCGAAGCCGCCGCGATCGCGTGAACCATAGCCACCACCGCCGCCGCCACCGGGGCGGGGTGCGTAGCTGCCAAAGCCGCCCTGCTTGGGGGTGATCCACTTGAGCGCCTTATCGGGCAGCTCGTCGAAGAAACGGCTCTTGACGTTGTAGCGCGTCTGCCCGTGCAGCATGCGCGTCTGCGAATGGCTCAGGTACAGGCGCTTGCGCGCGCGGGTGATGGCCACATAGGCCAGGCGGCGCTCTTCCTCCAGGCCGCCCCGGTCCATCATGGCGTTCTCATGCGGGAACAGGCCCTCTTCCACGCCACCGATGAAGACGGCGTCGAATTCCAGTCCCTTGGAGGCATGCACGGTCATCAGCTGCACGGCGTCCTGGCCGGCCTGGGCCTGGTTGTCGCCAGCCTCCAGCGCCGCGTGCGTCAGGAAGGCGGCCAGCGGCGACAGGGTCTCGCCGGTATCGGCATCGACCATGCCGGCCACGGTGCCGGCCGGCGGCGTGAGCGGCGTGTCCAGCAGCGGCTGCGCAGGGTCCAGGCCTTGGCTGGCCGGGCTTTGCGTCAGCGCCCTGGCGCCGTCGTGCTCGTCCAGCGGCAGGGCCACGGCGTCGCGGCCAAAGCCTTCCTGGGTGACAAAGCTCTCGGCCGCGTTCACGAGCTCCTGCAGGTTCTCGATGCGGTCGGCGCCTTCCTTTTCGTTGCGGTAGTGCTCGAGCAGGCCGCTTTCTTCCTCGATGGCCTCGATGATCTCGCGCAGCGTGCGGCCCTGGGTCTGCTCGCGCAGCACGTCGATCTTGGCGACAAAGCCTGCGAGCTTGGTGCCCGGCGCGCCCGGCACTGCCGAGACGGCATCGTGCAGCGAGCAGCCCGCGCTGCGCGCCGCGTCCTGCAGCGTCTCCACGCTGCGCGCGCCGATGCCGCGCGGCGGGAAGTTCACCACGCGCAGAAAGCTGGTGTCGTCGTGCGGGTTCTCCAGCAGGCGCAGGTAGGCCAGCGCATGCTTGATTTCGGCGCGCTCGAAAAAGCGCAGGCCGCCGTACACGCGGTAGGGAATGGCGGCATTGAACAGCTGCGATTCGATCACCCGGCTTTGCGCATTGCTGCGGTAGAGCACGGCGATTTCCTGGCGCTGCCAGCCGTCCTTTTTCACGAGCTGCTGGATTTCCTCGACCATCCACTGCGCCTCGGCCATGTCGGTGGGCGCTTCGTAGATGCGCACGGGCTCGCCCGGGCCCTGGGTGGTGCGCAGGTTCTTGCCCAGGCGCTGGCTGTTGTGGCTGATGAGCGCGTTGGCGCAGTCGAGGATGTTGCTGTAGGAGCGGTAGTTCTGCTCCAGCTTGATCTGCTGGCGCACGTCGAACTCGCGCACGAAGTCCTGCATGTTGCCCACGCGCGCACCGCGAAAGGCGTAGATGCTCTGGTCGTCGTCGCCCACGGCGATCACGCTGCCCGTGGCCTGCAGGCGGCCATCCACCATGTCGCCCGCCAGCTGCTTGAGCCACTGGTACTGCAGCTTGTTGGTGTCCTGGAACTCGTCGACCATGATGTGGCGAAAGCGCCGCTGGTAGTGGGCGCGCAGCGCGGCATCGTCGCGCAGCAGCTCGTAGGAGCGCAGCATCAGCTCGCCGAAATCGACCACGCCCTCTCGCTGGCACTGCTCCTCGTAGAGCTGGTAGATCTCGACCTTCTTGCGCGTATCGGGATCATTCGCCACAACGTCGCCGGGGCGCATGCCCTCTTCCTTGCAGCCGGCAATGAAGTACTGCAGCTGCTTGGGCGGAAAACGCTCGTCGTCCACGTTGAACTGCTTGCACAGGCGCTTGACGGCCGACAGCTGGTCCTGCGTGTCCAGGATCTGGAAGGTGGACGACAGCTTTGCCGCCTGGTGGTGGGCGCGCAGCAGCCGGTTGCACAGGCCGTGGAAGGTGCCGATCCACATGCCGCGCACGTTGTAGGGCAGCATGGCCGACAGGCGGGCCAGCATTTCCTTGGCCGCCTTGTTGGTGAAGGTCACGGCCAGGATGGAGCCCGGCGTGGCCTGGCCCGTCTGCAGCAGCCAGGCGATGCGCGTGGTCAGCACCCGCGTCTTGCCCGAGCCCGCACCGGCCAGAATCAGCGCGTGGCCGGCCGGAAGCGTGACGGCAGCGAGCTGCTCCTCGTTGAGGTGGGTCAGCAAAGGGGAGTTGGGGGCGGGCGCGGCACCGGAGGTGCCGTCGAGCAGATCGATCGGGAACATCCTGGCATTGTAGAAAGCACCTCGCTCCCCGGGGAAACCGATGCCGCATTTCCCGCAATCGGCCGGCAATCGGCCCGCGCAGCGCGTCCTTGCAGGCTCATAACGCCATCCCTATAACCGCTATATCGACAGTGTGCCCAGGCCCGTCGCCGGCAACGTATAGAATCAATCACCGGGCCCAAGTTTCTTGCGGTCCGGTTTTTTGTGCCCGGGCCACAGCCGCCCTGGCGACGCGGCCCGCCCGCGCCGCCCGCAAGACCGGCCTCCAAGCCAAGCGCCCCATCGCGGAGGGATGTTCCTGCCGCGACCTTTCATGGAGCTTGGAATCAAATGGAAATCTTCGACTACGACAACATCCTGCTGCTGCCGCGCAAGTGCCGCGTGGAAAGCCGCTCGGAGTGTGATGCCAGCGTGGAGCTGGGCGGTCGGTCCTTCCGCATCCCGGCTGTGCCGGCCAACATGAAGACGGTGGTGGATGAGAGCATCTGCACCTGGCTGGCCCAGAACGGCTACTTCTATGTGATGCACCGCTTTGACCTGGACAACGTGCAGTTCGTGCGCGAGATGCAGGGCAAGGGCTGCTTCGCCTCCATTTCGCTGGGCGTCAAGAAGCCCGACTACGACACCGTGGACCGCTTCGTCGCCGAAGGCCTGTGCCCCGAATACATCACCATCGACATCGCCCACGGCCATGCCGACAGCGTGAAGAACATGATCGGCTACCTCAAGGAAAAGCTGCCCAAGTCCTTCGTGATCGCCGGCAACGTGGGCACGCCCGAAGCCGTGATCGACCTGGAGAACTGGGGCGCTGACGCCACCAAGGTCGGCATCGGCCCCGGCAAGGTCTGCATCACCAAGCTCAAGACGGGCTTTGGCACGGGCGGCTGGCAGCTGTCGGCGCTCAAGTGGTGCGCGCGCGTGGCGACCAAGCCCATCATTGCCGATGGCGGCATCCGCAGCCACGGCGACATCGCCAAGAGCGTGCGCTTTGGCGCCACCATGGTGATGATCGGCTCGCTGTTCGCGGGCCACGAGGAATCGCCGGGCCAGACCGTCGAGGAAAACGGCCAACGCTTCAAGGAGTACTACGGCTCGGCCTCGGACTTCAACAAGGGCGAGTACAAGCACGTGGAGGGCAAGCGCATCCTCGAGCCCGTCAAGGGTCTTCTGGCCAACACCCTGATCGAGATGGAGCAGGACGTGCAAAGCTCGATCAGCTACTCCGGCGGCAAGAAGCTGATGGACATCCGCAAGGTCAACTACGTGATCCTGGGCGGTGACAACGCAGGCGAACATCTGCTGATGTAAGCGCGCTGCGCGCCAGCACCCCAAAGGCGGCCTCGGCCGCCTTTTTTGCGGCTGCGCACCGGGTGGCACGCGGGCCCGGCTCAGCGCCACCATGCCATGAACTAAAAATTTGGCGCGTCTTCCTGCAAGCGCACAAAAAATGCCGCATAATTGCGGTCTCGTTTGCAGCGCAGACTTGTTTTTGGGGCTCTTAGCTCAGCTGGTAGAGCAGCGGACTCTTAATCCGTTGGTCGAGTGTTCGAATCACTCAGGGCCCACCAAAAATTCCTTTTCAGCCTGGATTCATCCAGGCTGATTCCTTCGGAATACCCGAGGGGGCTCTTAGCTCAGCTGGTAGAGCAGCGGACTCTTAATCCGTTGGTCGAGTGTTCGAATCACTCAGGGCCCACCAAGAATTTTTTGCCTGATCTCATCAGGCATCCACGCAGAAATACGTGGGCTCTTAGCTCAGCTGGTAGAGCAGCGGACTCTTAATCCGTTGGTCGAGTGTTCGAATCACTCAGGGCCCACCACCAACACCCAGAACAAGGCACTCGGCGCGACAGCGCTCAGTGCCTTTTCTTGTTGTATTCCATCAGCACAGACATATTGCTGCTGCCAGCCTTGGCCACCCACTCCCGGCCAAAGCGCTCCCCCATCAAATCCAGCATGTGGCGCAGATCCGCCGAAGGCGCGGCCACGGATACCTTGTTGTCGGCAAGGATCTTCTTGCCCAGCTCATCGGCCTGCTGGGCCAGCGCCCAGCCCTCTTTTTCAGCCGACTCGGCAGCGCGGCCGATGGCCTGGCGCTCAGGCTCGGTGAAGCCCCTCCAGGCAAGTTCGCTGACGCAAAGCATGTTCTTGGGAATCCAGGCCTTGATATCCAGAAACACCTTCATGGCCTTCCAGGCCTGGATGTCGGCGCCCGTGGCGCTGGAGGTAATCATGGCATCGATGCCACCTTGCTCCACAACGGCACCCAGATCGCCCACGGCAATCACCACCGGCTGCGCCCCCCAGAGCTCGGCCAACCGCTTGGTCGCATCGCTTTGCACACGCAGCCTGAGGCCCTTGAGATCCGCGATGCTGTGGACCGGGCGCCGGCTCAGGAGACCCTGCGCCGGCCAGGGCACGGCAAACAGCAGGCGCGCCCCCTGCTGGGCCAGCAAGAACTCCTGCAGCACAGGGCGGGTCAACTGCCACAGGCGCGCGGCCTCGTCAAAGCCACGCACCATGAAAGGCAGCGAGTCCATGGCCAGCAGCGGGTGGATATCCGCACAGGACGACATGAGCACTTCGCCGAACTGGAGGTCATTGCGCTTGAGCGCAGGAAGCACCTGCGCCATGGGCTTGAGCGCCGAGTTGGAAACCACATCGATCTCCAGCGCCTGCTGGGTATCGGCACCCACGCGCGCCGCGAAGTTGCGCAGGTTCTGCGTGTGGAAGATGCCATCGCCATAGGCCGCCGAGAGCTGCAGTCGGCGACCCTTGGACCAGGCAGCGCCGACAGTCAGTTGCAACGCAGCCGGAGCCAGACCCGATATCAACGTGCGGCGAGAAACAATCATGAAAGATCCTTGGCGAAAGCACCCAGAACCATGCCATCCACCCCACGGCGGACCTGTGCATGCTGGCGAAAAAGATAAATTCTATCGATATTTACATCATTTAGATACAAACTATCAATCCATCCGTCGCCCAGGTCATTCGCCAAGCCATCCGTCACACCGGATTCCAGCCAAGCCGCTACAGTGTCACCCTGCCGCAGGCGCAAGGGCGCGCGGCCTTTTTCTGCGCCTGCGGTCTCCCGCAACGTACAACCGCCTCGCCTGCATGCCACAAAATGTTTCCCCGCTCTGGCAGGGCCCGCGCTGGGCCCTGGCCGTCCTGCTTGCCATCCTGGGTATGCTGGGGCCGTTCTCGATCGATACCTACATCCCCGCCTTCTCCGGCATCGCCCAGGCCCTGAACGCCACGCCGCTGCAGATGCAGCAGACGCTGTCGGCCTATCTGTTCGGCTTTGCCTTCATGAACCTTTTCCACGGCGCCATGGCCGACAGCTTTGGCCGCCGCCCCGTGGTGCTGTGGGGGCTGGCCGTATTCACGCTGGCATCGGCGGGCTGTGCGCTGTCGCAGAACATCACGCAGCTGGTGCTGTTTCGCGCGTTGCAGGGCCTGTCCACGGGTGCCGGCATCGTGGTGTCGCGCGCCGTGGTGCGCGACCTGTTTCCACCCGCCCAGGCTCAGCGCGTGATGGCGCAGATCACCATCTTCTTTGGCATCGCGCCAGCCCTGGCCCCTGTGATGGGCGGCTGGCTGTTCATACATCTGGGCTGGGCGGCAGTGTTCTGGTTCCTGACCCTGGTGGGCGTGCTGCTGTGGGGCATCAACTGGCGATTCCTGCCGGAATCCCTGCCACAGGCGCAGCGCCAGCCCTTCCGCTTCAAGCCTCTGATGCACGGCTACAAGGAGCTGTGCAGCGATCCGCGCTTTGTGCTGCTGGCCTTTGCCAGCGGTGTGCCGTTCAACGGCATGTTTCTGTATGTGCTGTCGGCGCCCGCCTTCCTGGGCGACCTGCTGCACCTGCAGCCGCAGCAGTTCTTCTGGTTCTTCGTGATCTCGATCTCGGGAATCATGGGCGGCGCATGGGTGAGCGGCCATCTGGCCGGGCGCATTCCGCCCAAGCACCAGATCCGACATGGCTTTCTGATCATGTTCGTCGTGTCCATCATCAACCTGGTCGCCAACCTGATCTGGCCCGCCCACGTGAGCTGGGCGCTGATTCCCGTGGGGGTGTTCGCCTTCGGCTGGGCCATGATGGTGCCCGTGGTCACGCTGCTGGTGCTGGACATCCACCCGGAGCGGCGCGGCCTGGCTTCATCGCTGCAGGCCGTGGTCGGCTCCACGGCCAATGGCATCGTGGCCGGCATGATTGCACCGCTGGTGATGCATTCGACCGTACTGCTGGCCCTTGGCTCGATCAGCATGATGCTGATCGGGCTGGCGTCCTGGATCTACCTGCACCACCGCTGGCCCGAAATCGGGCGGCACGCCTCGGAGGCCTGACAGGCACTGCGGTGCAAGACCGCTAAGCGCGGCCCGCGCGGCGGTCCAGCATTCTTTCCTTGTAGTAGCGCGCCTTTTCGGCATACATGGCCTGGTCGGCGCGCGAGACGGTGGCCTCGACCTGGCTGCCCGAATCGCAGCAGGCCACGCCCATGGACAGGCTGACCGCCTGGCCCGGATAGAACTGGTTGTTGAGCTCCAGCAGCGAGAGGATGCGCTCCTTGACCGCCTCGGCGCCGCGCTCGTCCGAAGCCGGCAAAAGCACCATGAATTCGTCGCCGCCTATGCGCGCCGCGCAGGCAGGCGCATCCACGGCCTTGGTCAGCACTTCGCCCACGCGGCGCAGCATGTCGTCGCCTGCGGCATGGCCATGCTCGTCATTGGCCTCCTTGAGGCCATTCATGTCGATGGCAATCACCGCCAGCGGCCAGGGCCCCTTGCGTGCCAGGCGATTGAGTTCCTCGATATAGAAGGCGCGATTGCGCAACTGGGTCAGCACATCGTGCTTGCCCAGGTATTCGAGGTAGGCCTCAGCCTTCTTGCGCGCCGTGATGTCCACCAGCGACAGCAGCACCAGCCCCCAGTCATCGGCATGGCCATCGAGCACGGCCAGCTGCATGTGGATGTGCAGAGCGTCGCCTGACAGGGCGTAGTTCACCACTTCGCGGTGCTGCACGAGCTTGCCGCTCCAAAGGTCCTGCAACTGATCGGCAAAGGAGTCGATCATCTCGTCACGGAAGATGCGGCCCAGCCGGCTCAGCAGTTGCAGCTTGTCGGTGGCGCCGAACATGCGCAGCGTCTGGCGGTTCACGTCCACGACGCGAATCTCCTGCATGCAGCGCGAGACGAATTCCGGGTGCACCTTGAGGAAGGTGGCGAAGTCGCTGATGCCCTGGGCGCGCACATCGTCGAGCAGGCGCTTGATGGCGCTGAAATCCTCGACCCACAGCGACACGGGCGAGTACTCGAACAGGTCGCGCGAGTACTGTTCGCTGCGGTGCAGCTGGCGCGCGCTGCGCATCTCGGCCGTCACGTCTTCCAGCGACACCAGCACGCAGTCCCAAAGCGCTTCATGACCGGGCAGGATGCGGCCACGGATCTGCACATCGAGCCGTCGCCCGTCCAGCGTGTAGTTGGCGGTGCGGTTGGCAAAGCTCAGAGAGCCTTGCCACAGATCCTCCAGCTCGCAGACCAGACCCGCGTGCATGTCATCGCGGAACACCTGGCCCAGGCTGGCAAGAAAGGTCTGCTGATCACTGGCGCCGAACAGATCCAGCGTGCGCTGGTTGACGCGCACCACCTTGAGCGCCGCGCTGCACTGCTGCAGCGCCTGAGGGTGGGCCAGGAAATGCGCCTGCAGATCGGTCACGCCCTGTGCACGCCACTGGTCGAGCAGCCGCTTGAGCGCGCTGTAGTCCTCCAGCCATAGCGAGACGGGGGCCAGTTCGAACATGTGTTCAAAATCCACACTGGACGCGATCAAAGACTCCACAGGGCACCTCCGCGCCGCGATTATGGCAGTCACAGAGCCCGCCAGACAGCAGGTTCTGCACCATCAAGGACAGGCCGCACCACGCGAGGACGCAGATGGCCGAAAAAAAACCGGCCCCGAAGGGCCGGTCTGCATGCAATGCCGAGATCGATCAGCGCACGACGCGCTTGCGATCACCGCCCTGGGGCGAGTAAGGCTTGGGAGCGCTCTTGCCGAAGGCAGGACGGCGCTCGCCGCCGCCGAAGCCGCCACGGGATTCGCCACCGCCAAAGCCGCGCGACTCGCCGGATGCACCACGGAAGCCGCCTTCGCGGGGAGCGCCGTCACGGCGATCGCCGCCACGCGGAGCACCACGGTCGCCGCTGAAGCCACGGCCTTCACCGCCACGGCCAAAGCCGCCTTCGCGCGGGGCCTGGCTGTAGCCGCCTTCACGCGGAGCCTGGCTGTAGCCGCCTTCGCGCTGACCTTGGCCCTGGCCGAAGCCGCCTTCGCGCTGGCCACCGCCAAAGCCACCGAAGCCAGCCTTGCGGCCATAGCCTTCGGAATCACGGCGTGCGCCGAAGCCACGATCGCCACCGCGATCACCGAAGCTGCGCTCGCGATCGCCGCCAAAGCCACGATCACCACCGAAACCGCCACGGCCACCGCCGCCGGCACCACGGCGATCGCCGCCACGGCTTTCAAAACCACCGCCGCCACGACGGCCACCACGGCCTTCGTTGCTGCTGGGTGCGCGCTGTGCAGGTTCCAGGCCAGGAATCACTTCGGCCTTGAATTGCTGGCGGCTGTAGGCCTCGATATCGAAAATGCGACGACGGTCACGGAATTCCGCGAACGTGACGGCCACACCGTCGCGACCGGCACGGCCCGTGCGGCCGATACGGTGGGTGTAGTCCTCTGCCTTCATGGGCAGGCCGTAGTTGAAGACGTGGGTGATGGAGGGCACGTCAATGCCGCGTGCCGCCACATCGGTAGCCACCAGTACCTGCACCTGACCGCTGCGCAGCGCCATCAGGCGGCGGTTGCGCAGGCCCTGGCTCAGAGCGCCGTGCAGTGCCACGGCGGAGAAGCCGTCTTGCTGCAGGTCATTGGCCAGGCCGTCGCACTCGACCTGGGTCGATGCGAAAACGATGGCCTGGTTGATCGTGGTGTCGCGCAGCCAGTGGTCCAGCAGCTTGCGCTTGTGCTGGGAGTTGTCGGCCCAGAACAGCACTTGCTTGATGCTGGCGTGCTTTTCCTGAGGCGTGTCGATGGTGACCTTCTTCACGCCGGAGCCGCCGTCATGCATCACGCGCATGGCCAGTTGCTGGATGCGGGGCGCGAAGGTGGCGCTGAACATCATGGTCTGCTTGCGCTGTGCCGTCAGGTCGTTGACTTCGGCCAGATCGTCCGAGAAGCCCAGGTCCAGCATGCGGTCGGCTTCGTCCACCACCAGGAACTGAACCTGGTCGAGCTTGATCTGCATCGAGCGCTGCAGGTCCAGCAGACGGCCGGGAGTGGCCACCACGAGGTTGGCGTTCTGCAGCTTGGCGATCTGCAGTTGGTAGGGCATGCCGCCCACCACGTTGGCGATGCGGATGCCGCGGCAATGCTTGACCAGCTCGATGGCGTCATGCGCCACCTGCTGTGCCAGTTCGCGCGTGGGGCACAGGATCAGGGCGCCGGGAACGGCTGCCTTGAAGTTGCGGGGATTCGTGGGGTCCTTGCGCTTGTTGCGCTTGGGCGTGGGCTGGCCGCTGGCCGTTGCTTCGGCGCACTGGCGGTCATATTCGGCGCGGATGGCGGCTTCTTCGTCAGCCTTTTGCTGGATCAGCGTGTGCAGCACGGGCAGCAGGAAGGCAGCGGTCTTGCCCGAGCCGGTCTGGCTGGACACCATCAGGTCGATGAAGGCCTGGTCATCGCTGCCCATGGCCAGGGGAATGGCTTGCGCCTGCACGGCCGTGGGCTGGGTGTAGCCCAGATCGGCAACGGCACGGACCAGCTCTTCAGCCAGGCCCAGCTCGATGAAGGCATTGGGCAGTTCGGGGGCTGCTTCAACAGCCTCGGCGCCTTCGGCGATTTCCACGACTTCGGCGGCGGCCAGGGATTCGGCGGCCTGCTCGGCGCTGGCAACGGCGGCGTTCAGCACGGAAGATGCTTCAGCGGAGGAAGCAAAAGAGGAATCGGCAGCGGCAATGATGCCCTGCTCTTGAGAGATATCGTTCATGAATGGCTCTAACGAAAAGCACGCGCAGTCAGCGATCTGGCACGCTTTTCTCGACGGTTGGGTCAACATCCACCGTCAGACTTAACCGGCCCTTCGCAAAAGGGCGGATGGGCATTTTCGGCTGGTCCGAAACCGGTGGTCCCGCCATCCATGAAAGCCTTCATGGTGGTCTATGGACACCGACCGCAGACACACAGCGCAGGGGCCCTTGTGTGATGGAGATGTGCAAATTGCCCCTTGTTGATGGGGGCAAGCTGTAGATTGTCGCACTCCCCGGGTTTTCCCGCAAGCCCCTGGCACAAAAAATGGCCGGGGCCGCCAGATTCAGACACTCAGCAGGCGCGCGCGGTAGTGCGCCAGTTCATCGATGGACTCATGCACATCGGCCAGTGCGGTGTGGCGCTGGGCCTTCTTGAAGGATGCATAGGCGTCGGGCTTCCAGCGCCTGGCCAGTTCCTTGAGGGTGCTGACATCGACATTGCGGTAGTGGAAGAAGTTGTTGAGCTTGGGCATGTAGCGCTCCATGAAGCGCCTGTCCTGCCCGATGCTGTTGCCGCACAGCGGGGCCTTGGCCTTGGGAACGTACTGCGAGAGGAACTTGATCAGCGCAGCCTCCGCATCGGCCTCGCTGATGGTCGATGCCTTGACGCGATCGATCAGGCCGCTCCTGCCATGCGTGCCCTTGTTCCAGGCATCCATGCCATCGAGCAGCGCATCTGCCTGATGGATGGCAAATACCGGCCCTTCGATGCGAATGGCCAGGTCCGGACTGGTGACGACCACGGCGATCTCGATGATGCGATCGGTATCGGGCTGCAGCCCGGTCATCTCGCAGTCGAGCCAGACGAGGTTGAGATCGGATTTGGCCAGGGTGATGGGCGTGCCGGGTTCGGCGGGGACGGGAATGCAAGCGCTGGCGGCTTCGGAGGCTTCGGACATGGCCCAAATTGTCGCCTACACTGCGGCCACATGGCCTTCAACCCCGATTTTTCCTCGACGCTGTCCCTGCTGTTTGCCGCAGCCGTGCTCGCCCAGTGGCTGCTGCGCGCCTGGCTGGCCTCGCGCCAGGTCCGCCATGTGGCCCGCCATCGGGCCGAGGTGCCTGAGGCCTTTGCGCAACGCATCAGCCTCGCGGCCCATCAAAAGGCCGCCGACTACACGCTGGCCAAGGCCCGCATCGCCCTGATCGAGATGACGCTGGGCGCCGTGGTGCTTCTCGCATGGACGCTGCTGGGCGGGCTCGACGCGCTCAACCAGTGGCTGCTGGAACTGATGGGCGCCGGCCTGTGGCAGCAACTGGCACTGCTGGCCGGCTTTGCACTGATCTCCGGGCTGGTGGAGCTGCCGCTGTCGCTCTACCAGACCTTTGTGCTGGAGCAGCGCTTTGGATTCAACCAGATGACGCTGCGGCTGTGGCTGACCGATGCCATCAAGTCTACCGCCATGGGCACGGCCATTGGCCTTCCCCTGGCGGCGCTGATCCTGTGGCTCATGGGCTCGGCCGGCGACCTGTGGTGGCTGTGGGCCTGGGCCGTGTGGACGGCGTTCAACCTGCTGCTGATGTGGATCTTTCCGACCTTCATCGCACCGCTGTTCAACAAGTTCGAACCGCTGGCTGAAGGCACGCTCAAGGAGCGCGTGAGCGCGCTGATGCAGCGCTGCGGCTTCACGGCCAAAGGCCTGTTCGTGATGGATGGCAGCCGCCGCTCGGCCCATGCCAACGCCTATTTCACGGGCTTCGGCCATTCCAAGCGCGTGGTGTTCTTCGACACCTTGCTCAAGCAGCTCGACGCCGACGAGGTGGAGGCCGTGCTCGCGCACGAACTGGGCCACTTCAAGCACCGCCACATCCTCAAGCGCATGCTGCTGATGTTCGCCGCCAGCCTGGCCGGCTTCGCACTGCTGGGCTGGCTGTCGCAGCAGCTGTGGTTCTACCTGGGCCTGGGCGTCCGCCCGGGTCTTGACCTTGCGCTGGGCCATGGCGGGATAGGCGCCGGCAACGAGGCCGTGGCACTGCTGCTGTTCCTGCTGGCCGTGCCGGTGTTCAGCTTCTTTGTCACCCCGCTATTCTCGGCCCTGTCGCGCCGCGACGAGTTCGAAGCCGATGCCTATGCCATGCAACAGGCCAGCGGCGCCCATCTGGCCTCGGCACTGCTCAAGCTGTACGAGGACAATGCTTCAACGCTCACGCCCGATCCCTGGTACGTGGGCTTTTACTACTCGCATCCGCCCGCCCTCGCCCGGCTGGCGCGCATGCCTTCTCCGACCTGACCCTTTCACATCCACCATGAGCACACAACGCTTGCAACAACAGGACTGGTCCACGCAGCAGCGCCGCGCGCTGACGCCGGACGAATTGCGCACCGCACTGGCGGCCCTGCCGGGCTGGCAGCTCGATGGCGATGCCATCGCCAAGAGCTACGCCTTTGCCAATTACTACGAGACCATGGCCTTCGTGAACGCGCTGGCCCTGATCGCCCACCAGCAGGACCACCACCCCGATCTGACCGTGAGCTACGGCCGTTGCGGTGTGCGCCTGAACACGCATGACGTGAACGGCATCTCGTCCACCGACATCGAGTGCGCCCGGCGCATCGATGCGCTGCTGGAGCGTCCATGAATCCCACCCCGGCATCCCATGGCTGAGCGCTCCGCATTGCGAGAAGGCCTGGTCGTCTCCAGCCATGGCCGCCACTGCGTGGTCGAGACCGAAGAAGGCGCACGCCACATCTGCCATCCGCGCGGCAAGAAGAGCCAGACCGTGGTCGGCGACCGCGTGCGCTGGCAATTGCCACCCGCCGGCCAGGGCGAGGAAGGCACCATAGAGAAGGTGCTGGAACGGCGCAACCTGTTCTACCGCCAGGACGAGATACGCACCAAGTCCTTTGCGGCCAACATCGACCAGGTGCTGATCCTGATCGCGGCCGAGCCGGTGTTCTCCGAAAGCCAGCTGGCCCGTGCCCTCATCACCGCCGAAGCCACCCACATCAAGCCCCTGATCGCCCTGAACAAGCGTGACCTGGCCGAGCCCTTCGCCGATGCCTGGGAGCGCCTGAAGCCCTATCGCGAGATGTACCTGGGCCAGGAAACGCCGCACTACGAGGTGCTGTCGCTGTCGCTGGCCAACCAAGGCGAGGCCGACCGGCAGTTGCTGATGCAACACCTCAAGGGCAAGGCCACCTTGGTCCTGGGCCCGTCCGGCTCGGGCAAAAGCACCTTGATCAACCTGCTGGTGCCCGGCGCACGCGCGGCCACCAACGAGATCTCGCAGGCGCTGAACTCCGGCAAGCACACGACCACCACGACCAGCTGGTACTGGATGGACGAAGAGCGCACCACGGCGCTGATCGACTCACCGGGCTTCCAGGAATTCGGCCTGCGCCACATAGAGCCCACGGACCTGCCCCGCTGCATGCCCGACATCGGCGCCCACGCGCAGGAATGCAAGTTCTACAACTGCACCCACCTGCACGAGCCGGGATGCGCCGTCATGCCGCGCGTGGAAGACGAGGAAACAGGAATGGATGCCGACCACGACATCAGCGCGAACCGCTACTACATCTACGCCGAGCTGTTCGATGAATTGAGCCAGGCGCAGAAGTACTGACCTCCTCAAAACAACGACCCGGCTGCATCAGGAAGGGCGGGCTGCTGCCTGGCAAGACAGGCATGAGTCGCCTCCTGCGGCGCAGCGATCAGCCCAGCAAACGCGCCAGCGACAGCAGGGCCAGCAGCAGCAGCCAGACCACGACCGAACGCCAGACCAGGCCGACCACGCTGCGCAGATGGCCGATCTCGGGCTCGCGGCCGGGCGTGGCTTCGCTGTCCACATCGAGATCGATCTCCTCGCCGTCATCGCGGGTCACCGAGATGCCTTCGCGGCGCTTGAGTGCCTCGCCGCCCAGGCGCACGTTGATGGCACCCGAGGTGGCGGCCAGGATCACGCCATCGTTGTCGTTGGGAAAGCGCTGGGCATGGAAGCGCCAGCCTTCGATGGCTTCCTCGAAGCTGCCGACCACGGCAAAGGACAGCGCCGTCAACCGTGCAGGCAACCAGTCGATCACGGTCCAGGCCAGCCGGGAGGTGTGCTGCAACTGGGGACTGACCTGGGTGCCGCCCACCAGGCCCTTGCGCGACCAGGAGCGCGACAGGTGCTCGGTCATTCGGTAGAACACGGCGCCGAGCGGGCCCAGCCCCAGCGCTGCCAGCGCAGAGAACCAGAACAGAACGCCAAACACATGGCGATGCGCGGCCAGCACGGAGTACTCGATCACATGGCGCACGACCTCGCTGCGCGGCACCTCGCTGGCATCGACCTGCTGCCAGTGAGCCAGCGCCTCGCGCGCGGCATACTCATCGCCTGCATCCAGCGCATCGCGGATGCGTGTGAAGTGGTGGCTGAACTGGCGAAAGCCCAGCGTCACATAGAGCACGGCCACATTCCAGACCATGGCCAGCGGCCAGCCCACGCCCCACAGCAGCAGCAGGTAGATGCCCGTCACCAGCACGCAGGGCAATGCCACCGCCACGGTCCAGGCCAGCCAGCCATGGTGCGCCTGGCCGGCATCGAAGTTGCGGCGCACCGAAACCGTCCAGGCCCTGTAGCCTGTGTGCACGAGATTGGCCGGCGTCAACGGGCGCGCCTGCTCGATCAGCAAGGCGATCAGAATGGCAAAGAAACTCATCCGGCCATCATACTGGCGCATGCAGACAGGTCAGTGACCCTGGGATGGCACGGCCCGCGATCCGGGCATCAGGCCGACAGGAATCGGTAAAGATTTCGCAGCATGCCGGCCGTGGCGCCCCAGATGTAGCGCTGGCGATCACCATCCTGGTAGGGCATTGCAAACCATTCGCGCGGCACGCCGTTCCAGACCATGGAGTGGCGCTCATGGTTGGCAGGATCGAGCAGGAAGGCCAGCGGCACCTCGAACACATCCGCCACTTCATAGGGATTGGGATTGAGGTGCGCCCGGGGATCGACCAGGGCCACCACCGGCGTGATCAGGAAGGCCGTGCCCGTGATGTAGATGGGCAGCGTGCCCAGCACTTGCACATCGCTGGCGGCCAGTCCCACTTCCTCATGCGCCTCGCGCAGGGCCGTGGCCTGGGCAGAGGCATCCTCCGGATCGCGCTTGCCGCCCGGAAATGCCACCTGCCCCGAATGCGTGGACAGGTGGGCCGTGCGCTCGGTCAGCAGCACCGTGGGTTCGGGGCGCAGCACGATGGGCACGAGCACGGCGGCATCGGTGGGCTGGCGATCGCTGAAGCGCTTCTCACGCACCACCTCGGGAGCCCACTGGGGCGGCAGCGCAAAGCGCTGGCGCAGGGCCTCGGGCGTGCGGGCTTCGGGGGGCACGGCAGGCAGGTGGCTGTCCTTGCCAATCAGTTGCGCCATGCGCGGGTCGGCGATCGACGGCACGGCTGCGGATGCTGGGCCACCGGTCGGCACGGGAATGGCGGTATCAGGCAGTGAGGACACGAATGAAGGCTTGTGATGGGCAACGGCCGGACAACAAAAAAGCCGCTACAGGCGACTGTAGCGGCTTTCCAGCTGTGACGCAGGTGCTTAGGCTTCGGCAGAAACCTTGACACGCGACGGCAGCTTTTCCTTGATGCGGGCCGACTTGCCGCTGCGCTCGCGCAGGTAGTACAGCTTGGCACGACGCACATCACCGCGACGCTTGACTTCGATGCCGGCGATCAGGGGCGAGTAGGTCTGGAACGTACGCTCCACGCCTTCACCGCTGGAGATCTTGCGCACGGTGAAGCCGCTGTTCAGGCCACGGTTGCGCTTGGCGATCACCACGCCTTCGTAAGCCTGCACGCGCTTGCGGCTGCCTTCGACCACGTTCACGCTCACGATGACGGTGTCACCGGGGGCGAACTGGGGGATGGTCTTGTTCAGACGGGCGATTTCCTCTTGCTCGAGGATCTGGATCAGATTCATGGTCAACATCCAATCGATCTTGTCCGCGCCAGGATTGGCAAGCGCCGGGATTGGCGCCATGGCTGCTTTGTTCGTAGCAGCGGCCGGATAGAGGATCGAATAATCGCGGATTATAGCCCGGAGACGTTTTTTGCCAAAAACCCCTCGTCCTTGGCGTTGAGCAGGCCCTGGGCGCGCGCCTGCTCTATCAGCTCGGGCCGGTGCCTGGCCGTGATGGACAGGCGCTGGTCGCGGCGCCAGCGCTCGATCTGCGCGTGGTGGCCGGACAACAGTGGCGCCGGCACTTCCCGCCCTTCCCAGACTTCGGGGCGGGTGTAGTGCGGGCAATCGAGCAGGCCGTCGAGCGCCGGATTGAAGCTGTCCTGCTGGAAACTGCCTTCGTCATTGAGCACGCCGGGCTGCAGCCGTGCGACGGCATCCAGCATGGCCATGGCAGCGATCTCGCCGCCAGACAGCACGAAGTCGCCCAGGCTCAACTGGTGCGTGACATGGGTATCGATGAAGCGCTGGTCCAGGCCCTCGTAGCGGCCGCACAGCAAGATTGCGCCCTGCCCCTGCGCCCAGTCGGCCACCACGGCATGGCGCAGCGTGGTGCCGATCGGCGAGAACAGCACCACGGGAGCCGGCCCGGGCTCGCCGGCATCGCGGCGCGCCTGCTGCACCGTCTCAAGGCAGCGCTGCAGCGGCTCGGCCATCATCACCATGCCCGGACCGCCGCCAAAGGGGCGATCGTCCACGCGCCGGTAGTTGCCCTGGGCATGGTCGCGCGGATTCCACAGGTGCACGCCGACCTGGCCCGAGGCATAGGCACGGCGCGTGACGCCGCTTTCAAGAAACGGCGTGAACAGCTCGGGGAACAGCGTGATGATGTCGAAGCGCATGGAGGTCGGCGATCAATAGTCGGGCTGCCAGTCGGCAACGATGGTCTTGCCCGGCAGATCCACCTTGTCCACATAGGCATCGACAAAGGGAATCATGCGCTCGCGCTCCTTGCCATCCTCTTCATAGGCCAGCACCAGCACGGTCTGCGGGCCGGTGGACAGCAGGTCGCGGACGACGCCCAGGGCCACGCCCTCGCGGTTGACCACGGACAGGCCCAGCAGATCGACCCAGTAATACTCGCCATCTTCGGGCTGCGGGAAATCGCTGCGCGCCACGAAGATGCGCGCGCCACGCAGGGCCTCGGCGGTATTGCGGTCGTTCACGACAGGCGATGTGGCGACGACGGAATCGGAGTGGACGCGCGCCTGCTTGACCGGCAGCAGCACCGTACCGGTGAACTGCCGCGCACCCTTCTCGGGGGGCTGCAGATACCACTGCTTTGCGGTGAACAGGGCCTCGGGGTCGGCGCTGAAGGCGGCCACCTTGAACCAGCCCTTGATGCCCCAGGCATCGGCGATGCGCCCGACCTCCACGGCATCGGCAGGCAGGACGCTGGCTTCGAGTTCAGGCATGTGGCTCATGGCAGTCGGTAGGCAGTAGATGGACAGTCAATGCAGATCGTTGCAGATCCGTGCAAGGCGATCCAGAGGGGAAAACAAAAACGGGCTCCGTCAGACAAGCCAACGGAACCCGATTTCAGAAGGGATGCTGAATTAGGCAGCAGTCTTCTGGGTGGCCTGCTTGATCAGGCGCTCTGCGGTCTCGGAAGCCTGCGCGCCAACGCCCTTCCAGTAGTTCACGCGGTCCAGAGCAACGCGCAGACCCTCTTCGCCGCCACGGGCGTTGGGGTTGTAGAAGCCCAGGCGTTCGATGAACGAACCATCGCGACGCACGCGCTTGTCGGCGGCAACGATGTTGTAGAACGGACGGGCCTTGGAACCGCCGCGAGAGAGTCGAATGACGACCATGATTTTCCTTCGGGTGGGCGCAGCCACCACACAATTAACTAGACAATGAATGGCTGCACATGTTTTGCGGCGTTTGAGACACGCGACATGGCCACCCGGCCAGCGACACGCCGTAAAACCAGCGATTATATCCAACTTCCCTTTCCATGCCTACCATTCGCTCAAGCCTGGACGGCGATCTCGCCGCCATCACCTCCATTTACCGCCACCACGTGCTGCACGGCACGGGCACGTTCGAGACCGATCCCCCTGCCGAATCGGACATGGCAACGCGCCGCGCGGACGTGCTGGCCAAGGGCCTGCCCTATCTGGTCGCCGTGGACGAACAGGGCCAGGTGCTGGGCTTTGCCTACGCCAACTGGTTCAAGCCGCGCCCGGCCTATCGCTTCTCCGCCGAGGATTCCATCTACGTGCATGACGCGGCGCGCGGCCAGGGCGTGGGCCGACTGCTGCTCGATGCGCTGTCGCGCGAATGCGAGGCGGCCGGCGTGCGCAAGCTGCTGGCGGTGATCGGTGACTCGGCCAATGCCGGCTCCATCGGCGTGCACCGTGCTGCGGGCTTCACCCCGGCGGGCACGCTGAGCTCCATGGGATGGAAGTTCGGCCGCTGGCTGGACATCGTTCTCATGGAGAAGACCCTGGGAGACGGCAACCGCAGTTCGCCCGAATAATGGGTGCATGAACCGACCCAGCACGCCATTGCCTCAGCCCACTCAAGCACAGCAGGGGGCTCCGCGCTCCAAAAGCAAGACCCTGACGACCTGGCTGGCCTTTGTCGGCGGGCCGCTGGGGCTGCATCGCTTCTATCTGCATGGCTTTGGCGACTGGCTGGGCTGGCTGCTGCCCGTGCCCACGGCACTGGGCGTGTACGGCATCGAGCGCGTCCAGCAACTGGGGCAGGACGACCAGCTCAGCTGGCTGCTGATTCCGCTGCTGGGCTTCACCATCGCCGGCTGCGCGCTGCGTGCCATCCTCTACGGGCTGACCGACACCGAAGCCTGGAACCGGCGCCACAACCCCGGCATTGACGTGCAGGCGCAGGCCGGGCGCACGGGCTGGTCAACCATCTTTGCCATTGCGCTGTCCCTGATGCTGGGTGCCGCCGTGCTCATGGCCAGCATTGCCTACAGCTTCCAGCACTACTTCGAGCACCAGGTGGAGGAAGCGCGCAAGATTTCCCAGTGATGCGCAATGCCTCTCCTAAAAAGAAAGACCGCCATTGGCGGTCTTTCTTTTTAGCGATGGCTCTAGCTCAATACAGCTGGAGGCTGATCCAGTAGGCAATCGATGCCACGAAGGCGCTGGCAGGAATCGTCAGCACCCAGGCCCAGACGATGTTGCCTGCAACGCCCCAGCGCACGGCGCTGGCACGCTGGGTGGAGCCCACGCCGACGATGGCGCCCGTGATGGTGTGCGTGGTCGAGACCGGCACGCCCAGGAAGGTCGCGAAGAACAGCGTCAGCGCGCCGCCGCTTTCTGCGCAGAAGCCGCCCACAGGCTTGAGCTTGGTGATCTTCTGGCCCATGGTCTTGACGATGCGCCATCCGCCGAACATGGTGCCCAGGCCGATGGCCAGGTAGCAGCTGACGATGGTCCACAGCGGCGGCTCCGCGTCGCCGGCATTGGCATAGCCGGTGGCGATCAGCAGCAGCCAGATGATGCCGATGGTCTTTTGCGCATCATTGCCGCCGTGGCCCAGGCTGTAGGCGCCGGCGGAGACCAGCTGCAGCCGGCGGAACCAGCGGTCCACCCGGTTGGGAGCAGCACGGCGGCAGATCCAGGCCACCAGCACCATCATCAGCGAGCCCAGCAGGTAGCCCAGCAGCGGCGAGACGAAGATGAAGGCCACGGTCTTCCAGATGCCGCTGGCGATCAGTGCGCCCGCGCCGGCCTTGGCGATCACGGCGCCCACGATGCCGCCGATCAGCGCATGCGAGGAGCTGCTGGGGATGCCGTAGTGCCAGGTAATCACGTTCCAGGCAATGGCGCCGACCAGGGCGCCGAAGACCACGTGTGTGTCCACGATGCCGGGCTGGACGATCCCCTTGCCCACGGTGGCCGCCACGCTGAGGTGGAAGACAAAGACCGCCACCACGTTGAAGAAGGCCGCGAAGGCCACGGCCTGCGTGGGCTTGAGCACGCCCGTGGAGACCACGGTGGCGATCGAGTTGGCAGCATCGTGGAAGCCGTTCATGAAGTCGAACAGCAAGGCCAGCACCACCAGCAGGATCACGACCCACAGGGCCGCTTGTACGGATTCCATAACGAAACGACTCCGCGAGGGCTCAGGAATTCTCGAGGACGATGCCCTCGATCAGGTTGGCCACGTCCTCGCAGCGGTCGGTCACCGTCTCCAGCAGCTCGTAGATGGCCTTGAGCTTGATGACTTCGCGCACATCGGGCTCTTCGCGGAACAGCTTGCTCATGGCCGAGCGCATCACGCGGTCGGCGTCCGATTCGAGGCGGTCGATTTCCTCGCAGGTCTTCATCGCCGCGTCCACCACCGATGGATCGGAGATGCGCGACAGCAGCTTGACCGCATCGCGCAGCCGCTCGCAGCAGCGCACGCACAGGTCGGTCAGGCGCGTGATCTCATCCGTCATGTGGCGCACGTCGTACAGCGCCATGGTCTCGGCCGAGTCCTGGATCAGGTCGGCCACGTCGTCCATGGTGTTGATCAGCGAGTGGATGTGCTCGCGGTCCAGCGGCGTGATGAAGGTCTTGTGCAGCGCCTTGGTGACGTCATGCGTCACGCGGTCGGCGGCACGCTCGGCGTTGTTCACGTCCTCGTTGTACTTCTCGCGAAGATGAGGATCGTTGTAGTTGGCGACAAGCTGCGAGAAGGCATGCGCGGCATCGACGATGCGGTCGGCATGCTGGTTGAACATCTCGAAGAAATTGCCTTCGCGTGGCAATAGTTTGCCAAAAAGCATGAATGCTCCTTACCGGGAAAAGTGGGAACCAGGCGACTCACTGCGTCACATTGCGGATGCTTGGCATGGCTTCCCGGCTTGAACGGGGCGAAGTGTACCCTTGAGTCCCAAGCGCGTTTTTGCGCGCCGGCGCGCCGCCTTGTCAGCCGCTGCGAAAAATAAAATACACCGCGCCCACCATGCACAGGCCGGCCCAGAGGAAGTCCCATTTGAGGGGCTGGTTCAGGTAGAGCACGGCAAAAGGCGCGAACACCGACAACGTGATCACCTCCTGGATGATCTTGAGCTGCGCCACGCTGAACTGCGTGTGGCCTATGCGGTTGGCAGGCACCTGCAGCAGGTACTCGAACAGCGCAATGCCCCAGCTGACAAGGGCTGCCACGTACCAGGGCGACGAGGCGTGGTTCTTCAGGTGCCCATACCAGGCAAACGTCATGAAGACATTGCTCATGGCCAGCAGGACCACGGTCTGCAGCCCGACGGGGATGTGTTGGAGCCAGTTCATGTGAGGTGCGCCCGGGTGCTGGAAGGCCTGAATTATCGCGCCCGCAGTGCCAGAAGCTGGTTTTTCGATTTCTTTCCAAAAATTGCTTTTTTGCGCGAATTTTCTCGAAAAACCTGCTTCATCGCACCAATACGCAACATCCCGCATCGATGGGCATTCGATGAATCTTCATCAAATCGTCATATTTTTGCCATATCCCGTCGATGGCACGGGACATTCCAGCAACCTGTGCGCAGGCGGCTGCCCCGGAGTTCACTCGCCCAGGTAGGCGGCCCGCACGCGCGGATCGCTGAGCAGGGTCTGGCCTGGCCCGGTCATGGTGATCAGGCCGGATTCCATCACATAGCCGCGATCGGCCAGCGCCAGCGCACGGCTGGCGTTCTGCTCGACCAGCACCAGCGTCACGCCCAGCGCATGCACATCGCGCACCACCTCGAAGATCTTGTCCACCATGATGGGCGACAGGCCCATGGAGGGCTCGTCCAGCAGCAGCACCTTGGGCTGGCTCATCAGCGCGCGCGCCATGGCCAGCATCTGCTGCTCGCCACCCGACATGGTGCCGGCCAGCTGGTCGCGGCGCTCCTTCAGGCGCGGGAAGATGCCGAACATGCGCTCGATGTCGGCGGCAATGCCGGCCTTGTCGTTGCGCGTGTAGGCGCCCATGAGCAGGTTCTCGGTGATGGTCATGCGCGCGAACACGCCGCGCCCCTCCGGCACCATGACCAGGCCCTGGGCCACCAGATCCCAGGCGCCCACGCTGCGGATGCTGCGACCCAGGTAGTGCACGTCGCCATCCGCCATCTGCAGGCTGCGCGTGACGGCCTTCATGGTCGTGGTCTTGCCCGCACCGTTGGAGCCGATCAGCGAGACCAGCTCGCCCTGGCGGACCTCGAAGTCCACGCCCTTGACGGCCTGAATGCCGCCATAGGCCACCTTCAGTCCCTGGACCTTCAACAGCACCGGCGCGGACACGCCCTTGTCTTGCACTTGCTCACCCATGGTTCAGTGTCCTCCGGTGCCCAGATAGGCTTCGATCACCTTGTCGTTCTTCTGCACCTCGGCCGGCGTGCCTTCGGCGATGGGCTTGCCATAGTCGAGCACGGTGACGCGATCGCACAGGCCCATGACCAGCTTCACGTCGTGTTCGATCAGCAAGATGGTGCGCTGGTCCCGGCGGATGCGGTCAATCAGCTCGCGCAGCTGCACCTTCTCGGTGGCGTTCATGCCGGCGGCAGGCTCGTCCAGCGCGATCAGTTGCGGGTCGGTGGCCAGCGCCCGCGCGATCTCCAGGCGGCGCTGGTCGCCGTAGCTCAGCGTGCGGGCCTTGAAGTCGGCGTATTTGGAAATCCCCACGTAGTCCAGCAGTTCGCGGGCCCGCGCGCGAATCGCGGCTTCCTCGGCCTTGAAGCCGGGCGTGCGGAACACCGCGCCGATCAGGCCCGAATGCGTGCGCACATGGCGCCCGACCATCACGTTCTCCAGCGCCGTCATCTCGGCAAACAGCCGGATGTTCTGGAAGGTGCGCGCAATGCCAGCCTTGGCCACCTTGTGCACGGCCGAGGGCTCGTAGGCCTTGCCGGCCAGCTCGAAGCTGCCGCTGTCGGGCGTGTACAGGCCCGTGATCACGTTGAAGAAAGTGGTCTTGCCCGCGCCGTTGGGACCGATCAGGCCGTAGACCTGGCCACGGCCAATGGTCATGCCCACATCGGACAGGGCCTGCAGTCCGCCAAAGCGCTTGGAAATGCCCGAAACCCTGAGCACCGGGGAGGTGGAGCCGTTGTCTGCCGTGTTCGCCATCTGCGTTGTCTCCATGCTCAGGACTGGTGCGGCAGGTTCTTGCCATGCTCGGGCGACGGCCACAGGCCGCGCGGACGCATCAGCATGATGACGATCATGGCCAGCGCGATCAGCAACTGGCGCAGGATGGAGGCGTCAAGCCGCCCGTCGGTCATCTGCTGCAGAGGCCCGGCCACATAGCGCAGCACCTCGGGCAGGGCCGACAGCAGCACCGCCCCCAGGATCACGCCCGGCAAATGGCCCAGGCCGCCCAGCACCACCATGGCCACGATCATGATGGACTCCATGAGGCTGAACGACTCGGGCGAGACGAAGCCCTGGAAGGCCGCGAACATGGCGCCCGAGACACCACCGAAGGAAGCGCCCATGCCGAAGGCCAGCAGCTTCATGTTGCGCGTGTTGATGCCCATGGCCTTGGCGGCGATCTCGTCCTCGCGGATGGCCATCCAGGCGCGGCCGATGCGCGAGTCCTGCAGGCGCCAGCAGATCACGATGCTGACGAGCACCAGGAAGAGGAACAGGTAGTAGTACAGCGTGACCGAGCTGATGTCGTAGCCGAAGATCTCCTGGCGCTTGGCCAGGTCCAGGCCCAGAATCTTCACCGAGTCGATCTGGCCTATGCCCTTGGGGCCGTTGGTGATGTTGACCGGCTGGTCCAGGTTGTTCATGAAGATGCGGATGATCTCGCCGAAGCCCAGCGTGACGATGGCCAGGTAGTCCCCGCGCAGCTTGAGCACCGGGATGCCCAGCAGTATTCCCGTGATGCCCGCCAGCAGCGCCGCCAGCGGTATCACCAGCCAGATGGAGGTATGCAGCCCGTCAGGGAACATGGCGGCAAAGCCCTCGAAGGTCTCCGCCAGATGCGGCGAGGCCATCAGCGCGAACATGTAGGCGCCCACGGCGTAGAACGCCACGTAGCCCAGGTCCAGCAGGCCTGCATAGCCCACCACCACGTTCAGGCCCAGTGCCAGCAGCACATAGAGCAGGGCCAGGTCGGCGATGCGCACCCAGGCATTGCCGAAGTACTGCAGCACCAGCGGCAGCACCATCAGCGCCAGGCCGCCCAGAATCCATTGCACGGTCTTCTTGCTGTTCATGCGGGTCTCCTCAGGCGCGGTCGGCCACACGCTCACCCAGCAGGCCCGAGGGGCGCAGCGTCAGGATGATGATGAGCACGATGAAGGCGAAGATGTCGGTGTAGTGGCTGCCCAATACGCCGCCCGTGAGGTCGCCGATGTAGCCCGAGCCTATGGACTCGATCAGCCCCAGCAGCATGGCGCCGACCACGGCGCCGGCCAGGTTGCCGATGCCGCCGAACACGGCCGCCGTGAAGGCCTTGAGCCCCGGCAGAAAGCCCATGGTGTGGTGGGCCGTGCCGTAGTTGGAGGCATACATGATGCCCGCGATGGCCGCCAGCACGGCGCCGATGATGAAGGTGGCCGAGATCACCACGTCGGGCTTGACGCCCATCAAGGCCGCCACGCGCGGATTCTCGGCTGTGGCCCGCATGGCGCGCCCGAGCTTGGTGTAGTTGACCAGATAGGTCAGCGATGCCAGCGCGATCGCCGTGACCACCAGCACCAGGATCTGGGTGGGCGTGATCACCGCCGTGCCGATCTCGAAGGGCGTGCTCGGCAGCAGCGTGGGATAGGCCTTGTAGTTGGGCTTCCAGATGATCATGGCCAGCGTCTGCAGCAGCAGCGAGACGCCGATGGCCGTGATCAGCGGCGCCAGGCGCGGGCTGCTGCGCAGGCGGCGGTAGGCCACTTTCTCGATCACGAAATTCAGTGCCGCGGCCACCACGCAGGCGATCACGGTCGCCAGCAGCAGGATCAGCCAGCCCGGCGCACCGGGCATGGCCTCCTGCATCAGGCCTATGCAGCTCCAGCTGGTCAGCGCGCCGACCATGAGCACCTCGCCATGGGCGAAGTTGATGAGCTGGATGATGCCGTACACCATGGTGTAGCCCAGGGCGATCAGGGCGTACATGCTGCCCAGGACCAATCCGTTGATGACCTGCTGAAGCAGTATGTCCATATGCGCTCTCCCCTTTAGTCCAGGATGGAGACATTCAGCGTGCCTCGCATCCAAACGAACGGAGCCAGCAATGCCATGGTGGTGGAAGCTCTCCCGCCGCATCCTGGCTTGTGGCCCGGAAACCGCAGGGGATTGGCGATTCTAGGCACCCCCCGGTGGCCTGCAACGCCTTGTTGCAGGGGGGTTTTCCGAGGCTTTACAAGCCAAACGCTCTTATGTAGCACTGCAGCAATTTGCCGTAGCCAGCATGAACTCCTACCATCAACGGCAGTGCCGCCAGCCCGCGGTGGCCACGGAGAACCCCGATGAAATACCACGGCAGCTGCCACTGCGGCGGCATCGCTTTCGATGTGGAAGGCGAACTCACCCAGGTCATGGCCTGCAACTGCTCCATCTGCGCACGCAAGGGCGCGCTCATGTGGTTCGTTCCCCGCGAACAACTGCAACTGAGCACGCCCGAGGAGCAGATGCGCACCTACACCTTCCACCGGCACCTGATCCAGCACCGCTTCTGCCCTACCTGCGGCATCCATCCGTTCGGCGAGGCCATCGATCCCCAGGGCCGGCACATGGCGGCCGTCAACGTGCGCTGCCTGGAAGGCGTGGACCCCGAGGCGCTGCGCATCACGCGCTACGACGGGCGATCGGCCTGAGGCTGGCTTCAGGCCCGCAGCGCTTCTTCCTCCACATCGCGCAGGCGGTCCTTGCCGAAGTAGATCTCGTCGCCAACAAAAAAGGTGGGCGATCCGAAAGCGCCACGGTGGAAGGCCTGCTCGGTATTTGCCAGCAGCCGGGCCTTGACTTCGGGCGTCTGGCTTGCGGCGATCAGGGCTGGGGCGTCCAGGCCCGCCCCGGACAGCTCGGTGCCGATCACCTGGGCATCGTCCATCTTGCAGCCCTTCTCCCACATGCTGGAGAACACCGCATCCACATAGCGCTCGAAGCAGCCCAGGCCCTGCGCCGCCACGGCCCCGCGCATGATTTGCAGGGTGTTGACGGGAAAGTGCGGATTCATCCGGAAGCGCATGAGCCCATGCCTTTGCACGAAACGCTGCAGTTCCAGCGCCTCATAGGCGCGCTTGTTGGGAATGTCGGCATTCGCCTCGGCCGGTGAGCGGTTGTTGGCCAGCTTGAACAGGCCGCCCAGCAGGACCGGCACATAGTCGAAGCGGATGCCGCTGCGCGCCTCGATTGCGGGGATGACCTGGTGGCAGAGATAGGCGTTGGGGCTGCCGAAGTCGAAGAGGAATTGCACGTTGGGTTTCATGGCACGGCCTGCATCAAATGGGATGGAACATCGAAGCGAAGGGGCTGAAGCGGCTGAAGGGGCGCAAATGGCTGAAGGGCCTACCAGGACTCCATCCAGGGGCGGATTTCGGTTTCATGCGTCCATGCATCGCGCGGCTGCTGGTGCAGTTGCCAGTAGAGGTCGGCGATGTGGTCGGGATTGAGGATGCCGTCCTGCTGCTTGAGGGCATAGCGTTCGGGAAAGTTGGTTCGGATGAACTCCGTGTCGATGGCGCCGTCGATCACGGGGTGGGCCACATGGATGCCCTTGGGCCAGAGCTCGCGCGCCATGCTCTGGGCCAGCGCACGCAGGCCGTGCTTGGCACCGGCAAACGCCGCAAAGCCCTCGCGCCCGCGCAGGCTGGCGGTGGCGCCCGTGAAGATGATGGTGCCCCGGCCGCGCGGCAGCATCACCCTGGCCGCCTCCCGCCCCATCAGGAAGCCGGCGAAGCAGGCCATCTCCCAGACCTTGAAGTAGACGCGCGCCGTGGTCTCGGTGATGCCGAAGCGCACGTTGGCGCCGATGTTGAAGACGGCGACCTCGATGGGTGCGATCTCGGCCTCGATCTTCTGCACCAGGGCCACCATTTCCTCTTCCTTGCGCGCGTCGCTGCCAAAACCATGGGCTTGGCCACCGGCGGCGCGGATCTGTTCGACCAGGGGCTGGAGCTTGTCCGCGTCGCGGCGCGTGACGCAGGCGATATAGCCTTCGCGCGCAAAACGCCGGGCGATGGCGCCGCCCGTGGCGTCGCCAGCGCCGATCACGAGAATGGCTTTCTTGTCGGTCATGGGATCTCCGTGGATGATTGGTCAGTTCATTTTTTGAACTCAATGCACGGTAGGTTTAAAGTCAGAACCCGTCAAGCGGGGAACTGCCCAATGAAATGGAACGAACTGGAAGAGGAGCGCTGCTCCATCGCACGCACGGTCTCGGTCATCGGCGACCGCTGGACGCTGCTGGTGCTGCGCGACTGCTTTCTGGGCGTACGCCGTTTTGATGAATTCCTGGGACGCCTGGGCATTTCACGCCCCATGCTGTCGGACAGGCTGGCCAGGCTGGTCGAGGCAGGCGTGCTCAAGAAAGTGGCCTACCAGGAGGCGCCGGTACGGCACGAGTACCGCCTCACGCCCAAGGGGCTGGACCTGCATCCCGTGGTCATGGCCATCGTGCACTGGGGTGATGTACACATGTCCGGCGAGGAAGGCCGGCCCGTGCTGCACCGGCATACGGTGTGCGGCCACACGTTCGACCCCCTGGTCGTCTGCTCGGAGTGCAACGCCCCCCTGCACGCGCGGGACGTGGCCGTGGAGCCCGGCCCGGGCGCCTAGCCCCGGCACCGGCCTGCCCTCACCGGCTTCGGCTATGCGCCGCCAGCCTCTTCGTCCCACTTGCGCAGCACGGCCAGCTTCTCGCCGATCTTGATCTCCAGGCCCCGGGGTACGGGCTGGTACCAGCCCGGCTCCGCAATGCCTTCGGGCAGATAGGTCTCGCCGGCCGCGTAGGCGTTGGGCTCGTCGTGCGCGTAGCGGTATTCATGGCCGTAGCCCAGCTCCTTCATGAGCTTGGTGGGCGCGTTGCGCAGGTGCACGGGCACCTCGCGGCTCCTGTCCTGCTTCACGAAGGCCCGGGCCTTGTTGTAGGCGTTGTAGCCGGCGTTGCTCTTGGCGGCCATGGCCAGGTAGATGACGGCCTGGCCCAGCGCCAGCTCGCCCTCGGGGCTGCCCAGGCGCTCATAGGTCAGGGCCGCGTCGTTGGCGATCTGCATGGCGCGCGGATCGGCCAGGCCGATATCCTCCCAGGCCATGCGCACAATGCGCCGCGACAGGTAGCGCGCATCGGCCCCGCCATCGAGCATGCGCGTGAGCCAGTAGAGCGCCGCATCGGGATGGGAGCCGCGCACGGACTTGTGCAGGGCCGAGATCTGGTCGTAGAAGTTGTCGCCGCCCTTGTCGAAGCGCCTGGCATTCAAGGTCAGCGCGTTCTGCACGAACTCGGCATCGATCCGCGTGACGCCCGCAGCGCCGGCCGCCGTCTGGCATTGCTCCAGCAGGTTCAGGAACCGCCGGGCATCGCCATCGGCATAGCCGACGATGGTGTCCCGCGCCAGGTCGTCGAACTCCAGGCCGCCCAGGGCCTTTTCCTGCGCCCGCAGCAGCAGTTGCCGGAGTTCATCGTCGGTCAGGGATTGCAGCACATAGACCTGCGCGCGCGACAGCAGGGCCGAGTTCACCTCGAAGGAAGGGTTCTCCGTGGTGGCGCCGATGAAGGTGACCAGCCCGCTTTCCGCATAGGGCAGCAGCGCATCCTGCTGGGACTTGTTGAAGCGGTGGATCTCGTCCACGAAGAGGATGGTGTGCCGGCCCATGGCCAGGTTCTGCTGCGCCTGCTCCATGGCCGCGCGGATGTCCTTGACCCCGGAGAACACCGCAGACAGCGCAATGAACTCGCACTTGAAGGCCGTGGCCGTGAGCCGGGCCAGCGTAGTCTTGCCCACGCCGGGCGGCCCCCAGAAGATCATGGAATGCGGCTTGCCTGACTGGAAGGCCAGGCGCAGCGGCTTGCCCTCGCCCAGCAGATGGGACTGGCCCACGACCTCGTCCAGGGTCTTGGGCCGCAGGGCTTCGGCCAGTGGTGCGGAGGGCTCCTGGGTGAACAGATCAGCCATGGGCCAGCTCCGTCGCCGGCAGCGCCGCGCAGAAGGCGTTCGGCAGCCCGTGTGCCGGAATCGCTGCCGAGGGGAACAGATGCAGTTGCAAAACCATGACGCCATTGTCCACGCCATGGCGGCAGCGGGTGCGCCAGCCCCTGATGCCTGTACCTGGCCGCGGGGGATGAAGCCATGGATCGCCAGCTGGGATCCTGGCCATCGCCTGCAGGCATGTCACTCACATGACATGAATGGTTTGCATGCATCTCATAAAGAGCAATCACTGACATTTTTCACCCGCTTCGGGCCGCCGCCCTAAAATGCTGCCCTTTGCGGAGCCGGCCGCGCGGCATGCGCGGCCATCGGGCCTGCGCCATTGCTGCCCCCTCGCTCTGCGCCTCCCACCGTTTCCGGAACTGCCTGCCATGCGGCAAGGCGGGACCTTTTCATTTCTGCATCCATGCAAACACTCAAGACCCGGGACCTTATCGCCCTAGGCTTCATGACCTTTGCGCTGTTCCTCGGCGCGGGCAACATCATCTTTCCGCCCATGGTCGGCCAGGGCGCCGGCGAGCACGCGGCCGCTGCGGCCACGGGCTTTCTGCTCACGGGCGTGGGCCTGCCGTTGCTCACCGTGGTGGCGCTGGCGCGCGTGGGCGGCGGGCTCGATGCGCTGACCTCGCCCGTGGGCCGCAAGGCCGGCATGGTGCTGGGCCTGCTGATCTATCTCATCCTCGGCCCGCTGTTTGCCACGCCGCGCACGGCCACCGTGTCGTTCGAGATGGGCTTTGCGCCCTTCGTGGGCCACAGCAGCACTGCGCTGTTCATCTACTCGGCGGTGTACTTTGTGCTGGTCATGGGCCTGTCCCTGTTCCCCGGCAAGCTGATCGACACCATCGGCAAGCTGATCACGCCCGTACTGATCCTGGCCCTGATGGTGCTGGGTGCCGCCGCCGTGCTGCTGCCGGCCGGTGCCGCCACCAGCGCCAGCGGCGACTACCTGGTCGCGCCCCTGACCGAAGGGTTTCTGGAGGGCTACCAGACCATGGACGCGCTGGGCGCCCTGGCCTTCGGCATCGTCATCGTCAACGCCATCCGGGACCGGGGCATCTCCCACACCGGGCTGCAGACGCGCTACGCCATCATCGCGGGCGTGATCGCGGCCGTGGGCCTGGGCCTGGTGTATCTGTCGCTGATCCATCTGGGAGCCACCAGCCAGTCCATCGCCCCGCAGGCGCAGACCGGCGTGCTCATCCTCACGCGCTATGTGGATCACACCTTCGGCCCCATCGGCAGCCTGCTGCTGGCCGTGGTGATTTCCCTGGCCTGCCTGACCACGGCCGTGGGCCTGGTCAGCGCCTGTGGCGCCTACTTCAGCGAGATGCTGCGCCTGCCCTACCGCGCGGTGGTGGTGGCCATTGGCCTGGCGTGCATCCTGGTATCCAACCAGGGCCTGGCCCAGCTGATCGCCCTGTCCGGCCCCGTGCTGGTGGGCATTTATCCGCTGGCCATCGCCCTGGTGGTGTTGAGCCTGCTGTCAGGCCTGTGGCGCAATGCGCAGCGCGTGTTCGCGCCGGTGCTGGCCGTGGCGCTGGTGTTCGGTCTTGTCGATGCCGCCAAGGCGGCCGGCTGGCAGGACTGGCTGCCGGCCTTCCTGAACAGCCTGCCGGGCAACGGTATGGGCTGGGCCCTGCCCGTGGCAGCCACCCTGGTGCTGGCAGCGCTCCACGACCGGCTGCGCCCGACCCCGGCCACCGCGTTCAGGCCGTCCTGAAACGCGCCATGAGTTCGACCAGCTGATGGGCCTGCTTGCGCAGGCTCTCGGCGGCCGAACTGGTCTGTTCCACCAGCGCGGCGTTCTGCTGGGTCCCCTCCTCGATGCGGACGATGGCGCTGTTGACGTGGCTCACGCCAGCGCTCTGTTCGCCGCTGGAGTGGCTGATGGCGCCGATCATTCGCGAGACCTTGGCAATCACCTCCTGCACCGAGGCCATGGTCGCACCCGCGCTGTCCACCTCCTCGGCCCCCAGGGCCACGCGCTGGGCGTTGGCCTGGATCAGGTCACGGATTTCCCGCGCAGCGCCCGAGCTGCGCTGGGCCAGTGTGCGGACCTCGGCGGCGACCACGGCAAAGCCCCGGCCCTGTTCGCCGGCCCGCGCGGCCTCCACGGCCGCATTGAGCGCAAGAATATTGGTCTGGAACGCGATGCCGTCGATCACCTCGATGATGCTGACCACGCGCTCGGACGCATCCTGGATGCTGCGCATGGTGCCCACGACGGCCGAGATGGCATCGCCACCGCGCGTGGCGATGTCGCTGGCGGACGAAGCCAGCAGGTTGGCCTTCTCTGCGTGATCGGCATTGCCGCGCACGGTGGAGTCGAGCTGGTCCATGGACGAAGCCGTCATCTGCAGGGCCGATGCCTGCTGCTCGGTGCGCTGGGCCAGGTCGCTGTTGCCGGCCGCGATCTGCGAGCTGGCGGATGCCACCTGCTCCGCATTGCCGCGCACTTCCACGACGATGCTGCGCAGCTGCTCCTGCATGGCGCCCAGCGCCCGCAGCAGCTGGCCCAGTTCGTCTGGCCCGCCGCTCGCTATGGCATTGGTCAGATGGCCCTGGGCCACCTTCTCGGCCAGCTGGACCGCGCTGCGCAGCGGTGCCACCACGGCACGGGTGATGAGCCAGCCAATGGCCACGCCGGCCACGGCCGCCACCAGCATCAGCACCAGGCTCAGCTCCGTGGCGTGCTTGCCGCTGCTGTAGGCATCGTCGGCCACCGCCTTGCTCTGCGCCGCAATGCCGGCCTTGAGCTGGGAAAGCAGCTCGGCCGGCTCGCGGTCCACGCCGCGCACGGCCATGTCGCCCACGGAGGGGTCGAAGCCCGTGGCCTCGAATTTGTCCAGCCCCACGCGGTAGCCTTCGGCCATCTTCCGGTGCTGCGCCACAAAGCCCTGGGCGATCTCGCGCAGGGAGGCATCGTCCACCAGGGCCAGCAAGGCCGCGGTCTTGTCCTGCACGGCGCGCTCATCGGCCAGAAAGCCCTTCCAGTGCTGCTCGCGCAGCGCGTTGTCCGAGCCGCGCAGCAGCACGTTCTTCCATTCCTGGACCTGGGTTTTGAAGTGGCCTTCCACCTCGGCGGCGAGGCGTTCCGCCGCCATGTGGCGCTGGACATCGCCGTGAAAGACGCCTAGGGATCGATGGGCCGACCAGAGTCCGAAGAATCCGGCAGCGAGGGTGAATAGCAGCGCCATGGCAATGGCGAGCGGCAACTTGCGACTGAGGTTCATAAAGGCATGCGAGAGCCGGCCAGCATGTCCTCGGAGGGACGTCGAAACAATCGCTGGCCACAGGCCGCCATTGTCTCGACGATATTAGGCAAAACCATTACAAAACCTCACAAACTGCGCACCGCAGCCTGTGACCGGCCTGAAAGGTTGCCCCGCGCGGCAGCGCGGCTTACTGCTTGAGCACGTCGGCGCCCGCTGGCACCTTGAACTCGAAAGTCGAGGCCGGCAGGGACGCCTGGGTCTGCAGCTGGCTGAAGCGGATCAGCGAACGCTGGCCAAAGCTGTCGAGGATGTCCAGCGCCGAAAGCTGGCCATCGGCCGCAAAGCCCACGCGCACGCTCTTGAGCTGGCCGTTCTTGTCCTTGGGGCTGGCCTGGACCCATTGCAAGCCATCCTGCTCGGGCGCGGATTGCAGATCGAAGTCGGCGCTCAACGCCTTGAGATCGTTGGCCGACGCCAGGATGGCGGCCGGCGTGCTGCCCAGGGCCTGGGCCTGGGGGCGCTGCGTGACCTGGTTGAGGTCGGCGTCATAGAGCCACAGCGTCTTGCCGTCGGCGACGATGGTCTGCTCGAACGGCTTGGTGTAGACGAACCTGAACTTGCCGGGACGCTGGAATTCGAATTGGCCGCTGGAGTTCTTGGTGCGCGGCGGCTGGCCATCCTTGGACGGGGCCGTGACGGCCTGGGTGAATTCGGCGCGGCCGGCCTGGGAATTCTTCATGAAGGCCTCCAGGCTCTTGAGGCCATCGGCCCACGAGGCCGTCGCGCTTGCCGCGATCACAACTGCAGTCAACAGACGTTTCATTCTTTCTCCATGATTGCGGGGAAGCGGGCTCATTCCCCGGCGCGCGCGGGCACCAGCACTTCGCGCTGCCCGCTGGCCGTGAGACCGCTGACGAGGCCCGCCTTTTCCATATCTTCCAGCAGGCGCGCCGAGCGGTTGTAACCAATCCTGAGCTTGCGCTGCACATACGAGATGCTGGCCTTGCGGTCCTTGAGGACCACTTCCACGGCCTGGTCGTACATGGGGTCCTTCTCGCCGTTGCCGCCGTCGCCGGACTCCGAGCCGAACTCGCTGTCGCCCTCGGCCGTGCCGCCTTCGAGCACGCCTTCGATGTAGTCGGCCTCGCCCTGCTCCTTGAGGTAGCCCACCACGCGGTGCACTTCCTCGTCCGACACGAAGGCGCCGTGCACGCGCACGGGCAGGCCCGTGCCGCTGGCCATGTAGAGCATGTCGCCCATGCCCAGCAGGGATTCGGCGCCCATCTGGTCAAGCACGGTGCGGCTGTCGATCTTGCTGCTGACCTGGAAGGCGATGCGCGTGGGGATGTTGGCCTTGATCAGGCCGGTGATCACGTCCACGCTGGGACGCTGGGTAGCCAGGATCAGGTGGATGCCCGCCGCGCGGGCCTTCTGGGCCAGGCGCGCGATCAGCTCCTCGATCTTCTTGCCGACCACCATCATCAGGTCGGCCAGCTCGTCGATGACGATGACGATGTGCGGCAGGCGCTGCAGCGGCTCGGGCTCCTCGGGCGTGAGGCTGAAGGGGTTGGGAATGGATTCCTCGCGCGCCTTGGCCTCGTCGATCTTGGCGTTGTAGCCCGCCAGATTGCGCACGCCCAGCTTGCTCATGAGTTTGTAGCGGCGCTCCATCTCGGCCACGCACCAGTTCAGGCCATTGGCGGCCTGCTTCATGTCGGTGACCACGGGGCACAGCAGGTGAGGAATGCCTTCGTAGACCGACATTTCCAGCATCTTGGGGTCGATCATCAGCAGGCGCACATCGCGGGCCTCGGCCTTGTACAGCAGCGACAGGATCATGGCGTTGATCCCCACCGACTTGCCCGAACCCGTGGTGCCGGCCACCAGCACGTGCGGCATCTTGGCCAGATCGGCCACGACCGGATTGCCCACGATGTCCTTGCCCAGGCCCATGGTCAGCATGCTCTTGGCGTCGTGGTAGACCTGCGAGCCCAGCACCTCGGACAGGCGGATGGACTGGCGCTTGGCATTGGGCAGCTCCAGCGCCATGAAATTCTTGCCGGGAATCGTCTCGATCACGCGGATGGACACCAGGGACAGCGAGCGCGCCAGATCCTTGGCCAGGTTCACGATCTGCGAGCCCTTGACGCCCGTGGCCGGCTCGATCTCGTAGCGCGTGATCACGGGGCCGGGCATGGCGGCGACCACATGCACATCGACACCAAAGTCCTTGAGGCGCTTTTCGATCAGCCGGCTGGTCATCTCCAGCGTCTCGGGCGAGACGCTTTCCTGGCGCTGCTGCGCCGCATCGAGCAGATCCACCTGGGGCAGCTTGCTGTCGGGCAGTTCGGAGAACAGGGGCTTCTGGCGCTCCTTGACCACGCGCACGCTGGGTAGCGCAGCCTCCTGGAGCACGGGTTCGATGATCTGCACGGGCTGCGGGTGCTGCACGGCGCTTTCCGTGCGCTCTTCCTGCACCACTTCCTCGCGCTCGCGCGCAGCGCGGCGGCCTGCGGCTTCGTCCCGGGCCTTTTCACGGCGCGCAAAAAGAAAGAGCACCCAGCCGTCCAGGCGTGCGCCCATGGATTCGGCCAGATGACCCCAGGAAAAGCGGAACACCATGGCCAGGCCGATCACGGCCACGCAGATGCCGATCAGGCCCGAGCCCATGAAGCCCAGCCACTGCAGGCTGTGGTACCCCAGCATGTAACCGAAGACGCCGCCGGCCGGGCCGGGCAGCACGCTCTCAAAGCGGTACAGGCGCGTCCACTCCAGTGCGCAGCTCGCACCCAGCAGCAGCAGCAGCCCGCCCCAAAAGCGCAGGCGCCGGCGCCACAGGGGCGGCAGTGGCACACCGTCGCGCGGCACGCCACCGCGCAGCCAGCGCGCAAAGGAAGACAGCCAGGTCTGCAGCGAGGCCAGCACCAGCCACCAGACCGACATGCCGAAACCGAAATAGCAGGCGTCGGCCAGCCAGGCTCCGACGCGGCCCATCCAGTTGGCGACCAGGCGCGCGTGTCCCGCCCCGGAGGTGGACCACGCTGGATCCTGGGGCGAGTAGCTGAGCATGGAGGCAAGCCAGAACACCAGGGCCAGCAGCCCCGCCAGCAGCAGCATTTCGTGGCCGAAGCGCGCCACCATGCCGGGGCGCGCCGCAGACCTGGATTTGCCCTTGGCGGATGTGGAAGCGTTCAGAGCGTTCAATGAGTAAGTCATACGCAGGCGGGAGCTTACCCCAGCCCCCTCGGACTGGCCGCAAAAACAGCCAGGGCGACCCGCAAGCGTAATGCAAGCACTTGCAACAGAGCATGACACCGCCGCATGACGGCGCCACGTCGATCATTTTTGACAATCCGGGCCATTGATCCATATGGCAACGGGAACCTGACTGCGGAGCGATACTCCACAGCTGTTCCCGATGTATCTTTTTTTCTGCACGCCGACTGCCGGCGTGCGCCTTTTTCAAGAACTGCATCCATGTCTTCTACCCAACACGCCAAAGTCCTGATCCTCGGCTCCGGCCCTGCCGGCTACACGGCCGCCATCTATGCCGCGCGCGCCAACCTCAACCCGCTGCTGGTGACCGGCATGGCCCAGGGCGGCCAGCTGATGACGACGACCGAGGTGGACAACTGGCCTGCAGACGTGAACGGCGTGCAGGGCCCCGAGCTGATGCAGCGTTTTCTGGAGCACGCAGAGCGCTTCAAGACCCAGGTGGTGTTCGACCACATCCACAGCGTCGATTTCTCCAAGCGCCCCTTCACGCTGACCGGCGACTCGGGCACCTATACCTGCGACAGCCTGATCATCGCCACCGGCGCCTCGGCCAAGTACCTGGGCCTGCCCTCCGAAGAGGCCTTCATGGGCCGCGGCGTCTCCGGCTGCGCCACCTGCGACGGTTTCTTCTACCGTGAGCAACCCGTGTGCGTGGTCGGCGGCGGCAACACGGCCGTCGAGGAAGCCCTGTACCTGTCCAACATCGCCAGCAAGGTCACCCTGGTGCACCGCCGCGACAAGTTCAAGGCCGAGCCCATTCTCGTGGACAAGCTCATGGACAAGGTCCGGGCCGGCAAGATCGAGCTCAAGACCCACTTCGTGCTCGAAGAGGTGCTGGGCGACCAGTCCGGCGTGACCGGCATCCGCATCAAGAGCACCCAGGACGGCCATGCCGAGGACATCCAGCTGCAGGGCTGCTTCATTGCCATCGGCCATGCGCCCAACACCGAGATCTTCAAGGGCCACCTGGAGATGGACGAGACCGGCTACATCATCACCCAGGGCGGCCTCAAGGGCTTTGCCACGCAGACCAGCGTGCCCGGCGTGTTCGCGGCCGGCGACGTGCAGGACCATGTCTACCGCCAGGCCATCACCAGCGCCGGCACGGGCTGCATGGCCGCGCTGGACGCCCAGCGCTTCCTCGAACAGGAATAAGCAGGACGCCACCCCGCCCGCCCTGCTCTCCCGCAGGGCGGCAAAAGCCCCTGGCTGCAGCCGTGTTTGGCTGGCCCAGGGGCTTTTCTCATGGAGACGCTATAATCCGTGGCTTTGCTGAATTTGAAGCGCGCCTTGCTTGCATGGCCAGGACACTTTCAGCATGGGGTTACCGCCACCCTTTATGGCGAGGTGAGGTTGCCGGCAAGCCATGCAGCAAATGCAGGGCATCAGCGTCGGCGGCTGTACAACTATCGGAGTGTCCTCATGGCACGCGTATGTGAAGTAACGGGCAAGAAGCCCATGGTGGGAAACAACGTTTCCCACGCCAACAACAAGACCAAGCGTCGTTTCCTGCCCAACCTGCAATACCGCCGTTTCTGGGTTGAGAGCGAAAACCGTTGGGTGCGCCTGCGCGTTTCCAGCGCTGCTCTGCGCCTGATCGACAAGAACGGTATCGACTCCGTGCTCGCAGACCTGCGTGCCCGTGGCCAAGCCTAAATCCCTCAAGGAGAAACACCATGGCTGCTAAAGGCGGACGCGAAAAGATCAAGCTGGAATCCACTGCAGGAACCGGCCACTTCTACACCACGACCAAGAACAAGAAGACAATGCCCGAGAAGATGGCGATCATGAAGTTTGATCCCAAGGCTCGCAAGCACGTCACGTACAAGGAAATCAAGCTGAAGTAATTCAGCCTGTTCCCGGTACCGACAAAAAACCGCCCGGCGCAAGCCCGGCGGTTTTTTTGCGTCCGCTTTGTGCCCGTTTTGCATCCGCTTTGTGCCCGCTTTGCGTCTGTTTTTCGCCTGTCACCCACTGCGCGCCGGCTGACCCAGCTGCGCACAGGCCATGGCACCCAGCTCGCGGCAGGCCTGCTCGATCACGGCATCCACCGGCAGGGTGCAGCCCAGGCGCATGCAGTGCTCGTAGCGCCCCGAGTTCGAGAACATGCTGCCCGGCGCCGTGCGGATGCCGCGCGCCAGCGCCTGCGTGAACAGCGCGGACGTGGACACGCCAGCCGGAAACTCCAGCCACAGGCTGAGCCCGCCGGGCGGCAGGCTCAGCCGCGTGCCCAGCGGGAAAAACCGCGCCACCAGCTGCGCCATGCCTTCACGCTGGCGCCGCAACTGCTGCTTGAGGCGCTGCAGATTGCGCAGATGCGCGGGCGAGCCCACGCAGGCGGCCGCCAGCAACTGGGCCAGGGTCTGGGTGCCCCGGCTGCGCGCGAACTTGAGCATCTGCACCCGGCCATGCCACTGACCAGCGTTCATCCAGCCCTGGCGCAGGCCCGGCGCCACGCTCTTGTTGAAGGCCTCGCAATAGATGACATGGCCCGGCAGGCGATCCCAGGCCTTGATGGGACGCACGGGCTGGCCGCTTTCCACGAACAGTCCATAGGAGTCGTCCTCGATCAATGCCACGCCGTGGGCGCCGCACAGATCGACCAGCCTGGCCTTGTGCTCATCGGGAATGCGCGTACCCAGCGGCATCTGCAGCTCGGGCACGACCACCACGGCCTTCAGGCGCGGCTGGGTCTGCAGGGCCAGCTCCAGCGCCTCGATGGACAGGCCGGTGCTCGGGCTGCAGGGAATCTCCAGCGCCTGCATCTGCAAGGACTCCACCACCTGCAGCAGGCCGTAGTAGGTCGGCGACTCCACGGCCACCACGTCGCCGGGCGAGGCCACGGCGGCCAGCGCCAGGCTCACGGCCTCGGAATTGCCCGTGGTCGCCAGCACATCGGCCGGTGCGACATGGATGCCCGCCGCCAGCGCGCGCCGCGCCATGGCGCGCTGGAAATCGGGGTGGCTGCCCATCATGGAGCGCCCCAGCACCAGCAGGTCCGGCTGCTCGCGCAGCAGCCGGGCGGCGGTCTGGTTCAGGTAGCCGCGATCGAACAGTTCGGGCGGCGGCGTGGCACCGCCCAGGTCCACGCGCACGTCGGCCTGGCGGCCGCGCTCCAGCATCAGGGAAATGTGTTCATTGATGCCTGCGAAGTGTGGCTGCGGCAGCGGTTGCACCGGCTGACTCAGGTCGGGCTCGCTGGCCGGGGCCAGGCCTGCAGGCCGGGCATCGCGCACGAAGTAGCCCACGCGCGGGCGGGCTTCGAGCTGGCCCAGGTCCTCCAGATGCCGCAGCGTCTGCAGCGCCGTGGAAAGGCTGACCTCATGGCGGCGCATCAGCTCGCGCACGGAAGGCATGCGCTCGCCCGCCTTTAGCGTGCCCAGTTCCATGGCCAGGCTGTAGTCGGCCGCCAGGCGGCGGTACAGGGTCGGAGAGGCGCTAGCAAGGGTCATGGAACAGATCGACAACGAATCGGGGACGAGAGGACTTGCCCGGGATCTTGCCGCAAGGCGCTGTTACGCAACAGATACAGATCCATCGACCACAAAGCAGAACAGATCCACCGCCATCTGCACTGCTGCGATGCAACAAGCCGCGGGCTGTGCCTGTGCCGATGAAGGCCGCATGCCTACGCTTGAGGGCCTGGAATCACAGGACACAGACCATGCACAACGCCGACACCCGCTCCTTCGAACTGCGCCATCTTGCCCCCGGCAACGATCTTCACCTGCATGTGCTGGAGGGCAGTGAACTGTTCTGCCGCCACGGCCCGCTGGAAATCACCGCCCCGCAACAGGCCTGGGCGGATGGGGTGCCCGCGCCGGCCCTCAGGCTGCAGCCGGGCCAGGGCTGGCGTGCGGGCGCCGATCTGCAGATACGGGTCCGCTCCTTGTCCCAGGCCATGGCAAGCCTGGAACTGCGGCAGAGCCCCACAGCAAAAAGCCGCATCGCCTCCGAAGAGGGGATGCGGCCCCGGGCATGGTCGGTTGCCGGCTGGCTTCGCGGCCTCAGGCGTGGGCAGCGCGCAGCTTGACGGAAAACTCCTTGAGCGCGGCAATGCCGCTGGCCTCGGCGCGATGGCACCAGGCCTGCAGATGTGCCGTCAGTTGCTCGCGCGACAGCGAGGTGTTCAGCCACAGCTGACGCAACTCCTCGCGCATGACCAGCATCTGGTCGAGCACGGGGTGGGCTGCGCGCGCCTGGGCCAGTTGCCCCTGCGCCTGGGCGGGCACCTTGTCGGCATCGCGGTGCAGCCAGCGGCGCGCCGTCTTGAGCAGGGACAGGTCGGCCTGCCGGGCCTTGCGCTGCTTGAGCGCATCGAGCTCGATCTGCACGGCGGCGCGCACGCCGCGCGCATAGCGGGCCATGACCTCGTAGCGGTTGGCGATCACGGCCTCCAGCGTCTTTTCGTCGGCCACGGGCTTGACGGCGCCCATGATCAGCCGCGGCGCCGTCTTCTTGACCTTGGCCCAGCCCAGCTTCTGCATGGCGCTGATGTAGACCCAGCCCACGTCGAACTCATAGCGCTTGACCGAGAACTTCGCCGAGGTCGGGTAGGTATGGTGGTTGTTGTGCAGTTCCTCGCCGCCAATGATCAGGCCCCAGGGCACGAGGTTGGTGCTGGCATCCTGGGCCTCGAAGTTGCGGTAGCCCCAGAAATGGCCCAGACCGTTGACCACGCCGGCAGCCCAGAACGGAATCCAGACCATCTGCACGGCCCAGATCGTCAGCCCGATGGCGCCAAACAGCAGCACATTGATGATCAGCATCAGCGAAGGGCCCCAGATCGAATGCCGGCTGTAGAGATGGCGCTCGATCCAGTCGTCGGGCGTGCCGTGGCCGAACTTCCTGAGTGTCTCGGCGTTCGCCGCCTCTTCGCGGTACAGCTCCGCACCCTGGCGCATCACGGTGTCCAGGCCGCGTGTCTGCGGGCTGTGGGGGTCGTCCTCGGTTTCGCACTTGGCGTGGTGTTTGCGGTGGATGGCCACCCACTCCCTGGTGACCATGCCCGTGCCCAGCCACAGCCAGAAACGGAAGAAGTGCGAAGGAACCGGCCCCAGGTCCAGCGAGCGGTGGGCCTGGCAGCGGTGCAGGAAAATGGTGACGCCCGCAATGGTGATGTGGGTGGTGACCAGGGCGTACAGCAGCAGCTGCCACCACGACAGCTGCCACAGGCCATGGGCCATCCAATCCACGGCGAGGTTCCAAACCGATCCGAAATCCAGCGACATAACCGAAGCCTTTGGCAAGGCGGCGCCCAGTGGCACCGATGCCTCAATTTTAGGCGATGCGCCTACCAAGGCATTCGGCAATCTCCTGCGATTTACAGCTTATTGCGTCTGCAAGTTACGGCTTCCGGGTCCAAACGGCGGCAAAAAAACCATCCGTCTCATGGCGCTGCGGCCACAGGCGCAGGTACTGCGTGCCGGTCTCGCCGCCGCTGCACAGCGCATCGCCGTGCTCCACCTTGAGCTGGGCCAGCAGTTCGCCGGCATTCATGGCCACGAAGTCAGAGTGCTCCGCTGCAAAGGCTTCGGCAATGGCTTCGTTTTCCTGGGGCAGGACCGAACAGGTGGCATACACCAGGCGCCCACCCGGCTTGACCAGGCGCGCTGCACTGGCCAGGATGGCCGCCTGCTTTTGCGTGAGCTCCTCGATGGCCTTGGCCGACTGGCGCCACTTGAGGTCGGGATTGCGGCGCAGCGTGCCCAGGCCCGAGCAGGGCGCATCGACCAGCACGCGGTCGATCTTTCCGGCCAGGCGCTTGACGCGGTCGTCGCGCTCATGGGCGATGGCCGCGGGGTGCACATTCGACAGGCCCGAGCGCGCCAGGCGCGGCTTCAGGGCTTCGAGCCGGTGGCCGGACACATCGAAGGCGTACAGGCGCCCCGTGCTGCGCATGGAGGCGCCAATGGCCAGGGTCTTGCCGCCTGCGCCGGCGCAGAAATCGACCACCATTTCGCCGCGCTTGGCGTCCAGCATCAGCGCCAGCAGCTGGGAGCCTTCATCTTGCACCTCGATGGCGCCGCGCGTGAAGGCGTCCAGCCGGGCCAGCGCAGGCTTGCCCTGCACGCGCAGGCCCCAGGGCGAGTACGGCGTGGCTTCGGCGGCGATGCCGGCATCGGCCAGTTCCTTTTGCACATCGGCGCGCTTGGCATTGAGCGCATTGACGCGCAGATCCAGCGGTGCGGCCTGCTCCATGCTCTGGGCAAAGGCCCAGAAATCTTCGCCCAGCTGCTGCTTGAGCGGTGCGACCAGCCACTCGGGCAGATTGTGGCGGTGCGGCTCCATCAGCTCATCGGGGCGCACGGCATCGCAGGCGTCCAGCCATTGCAGTTCCTGGGGGGACAGCGCTGCGCGCGCAAAGCCGAGCGCCTCCTTGACACCCTGCTCGGACTTGCCGGCCACGCGGGCCAGGGCTTCCTGGCTATGGGCAAAGCCCAGGATGGCCAGCCTGCGCTCGCGCGAGCCGCTGCCAGAACGTGCCAGGCTCTCAAAAAGCAGCTTCTTGCGCAGCACGGTGTAGGCGGTTTCGGCCAGCGCGGCACGCTCGCGCGGGCCCAGGTTGCGGTTTTCACGGAAAAAGCGTGACACCACGGCGTCGGCCGGGTGTTCGAAAGTCAGGGTGCGCTTGACCAGTTCGGCGCAGGCGTCGAGAAGCTGTTTGGGATGCATGGGCGCAATTGTCCCACCGCCTTGCAAATCCGAGAGGGCCACAGGTCGGAACCCGCAGCAACGCCGGGCTGGCGCAGCTACCATGGCGCCCCATGACCGATGACGACCTGCCTCCCCTGATCCCCACTCCCCCGGGCCTGTACCGCCACTACAAGGGCGCACTCTACGAAGTGCTCGCCACCGTGCGCCACAGCGAAACGCGCGAGTCCATGACGCTGTATCGCGCGCTCTACGGCGAGCGCGGCCTGTGGGTGCGGCCTGCCGCCATGTTCAATGAAACCGTGGTCATCGACGGCGTGGAGCAGCCCCGCTTTGCACGCTGCCCCGAAGTGGAGCAGCAGGCCTTTCAGAGCGAGGGCCTGTGAGCAGACCCTAGCCCCGCATCAACTGCGCCACCGCGCGCGGGTAGATGAGGTGCTCCTGCACAAGCACGCGCGCGGCCAGCGCCTGGGCCGTGTCGCCGGGCAGCACGGGCACCACGGCCTGCTCCAGGATGGGGCCCACATCCAGCTCGGCCGTAACGCGGTGCACGGTGCAGCCGGCAAAGCGGCAGCCTGCATCGATCGCCCGCTGGTGCGTGTGCAGACCCGTGAAGGCGGGCAGCAGCGAGGGGTGGATGTTGATCATGCGCCCCTCGTAATGCGCCACGAAGCCCGGCGTGAGGATGCGCATGAAGCCGGCCAGCACGATCAGCGAAGGCGCGTGGCGGTCGATCACCTGGGCCAGCTCGGCGTCAAACGCCTCGCGGCTGGGAAACGGGCGGTGGTCCAGCACCTCGGTGGCAATGCCTTGCTCGCGCGCGAAAACAAGGCCCGAGGCCTCGGCCTTGTTGCTGACCACGGCGGCCACGCGGGCGCCGTAACGCCGCGCCCAGTCCTGTTGCTGCGAAGCACGCACAATGGCAGCCATGTTCGAGCCGCCGCCCGAGATCAGGATCACGATATTTTTCATGGGCGGCGATTGTCGCACCGCAGGCCGCGCGGCCTGCGCCAGCCCCGGCAAGGCCCATGGCCCTGCCGGGCCTTGTCACCTCTTCCGTCCAGACCCCCATGCCATTCGATCCCCGCTCCACCCCCCTGACCGCTGTCGAAGCCCGCGTGCTGGCCACCCTGATGGAGAAGGCGCGCACCGTGCCCGACAGCTATCCGCTCACGCTCAACGCACTGGTCACGGGCTGCAACCAGAAAAGCAGCCGTGATCCGGTGATGGAAGTCAGCGAAGGCGAGGCCCAGGAAGCGCTGGACAGCCTGCGCCTGCGCACCATGTCCGTACAGATCAGCAGCGCGCGCGCCACGCGCTGGGAGCACAACTTCCCGCGCGGCGTGGGGGTGCCCGACCAGAGCGCCGTGCTGCTGTCCCTGTTGATGCTGCGCGGCCCGCAGACGGCGGGCGAGCTGCGCATCAACTCCGAGCGCTGGCACCGCTTCGCCGACATCTCATCGGTCGAAGCGTTCCTGGAAGAGCTGCGCGAACGCAGCGAGGAAAAAGGCGGCCCGCTGGTCGTGCTGCTGCCACGCGCGCCTGGCGCACGCGAGCAGCGCTGGGCCCATCTGCTGTGCGGCCCCGTGGACGCGAACGCCATGGCCCAGCCCCCCGCTGCAGCAGGCGCACGCGGCGATGCCCTGGCCCAGCGCGTGGTCGATCTCGAAGCCCAAGTACAGCAATTGCAGGCACGTCTTGCGCATGTCTATGCACAGTTGGGGCTGGAGGAGCCCGGCCAATCCAGCTGATCGCCTGCGCTCAGGCGGCCCCAGCAACAAGCCCCGGACGGCCCCGCCGCCCGGGGCTTGTTGCATCAGGGATTGCCATAGGTTGTCACGCCCTGGACAGTCCAAAAAAGAACGTGCGTGCTACAAAAGCCGGGATTGAAGGAGACACAGTCCATGGACCTGGCATTTACCCCTGAAGAACAGTCCTTTCGCGAGGAAGTCCGCGCCTGGGTGCGGGCCAACCTGCCCCAGGACATCGCGCACAAGGTGCGCCATTCGCTGCGCCTGACGCGCGACGACCTGCAGAACTGGGCCAAGATTCTTGGCAAGAAAGGCTGGCTGGGCTACGGCTGGCCCAAGCAGTTCGGCGGCCCCGGCTGGACGGCCGTGCAAAAGCATCTGTTCGAGGAGGAATGCGCCCTGGCCTGCGCCCCGCGCATCATTCCCTTCGGCCCCGTGATGGTGGCGCCCGTGATCATGGCCTACGGCTCGCCCGAGCAGCAGCAGCGCTTTCTGCCCGGCATTGCCAGCGGCGAGGTCTGGTGGAGCCAGGGCTACTCGGAGCCGGGCTCGGGATCGGACCTGGCCAGCCTCAAGACCCGTGCCGAGCGCGTGGGCGACAAGTACATCGTCAACGGCCAGAAGACCTGGACCACGCTGGGCCAGTACGGCGAGTGGATCTTCTGCCTGGTGCGCACCAGCAATGAGGGCAAGCCCCAGACCGGCATCAGCTTCCTGCTGGTGGACATGAAGAGCCCCGGCGTGACCGTGCGCCCCATCAAGCTGCTCGATGGCGAGTGCGAGGTCAACGAGGTCTTCTTCGACAACGTCGAGGTGCCGGCCGAGAACCTGATCGGCGAGGAAAACAAGGGCTGGACCTACGCCAAGCACCTGTTGAGCCACGAGCGCACCAACATCGCCGACGTGAACCGCGCCAAGCGCGAGCTGGAGCGCCTCAAGCGCATCGCCAAGGCCGAAGGCGTCTACGAGGACCAGCGTTTCCGCGATGAGATCGCCAAGCTCGAAGTCGATGTGGTCGCGCTGGAAATGCTGGTGCTGCGTGTGCTGTCGGCCGAGAAATCGGGCAAGAACCCGCTGGACATCGCAGGCCTGCTCAAGATCAAGGGCAGCGAGATTCAGCAGCGCTACTCCGAGTTGATGATGCAGGCCGCCGGCCCCTTCAGCCTGCCCTTCATCGAAGAGGCCATGGAAGCCGGCTGGCAGGGCGACTTCCCCGGCGGCGTGGTGGACAACGCGCCGCTGGCATCGACGTACTTCAACATGCGCAAGACGACGATCTACGGCGGCTCCAACGAGGTGCAAAGAAACATCGTCGCGCAGACGGTGCTGGGCTGATTTTGGCTGGAGTTTCGCTGAACCCGGAAGTGCGCCGGACGCGCTTCGATCAGCTTCGGGAGACAGAAAATGGACTTTGATTTTTCGGATGACCAGCAGCAACTGCGCGACGCCGTGCGCCGCTGGGTGGACAAGGGCTATACCTTCGAGCGCCGCCGCTCCATCGTCGAGGCGGGCGGTTTTTCGCGCGAGGTCTGGGGCGAGCTCGCCGAACTGGGCCTGACGGCCTTGACCGTGCCCGAGGAGCACGGCGGCCTGGGCCTGGGCGCCACCGACGTGATGGTGGTGATGGAGGAGTTGGGCCGCGGCCTGGTGATGGAGCCGCTGGCGCAGGCCTTTGTGGCAGCCGGCGTGCTCGGCAAACATGCCGACGCCACCCTGGCCGGCCAGTGGCTGCCGCGCGTGGCCAGCGGCGAGGCCCTGGTCGTGCTGGCACACCAGGAGCGCCAGGCCCGCTACCGCCTCGATGTCTGTGCCGCCAAGGCCAGCAAAAGCGGCAGCGGCTACACGGTGGATGCCACCAAGAGCGTGGTGCCCGCAGGCGACGCGGCCGACGCCTTTCTGGTGCCAGCCCAGCTGGATGGCAAGATCGCCCTCTTCCTGGTGGAGCGCGGCGCCAGCGGCGTCAGCACCCAGGGCTACCGCACCCAGGACGGCAGCCGCGCGGCCGAACTACGCTGCCAGGCGGCCCCCGCCACGCTGGTGACGGCCGATGGCCTGGCCGCCCTCACGCTGGCCCAGGACGCCGCCAACGCCGCGCTGTGCGCCGAAGGCGTGGGCGCCATGGAGCAGACGCTGAAGCTGACCACCGAGTACATGAACCAGCGCAAGCAGTTCAACACGGTGATCGCCAGCTTCCAGGCCCTGCGCCACCGCGTGGCCGACATGAAGATGCAGCTGGAGCTGGCCCGCTCCATGAGCTATTACGCCAGCCTCAAGATGAGCGCGGCCGATGCCGAGCGCCACGTGGCCATCGCGCGCGCCAAGGTCCAGCTGGGCCAGTCGCTGCGTTTTGTCGGCCAGCAGTCGGTCCAGCTGCACGGCGGCATCGGCGTGACCGACGAGTACGCGGGCAGCCACTACTTCAAGCGCCTGACGCAGATGGAGATGACGGGCGGTGACACCCTGCATCACCTGGGCATCGTCTCCGCGAAGATGCAGGACACGGCCGGCGTGTTTGCCTGAGGTCTGACCTCACCGCGCCGCACCGCACCACACCAGGCCCCGCAGAAAACTGCGGGGCTTTTTCATGGGCCTTTGCCCATGTCTGCCCGCCGTCTCAGGTCAGCCGGTAGCCCTCCGGCCTGAGCGGTGCCGGCAGATCCGTCTCGCCCAGCGTGCATCCCAGGCTGATCTCGATGGAGCGACAGATGGTGTCCAGCGGCAGGTCGTTGCTCTCCAGGCCAAAGGGCTCTTCGAGTTCATCGCCAAGGGCGTCGAGCCCATAGAAGGTGTAGGCCACGATGGCCACGACAAAGGGCGTCATGAACCCGGTCGTGTCCACTAGGCCGAACGGCAGCAGAAAGCAGTACATATAGGCCGTGCGGTGCAGCAGCAGCGCATAGGAGAACGGCATGGGCGTGTTGCGAATGCGCTCGCACGAGGCGGCTGCCGCCGTCATGCGCGTGAAGGTCTTGTCCATGGACGCGGCCAGGCAGGGGTCCATCTCGCCCCGGCGCACGCACTGCGCCAGATCGCGGCCCATGGACATCATCAGTGCGTCGCAGCGCTGCTCCAGCGGCATACCCTGGAGCTGGCGCCATTCCTTGTCCACCAGCCAGCGGCCTGCGGCCACATCCTCGTGCAGCCCGCGCAACTGCGTCCGCAGCAGATGCGCAAAGGCGATCGCCCGGTGCACCATGCGCACGCGCACATCGCTGCTGCGCCGGGCCGGGTCCGGATCCCCGTCGATGACGATCAGGCTCTGGCACTGGCGCGCCAGCGTGCGCGCGCAGATCACCATCTCACCCCAGAGCTTGCGGCCTTCCCAGTAGCGGTCATAGGCGGTGTTGTTGCGAAAGCCCAGGAAGATGGCCAGCGGCAGGCCGATCAGCGTGAAAGGGATGGGCGTCACCGTGATCTTGACGTCGAACAGGTTGCCATGCACCAGAGTGATGATGGCGGCGAACACGATGTTCACGAGCAGCGTGACCTGGATACGCTGGAGCACCGAGCCCCGCAAAATCAGAAACAGCCTGAGGCCGGCGGGGCGATCACGGACGATCATGGGGATATCGCTAGGTATAAACCCTTATTCGATCACACATTGAGCAAGTCAATTGGCTGCGGCCGCGCCCAGATGAAAAAAAGGCGCCCCGAAGGGCGCCCTGTGTCACGACCGACTGCCGGTCACAGCGGGTTGGCGCGGCGGCGGCGCACCATGCCCCAGCCCATGATGCCCATCAGGCCGGACATCAGGATCAGGCCCCATTCGGAGAGCGTGGGGATGGAGGCCGGCGACACGGCCCCTGCCGCTGCGCGGGAAGCCGTGTTGTTGGCCGGGTTGGCATCTCCGGTCGCACCGGTGCTGCCCGTCAGTGTCACGGCTCCCACGGAGCTGGGCGTTCCGCTGACCGTGCAGGTCACGCTGGCGCCCGCAGGTACGGCATCACCTGTCGACCAGGCTGCATTGGCAGGGCTGATGCGGCACGCTCCCTGGCTCACACCGGCGGGCAGTCCCGTGACTGCGCACGAGGTGCCTGCCGATGCATCGACCGAACCCAGGTTCTTGCAGACAAAACTGCCGCTGTAGGGCGTGCCGGCCGTGAACGCGGTCGGCAGGCCGCTCAGATCGACGCCCATGTCGGGCACTGCAACGGTGGACACATTCACGGTCGCGGTGTTGTTCGCCGCATTCGAATCATCCGTTGCGCCCGTGGTGCCCGTGACCGTGGACGAACCTGCGGCCGTGGGCGTACCGCTCACCTGACAGGTGACCGTGGCTCCCACCGGCACCGCATTGCCCGCCACCCACGCGGCATTGCCGGGGCTGATGGAGCATGCGCCTTGCGTCACGCCAGCCGGCAGGCCGGTGACGGCGCAGGAGGTGCCGCTCACGGCGTTGGCCAGGCCCTGGTTGCTGCAGGTGAAGCTGCCGCTATAGGGAATGTTCAGCGGCGAGGTGGGGGGCAGTCCGCTCAGATTGATCTGCATGTCCGGCGTTGTGGTGACCGCGATGTTCGACGTGGTCGTGTTGTTGCCCGGGGTCAGGTCGTTGTCGCCGCCCGTGGTCACCGTGACCGTCGAGCTGCCGCCTGGACCCGTCGGTGTACCAGAGACCTGGCAGACCACCGTCTTGCCCGCAGGCACCACGCCGGGCTGCATCCAGGCCGCGCCGTCTATCGTGCATTGGCCTGCCGTCACGCCAGGGGGCAGACCGGAGGCATCGCAGATGGCCTGGCCTGCGCTGGCTGCACCATCGTTCTTGCAGGAGAAGCTGCCGGTGTAGGGCACGCCGACCACGGCGGTGGGCGGGAGTCCGGAGACATCAGGCACCATGTCGCTGCTCGCCGCGGGAGCCAGCAATTGGGTCTGCACCATGGCACCGAGCAGGGTCGAGGTCAGGTCGCCTCCGATGGTGTAGTTGCCGTTGTTGATCTGGTCTGACGGCGTGCCCAAAGGAACCTTCACGGTCATCGTGAACGTGCCCGACTGCCCGGGTGCCAGGGTCCCAAAGTCGCACTGGGCAGGGTCTGAACTGCCCACGGCCGGGGCCGTGCAAGCGCCGCCATCGCCGGCCAGTGACACGAACGTGGTCGGACTGATGCCCGCATCCGTGCCCACGGGCATCGCGGGCGTGACCTTCACGTTGTTCACCGGGGTGCTGCCGTTGTTCGTATAGGTATAGGTGTAGGTGATCTCCGTGCCGTCCGCCTTGGGCGCGCTGACAGGCCCGGACGCGCTGATCCACAGTGTCTTGGGCAGGGTCGTGCCGAAGTTGTCAACGTACAGATGGCCTGCGTGGCCACCGGCACTGCAGGCCGAGGCCACGGCCTGCAGCCTGACCTTGTCGCCTACCCGCAGGTAGGCATTGCCGGGTGCGACATCGTAGGCCTGAGGGTCGGTGTAGTTCTGGATGGCACCGCCCTTGTCGGTAAAGGTCTTCCAGGGTGCTCCCGGCTCGCCGCCGTAGTGGTACTTGAAGAACAACTCCTGGGGCGAGCCCGTCAGATCCGTGGAGGTCTGGGCGTCATAGGTCTTGACCAGCGAGATGGCAAAGTAGGGGCGATCCTCGCCTCCGTGATTGCTGGCGTACTCAAGCACGGGCGCCGCGACAAATCGGATGTGGATCTTGCCGTCCTGGTCGATGTCATCTGCAGTCAGCGTCACTTCCTGGGTGATGGAACTTGCCGTATTGACCTGCTGGGTCCAGCCGGCGAGTCCCCCCGTGACCTTGCTGGACCGCGGTATCACGTTGCTGGCTGGGGTGGCGCTGTTCGCCTTGAGGTTGATACGGGCAGAGTGGGAGCCTGCCAAAGTCAGTTTGAGGGCGGACTGGCCAGCGTCACCCCGGAACAGGACTTCGTCTGCGGCGCTTTCCGAGCCGCTGGCGATTTCGACCAGATGGGACTTGGTGCCAGGTGGCTGCAGGCGCAACTCGCTCAAGCGTTTCGGATTGGCCTGGGTGCCATTGTTGGTCCAGGCCTGGGGGGTCCAGCCAGTCAGGTCCCCTGCCTCGAAGTCCCCATTCAGAAATGCCGCCTGCGCAACTGCACCCACCATTGCCAGGGTGCCGGCTGCAACCAGACTTCTGGCCTGCCTCCAGGCCTTCATGCGCGGCCCTGCGGGCCGGATATGCAAACTCTGTCTCGCCATACCATTCCTCTCTTCATGTGTGTTTGATCACGGTTGAAAACTCCGACGGCCCACGCCGTCCGCCTGCGCACGCAGCCAGCACCAAGCCGCCCAAGCACGCGCACGCGCTTCTGCAGCAAAAAAATGGGCGAACGAATCCCTTCCGCATGCCCGGACGGCTGCGGTTCAAAAAGCTGAAATGGAGAAGAAAAAGGCGCCTAAGGCACGAACACCAGCCCTCGGCCGAACACTGCCCTCACCGGCAGGGCCAGCCCGGAGATATCCAGGGTCTTGCGGCGCAGCCGCGTCAGTTGCGATTCGATGCGGTGGAAGCCGTCATCCACATCGGCGTATCCCATGGTCTCGATCAAGGTCTGCTTGGCCACCATGGTTCCGGGGGTTGCCATCAGGCAGCCGAGCAATTCCAGCTCGCGACTGGTCAGGGCGATGATCTGGTGGTTGGGCGCGACCATGCAGGCCGAAAGGGGGTCAAGGCGCCAAGTCAGGAAAGGTGCCGCCGCCCGGGCCGGCTGGCCCGTGTTGCGGCGCAGCTGGGAGCGGATGCCGGCCACCAGCTCGTTCATGTCGGTGGGCTTGACGAAGTACTGCAGGGCGCCGGCATTGAGGCCGGCAATGCGGCTGTCCAGATCGCCGCGTGCCGTGAGCACCACGACGGGAATCTCCTGCTCGGCCAGGCGCTTGACCAGGCTCAGGCCGTCCTCGCCGGGCAGGCCCAGGTCGACGACGACCAGATCTGCCTTCTCACGCAGTAGCTTTATGTAGAAGTCTTCTGCAGAATCCGTGCCCCAGGCATGCAAGCCAGACTTTGTTAAAAATCGACACACATTGATACGAATATCCTCGTCGTCCTCTACGACGGCGACGGTGAACTCGATCGATGGCTCTAGTGTCTGCTGCATGATGTTTGCCTATTGGTGCGCGGATTTTCATTGGGGCGAACGTCCGCCGCCATGCACGAACACTCTCGAATGCTCACAGTTCAGAGAAACACACAAAAATTTACATTTATTGCATGGATCATGGTCTCGCTCGGGCTGCTCGCATTTTTCGTGCTGAGCCCGGCAACCATGCCTCCCCCTGACGGGGGACTGCGTCTGGGCAAGGACCTGCCCATGCAGGTGCTTGCCGATGCGGGCCGCAGCATGACCATTGAACAGGTCGCGGCCCTGCCCGATGATGCCTTCGAAACCCGGCGCACGCCTCTGAACGAGGGCTATACCCGCCATGCTTACTGGGTGAGGGTTGCCACGCCTGCGCTTGCGCCCACAAGCGGGCTGGCCGACAACGATGCGCTGTGGCTGGAGATCACGCCCACCTATCTGGACAGGGTCACGCTCTACCAGCAGGCGCACGGCCTGTGGCAGGCGAGGGAAAGCGGTGACACCGTGCCCATGGCTCAGCGCATCCATGTGCGCCAGCTGGTGTTTCCACTGCGCGCTGGCCAGCCCTTTGTGCTGCGCATCGAGACCAGCAGCGCCATGCAGCTGTACGCCACGGTCTGGCGCAGCACGGGGCTGATGGCCTGGTTGTCCAGCGTCGAGTGGGCATCGGGTGTGCATCAGGGTGTGAACCTGGTGCTGACTCTGCTGATCGCGGGCGCGGCCCTGGCCCTGCGCATGCGCAGCCTGATGGCCATGACCTTGCTGGCCTTCGTGGTGCTGACCCACAACGCCAATGTGCGCGGCTATGCCCAGCTGTGGCTGCCCGAGCCCTGGGCGCCGCATGCGGATGTCTGGGTGAGCGTGGGCGTCTTCCTGCTGCCTGCCGCCTTTGCCTGGCAGGCACGCGAGACCTTGACGCGCGGCACGGCCTGGCGCCGCATCGATCGCATGCTGGTGCTGCTGACCGTGGCACCGCTGCTAGCCGTACTCAGCATACCGACGGGGCACTACACGCAATGGGCCTGGCTGGGGGTCAGCGTGCCCTGGATGGCCAGTCTGCTGAGTGCGCTGGTGGCCTGGCAGAACCTGTTCCGCCAGGGCCCCAGCATCGTCAACCTGCTGGTGCTGATTCCCTACACGCTGCACACGGTCATGGGCATCCACGTGGCTGCGGCCTATACGGGACTGGTGTCTTCCGACATTGAGGCAGGCATGTACTGGCAGCTGGAATCGCTGCTGCTGTACATCCTCATCATCATTGCCGTGGGCGCCAGCCTGGTCGAGAAATTCCAAAACTCCATGGGCAGGCAGGCGCAGCTGGTGGAGTCGCTGGCCCGGTCGGAACATGCGCTGGAAGGACGGGTGCGCACACGCACGGCGGAGCTGCTGCATGCGCAAAACGCGCTGCAGGCCGCCTTGCATGGCGAACGCACGCTGCGGCTGGAGCAGCGCCAGTTCTTCAACATGGTCAACCATGAATTCCGCACGCCGCTGGCCGTGGTGGACAGCGCGGCCACCGAGCAACTGACTTTTCCGTCCACCGATATCGATTCCCAGCTGGAACGCGCAGCCCAGATCCGCCGCGCCTGCAGGCGCCTCACGGCCCTGGTGGACAACTGCTTGGTCAGCGACCGACTGGACGCGCCTGCGTTCCGGCTGCAGCTCGACCGGGTGCCCGTGATGGACCTGATCGACGATGCCGTGCAGCTCGTGCACTGGTCGCGCCGCCACCATCTGAAGCTGGAGACTGAGGGCGTCCCCGCCTCCTGGGAGTGCGATCCCACCCTGGTGCGCATCGCCCTGTCCAACCTCGTGGACAACGCCGTGAAATACGCCCAGGCCGGAGAAATCGCCGTATGCGCCCGCCAGGACGGACAGGGCAGGCTGGAACTCACCGTCAGCGACGAGGGCCCTGGCCTGGCGCCCGAGTTGGCGCAGCGCATCTTCGAGCTGCACGAGCGCGGAGAGCGTTCGGACCAGACCCGAGGCTTCGGCCTGGGGCTGTGGGTGGCCCGGCGCGTGGCCCAGATGCATGGCGGCGATGTGCAGGTCACGCCAGCCCCGGGCGGCGGCACCTGCTTCACGCTGACGCTGCCCAGCAGCATTCCCGAAGACAGCGGCCTTGCCACAGCTGCAACACAGCCCGCCTCGCCATGCGTATCCTGAACCTGCTGCGTATCCTGAACCGGCTGGCGCTGCCGGGCTGGCTGGTGTTTTCTCTGGTGCTGGTGGTCTGCTTCATTCTCAGCCCGGCCTGGCAGTCCCTGCCGGCAAAGCGCCTGCAGCTGGGCACGGACCTGCCCATGCTGGCGCTCGTCGATGCACAGGGCAGCTTCACCATCGACCAGGTGGCCACCCTGCCGGACACGGATTTCACCCTGCTCGATACACCGCTGAACAAGGGCTATACGCGCGATGTGTATTGGCTCAAGGTGCAGGCGCCTCACATCGCCGCCGGCAAGGCAGACCCCGAGCACGATCCGCTGTGGCTGGAAATCCTGCCCAGTTATCTGGACCGCGTTGCGCTCTACCAGCACGTGGACGGCGCATGGCGCATGCGCAGCAGCGGTGATACGGCCACCGACGAACCGCGCGTGCATGTTCGGCAGCTGGTGTTTCCGCTGTACTCGGGCCAGCCCTTCATCCTGCGCGTGCAGACCTCAAGCCCCATGCAGCTGGACGCCACGCTCTGGCGCAGCAGCGGCCTGATGACACAGTTCTCGGCCGTGGAATGGGCCTCTGGCATCCATCAGGGCATCAACCTCATGCTGGCCCTGCTGATCATCGGCGCTGCCCTGGCCCTGCGCCTGCGCAATCTGGCCGCCATGGCCGTGGCCGCCATGGCCGTGCTGATCCACGGCGCCAGCGACCGGGGGTACCTGCAGATCTGGCTGCCCGACCATCTCGCGCACTGGGGCCATCTTTGCGTCAGCCTGGGCACCTTGATGCTGCCCGCCGCCCTGGCCTGGCAGATGCGCGAGCTGCTGACACGCGACACACGCTGGCGGCGCATGGATCGGGCCTTGCTCGCCCTGGGAATCATCCCGCTGCTGTGCCTGCCCAGCATACCGCTGGGCCGCTACCAGGACTGGGCCTGGATAGGGGTTGGCGCGCCCTGGGCCATCAGCGCACTGTTCGCCGTGGTGGCATGGAGCAATCTGCTGCGCGAGCGTGCCAATCTGGTCCATGTGTTGATGGTGGTTCCCAGCACCATGTATGGGCTGATGGGCCTGTATGTGACAGCGGCCTATGTCGGCCTGACCAGCCTGCCGACCATAGAAACCAGCGTGTTCTGGCAGCTCAACACCTTGCTGGTCAACATCGTGATCACCGTGGCCGTGGGCGCCGGCCTGATCCAGAAATTCCGGGAATCCATGGCACGCCAGGCACAGCTGCTCGAATCCCTTGCCAAGTCCGAGCATGCGCTGGAAGAGCGTGTACGCCTGCGCACGGCCGAGCTGCTGCGCGCCCAGAACGCACTGCAAGCGGCACTGCACAGCGAACGCACGCTGCGGCTGGAGCAGCGCCAGTTCTTCAACATGGTCAACCATGAATTCCGCACGCCGCTGGCCGTGGTGGACAGCGCGGCCACCGAGCAGCTGTCCTTTCCCTCGCCCGACATCGACTCCCAGCTGGAGCGCGCCGCACAGATCCGCCGCGCCTGCAGGCGCCTGACGGCCCTGGTGGACAACTGCCTGATCAGCGACCGCCTGGATGCTCCCGCCTTCCGGCTGCAATTGCACCGCGCTCCCGTCATGGAGCTGGTCGATGATGCCGCGCAGCTTGTGCACTGGTCACGCCGCCACCACCTGAACCTGGACAGCGCCAGTGCGCCCGCCACATGGGAGTGCGACTCCACGCTCACCCGCATCGCCCTGTCCAACCTCGTGGACAACGCGGTGAAATACGCCAAGGCCGGAGAAATCGCCGTGCGCGCGCGCACCGACGAACACGGCCAGCTGGAACTCACTGTCAGCGACCAGGGCCCGGGTCTTGCACCCGAGCTGGCGCAACGCATCTTCGAGCGCTTCGAGCGCGGCCACCGCGCGGACCAGGCCCGCGGCTTCGGCCTGGGCCTGTGGGTCGCACGGCGCATTGCGCGCCTGCATGGCGGCGACATACAGGCAGCGCCATCAGCCCAGGGCGGCACCAGCTTCACGCTCACGCTGCCACCGCGCCCCTTGCCCGCACCGCAGGCCAAGACCTTGCAGGCATCAGCTTGAAACATGGCCGGGCGAAGAATCCACGATAATGAAAAGTTCGCCACTGGCGTGGCCTGCCGGCACATGCCGCAATCAACGCCCGCCTCTCCTTGGCCATAAACACACACCTGTCCATGAGCGCTACTTCCATCCCCGCCGACATCAACCGCAAGCACCTGGAAATGGCTCGCCAGCAGATCTCCAACGGCGATCTACAGAAGGCCGCACTGACTCTGAACAAGGCCCATCGCAAGATGCCAGGCGATGCCCGTGTCTTCATGCTGGCCGGGCTGATGGCAGAAAAGGCCGGCAACCCGGCCAAAGCCGAAGAGGCTTTCGATCGCTGCGTTGAACTCGCCCCGATGTGGGGCCCGGGCCTCCTGGAAACGGCCCTTTATCGCGCACGTCGCGATCAGTTCGATCTCGCCATTGAAATGGCGGAAAAGGTGGCGCGCATCGAGCCCCGCAATCCGCAGGTGCTTGCGGGCGTCGTGGACATCGCGCACCGTGCCGGAAATCATGAAATGGCTGTCCTGCACCTGCGCCGGGGACTGGAGCTTTTTCCAAACGATGCCATGCTGCGGCAGCATCTGGCCGCTGACCTGGGCGAATTGGGAGAACACACCGAGGCACTTCAGATTTGGAACGCCCTGGTGGATGAATTCCCGGAACAGCCTGTCTACAAAATGGGGCGCATCAAGGTTCAAATCGCACGCGGCGAACCCGCAGCGGCCCTGGACGATATCCGTACCCTTGAGGAAAAATTCCCACAGGACGCCACACTGGCTTACTACGCGGCACTGGCACGGGCCGAGACTCCCCAACATATTCCGGTGGGAATGCACCAAGCCATGTTCGACGAGATGGCCGAGCGCTTTGACAGGCATCTGGTTCTCGGCCTGAACTACCAACTGCCGAAAATCGTTGCAGGGCAATTGATTGCTCGCCACCCGGAGAAGGACTTCAACCTGCTGGATCTGGGCTGCGGTACCGGCCTGCTGGGGCTGTTCCTGGGTCCGATGCAAGGCTATCTGATCGGTGTGGACAGCTCGCTCAAGATGATTGAGGAAGCCGCCAAACACGGCGTCTATGACCGTTTCCACAATGTGGACCTGTTGGGTGCGCTTCAGAACACGCCGGCCAATGAATACGATGTACTGACCCTGCTCGATGTGCTGATCTACATTGGCGACCCCCAATTGGTCATCCCCAATGCCGCACGCATTCTAAAGACGGGTGGCGAACTTATCTTCTCCTGCGAAACCGCCTCGGAAGACGGCCCCGACCTGGTCCTCCAATCCAGCCAGCGCTATGCCCACAAGCGCAGCCATATCGAGGCACTGTGCAAGCAAGCCGGTTTCAGTGTGGCGACGGAAGAACTGGTGCTGCGCCAGGAAGGTGGCGAGCCGGTTCAGGGCTTTGTCGTGACGGCAACCAAGACCGCTGCCTGACGGGCCTTCATCAAGCCCACGCCACCTCGTGCGTGGGCGCGCCACCGCCCTCGACGAAGCCGTCCCGTGCCCAGCGCGAACTCCGGGGCACGTGCAGCAGCAGAAACTCCATCTGATCGGCCAGGATCCGCCGGTTGCGCAGGATGAAGTCTTCCCAGAGGCTGGGTACATAGGGCGTATAGAGCAGCGGCATGCGCGCCTGCTCTGGCGTGCGGGCACCCTTGCGGTGATTGCAGGAGCGGCAGGCCGTCACCAGGTTCATCCACTGGTGGCCTCCCCCTGCGGAGATGGGCACGATGTGCTCGCGCGTGAGGTCGTTTTCATGAAAGACCCGGCCGCAATAGGCGCAGATGCAGCGGTCGCGTGCGAACAGCTTCCCGTTGGTCAGGCCGGGCTGCAGGCTGTGCGGATTGATGGCAGGTGCCCCGCGCGTGCCGATGATGCTGTTAATGTGGATGACCGACTGGCAGCCCGTGACGGCATTGTGACCACCGCGGAAACAGGCGACCTCTCCGCCGGACTCCCAGCGCACATCGTCCGCCGCGTAATGCAGCGCCGCCTGCTCCAGCGTGATCCAGGATTGGGGCAGCCCTTGGGCCGACAGCTTCAAGACCTTCACGACACGCCTCCTCTGACACCAAAGTGAACGGGAATGCAGCCAGTGCACAGGGCCTGCAAGGCAGGCCTTATCGAGGCAATATACTCTGTTTCCATGTCGGATTGACAGCCTGAGCTGGCTGCGCGCGTGCCAGCCGCTATTGAAAACAAAGCGTCCCATGAAGATTTTTCGAGGCTTCAACCATCCAGGGCGGGAATCGGCCTGTGCCGTCACCATCGGCAATTTCGATGGTGTCCATCGCGGCCACCAGGCCATGCTGGCCCTGCTGTCGGCCGAAGCTGCACAGCGCGGCGTGCCCACCTGCGTGCTGACCTTCGAGCCCCATCCGCGCGACTATTTCGCCCAGACCCTGGGACGGCCTGAAATCGCGCCGGCGCGCATAGGCACGCTGCGCGACAAGCTGTCGGAGCTCGAGCGCTGCGGCGTGGACCAGACCGTGGTGCTGCCCTTCAACCAGACGCTGGCCAGCCAGTCGCCGCAGGCCTTCATCGACGAAGTGCTGGTGGCGGGCCTAGGCGCGAAATACGTGCTGGTTGGCGACGACTTCCGCTTCGGCGCCCAGCGTGCGGGCGACTACGCCATGCTGGATGCGGCGGGCCAGCGCCAGGGCTTTGACGTGGCCCGCATGAACAGCTACGAGGTGCACGGCCTGCGCGTGTCCAGCACCCATGTGCGCGCAGCCCTGGCCGAGGGGCGCATGCAGGACGCCGCGCGGCTGCTGGGCCATCCCTACACCATCTCCGGCCATGTGGTGCACGGCCGCAAGCTGGGCCGCAGCCTGGCCGAGAGCCGCCAAGGCGCGGGCGACGGCTTTCGCACGCTGAACCTGCGCTTCAACCATTGGAAGCCTGCGGCCAGCGGCATCTTCGCCGTGCTGGTCCATGGCCTGAATGAACGACCGCTGCGCGGCGTGGCCAACCTCGGCGTGCGCCCTTCCCTGGACCCGACGGATGTCAACGGCGGGCGCGTCCTGCTGGAGACGCATTGCCTCGATTGGCCCGGCGCGCCGGGAGGCGAAGAGGCCTACGGTAAAATCATCCGCGTGGAACTTCTGCACAAACTGCACGACGAGCTGAAGTACGACAGTCTCGACGCCCTCACCGCCGGCATCGCCAAGGACTGCGATGACGCGCGCGCGTTCTTCGCCACCATCCACACGCCCATCTACACCGAGACCCGTCGCCAGACCACGCGCGACCGAATTTGACGCTCTCCGTCACCTGCCCGGGCGCGGGTGCGCACCAGGCTTTCCTCCCCTTTTTCCGTGCCTGGACCAGACGGTCCGGGCTCTGGCCTGCTTTCAAGGTTCTCCATGTCTGATTCGAAAGTCTCTCCCAACGCCAATGCGGGCTATCGCGCCACGCTGAACATGCCCGACACGCCCTTCCCCATGCGCGGCGACCTGCCCAAGCGCGAGCCGGGCTGGGTCCAGGAATGGGAGGACAAGGGGCTCTACAAGAAGCTGCGCGACGCGCGCCACGGTGCGCCCAAGTTCATCCTGCATGACGGCCCGCCCTACGCCAACGGCAAGATCCACATCGGCCACGCGGTGAACAAGGCGCTCAAGGACATGATCGTCAAGAGCCGCCAGCTCGAAGGCTTCGACGCGCTGTACGTGCCGGGCTGGGACTGCCACGGCCTGCCCATCGAGAACGCCATCGAAAAGCTGCATGGCCGCAACCTGCCGCGCGACGAGATGCAGGCCAAGAGCCGCGCCTTCGCCACCGAGCAGATCGCCCAGCAGATGGTGGACTTCAAGCGCCTGGGCGTGCTGGGCGACTGGGACCATCCCTACAAGACCATGAACTACGCCAACGAGGCCGCCGAGCTGCGCGCCCTGAAGCGCGTCATGGAGCGCGGCTTCGTCTACCGCGGCCTCAAGCCCGTGTACTGGTGCTTTGACTGCGGCTCCTCGCTGGCCGAGTTCGAGATCGAATACGCCGACAAGCAAAGCCAGACGCTGGACGTGATGTTCCCCACGGCCGAGCCTGAGAAGCTGGCTTGCGCCTTCGGCCTGCCCTCGCTGGCCAAGCAAGCCTTCATCGTCATCTGGACGACGACGGCCTGGACCATCCCCGCCAACCAGGCGCTCAACGTCAACCCCGAGCTGGAATACAGCCTGGTGGACACCGAGCGCGGCCTGCTGATCGTGGCCTCGGCCCTGGTCGAGAAGTGTCTGGCACGCTGGAAGCTCGAAGGCCAGGTCGTCGCCACCGCCGTGGGCAGCAAGCTGGACCACCTGCAGTTCAAGCACCCGCTGGCCGATATGGACAAGGGCTTCGACCGCGTCTCGCCCGTGTTCCTGGCCGACTACGCCACGGCCGATGACGGCACCGGCATCGTGCACTCGGCCCCCGCCTATGGCGTGGACGACTTCAACAGCTGCATGAACAACGGCATGACGCGCGAAGACATCCTGAGCCCCGTACAGGGCAACGGCGTCTACGCACCCGAGCTGCCGCTGTTCGGTGGCCAGCACATCTGGAAGGCCACGCCCGTCATCATCGACGCGCTCAAGCTGGCCGGCCGCCTGATGGACACCAAGACCATCACCCACAGCTACCCGCACTGCTGGCGCCACAAGACGCCCGTGATCTACCGCGCCGCAGCCCAGTGGTTCATCCGCATGGACGAGGGCGAGGGCGTGTTCACCAAGCCCGGCGACAAGCCCGCGCAGACGCTGCGCCAGATCGCACTGGAAGCCATCGAGCACACCCAGTTCTACCCGGAGAACGGCAAGACCCGCCTGCGCGACATGATCGCCGGCCGCCCCGACTGGTGCATCTCGCGCCAGCGCAGCTGGGGCGTGCCCCTGCCCTTCTTCCTGCACAAGGACAGTGGCGAGCTGCACCCGCGCACCATGGAGATCATCGACCAGGCGGCCACCATGGTCGAGCAGGGCGGCATCGAGGCCTGGAGCCGCGTGACGGCCGAGGACATCCTGGGCGCAGAGGAGGCCGTGCACTACACCAAGAGCACCGACATCCTCGAAGTCTGGTTCGACTCCGGCTCCACCTTCTGGCACGTGATGCGCGGCACGCACGCCGACATGCACCACGACCAGGGCCCCGAGGCCGACCTCTACCTGGAGGGCCATGACCAGCACCGCGGCTGGTTCCATTCGTCGCTGCTGCTGGCCTCGGCCATCTTCGGTCGCGCGCCCTACCGCGGCCTGCTGACGCACGGATTCACCGTGGACGGCCAGGGCAAGAAGATGTCCAAGTCGCTGGGCAACACCGTCGCCCCGCAGGACGTGAGCAACAAGATGGGCGCCGAGATCATCCGCCTGTGGGTGGCCTCGACCGACTACTCGGGCGACCTGGGCATCGACGACAAGATCCTGGCCCGCGTGGTGGATGCCTACCGCCGCATCCGCAACACGCTGCGCTTCCTGCTGGCCAACGTCAGCGACTTCGATGCTGCGCAGGACTCGGTTCCCACCGAAGAGCTGCTGGAGATCGACCGCTGGGCCCTGGCGCGCGCCGCCCAGTTCCAGGCCGAGCTGCTGGCCCACTACAAGGTCTATGAATTCCACCCCGTGGTGGCCAAGCTGCAGCTGTTCTGCTCGGAAGACCTGGGCGGCTTCTACCTGGACGTGCTCAAGGACCGCCTGTACACCAGCGCGCCCAAGAGTCTGGCCCGCCGCAGCGCCCAGACCGCCCTGCACCAGATCACGCATGCCATGCTGCGCTGGATGGCGCCCTTCCTGTCCTTCACGGCCGAGGAGGCCTGGAAGGTCTTCGGCGACAGCGAGTCCATCTTCCTGGAGACCTACACCGACCTGCCGGCCGGTGACGAGGCCCTGCTGGCCAAGTGGGCGCGCCTGCGCGAGATCCGCGACGTGGTGAACAAGGACATCGAGGCCGTGCGCACCGAAGGCCGGGTCGGCTCCTCGCTGCAGGCCGAAGTCACTGTCTCGGCCCAGCCCGAAGACCTGGCCCTGCTGCAAAGCCTGGGCGACGACCTGAAGTTCGTCTTCATCACCTCGGCGGCCGAGGCCCTGGCAGGCGAGGCCCTGCAGGCCGCCGTCACACCCAGCAGCCATGCCAAGTGCGACCGCTGCTGGCACTACCGTGCCGACGTGGGCATCAACCCCGAGCACCCCAGCCTGTGCGGCCGTTGCGACAGCAACCTGCACGGCGCTGGCGAAGAGCGCCACAAGGCGTAATCAACCCCTGAGGCGCTGCCATGACCCCTACCTTTGCTGCGGTCCCCGAATCCCGCAACAGCCGCATCTGGCCCTGGCTGGCCTGGTCGCTGGCGATCATCGCCATTGACCAGCTCACCAAGCAGTGGATCCTTGGTGCCTACCAGCTGGGCGACTGGACGCCGATCACGGGCTTCTTCAACATCGTGCGGGCGCACAACACGGGCGCTGCCTTCTCGTTCCTGGCCGGAGCGGGCGGCTGGCAGCGCTGGCTGTTCGTGGGCATCGGCGTGGCGGCCACGCTGCTCATCGTCTGGCAGTTGCGCAAGCATCCGGGGCAGAAGCTGTTTTGCTTCTCGCTGGCCAGCATCCTGGGCGGCGCCATCGGCAACGTGGTGGACCGCCTGCAGCACGGCTACGTGGTGGACTTCCTGGACTTCTACTGGGGCCGTTCGCACTTTCCGGCCTTCAATGCCGCCGACATCGCCATCAGCGTGGGCGCGGCCCTGCTGATCCTGGACGAGGTGCTGCGCGCACGGCGGGCCAAAAGAACCTGATCCCCGCCGCGGCGCAAGCCACGACAGCCAGCCCAGCCCCTCCTACGAGGGGCTTTTTCATGGAGGCTGCCGCCAACTGCGTGCCGACGGGCTTTCTCCTCGGGTTTTCCTGAGTGCGTTTTTGGTCAACCGAAATTCTTTTTGATTCGTTTTATTTCTACAATTTTCTTTATTTCGCACCAAACTGTGCGCTCATGCGGCCGACTCTCCTGCGCGCAAGCCGGGACCGGGGTTATATTGGTCCGCTTCTCCGCTCACAGCACATGAAGCACTTACTCAATCTACTGGCCGCCATCGCCCTGCTGGTCTGGGGCACGCACATGGTCCGCACCGGCGTGCTGCGGGTGTTCGGCGCCAACCTGCGCGACCTGCTCGCCCACAGCATGAGCAACCGTTTCTCGGCTGCGCTGTCGGGCTTGGGTGTGACTGCGCTGGTGCAGTCGAGCACGGCCACCTCGCTGATGACCTCGGCCTTCGTGGGCCAGGGCCTGATCTCGCTGCCGGCCGCGCTGGCCGTGATGCGCGGCGCCGACGTGGGCACGGCGCTGATGGCCGTGCTGTTCTCCACCGACCTGTCCTGGCTGTCGCCGCTGTTCATCTTCGTGGGCGTGGTGCTGTTCATCACACGCCAGGACACCACGGCCGGGCGCATTGGCCGCGTGCTGATCGGGCTGGGCGTGATGCTGCTGGCCCTGCGCCTGGTGGTCGAGGCCACCGAACCGCTGCTGGAAGCCCCCGCCGTGCGCACCCTGCTGGGCTCGGTCACCAGCGATATCTTCATGGAGTTGCTGCTGGGTGCGCTGCTGGCCGTGATGGCCTATTCCAGCCTGGCCATCGTGCTGCTGATCGCGGCCATGGCCAGCTCGGGCGCGATTCCCATGGAAGTGGCGCTGGGCCTGACGCTGGGCGCCAATATCGGCAGCGGCCTGGTGGCCGTGCTGACCACGGCCAAGTCCAGCACCGAAGTGCGCCAGGTCACCATCGGCAACATGCTGTTCAAGATCATGGGGGTGGCCATCGTGGCGCCCTTCCTGGGGCTGTGGGCCACCTACGTGATGCCGATGATCGACGGCAAGGGTCAGAACATCGTGCTGTTCCACCTGGCCTTCAATATCTTCAACAGCCTGTGCTTCATCGGCCTCACGCAGACCGTGGCGCGCTGGGTGACGGCCCTGCTGCCCAAGCCCGAGGCCAGCTCCACCAGCCTGCTGCGCCCGCGCCACCTGGACCCGTCGGCGCTGAGCACGCCATCGCTGGCCATTTCCTGCGCCGCGCGCGAGGCCCTGCACCAGGCCGACATGGTCGAGTCCATGCTGATCGGCATGCAGCGGGTACTGGAGACCGACGACCTCAAGCTGTCCCAGGAGCTGCGCGAGCTTGAAGGCACGGTGGACGATCTGTACTCGGCCATCAAGTACTACATGACCAAGATCTCGCGCGCCGAACTGGACGAGCGCGAGGGCCAGCGCTGGACGGAAATCATCAGCTTCACCATCAACATGGAGCAGATCGGCGACATCATCGAGCGCGTGCTGCTGGACATCGAGGACAAGAAGATCAAAAAGGGCCGCCAGTTCTCCGAGGCCGGCACGCAGGAGATCCGCGAGCTGCTGCACCACCTGCTGGACAACCTGCGCCTGGCGATGAGCGTGTTCCTCAACGGCAATGTGCGCGAGGCGCAGAAGCTGCTGGAGGAAAAGGCGCGTTTCCGCGACCTGGAGCTGGCCTACTCGGCCACCCACCTGGCTCGCCTGTCCGACAACACCGTCTCCAGCATAGAGACCAGCTCGCTGCACATCGACCTGATCAGCGACCTCAAGCGCATCAACTCGCTGCTGTGCTCGGTGGCCTACCCCATCCTCGAATCGGCCGGCGCCCTGGCGCCCAGCCGGCTCAAGGAATCGGCACTGAACAAGACGGCGCGCTGAAGCGTTTCACCAGCCCAGCCAGGCCGCCAGCACCTGGGCGGCCTCGGGCGTGAAGCGGCCCTGCAGCAGCCATTCGACGAGCTGGTTGCGCTCGATCAGCGCAAAAGCCTGGACCTCGCCATCCTGGTTGCCGGGCTCCAGCGCCGGCGGCACGGTGGCGCTGAACCAGTCGATGCGCTCGCGCATGAAGCCCCGGCCCTCGGCCTCGTCACTGGGGCGCTCGAACAGCACATGGCCGCCATGGCGCAGGCCCTGCAGCTCGGCCACGCGCAGGCCGGCCTCTTCCCAGGTTTCACGCTCCACGGCCTCGGCCACGGTATCGCACGCGGCCACCATGCCGCCCATCAGCGTGTCCCACATGCCGGGGTTGGTGGGCTTGTTGTCGGCGCGCTGCTGCACCCAGATGCGGCCATCGGCTGTCTCGCCCACCAAATGCACGGCCTGGGTGGCAATGCCCAGCGGGCGCACGGCGCCGCGCTCCACGGTGGCAATGCGCTGGCCCTGGACGTTGCACACGGCCAGTTGCTCATCGCGCCAGGGGCCGCTGTGGCCCGTGGCACGCAGCACCCGGGCCAGGGCGTTGAGCAGGACCGTGGCATCGCCCTGGCCTTGCAGATGCCATTGGCCGGCCTGCAGGCGCAGTGCCACGCCGTGGGCTTGCATCACATCGTCCGGCAGCAGCGCGGCCAGGCCGTCTTCCATCGAACCTGTTTCCTGCCCCGCCACCAGCAACGGCCGGCGCGGCTGCAGCGCGGGCTGGCGCGTGTCGGCGCGCAGGCGGCACAGCCAGGCCTTCACGGCCGGGTCAGCCGGGTCAGTCAGGCGCTTTTGCACACTCATGGCAGCAGGATGGTGGAGCCCGTGGTCTTGCGCGCCTCCAGGTCCAGGTGGGCCTGGCGAACCTCGGCCAGCGGATAGCGCTGGTCGATATGGATCTTCACGGCACCGCTTTCCACCACGGCGAACAAATCGTCGGCCATCGCCTGTGTGGCCTCGCGGCTGGTGATGTGGGAGAACAGGGTCTGGCGCGTCACATACAGCGACTTGGCCGCCAGCACGGCAGGAGCGAAAGGCGCCACGGGGCCCGAGGCGTTGCCGAAGCTCACCAACAGGCCGAAGCGCCGCAGGCAGGCCAGCGAGCCTTCCCAGGTGTCCTTGCCCACGCTGTCGTAGACCACCTTCACACCCTGGCCGCCCGTGATCTCCTGCACGCGCTCGGCGAAGTTCTCGCTGCGGTAGTTGATGGCATGGGCTGCACCGTTGGCCAGTGCCAGCGCGCACTTCTCGTCCGAGCCCGCAGTGGCGATGAGCTGCAGGCCCAGGGCCCTGGCCCATTGGCAGGCGATCAGGCCCACGCCACCGGCCGCCGCATGGAACAGCACGGCATCACCCGGTGCCAGGCCCTCGACCGGAATGCATTTCTTGAGCAGGTACTGCGCGGTCAGGCCCTTGAGCATCATGGCGGCGGCCGTCTCGAACGCAATGGCATCGGGCAGGCGGCACACGCACATGGCGGGCATGACGCGCACTTCGCTGTAGCTGCCCGGCGGATTGCTCGCATAGGCCACGCGATCGCCCACGCCCAGATGCTCCACGCCGGCCCCCACGGCTTCAACCACGCCTGCGCCTTCCATGCCCAGGCTCAAGGGCATGGGCAGCGAGTACAGGCCGGAGCGCTGGTACACATCGATGAAGTTCAGGCCCACCGCATGGTGGCGTATGCGTACCTCGCCTGGCCCGGGCTCGCCCACGGCGACCTGCACCAGCTCCAGGACTTCGGGGCCGCCGTTGTGGCGGATCTGCACTGCAATACCCATGGGAGCACTCCTGCAAAAAGCGACAAGAGCGGCATCGTGCCATGTTTCGGCCCGCCTCGCGGAAGACGGCAACGCATGGTCGGCGCAAAGAGCGCGCAACGCCTATAGTGGCGAGCCCGAAAGCCGGATGATCCCGATGAGCCAGCCGCTGAAGCCCTCCACCGCCGCCATCCTGACGCTGCCGCCGCTGCTGTGGGCCGGCAATGCCATCGTGGGCCGCATGGTCCATGACCTGATCTCGCCCTTCGCGCTGAATTTCCTGCGCTGGGCCATTGCCTTCATGCTGCTGCTGCCGCTGGCCGGATGGGTGCTGCGCCGGGACAGCGCCGTCTGGCCGCAGTGGCGCCAGTTCGCGCTGCTGGGATTGCTGGGCATCGGCTGCTACAACGCCCTGCTGTACCTGGCGCTGAAAACATCGACGCCGCTGAATGCCACCCTGGTCGGCTCCAGCATGCCGGTGTGGATGCTGGCCGTGGGCCGCATCTGCTGGGGCATTGCCGTGAGCCGCCGCCAGTTGCTGGGGGCCGCGCTGTCGGTGCTGGGCGTGGCCGTGGTGCTGTCGCGCGGCGATCCGCAGGTGCTGCGCCAGCTGCAGCTGGTGCCGGGCGACCTGTTCATGGTGCTGGCCACGATCCTGTGGGCCTTCTATACGTGGCTGCTGTCCAGGACCAGCGTGTCAGGACAGCTGCGCGCGGACTGGTCGGGCTTTCTGCTGGCACAGATGGTCTTCGGCGTGATGTGGTCCGGCCTGTTCACGGGACTGGAGGCTGCATCGGGACGGTTTCACCTTCAGGCAGGGTGGCCGCTGCTGGGCGCCCTGCTGTTCATCGCCGTCGGGCCGGCCATCCTGGCCTATCGCTTCTGGGGCCTGGGCGTGCAGCGCAGCAGCCCTGCGGTGGCGGGCTTCTTCGGCAATCTGATGCCCCTGTTCACCGCCCTGCTGTCCATTCCGCTGCTGGGCCAGACGCCGCAGCTGTACCACGGGCTGGCCTTCGCGCTCATCGTGGGCGGCATCATGGTGTCTTCGCGCCGGGCGTAGCCTTTGGCAGGCCATGCGCCACGGTGCGCACGGGCACCTTGGCCAGCAGCTGCTCGAACGCGCGTATGGGCACGGGCGGGCTGAACAGGTAGCCCTGGAAGTATTCGCAGCCGTAATGCGCGAGCAGGGCGCGCTGCTCCAGGGTCTCCACGCCTTCGGCGATCACATCCAGGTTCAGGTTGCGCGCCATGCCGATGATGGTCTGCACGATCACGTCATCGGTATGGCGCAAGCCCAGGTGGCGCACGAAGGACTGGTCGATCTTGAGCTGGTTCAGCGGCAGCTGGGTGAGATAGGTCAGCGAGGAGTGACCGGTGCCGAAGTCGTCCATGGAAAAGCACACGCCATGGCTGCGCAGCTGCTTCATCTTGTCGATGGACTCCTGCACATTCTCGATCACCAGCGACTCGGTCAGCTCCAGCTTGAGCAGATGGGGCGCAATGCCGGCATTGCGCACCTGCTCGATGACCTGGGAGGCAAAGTCCTGGTGCCGGAACTGGCGGGCACTGACATTCACGGCCACCTGCAGATGGCGCAGCCGCGCATCCTTTTGCCAGATCGCCAGTTGCTCGCAGGCCGTGCGGATCACCCACATGCCCAGCGGCACGATGATCTCGCTTTCCTCGGCCACGGCAATGAACATGCCGGGCGGCACCAGGCCGCGTTCGGGGTGGCGCCAGCGCAGCAGGGCTTCGGCACCTATGACCTCGCCGGCCAGCGTGAACTGGGGCTGGTAGTGCAGCTCGAACTGGGACTGCGCCAGGGCCTGGCGCAGGTCGCCTTCCATGCGCACGCGCTGGTGGATTTCCACCTGCATCTGCGGATCGAAGAAGCACAGGCCGCTGCCGTTGCGCGCCTTGATCTGGTACATGGCGATGTCGGCCTGCTTGAGCAGCTCGGCCGCCGACTGCGGCTGGCGGCCGAACAGCGTGGCGCCAATGCTGCAGGCGCTGCGGTGCAGGTGGGCGCCCAGCACATAGGACTGGTTGAGCCGCGCCAGGATCTTCTCGCCAATGCGCTGGGCCAGCGTGGCCGCCTCGGCAGGCTCGTGCGACAGCTCGCAGAGCATGACCACGAACTCATCCCCCCCAAGGCGCGCCACCGTGTCCGAAGATCGCACGGCGCTGCGCAGGCGGTGCGCCACCTGCTGCAGCAACTGGTCGCCCACTTCGTGGCCCAGCGTGTCGTTGAGCATCTTGAACTGGTCCAGGTCCAGGAACAGCAGCGCCCCGGTCCAGCCTTCGCGTGCGGCCAGCACCGTGGCCTGGGCCAGGCGGTCCAGCAGCAGGCGGCGATTGGGCAGGCTGGTCAGCGGATCGTAGAAGGCCAGGCTCTCGATCTCGGCCGTTGCCAGCCGGATATCGGTGACATCGTTGTAGGTGATGACCACGCCGTCCTCGGCGGCCAGCCGTGCCGTCATCTGGACAAAGCGGCCGCTGGGCAGTTGCTGCTCAAAGGGCACGCCAGGCCGCAGCACCAGTTGGCGGTGCAGGTCCTTGGCCTCGTCGGCCTGCGCCGGCGCCGCCGCCAGACCCACGGCGCTGGGGCAGGAATCGAGCAGCGATTGCAGGGGCCGCCCAGGCTCCAGCTGGTCCGCGTGCCAGGGGAACATTTCCTCGTAGCAGCGGTTCCAGCGCAGCACGCGCTGCTGCGAATCCAGCAGCAGAAAGCCGCTGACCATGCTGTCCAGCGCCTGGTCCAGCCACTGCTCGGACCGCTGGGCCTGGCGCCGCGCGGCATTCAGGCGGTCCATGTAGCGGTGCACGGTCCAGCCCAGCACGGCCAGCAGCACGCCGAAGATCATCACGGCCAGCACCATCAGCCAGGCAGCCACGCGCCAGCCTGCCAGCACGGAGGACATGGGCAGGCTGGCCGTGACCCACAGATGTCCCTTGGGCAGCGGATGCGCAGCCACCAGGGCGGGCACGCGGCTCAGGCGTGCGGCCATGTGCATGACGCCGCTGGACGGCAGCTGCGACGTCGTCGGCAGCAGCCGCACAGCGGCGACATCGCCATACTGGGGCATGGACAGCAGCAGCTCGCCGCTGCCCTGTTCCAGCGTGACCTCCAGGCCGTCCAGCACACCGCCCTGGGCCAGCACGGCGCCCAGCGCCGCAGCCGGCACCTGCATCAGCACATAGCCGCCCTGCTCTGCCCGGCTCAGGGGCCGCACAAGGTACAGCATGCGCTCGCCACCCGGCACCTGCGGCGCGACGGAGGGTGGACTTGCCAGCAATTCGGAGCGGCTTTGGCCCGCCAGGCGCTCCCAGGCCTGCGCAGGCAGATCGATGACCGGGCCATCGCCCGAAGCGGCCAGTTCCCGGCCCTGGATATCGTGCACCGAGGCGCGCTGCGCCAGCGTGTTCTGCCGCACCATGGTGTGCAGCATTTCCTGCAGTTGCGGCTGCGATGCCGATGCGGGGTTGCGCGAACCCAGCAGTTCGTCCACGCCCAGCGCCAGGGCATCCAGGGATTCCAGGCTGCGGCTGATGGCCGCCTCGGTGCCCAGCACAAAGCGCACCAGGCGCAGCGAAGCTTCTTCCTGCGCCGTGGTCCGCATGCCGCTGAGCAGCCAGACCATGGCGGCCGCCAGGGCCACCGTCAGCAGCACCAGCATCAGCGCCAGGGTATGGCGCATGCCCGCAGGGCTTGCGGCCGCTGCCGGGCCGGGCGCGCGGACGGGGTCGGCCGCCGCCCAGTCCGTCTGATGGGGCTGGCCCGTCATCTCCGGGCTCCCTGCATGGCGTTTGAAATGGGCAGGCTGCGGCAAGGCCGCTGGCCACGATGCAGGAACGGGACTGTCAAGGCTGCACCTGCCCATGGACCGCTCGGCACTGCGCAACCATGCAAGGGACCATTTCCCGGGCCTTGCCGGCCCTGGACCCGTTCATGGAGGCAGTGCACCGGCGCATCAGAAGGTTCCTGCGTACAGGCCGCCGTCGGGCAGGATGTTCTGACCCGTCATGTAGCCTGCGTGCGCGCTGCACAGGAAGGCGCAGATGGCGCCGAATTCATCGGGCGTGCCGAAGCGGCGGGCCGGCACCTGGGATTGCTGCACCAGGCGCACATCGTCCAGGCTCTTGCCGCTCTTGTTGGCGGCGGCCGTGAAGGTGGTGCGCAGGCGATCGGTGTCGAACTTGCCGGGCAGCAGGTTGTTGATGGTCACGCCCTTGGCCGCGATGCCGCTGCGCGCCAGGCCCGCCACAAAGCCCGTGAGGCCGCTGCGCGCGCCATTGGACAGGCCCAGGATGTCGATGGGCGCCTTCACGGCGCTGGAGGTGATGTTGACGATGCGGCCGAATCCGCGCGCCGCCATGCCGTCCACCGTGGCCTTGATCAGCTCGATGGGCGTGAGCATGTTGGCGTCCACGGCCTTGAGCCAGGCCGCGCGGTCCCAGTCGCGGAAATCACCGGGCGGCGGGCCGCCGGCATTGGTGACGACGATGTCGAAATCCACGCCCGGGCCACCGGCTGCCGACAGCACGGCGGCGCGGCCTTCCTCGGTGGTGATGTCGGCCGCCACGGCCAGCACCTTCACCTGCGGCGCCAGGGCGGCGAGGCTGGCCGCAGCCTCCTGCAGGGCCTCGGGATTGCGCGCATTGATCACCAGGTTCACGCCCTCTTGCGCCAGCGCCTTGGCACAGCCAAAGCCCAGGCCCTTGCTGGCGCCACATACCAGGGCCCACTTGCCCGCGATTCCCAGATCCATGTCTCACTCCTGAACAAAAAAAGCCTTGCTCGATCCTTGCAGAACGGCAGCGCACATTGTGCGCGAGGCTTCGATGCTTTCACGCCAAACGTGAGAAAACGTGAACTTGCCGGCGCACGGGCCGGCACCCTGGTGCCGCCTTCAGTGCGTGCCGCCGCCGTGCTGGCCACGGAACAGCCTGTGGTGCAGCCTGCGCAGCGACCACCACACACCCAGCGCCACCACGGGAATGGCGACGGCGGCCGTGCTCTCCGGCGACCAAGGCCAGCCCAGCGTCTTGGCGCCCTTGGCCAGGTAGCTGATCAGGCCCGTGAAGTAGTAGGTGATGGCGGCCACGGACAGGCCTTCCACCGTGGACTGCAACTTCAACTGCATGTCCTGGCGCTGGTTCATGGCGCCCAGCAACTGCTGGCTGCTTTGCTGCTGCTCGATCTCCACCCGCGTGCGCAGCAGGCTGCTGACGCGCGAGACGCGCTCGGACAGCGCGTTCTGCCGGCGCGCTGCCCATTCGCAGGTGCTGCGCGCCGGCGTCAGGCGCCGGTCCATGAACTCGCGGATGGTCTGTATGCCGTCGATGCGCGATTCCTGGATGTCCTGAATGCGCTTGTCCACCAGTTCGAAATAGGCCGCGCTGGCGGAAAAGCGCGAATGCGTGGTGGCGTATTCGCTCTCCACCTGCCCGGCCAGGCGTGTCAGCCGATCCAGCAGTGCCGGCTCGGCATCGCGGTCGGCAAGACGGATGGAATGGGCCAGGGCCGCAAGATCCCGCTCGGCCGTGGCCAGTACGGCAGCGGCCTGGCGGGCTGCCGGCAGACCCAGCAGGGCCGCCATGCGGTAGGTCTCGATCTCCAGCAGCCGCTGCACCAGCCGCCCCAGGCGGCGTGGCGACAATGACTCGCCGGCCAGCAGCAGCATGCGTGAGAAGCCATCGGCATGGATGGCGAAGTCGGTGTAGACCTTGCCCGCATCTCCGGCCACGCGCGCACCCACCAGCGTGTCTTCCTGCAGCAGGTGGCGCACCAGATGCGGCTCATTGATTGCCTGCTCCTGCAAGGCCCACAGGTGCAGGCCGCTCAGGCACTGGCCGGGCAAGGCAGCCAGCCAGTCGCGAGGCACATAGTCGATGGCGGCTTCGGGCTCGCGCACATCGTCCATGCCGGCCTGCGACATGGGCTTGCTGAAGGTCCAGCAAACGAACTCCGTGTGCAGTTCCCAGCGCAGGTGAAAGGCGCCCAGGTCGATCAGCACATGTGTGGTCGCCGCATCGGGCGGCGGCAGGTGGTGGTTGCGCAGCAGGGTGGCCACATGGGCGCGGCTGGCCTCGCGCTGGGCCGCATCGGTGAGCATCACCACATGGGTGATGGCCAGCGGTGCCTGCATCTCCTCGGCGGGGCGGGCGTGGATCTCGTTGTGCAGCAGCACGCGCTGCGGGTGCTGGGATGACAGTAGTGGGGACATCGTGACCTCGAAAGACTGCGCGCTATTGTGCAGTCACGGGCGCGTCGGCTCCCAGGCATCCGGGATCAACAGCTTTCCACCGGGATCGCTTGTTGATAACAAAAAAAACGGCCCCGAAGGGCCGTCAAGCAACATGGTTGCAACGCTGAGGCGATCAATCCTCTACGAATGCTTCTTCGCGCTTGTTCTTCACTGCAGGCATCAGCACCACCACCAGCAGCACCACGGCGGCGAGCAGCAGGCCGGCCGAGATCGGACGGGTCACGAACACGCTCCAGTCGCCACGCGACAGCAGCAGCGCCCGGCGCAGGTTCTCTTCCATCATCGGGCCCAGGATGAAGCCCAGTAGCAAGGGAGCCGGTTCGGTGCCCAGCTTGTGGAACACATAGCCCACGAAGCCGAAGATACCCACCATCCACACGTCCCAGGTGTTGTTGTTGGTACCGTACACGCCGATCGCGCAGAACAGCACGATGGACGGGAACAGCCAGCGGTAAGGCACGGTCAGCAGCTTGATCCAGATGCCGATCAGCGGCAGGTTCAGCACGATCAGCATCAGGTTGCCGATCCACATCGAGGCGATCAGGCCCCAGAACAGCTCGGGGTTGCTGGTCATCACCTGCGGGCCCGGCTGGATGTTGTGGATGGTCATCGCGCCCACCATCAGCGCCATCACGGCGTTGGGCGGAATGCCCAGCGTCAGCAGCGGAATGAAGGAGGTCTGCGAGCCGGCGTTGTTGGCCGACTCGGGAGCGCACACGCCGCGGATGTTGCCTTGGCCGAAGGGGACTTCGCCCGGCTTGAGCTTGGTCTTCTTCTCGATCGTGTAGGCAGCAAAGGCCGACAGCATGGCACCGCCACCGGGCAGGATACCCAGGGCAGAACCCAGGGCCGTGCCGCGCAGCATGGCCGGAATCATGTGCTTGAAGTCTTCCTTCGTGGGCAACAGGCCCGTCACCTTGGCGGCGAACACTTCGCGCTCGTCTTCAGGCTTGGACAGGTTGGCAATGATTTCGCCGTAGCCGAACACACCCATGGCAATCACGACGAAGTCGATACCGTCGGTCAGCTCGGGAATGTCGAAGCTGTAGCGGGCAACGCCGGAGTTCACGTCGGTGCCGACCATGCCCAGCAGCAGGCCCAGCACGATCATGGCAATGGCCTTGAGCAGCGAGCCCGAAGCCAGCACCACGGCGCCGATCAGGCCCAGGGTCATCAGCGAGAAGTACTCGGCAGGGCCGAACTTGAAGGCGACTTCCGTCAGCGGAGGCGCGAAGGCGGCCAGGATCACGGTGCCCACGCAACCTGCGAAGAACGAGCCTATGCCTGCGGCAGCGAGAGCGGGTCCCGCTCGCCCCTTTCTTGCCATCTGGTAGCCGTCGATCACGGTCACCACGGACGAGGATTCACCAGGCAGGTTCACCAAAATGGCGGTGGTCGAGCCACCGTACTGCGCACCGTAGTAGATACCGGCCAGCATGATCAGCGCCGCCACCGGAGGCAGGGCGTAGGTTGCTGGCAGCAACATGGCGATCGTTGCCACGGGGCCGATGCCTGGAAGCACGCCGATGAGCGTACCGAGCAGACAGCCGACGAAGCAGTAGATCAGGTTCTGGAAAGTGAAGGCGACGCCGAAGCCGGTCGCCAGGTTCTGAAAAAGTTCCACGGACGATGCTCCTGCTTAGCCGGTGATGAAGCTGGGCCAGACGGGGAACTGAAGATTCAGTGCCCACACGAAGGCCACATAGCTGCCCACAGCAAGGACGGTGGACAGAATTGCCACTTCCTTGAACTTGAAGCTATGGCCGCCCAGGCTGGCGATGAACACCAGCGCGTAGATGGCGACGATCAGACCGAACTGGGGAATGCCCAGATTGGGAACGCCGACCAGCAGTACGCCGAACGCGAAGTTCGCAGCCAGGACGAAGAACACTTGCTTCCACGCCCACTTGCCGATCTTGTCACCGCCCGAAGGACCCTTGGTCAGGCCGGTGAAGCAGATGGCCGTGCCCAGAATGGACATCAGCACACCCAGGATCAGCGGGAAGTAGCCCGGGCCCATGCGGGCACCGGTGCCGACGGTGTAGTTGGTAGCGCCGATCGCAAAAGCGAGGCCGATAACCAAAAACATCACGCCCGAAAAAAAGTCTTTCTGACTCTTGATTTTCACGAGAATGTCTCCTTACGGAATCACGACCCGGCGATTTTGCGTTCAGAAAAACTGTGTCTGGATGTGGATTCCACCTACAAAGGGCATACCCTCATGTCCTACCCGCATGAATGAAAAAGGGTGCCAGCAGGGGGCACCCGATCCATCCGTGGCAAAGGCCTGCGCCAGAGCAGGCACTCACGCTTCAACCCACCAATCGCCTGCCCATCATCCCAGCAAGGGCGTGCTGGCCATGACCTCGTCCAGCGTGGTCACGCCTTCGGCCACGCGCAGGGCACCTGCCAGGCGCAGCGGGCGCATGCCGTCCTGCACGGCCTGGCGGCGCAGCGCATCCATGGAAGGCGAGGTGTGGACCTGCTGCTTGAGCGCCTCGCTCACGGTCAGCAGCTCGTACAGCCCCATGCGCCCGCGAAAGCCCGTCATGCGGCACTCCACGCAGCCCACGGGCTTGTAGGGCTGGTAGCTGCCTGACAGTTTCCAGGGCCGCACGGCCTCGGCCAGCGTGGCGGCCGAGGTCTCCTCGTCGCGCTGCTTGCACTGCGGGCACAGCGTGCGCACCAGGCGCTGGGCCAGCACACCGAGCAGCGTGGCATTGATCAGGTAGGGCGGCACGCCCAGCTCCATCAGCCGGCTCACGGCGCTGGGCGCATCGTTGGTGTGCAGCGTGGAGAACACCAGGTGGCCGGTCAGCGCGGCCTGCACGGCCATTTCGGCGGTGGCCAGGTCGCGGATTTCGCCCACCATGATGATGTCCGGGTCCTGGCGCATCAGCGAGCGCAGTCCCTCGGTGAAGCCGAAGTCCAGCTGCGGCTGCACCTGGGTCTGGTTGAAGCTGGGCTCGATCATTTCGATCGGGTCTTCCACGGTGCTGACATTGACCGCCTCCGTGGCCACGCGCTTGAGCGTGGAGTACAGCGTGGTGGTCTTGCCCGAGCCCGTGGGCCCGGTCACGAGGATGATGCCGTGCGGGCGGCGCACCAGCTCGTTCCAGCGCTGGGCGTCATGGCTGGTGAAGCCCAGTGCATCCAGGTCCTTGACCGTGTTGTCGGGATCGAAGATCCGCATCACCAGCTTCTCGCCAAAGGCCGTGGGCAGCGTGGACAGGCGCATTTCCACCTCGTCACCGCGCGGGTTGCGGGTCTTGATGCGGCCATCCTGCGGGCGGCGCTTTTCCACCACGTCCATGCGCCCCAGCAGCTTCACGCGCGAGACCATGGCATTGAGCACGCCCATGGGCACTTGGTAGACCGGGTGGAGCACGCCGTCGATGCGAAAACGGATCACGCCCTGCTCGCGCCGGGGCTCCATGTGGATGTCGCTGGCGCGCTGGTCGAAGGAGTATTGCCACAGCCAGTCCACCACGCGCACCACGCCCTGGTCGTTGGCGTCGAGCTGCTTGCTGCTGTTGCCCAGCTCCACCAGCTGCTCGAAACTGGCCGCGCTGGCGGCGCCGCCCGCCTTCTCGGCTGCGCGCACCGATTTGGCCAGCGCAAAGAATTCGCCCGTGTAGCGCTTGAGGTCCAGGGGACTGGCCAGCACGCGGCGCACCTTGCGGCGCGCCTGGCGCTCGACCTCGGCCACCCAGTCGTCGATGAAGGGCTCGGCCGTGGCCACCACCACTTCCTGCGGCGATACCTGCACGGGCAGCACCTTGTGGCGCTCGGCATAGCTGGCGCTCATGATTTCGCCGACGCGGCCCGCATCCACGCGCAGCGGGTCGATGCGCAGGTAGGCCATGCCGCTGCGGGTTGCCAGGTACTGGGTCAGCTCCTCGATGTCCAGCGCGCGCCCGTCACCGGCGCGGGCCACGCCCACGTTGGCCAGCCGGACCAGCGGGTGCTGGGTGCTCTCGGCCTGCGAGCAGCGCGCCACGGTGCGCTGGGCCTCTTCGGCCGTGATCACGCCATCGGCCAGCAGCCACTGCACCAGCCTGCGCCAGTCCAGGGGCCCCGAAGGATTGCTTGGAACAACGGCGGGTTTGGGCTGCGTGGTGGAGGTCGGATCGGACATGGCGTTGGGCCGGAAGCTGAACTGCGCCCTATGGTAAGCCTGCCGGCCGCACTGCCCGACCAGCCGCTCTCTACCAGGGCGGCTCTACCAGGGCCGCACGAAGATCTTGGGCCAGCGCGTGGTGGGCAGGTCCCAGCGGGCCTGCACCTGGGCGCTGGCAGCCTGCAGCGCAGCGGGGTCGAGCGCGCGCGGCGTGCGCTGGGCCAGCACCACGGTGTTGCCCTCGCGCGTGGGGCGGAAGGCCCACATGGCCTCTTCGCCAAAGGCTTCGGCCATGCGCGCCAGGCTGCGCTCGTAGCTGGAGGTGCGGCCGAACAGGTTGACCGTCATGATGCCGTCCTCGGTCAGCAGATTGCGGCAATCGGCATAGAACTCGGCGCTGTCCAGCACGGGCGCGGCCGCATCGTGGTCATAGAGATCAACGGCCAGCGCATCGACCGTGCCCAGCCACTGGCTCTTGCGGATTTCCTGGGCCGCATCGGCCAGCACCACGCGCAGCGTGTCGCTGTCGGGCGGCAGCTTGAACCAGCTGCGGCACACGGCCAGCACCTGCGGGTTCAGCTCGATGGCCGTGGTGCGCATGCGCAGCTTCTTGTGGCAGAACTTGGTGATGGCCGCGGCGCCCAGGCCCAGCTGCATGGCATGGCGGCCGGCCACGCTGGCGGGCTCCATGAACAGCAGCCAGCCCATCATGCGCTGCACGTATTCGAGCTCGATCTCGAACGGCTCGCGTATGCGCATGGAGCCCTGGATCCAGGGCGTGCCCAGGTGCAGGTGGCGCACATCGCCATCGTCGGAGACGCTGACTTCGGGCAACTCGAGGTCTGCGGCGGTGGTGGCGCTGGAGGAAGAGGATGGGGCTGCCTTGGCGGCGCCGCGGGTCTTGCGTATCACGTCGGGAACAGTCAAAAAAATCAGAGCAATTGATGGGCAGCCAGCGCCTCGCGCCAGGCCTGGACCTTGCGCGCGAAACTCCAGCTCGCGTTGGCCGGGCTGGTCGATGGCAGCTTCACGGCGGCCAGGCCCAGGGCCTGCGTGCGGCCGGCGTGCTTGTAGCTCTCGCCACCGTTGTGCAGGGCCAGCGCCAGCTGCGGGCAATGCGTGCGCAGCGCCACGAAATCATTCACCTCGGCCGCGCGGATGGCGCTGTCCAGGCTGCCTTCGCGCTCGCAGCTGGCATACACGTCCCACAGGCCCAGGCCGCGGGCCAGCAGCCATTCGCAGCGGCCCGCATAGTCGTCTCGGCCGGGCTGCGGATGCCCGGGCCACAGGGCCTGGAGCAAGGGCCAGAACTGGTTTTGCGGATGGGCATAGTACTGCTGCAATTGCAGCGATCGCAGGCCCGGAAAGCTGCCCAGCACCAGGGCCCGGGTCCGCGCATCGGCCACCGGCGCCAGGCCCTGCCAGCGCGGGGCGCCGGGGGGCGGCAGGTCGGGAACGGTCAAGGACATGGCCGGCATTGTCGCCCAGCGGTCGCCGGGCTGCTGGCAGCGGGTGGCAAGACCGCTCAGGTTCAGGTTCCGCGCAAGCCTGGTTCAGGCCATGGCGGGCAGGCCTCGCAGCGCGGCACGCGCGTTGCGGCCCGTGGCCTCGGCCAGGGCCTGGGGCGTGATGCCGCGCAACTGCGCAATCACGTCCGCAATGCGTGCCAGCTCGGCCGGCGTGTTGCGGCCCTGGGCCTGGCCCTGGGCACGCTGCCCGGCCGTGGTGTAGAGCCAGTGCGGCGGAATGTCGGGGGCATCGGTTTCCAGCACCAGCGCATCCAGCGGCAGGGCGGCTGCCAGCTCGCGCAGCTTGAGCGCCCGGTCATAGGTCACGGCCCCGCCAAAGCCCAGCTTGAAGCCCAGGTCGATGAAGGCCTGGGCCTGCTGCACGCTGCCGTTGAAGGCATGGGCAATGCCGCCCGCCACAGGCCGTGCGCGCAGGGTCTTGAGCAGCCGGTCGCTGGATTTGCGCACATGCAGGATGACGGGCAGGTCGAACTCGCGCGCCAGCGCGACCTGCTGCTCGTAGAACCAGATTTGCCGGTCCGCATCCAGCCCGGGCACGAAGAAGTCCAGGCCGATCTCGCCCACGGCCACCAGTTGCGCATCGCCGCGCAACCGCGCCAGCGTCTCGCGCAATGCGGCAATGTCCTGCTCGCGGGCATTGGGCGTGTACAGCGGATGGATGCCCAGCGCATAGCTGTCGCCATGGCGCCGCGCCAGCGCCACCACCGTGTCCCAGTGCTCGCGCGCCACGGCCGGTATCACCAGATGTGCAACGCCTGTCTCGGCCGCCTGCGCGCGCACGGCATCGCGGTCGGCATCGAATTCAGGGGCATCGAGGTGGCAATGGGTGTCTATCCAGGCGGGCATGGCCGCATCATGCCACCGGCCTGCACCCGGCCCGCCAGAGGCAGGCAATGCGAAAACCAAGGGCAAACCCTGGGCTTATTGCGAGCTGGCTCCGTTTGACAAAATCAATACCCGAAACACTTGGCGGTCCATATAAATACATAAAGAAACATTTACACCCCCGCGTCGAGCTCTCGCAACACCGGCAGGCATTCTTTGGAGAGAGGAATTTCCCATGAAGCGCTCAGCATGGAGTCGGATCCTGGACCTGGGTGGCGCACGCCGCCAGGCGGAACTGGATGGGCAGTTGGCAGCCATCCACAAGTCCCAGGCCGTGATCGAGTTCGATCTGCAAGGCCATGTGCTGGCCGCCAACCAGAACTTCCTGGACACCATGGGCTATGAGGAAGGCGAGGTCATCGGCCAGCACCACCGCATGTTCGTGGACCACCAGATGAGCGAGTCGTCCGAGTACGCCGCGTTCTGGCAGCGCCTGGGCAATGGCATCCACGACGCGGGACGCTACCGCCGCATTGCCAAGGACGGGCGCGATGTCTGGCTGCAGGCCAGCTACAACCCCATCTTCGATCGCCATGGCAAGCCCTTCAAGGTGGTGAAGTACGCCACTGACATCACCGAGCAGCAGCGCCGCAACGCCGACGCCGAAGGCCAGCTGGCCGCCATCTCCAAGGTGCAGGCCATCATCGAGTTCGACCTGCAGGGCAACATCCTGCATGCCAACCGCCTGTTCCTGCAGGCCATGGGCTACACGCTGGATGAGGTCACGGGGCGGCACCACAGCATGTTCGTCCAGCCCCATGAACGCCACAGCCCCGAATACGCGCAGTTCTGGCGCAAGCTGGCCAGCGGCCAGCACGATGCGGGCCAGTACCTGCGCATCGGCAAGCACGGCCGCCAGGTCTGGATCGAGGCCAGCTACAACCCCATCCTCGACGCCGATGGCCGGCCGTTCAAGGTGGTCAAGTACGCCCGCGATATCACGCGCCGCTTCACGGCCGCGCAGACCCTGGGCGAGGCCATGCAGGGCCTGAGCGAAAGCGCCGAGCACGCAGGCCAGGCCAACGAACTGGCCCGCCAGGCCTGCCTGGTGGCCGAGCAGGGCGGACGCACGGTGCACGAGGTCATGGGCACCATGGAGTCCATCAGCGCCAGCTCGCGCAAGATCAGCGACATCATCGGCGTGATGGACGGCATCGCCTTCCAGACCAATATCCTCGCGCTCAACGCTGCCGTGGAGGCGGCCCGCGCAGGCGAGCAGGGCCGGGGCTTTGCCGTGGTGGCGGGTGAGGTACGGGCACTGGCACAGAACAGTGCCGCCGCCGCCAAGGAAATCAAGCAGCTCATCCACACCTCGGTGGAGCAGGTGGCACTGGGCGCCAATCAGGTGCGCCAGGCCGGCGGCACCATGCAGGAGATCGTGGACTCCTCGCACCAGGTCACGGCCATCATGGGCGATGTGGTGCAGGCGTCCATGGCCCAGTCGGCACGCCTGCGCGAGGTGACGGCCGACCTGACGGCGCAGAGCGCGGCCGTCGCGGATGCATCCAGGGACCAGGCGCAGCGCAAGCCGCTGCCGGCATCCATCGTTCCCGCTGCGCCGCAGATCAAGTCGGCCCCGGCAGCGGCCGTGCTTCCCGTAGGCGCCCAGCGCCTGCCGGGCACCTTGCTGCGCATGGCCTGAGTCCAGACTCAGGCCTGCCGGTCAGGCCAGTTGGCCCTGCACCAGGCGCACCATGCGGTCGCAGCGCGCCGCCAGCTGCTCATCGTGGGTGACCATGACGAAGGCCGTGCCATGGCTGCGCGCCAGCTCCAGCATCAGGCGGAACACGGTGTCGGCCGTGCTGCGGTCCAGGTTGCCGGTGGGCTCGTCGGCCAGCACGCAGGCCGGCTGGGTGACCAGGGCGCGGGCAATGGCCACGCGCTGGCGCTCGCCCCCCGACAGTTCGGCCGGACGGTGCAGCATGCGTTCGCCCAGGCCCACGGCCGCCAGCATGCGCGCGGCGCGCTCCATGCACTCGGCCCTGTCGTCGCGGCGTATGCGCAGCGGCATGGCCACGTTGTCCTGGGCGCTGAATTCGGGCAGCAAATGGTGGAACTGGTAGATGAAGCCCAGGTGCCTGTTGCGCAGCGCGCCCTGCTTCTGGGCGCTGAGTTCATGCAGGGGCTCGCCCTTGAGGGTGACACTGCCGCTGGTGGGGGCGTCCAGCCCGCCCAGCAGGTGCAGCAGCGTGCTCTTGCCCGAGCCCGAGGCGCCGACAATGGCCAGCGTCTCGCCCGCACGCACCTGCAGATCGACACCTGCCAGCACCTGCACGTTGAGCCGGCCTTCGGCAAAGCGCTTGGTCAGGCCGCGCGCATCCAGGACCACGGCGCCCTGCTGGGACACTTCGAAACCGGGCATCACATTCACTTCATTCATAGCGCAGCGCCTCGGCGGGGTTCACGCGGCTGGCGCGCCAGCTGGGATAGATGGTGGCGACAAAGGCCAGGACCAGGGAGATCACGGCGATGGGCATGATGTCGCTGTACTGCGGATCGCTGGGCATCTTGCTGATCAGGTAGATGTCCTTGGGCAGGAAGTTGGCGTGCAGCAGGCGCTCGATGGCCGGCACGATGACATCGATGTTGAAGGCGATGCCCAGGCCCAGCAGCAGGCCTGCGAAGGTGCCGATGACGCCCACCATGGCGCCCTGCACCATGAAGATGCCCATGATGCTGGACGGCGAGGCGCCCAGCGTGCGCAGGATGGCGATGTCGGCGCGCTTGTCGGTCACCGTCATCACCAGCGTGGACACCAGGTTGAACGCAGCCACGGCGACGATGAGCGTGAGGATGATGAACATCATGCGTTTTTCCAGCTGCACGGCCGCGAACCAGGTGCGGTTCTGCTGGGTCCAGTCGCGGATCAGCAGGCGGTCGGTGATGGTGTGGGCCAGTTCCATGGCCACGCGCGGTGCCTCGTGCAGGTCCTTGAGCTTCAGGCGGATGCCAGTCGGCCCTTCCAGGCGGAACAGGCGCTGCGCGTCCTCGTAATGCATCATCACCAGGGCCGAGTCGTATTCGTAGTGGCCTGAGTCGAAGGTGCCGGCCACATGCATCTGCTTGAGGCGCGGCACCACGCCGGCCGGCGTGACCTGGCCGCCCGGGGCGATCAGCGTGACCATGTCGCCCTGGCGCACGCCCAGCGAGCGCGCCAGCTCCACGCCCAGCACCACGTTGAATTCACCAGGCACCAGGTGCTTGAGCACCTCGGCATTGGTGGCGGCCACGTCGGTGACCTCGCCCTCGCGCGCCGGATCGATGCCGCGCACCAGGGTGCCCTTCATGTCCTCGCCACGCGCCAGCAGCGCCTGGGCCGCGACGAAGGGGGCGGCGCCCAGCACGTCGGGGTTGGCACGCGCCTCGCGCATGGTGCGCTCCAGATCGGGCAGCGCCGCACCCTGGGGCGCGAAGATCTCGATGTGCGAGACCACGCTGAGCATGCGGTCGCGCACTTCCTTCTGGAAGCCGTTCATCACGCTGAGCACGATGATCAGCGCCGCCACACCGAGGGCGATGCCCAGCATGGAGACGCCGGAGATGAACGAGATGAAGCCGTTGCGGCGCGTGGCACGCCCCGCCCGGGTGTAGCGCCAGCCGACGGCCAGTTCGTAGGGAAATTGCATGGGCATGCATTGTGTCATCGCCCACAGGCCCTGCATGGCGGCAGGCTTTGCCGTCGGCGTGTCAGCGCCGGTGCCGTCCGCGGTCCACACGCGGCAGGGCGTCGTAGCGGCCCTCTGCCTCCAGCGTCAGCGCATGGCGCTGCAGCCTGGCCAGCAAGGTATCGAATTGTGCGAGTTCCTCGTCGCTGAGCACGGACACCAGGTCCAGGTGGATCTGGGCCATGCGCGGCAGGATCAGGCCGTACATGCGCCGCCCCTCGGCCGTCAGCGACACGGCCACGCGGCGGCGGTCGCCAGGCATGGGGCTGCGCTGCACCCAGCCCTTTTCCTCCAGCCCGCTGAGGGCGCGCGAGGTGCGTGCGCGGTCCAGCTGCGCGCGTTCGGCCAGCTCCGACGACAGCAGGCCCTCGTTGGCAGCCACCGTGGCCATCACGCCCCACTCGCGGCGCGTGATGCCGAAATGCGCCTCGCACATGCGCATGGCCACGCCGCCCGCTGCACCGAAGTAGCGGTTGATGCGAAACAGCAGCATCTGCTGGATGGAGGTGGGAGCGGGACGGGTATTCACGGGGAACAGTTGATTAGATCAATTGCTGCGGGGACTTCTACAGTGGCCCCGTCCGGAAAGGAGACAACGGGAGCCACCGTCCGGAGCCGGCCTGGGGATTCTCGCAAAGCCCGGCGCCCCCGCAGTGCAGAAAGTTCGCCACCATGTTTTCCCTGTTCCAAGCCACCCATGCCACCCATGCCTTGCGCAGCCCGCTGCTGCGGGCCGGCCTGGCCCTTCTGCTGGGCCTGGGCTCCGGCGCTGGCGCCCGGGCCGATGCGGCCGCCGATGCCGCGGCCTGGCCCGCCAAACCTGTGCGCATCGTCGTCGCCTTCGCGCCCGCTGGCGCCGCCGACATCCTGGCGCGCAGCCTGGGCGAGGTACTGCAGCGTGAACTCAAACAGCCCTTCGTCGTGGACAACCGGCCCGGCGCGGGCGGCAACATCGGCACAGACAACGCGGCCAAGGCACCCGGCGACGGCTATACGCTGCTGGTCGGCATCGACACGACCTTCACCGTCAATCCCTTCATCTACAAAAGCATGCCGTTCAAGGGCACGGACCTGCGCCCCGTGATGATGATTGCCTCGCAGGGAATGATGGTGGCCGTCAACCCGCGCACCGGCCTCAAGACCCTGGACCAGTTCATCGCCCAGGGCAAGAGAAGCGGCCTGACGCTGGGCTCGGCCGGCTACGGCACGCCGGGCCACCTGGCCTCGGCCATCCTGACCCATGCCACGGGCGCCAAGGTCAGCCACGTGCCCTACAAGGGCAACGCCCCGGCCAGCACGGCCGTGCTGGCGGGCGAGGTGGACGGCGGCATCATCAGCTCCTCGGCCATGCTGGGCCAGGTGGCGGCCGGCAAGGTCGTGCCGCTGGCCGTGACCACGCGCCAGCGCAACCCGCTGGTGCCCGGCGTGCCCACCGTGGGCGAGCTGGGCCACAAGGACCTGGAGCAGGAAGTGCTGTTCGCCCTGTGGGTGCCTGCCGCCACGCCCGAGCCCCTGGTCGCAAGAATCCAGTCCGCGCTGGAAAAGGCCATGAAGGATCCGGCCCTGCGCGAGCGCATGCGCGCCAACGACCTGTTCTACGAAGGCCTGACCGGCCCGGCCGCCGCCGAACGCATACAGGCGCTGGCCGACCGCTACCGGACCGTGATCCAGTCCACTGGAATGAAGATGGAATGAGCGCCGCCGCTTCCCGCCCACAACCCTGCACAGAGCGCATTTCCATGTCCCGTCCCAATATCCTCTTCATCGTGGCCGACGACCTCGGCTATGCCGACCTCGGCTGCTACGGCGGCCGCGCGGCCGACTTCGGAGCGGTGTCCCCGGTGCTTGACCGCCTGGCCGCCGGCGGCCTCAGGCTCACCCAGGGCTATGCCAACTCGCCCGTGTGCTCTCCCACGCGCTTTGCCCTGGCCACGGCGCGCTACCAGTACCGCCTGCGCGGTGCGGCCGAGGAGCCCATCAACAGCAAGACACGCGGCACGCCGCTGGGCGAGAAGCTGGGCCTGCCGCCGGACATGCCCACCGTGGCCTCCATGCTCAGGGATGCGGGCTACCGCACGGCGCTGATCGGCAAATGGCACCTGGGCTACCCGCCGCACTTCGGCCCGCTGCGCTCGGGCTACGAGGAATACTTCGGCCCCATGTCGGGCGGCGTGGACTACTTCACCCACCTGAGCAGCTCGGGCCAGCACGACCTGTGGGTGGGCGAGGAGGAACACCATGACGAGGGCTACCTGACCGACCTGCTGTCGCAGCGCAGCGTGGACTTCGTCCACCGCATGGCCCAAGGCGATGCGCCCTTCTTCCTGAGCCTGCACTACACGGCGCCACACTGGCCCTGGGAAACGCGCGATGACCGCAGCACGGCCGAGGCCCTGGGCGCGGGCATTGCCCACCTGGACGGCGGCAACATCCACCAGTACCGCCGCATGATCCACCACATGGACGAAGGCATAGGCTGGATCGTCGAGGCGCTGCGCGCCAACGGGCAGCTGGACAACACCCTCATCGTCTTCACCAGCGACAACGGCGGCGAACGCTTCTCCGACAACTGGCCCCTGGTCGGCGGCAAGATGGACCTGACCGAGGGCGGCATACGCGTGCCCTGGATTGCGCACTGGCCGGCCGTGATCGCACCGGGCCGCAGCAGCCCCCAGCACTGCATGAGCATGGACTGGTCGGCCACGGTGCTGGATGCCGCCGGCGTGCAGGCGCCAGAGGGCCATGCGCTGGACGGCATCTCGCTGCTGCCCGTGCTGCGGGCCGAATATGCCGAATTCCCACGCACCCTGCACTGGCGCATGAAGCACCGCGGCCAGCGCGCGCTGCGCGACGGCGACTGGAAGTACCTGCGCATGGACGGCATCGACTACCTGTTCGACCTTGCGGCCGACGAGCGCGAGCGCGCCAACCAGGCAGCGCGCGCGCCCGAGCGTCTGGCCGCCATGCGCAGCGCCTGGGAAGACTGGAACCAGGGCATGCCGCCCATCCCCGAGGACGCCACGGTCAGCCTGGTCTCTTCGGCCCGCGACATGCCCCAGCGCTGAACCGCGCTCCAAGGGGAAAAACGAAGGCGCCGGCACTGCGGCACCCCATGCCCGACAATAGCGGCCATGCTTTTGACCGCGCCCCTGGTGTCCTCCACCCAAGCCCCGCTGGAGGAAACGACCGAATGGATCATTCCCTATGCCGGCGGTCCGTCCTCGGATGCAGCGGATGACGCTGCCGTCGCGGCCGTCTGGGGCGGACTGGAGCTGCCCCATCTCCAATCCCTGCTGGCGTTGATGCAGCCCGCGCCCGCACAGACCGGCACGGAGATGGATTTTTCTCCCCCCCACGAACGCGCCCTGGCGCGCTCGCTGGGCCTGCCCGATGTGCCGGGCCTGATTGCCTGGGCCGCCTGGCAGGCCGGTGAGACGGCGCAGGCCTGCGCCTATGTCACGCCCTGCCACTGGCACATAGGCGCAGACCAGGTGCACCAGAGCGATCCCGCCACCACACCCCTCAGCGATGAGGAATCCCGCCAGCTGCTGGCCCTGCTGGCGCCCTGGTTCGCTGACGACGGCATCGTGCTGGAGTACCAGCAGCCGCAGCGCTGGCTGGCGCGCGGTGCGCTGTTCGATGACCTGGCCACGGCCTCCATGGACCGCGTCATTGGCCGCGACGTGCGGCCCTGGCTGCCCGATGCGCAGCAGGCGCGCGCCCTGCACCGCCTGCAAAGCGAGGTGCAGATGCTGCTCTACACCCATGTCTTCAACGATGCCCGCGCCGCGCGCGGCCAGGTGCCCATCAACGCCTTCTGGGTCCACGGCGCCGGGCGCCTGCAGCCCGGCACGGCCACCGGCGCCAAGGCCGCCGTGCAATGCCTGGACGACCTTCACGCCGCAGCCCTGCAGGGCAACCCCGCTGCGTGGCGCGAGGCCTGGAAGGCCCTGGACGCCGGGCTCATCGCCCGCCTGCTGGAGCGCGTGCGCGCAGGCCACCCGCTCACGCTGACGCTGTGCGGCGAACGCCATGCCATCGCATGGAGCAGCCGCCCGCCGCGCTGGCTGGACAGGCTGACGGGCCTTTTCGGCCCCCGCGCCCTGCCCGACCTGGGCCGCATGCTCTGACACATTGCCCATGAAAATCATCCCCCGCGAGATCCCTGTGCAGCAGGCCTCGGCACTGCGCCAGGCCGGCGTCCACCCGCTGCTGGCCCAGCTCTACGCCGCACGCGGCGTGTGCTCCGCCGACGAACTGGACGACACCCCTGCACGCCTGCTGGCCCCCTCGGGCCTGCTGGGCATGGAGGCCGCCGTGCGGCTACTGGCCGACGCCATAGAGCGCGGCCTGCGCCTGTGCATCGTGGCCGACTACGACTGCGACGGCGCCACCGCCTGCGCCGTGGGCTGGCGCGGCCTGCGCATGCTGGGCGCGACCGAGGTCAGCTACCTGGTGCCCGACCGCGTGGTGGACGGCTACGGCCTGACGCCGCCCATCGCACGCCGCGTCAAGGAAACCGGCGCCGAGGTGATGGTCACCGTGGACAACGGCATTGCCAGCGTCGAAGGCGTGGCCGAGGCCAAGGCCCTGGGCCTGCAGGTGGTCGTCACCGACCACCACCTGCCCGGCAACCACCTGCCGCTGGCCGATGCCATCGTCAACCCCAACCAGCCCGGCTGCAGCTTCGAGAGCAAGTCCATGGCCGGCGTCGGCGTGATGTTCTACGTGCTGCTGGCTCTGCGTGCCGAGCTGCGCGCGCGCGGCCGCTTCGACAAGGCCAATCAGCCCCGGCTGGAGGCCCTGCTGCCCCTGGTCGCCCTGGGCACGGTGGCCGACGTGGTGCGGCTGGATGCCAACAACCGCCGCCTGGTCGCCCTGGGCCTGAAGCAGATCCGCCGTGGCCAGATGCAGCCGGGCCTGCTGGCCCTGTTCGAAGCCGCTGGCCGCAAGGCCTTTGCGGCCACCACGTTCGACTTCGGCTTTGCCCTGGGCCCGCGCATCAATGCTGCAGGCCGGCTGTCCGACATGACCATCGGCATCGAGTGCCTGACCACGGACGATGCGGGCCGCGCCGCCAACCTGGCGCAGATGCTGGACGCCATCAACCGCGAACGCCGCGAACTGGAAGGCGGCATGCGCGAGCAGGCCCTGCTCATGGCCGAAGGCCTGTGCGAGGACGGCATGACGCCGCCGGCCGCCATCAGCGTGTTCGACCCGGACTTCCACGAGGGCGTGGTCGGCATCGTGGCCTCGCGCATCAAGGACCGCATGCACCGGCCCAGCTTCGTCTTCGCCGCCAGCGGCGCGCCGGGGCACGAGCATGAACTCAAGGGCTCGGGCCGCTCCATTCCCGGCTTTCACCTGCGCGACGCGCTGGACCTCGTATCCAAGCGCCACCCCGGCCTGCTGCTGCGCTTTGGCGGCCACGCCATGGCGGCCGGCTGCACCATTGCCGAGGCCGGTTTCGCGGTATTCGAGAAGGCCCTGGCCCAGGTGGCACAGGAATGGCTGGACGCAGCCACGCTGACGCGCCGCATAGAGACCGACGGACCGCTGGACCCGGATTTCCGCAAGCCCGAAATGGTCGAGCAGCTCAATCTCGCGGTCTGGGGCCAGGGCTTTGCCCCCCCCACCTTCAGCGAGCAACTGGAAGTGCTGTCACAGCGCCTGGTCGGTGAAAAGCACCTGAAACTGCAATTGCGCCATCAGGGCGAAACCGTGGACGGAATCTGGTTCGGCCATACCGACCCGCTGCCGCCCTCGGCGTGCATTGCCTTTCGCATGGACATCAATGAATGGCGCGGAGAGCGCAAGGTGCAATTCCTGATCGAGGGAGTGCATTCGGACGCGTCCTAGAGACCCGGGGCGCCATTCACGGCGCCCCTCGGTTAATATCCCCGGTTTTTGCAACAAATTATTGCAAATTCATTCCAAGAAAACCGGGGAAATACTCATGACCTCTCGCCTGTGGCCTTGCACGGCCATTGCCATCACCCTGGCCGCCGGCCTTTCCGGCTGCTCCACCACCGAGCAATCGCGCACGCTTGAAACGGCCAAGCCTGCCTCTGCATCCAGCGCCTATCAAGGCACGCGCAGCCCCATTTCCGTGGGCAAATTCGACAACCGCTCCAGCTTTCAGCGCGGCATTTTCTCGGACGGCGTCGATCGCCTCGGTGGCCAGGCCAGAACCATCTTGGTAACCCACCTGCAGCAAAGCGGCCGATTCAGCGTGCTGGACCGCGACAACATGTCCGAGACCCGCCAGGAAGCGGGCTTCAACAAGCAGGAGCAAGCGATCAAGGGCGCCACCTACGTCGTGACCGGCGACGTGAGCGAGTTCGGCCGCAAGGTGGTCGGGGACCGCCAGTTCTTCGGCGTGCTCGGCCGTGGCAAGGAGCAGGTGGCCTATGCCAAGGTCAGCCTGAACATCGTCCGGGTGCAGACCTCCGAAGTCGTCTATTCGGTACAGGGTGCCGGCGAATACAGCCTGTCGAACCGCGAAATCGTGGGATTCGGCAGCACGGCCGGCTATGACTCCACGCTCAACGGCAAGGTACTGGATCTGGCCATCCGCGAAGCCGTGGACAAGCTGGCAGCCGGCATTGACAGCGGCGCATGGAAGCCCGCGCAATGAAGCGCCCCATCCATTCGGCAGCGGCCCTGGCCGCGCTGGCCATTTGCGCCACTTTGGCCGGCTGCGCTGCGCCGCGCCAGCCGCTGTATGCCTGGAATGACTACCAGCCCCAGGTCTACCAATACCTCAAGGACGACGGCAGTACCGGCGCCGAGGACCAATTGCTCAAGCTGGAAGAAGCCCGCCTGAAGGTCCAGGCCGAGGGAAAGGCGCTGCCGCCCGGCTACCGCGCCCATATGGCCATGCTCTATTCCCGGACCGGCAACAACGAAAAGACGGTGGAGCAATTGGCCGAGGAAAAACAGCATTTCCCCGAGTCCGCCACCTTCATGGACACGCTGTTGCAAACCTTCACGGCCCGCAAGAATTGACATGCGCCTGACCGATCACATCAAGACCCTGGCTCTTGCCATGACCGTGGCGCTGACCGGGTGCGCCACCACCGCGCCCTATGACTATGCGGCGCTGCGGGCATCCAAGCCTGCATCCATCCTGGTCATGCCTGCGCTGAACCAGTCCCCGGAAGTGAATGCACCGGCGGGCGTGCTGTCCCAGATCACGCTGCCGCTGGCCGAGGCCGGCTACTACGTTCTGCCCGTGGCTGTCACCGAGGAAATGTTCCGCCAGAACGGCATCGTCAGCGCAGACGACGCCCAGGAACTGCCCGTGGCCAAGCTCCGTGAAATCTTTGGCGCCGATGCGGCCCTGTACCTGAACATCCGCAATTACGGCACCAGCTATGCGGTGATCAGCAGCGCCTCCGTGGTCACGCTGGAGGCCAGGCTGGTGGACCTGCGCACCGGCACCCAGCTGTGGGATGGCAGTGCCACGGCCTCCAGCGCCGAAGGGCAAAGCTCAGGCGGCGGACTGGTCGGCATCCTGGTGACGGCACTGCTCAACCAGATCCTGGACACCATGAACGACCGCAGCGTGCAGATCGCCTCCATCGCCAACCAGCGCCTGCTGTCGCCCATGGCGCAGCGCGGACTGCTGCCAGGCCCGCGCTCGCCCGACTACGGCAAGCCGCGCAACTGACGAAGGCCTGCAGGCCGGCGCTGACTTGCACGCCGGCCTGCATCCCCGCTCCTCCCGGTCAGAAGGTCTCCCAGTCGTCGTCCGCCCCTGTCTTGGCCGCTGTCCTGGCGGGGGCTTTCGCCACGGGCTGCTGGATCTTCTGGGGCGCCGGTGCATTGCGCACGGCGGGCGCTGGACGTACGGGTGCCGCAGGCGCAGGGCGCACCGCAGCAGTTGCACCGGTTGCACCGATAGATGCCGGCCGGCGTGCCGCTGCGGTGGCCGGCACGTGTGCCCTGGCCGGCGCCAGTGCGCTGCCCTCCTGCCCCAGCTTGAACACCGCCACCACCTCGGACAGGCGCCGCGCCTGGTCCTGCATGGCCAGCGCAGCCGCGCTGGATTCCTCGACCAGGGCCGCGTTCTGCTGGGTCATCTGGTCGAGCTGGGTCACGGCCTGGTTGACCTGGCCGATGCCGTCGCGCTGCTCGGTGGACGAGGCCGTGATCTCGCCGATGAGGTCGCTGACGCGGCGCACGCTGGAGACGATTTCCTCCATGGAACGCCCCGCCTGCTCCACCTGCTTGGAGCCCGACTGCACGTTGTCCACGCTGGTGGTGATCAGCAGCTTGATTTCCTTGGCGGCCTCGGCGCTGCGCTGGGCCAGCGAACGCACCTCGCCCGCCACCACGGCAAAGCCCCGGCCCTGCTCGCCTGCGCGGGCCGCTTCCACGGCGGCGTTCAGCGCCAGGATATTGGTCTGGAAGGCAATGCCGTCGATCACGCCGATGATGTCGGCGATCTTGCGGCTGCTGTCCGTGATCTGCTGCATGCTGGTGACCACCTGGGCCACCACGGCACCGCCCTGCTCGGCCGCCTGCGCGGCCGTGGCCGCCAGCTGGTTGGCCTGGCGCGCCGTGTCGGCCGACTGGGTGACGGTGGCCGTCAGCTCTTCCATGCTGGCCGCCGTCTCCTCCAGATTGGCCGCTGTCTGCTCGGTGCGCGAGGACAGGTCCTGGTTGCCGCTGGCGATCTGGTTGGAGGCCGTGGACACGGACTCCACGCCAGAGCGCACTTCGCCCACCACGCCGCGCAGCCGCTGCGCCATGCCGTTGAGTGCGCCCAGCAGATGGCCCAGCTCATCGCCCCGGTTGCTTTGCACCGAGCCCGTGAGGTCACCTGCGGCAATGCCGTCGGCCAGGGCCACGGCCTGGTCCAGCGGCCGCGTGATCGACCGCATGATGGCCACCCCCATGAACAGGCCCAGGGCCACGATGACCGCACTGGCCAGCGCACCGATCCAGTACGCCTGGCGCCGATGGGCCACGCCTTCCTCGCGCCCCAGCTCGCTTTGGCGCTCCAGTTGCTGCACGAAGGCTTCCTGCGCGCTGTTGTAGCGCTCGGCCGCCGGGCGCAGCTGCTTTTCAACGATGTCGAACGTGGTGGCGAAATCGCTGGCCTTGCGCGCCTCCTGGGCCGCCGAGTTGGCCTTGAGCGTCTCGCGGCGCTCGGCCGCCACGGCGTCCAGCGCCTGCTTGGACTGCGTGCCCAGCTGCAGGTCGCCCACCTGCTTTTGCAGCACGTTGATGCGCTCTATGCCCTTGCTCATCAACGCGCGCTGCTGCGCTGCCAGCGTCTCGTCGGGCGACATGGCCGCGACGATGGAGCGCTCCACGCTCATCTGCGTCAGATGCCGCCACTCGCGCGCCAGCGTGGCGCCGCTTTGCGCGGTCATCACAGCGGTGTTGATCTTCTCGTTGACCCCGTGCAGATAGACCAGGATGCCGCCGTTGACCACCAGCATGCTCACCAGCAGTCCCAGCACCAGGGCCCACAGCTTCTGGGCGACCGTGATTTGATTCAGATTCATGGAAAAACCGATCTTTTTTATAACAATGCCGGAGCCAGGCCATGGCGCCCCTGCCGCCCATCGCTCCGGAAACCATTCTTGTCCACCCTTGACGGCGCCTGGCTGATCATCGTCATGCATCCGTCACTATTGAGGCCTGTTAACCCGCACTCAGGGAAGTCCCCCAGCCGCACTGCCCGGCTCGGAAAAGCACCGACACCTACAATGGACCGGTGCCCAAGTCCTATCTGAACGCCGATCTGCATAGCCACTCCGTGGTCTCGGATGGAACGCTGACGCCGGAGCAACTGGCCGAACGCGCCGCCTCCCGGGGCGTGCAGCTGTGGGCGCTGACCGACCATGACGAAGTCGGCGGCCAGCACCGCGCCGCCGCCGCCGCGCGCGCCTGCGGCATGGACTACCTGACGGGCGCCGAGATCTCGGTGAGCTTTGCAGGTGCCACCGTGCACATCGTGGGACTGGGCTTTGACGCGGACGACCCCGCCCTGCTCGAAGGGCTGCACGCCACGCGCGACGGGCGCGGCCCACGCGCCCGCGAGATGGCCCGCCAGCTGGAGCTGGCCGGCATCGAAGGCAGCTACGAAGGCGCGCTGCGCTTCGCCGGCAATCCCGGCCTGATCTCACGCACCCATTTCGCACGCTTTCTCGTGGAATCCGGCCGCTGCCGCGACACGGGCGAGGTGTTCCGCCACTACCTGACCGAAGGCCATCCCGGCTACGTGCCCCACACCTGGGCCCGCCTGGCCGATGCCGTGCGCTGGATCACGCAGGCCGGCGGTGTGGCGGTGATCGCCCATCCGGCCCGCTACGCGCTCACCGCCAACGAGGAATACGCGCTGTTTTCCGAATTCAAGGCCCATGGCGGCCAGGGCGTCGAGGTCGTCACCGGCAGCCACCGGCCCAGCGAATACACCATCTATGCCGACATGGCGCGCGAATTCGGCCTGGCCGCATCGCGCGGCAGCGACTTCCACAGCCCCGAGGAATCGCACACCGATCTGGGCGACCTGCCCTACCTGCCGGGCCAGCTGACGCCGGTATGGGAACTGCTGAGCGAGCGCATACAGCTGGCCTGAGCTCCTCCCGCCAACAACGCACACCATGGTCCTACGCTTCGAAGCCCACCCCGACAATCCCCAGCCCCGTCTCATCAAGCAGGCCGCCGACATGCTGCGCCAGGGCGCCATCCTGGCCATTCCCACGGATTCCAGCTACGCGCTGGTCTGCCATCTGGACGACCGCCCTGCGGTGGAGCGGCTTCGCCGCATCCGGCAGATCAACGACAAGCACCATCTCACGCTGCTGTGCCGCGACCTGTCGGAGCTGTCCAGCTATGCGCGCGTGGACAACCGCCAGTACCGCCTGCTCAAGCTGGCCACGCCGGGGCCGTATACCTTCATCCTGGAAGCCTCCAAGGAAGTGCCCAAGCGCCTGAGCCATCCCTCGCGCAAGACCATCGGCCTGCGCGTGCCGGACCGCAAGGGCACGCAGCTGCTGCTGGAGCAACTGGGCGAGCCGCTGATCGCCACCACGCTGATTCCGCCGGGCGAGACCGAGGCCTTGCACGACGCGGACGCCATCCTGGAGCGCTTTCCCCACGAGCTTGACGCCATCGTCGATGCAGGCGCCTGCCCTTCGGAGCCGACCACCGTGATCGACCTGGTTCCCATGGCCCTGGGCAATCCGCCGACCGTGGTGCGCCAGGGAAGGGGCAGCCTGGACGCCCTGGGCCTTGAGATGGCCTGACGAAGATGGCCCGGGCAGGGGCCATGCACCGCACCGCATGAACGACAAACGCCGGGCAAGCCCGGCGTTTGTGTTGTGAAGGGACGCTGACGAGAGAGATGCAGATCAGTGCTGCGCCAATTCCAGCGACTGCAGCGACCGGGCCGCAGGAGTCGGCGCACGCTGCTGTGGCCTTGGCGAACTTGGTGACCTTGGCGAACTTGGTGACCTTGGCGAACTTGCTGCGGGCGCCACGGCAACGGACGGGGCCAGCGCGGGCCTGGCCTGCGCTGCCGAGAACACCGCACCCGCCGCAGACTCTGGCTCGTCATCGAGCTTGAAGGCGCCCACCGCCTGCTCCAGATCCTGGGCGCGTTCGCTCAACGCCGAGGCCGCGCGCGAGGCCTGCTGCACCAAGGCTGCGTTCTCCTGGGTGGCGCTGTCCATGTGGCCCACGGCGGCGTTGACCTGGGCGATGCCCTCGCTTTGCTCGCGCAGCGCCTGCGACATTTCGCCCAGCAGGCCCGATACCTGGCCCACGGCGCCCACGATTTCCTGCATGGTGGCGCCCGCCTGGTTGACCAGGCCGGCTCCGCTTTCCACCTGGCGCACGCTGGTGGTGATCAGTTCCTTGATCTGCTTGGCGGCCTCGGCCGAGCGCCCGGCCAGGCTGCGCACCTCGCTGGCCACGACGGCAAAGCCCCGGCCCTGCTCGCCCGCACGCGCCGCCTCCACGGCCGCGTTGAGCGCCAGGATATTGGTCTGGAAGGCGATGCCTTCGATGACCTGGATGATGTCCACGATCTTGCGCGAGCTGCCGCTGATGGCCTCCATGGTCTGCACCACCTCGCTCACCACGGCCCCGCCGCGCTTGGCGGTGGACGAGGCATCGACGGCCAGGCCGCTGGCCGAATGCGCGCGGTCGGCGTTCTGGCGCACGGTGGCGGTGAGCTGCTCCATGCTGGCCGCCGTCTGGGCCAGCGCCGAGACCTGGGCCTCGGTGCGGCGCGACAGGTCGGAGTTGCCGGCGTCGATCTCGCCGGCCGACAGGCCGATGGAATCCGTGGACTGCTTGATGCGGCCGACCAGCTCGGTCAGCGTGTCCTCCATGGTGCCCAGCGCGCCCAGCAGGCGGCCGAAGTCGCCCTGCAGCTCGGTCGAGAACTCCTGGCTCAAATCACCGGCCGCCACGGTCTCGGCAATCAGGATGGCCTGGCCCAGCGGCTGCACGATTCCCCGCCGCAGGCTGAACCAGGCCACCAGGGCCAGCACGCAAACGGCAGCCCCCAGCCCCAGCACCCACCAGCGCGTGTGCACCAGCGCCTGCTCGGCCACCGTGGTCGCTCCCCCGGCCGCCAGCGCCTGTTCGGCCTGCCCCAGTGAAAACACCGTGACCGCCATCATCGTGAAGACCAGCAGATTGATACCGCCGAACGCAATCACCAACCGCCAGCCTATCGGCAGCCTGCCCAAGCCCAGTACGCCCACGTGCCACCTCTTGTACATATGGCCCGAGGGCCTTGGTGAAAAACCTGTTGAGGGAACCATCTCATTGGTGTTTCATTTTGCAACACAGAATGGGGCATTGCCAATCTGCGGGAAACCACCATATCCACGCGGCCAGAGCGCAGCGCACGGGCTCTGGCGGCTGCCAGCGGCAAGGGTGGCCAGCGTCTGAGACAATGCCCGCCGTGGACATCGCCAACCTCATCCAGACCGTACTCATCTATGCCCTGCCCGTGCTCTTCGCGATCACGGTGCACGAGGCAGCCCACGGCTATGCCGCGCGCCACTTCGGCGACAACACGGCCGCCATGATGGGACGCATCACGCTCAACCCCATCAAGCACATCGACCCCATCGGCACCATCCTGATGCCGCTGCTGCTGTACTTCGCCACCTCGGGCGCCTTTCTGTTCGGCTACGCCAAGCCCGTGCCCGTGCGCTTCGACCAGTTGCGCAACCCCAAGCGCGACATGATCTGGGTGGCCCTGGCAGGCCCGGCCTCCAATTTCGTGCAGGCCCTGCTGTGGGGCGTGCTGCTGGTGGTTCTGGTGGGATCGAGCGTGGGCGAGCGCTTCTTCATAGAAATGTGCCGCGCCGGCATCCTGGTCAATCTGGTGATGTGGGCCTTCAACCTGTTTCCGCTGCCGCCGCTGGACGGTGGCCGCATCCTGGTCGGCCTGCTGCCCTGGCGTCAGGCGCAGTGGGTGGCGCGCATCGAGCCCTGGGGCTTTTTCATCGTCATGGGCCTGGTCATCGCCGGCGTGGTCGGCAGCCTGTGGCTGCGCCCGCTGATGGACCTGGGCTACGCCGTGATCGACTTCGCGCTGACCCCGCTGATCGCGCTGCTGCGCTGAACGCGCTGCAGAACGGCCCACCGGCTGTCTCTGCGGCTCCCTGTTTTTCTCTCTTGCCTGTCGAAGCCTCCCGTCATGAGCACCATCCGTTTCCTCACCGGCATCACTCCCAGCGGAACCCCGCACCTCGGCAACTATGCCGGCATGCTGCGCCCGGCCATCGCGGCCAGCCGCTCGCGCGAGGTCGAGAACTTCTACTTCCTGGCCGACTACCACGCCCTGATCAAATGCCAGGACCCGGCACGCGTGCAGCGCTCCACCATCGAGATCGCGGCCAGCTGGCTGGCGGCCGGGCTGGACCCCGAGCATGTGACCTTCTACCGCCAGTCCGACATCCCCGAGATCCCCGAGCTGTGCTGGCTGCTGACCTGCGTGACCGGCAAGGGCCTGCTCAACCGTGCCCACGCCTACAAGGCGGCCGTGGACAAGAACCATGCGGACGGCACCGAGACCGATGACGGCGTGACCGCCGGCCTGTTCATGTACCCCGTGCTCATGGCGGCCGACATCCTCGCCTTCAATGCGCACAAGGTGCCTGTGGGCCGTGACCAGGTCCAGCACATCGAGATGGCGCGCGACATGGCCTCCAGCTTCAACCACATCTACGGCGGCGAGTTCTTCACGCTGCCCGAGGCGCAGGTCGAGGAGAACGTGGCCACGCTGCCCGGCCTGGATGGCCGCAAGATGAGCAAGAGCTACAACAACACCATCCCGCTGTTCTCCTCGCGCGAGCAGCTGCGCAAGCTCATCGGCAGCATCACCACCGACTCGCGCACGCCCGGCGAGCCCAAGGAAGTCGAGGGCTCGGCCCTGTTCCAGATCTACCAGGGCTTTGCCAGCGAAGAGGAAACCGAGGCGCTGCGCCGCCAGTACGCCGAAGGCATTGCCTGGGGCGACGCCAAGCAGCAGCTGTTCGAGCGCATCGACCGTGAGCTGGCCCCCATGCGCGAGCGCTACGAGCACCTGGTGGCCCACCCTGCCGAGCTGGAGGACATCCTGCAGGCCGGCGCCGCCAAGGCCCGCCGCGAGACCCTGCCCTTGATCCGCGAACTGCGCTCGGCCGTCGGCCTGCGCAGCCTGGCACAGGCACCCGTGGCCGCCAAGGCCAAGGCCGCCAGGCAGGCCCTGCCCCAGTTCAAGCAATACCGCGAAGCCGACGGCAAGTTCTACTTCAAGCTTGTCGCCGCCGACGGCCAGTTGCTGCTGCAAAGCCTGGGCTTCGACGCCCCCAAGGAAGCCGGCCAGGCCATCGGCCAGCTGCAAAGGGAAGGCGAGGCGGCCCTGTCCGCACTGCAGCCCCGGCTGCAGCCCGCAGACCCCCAGTTGGTGCTGGCCGCCCTGCAGCAACTGCGCGATGCCGCAGAGTAAGGGTAAGCTTCGCTTGAGAAACCGCCTATTTGCGGGCAGTCTTGCCCGCGGGCTCGGCGCCGGGATTGCGGCGCGTGCGTGAAAGGACATTTGGATGCGTATAGCTGCTCTGGACGATGATCCGCTGCAACTGGAGATGCTGCGTCAGGTCGCGCTGGAGACGGGCCACAGCTGCCACACCTACCAGACGGGCTCGGCCTTGCAACTGGAGCTTCGCCGCGAGAGCTTCGACCTGCTGATCGTGGACTGGCACCTCCCGGACATGGAAGGAACGGACCTGGTGCGATGGGCGCGTGGCCATGTCAGCCGCGAGCTGCCCATCCTCATCATCACCCACCGCAGCGAAGAGGCCGACATCGTCGAGGGCCTGTCCTGCGGCGCCGATGACTTCATGGTCAAGCCCGTGCGCCATGCCGAACTGCGCGCGCGCATGGCGGCCCTGTTGCGCCGCGCCTATCCGGTGAACACGCAAAGCGTGCTGGAGTTCGGTCCCTACCGGTTCCTCACCACCACCAACAGCCTGGAAATGCACGGCCAGCCCATCGAGGTGACGCACCGCGAGTACACGCTGGCCCTGACCATGTTCCAGAACCAGGGCCGGCTGCTTTCGCGCGAGCACCTGCGCGAAGCCGTGTGGGGGCACAACGCCGAAGTGCAGTCGCGCTCGCTGGACACGCATATCTCGCGCCTGCGCGCCCTGCTGAACCTGCGCGCCGGACAGCCCTACGCCATCAGTGCCGTGTACGGCTATGGCTATCGCCTTGATGTGCCCGACGCAGCGCTGCAGGCGCTGCAGCAGGCATCATGACCGTACACATGCCTGCCGCCCTGAGCAGGCCCGTATCGCGGGCCTGCATGCTGGCCGCTCTCGGCCTGCTGGGCCTGGGCGGCGCGCAGGCCCAGATCAAACCCGTGGCCCGCAACGGCGACACGATGGCACACCGGGTCGTCGCCGGCGACACGCTGGAGCAGCTGGCGGCCCGCTACCTGGGCGATGCCCGCCAGTGGACCGATCTGCAGCAGCACAACGGCGTGTCCAATCCCTACCGCCTGCGGCCCGGCTCCGTGCTGGAGATCCCCGTGCGTCTGCTGCGCGCCGCCGTGGCCTCCGTGGAGTTCGTGCAGGGTGATGCGCGCAGCACGCGCCCGCTGGACCACCTGGCCGATACGCAGGGCGCGGCTGGAGACGATGCGGGCCAGCCCCTGCGCAAGGGACAGACGCTGCAGGAAGGCGAGCGCCTGCAGCTGGCCCCGGACGCATTCGTCGCCGTGCGCCTGGCCGATGGCTCCCTGGTGCGCGTGCAGTCGCAGTCCGATGTGGTGCTGCGCCAGATGCGCCGCAAGGGCCGTGCCGGCAGCCTGCAGTCCGTACTGGACCTGCGCGAGGGCGGCGTCGAGGCCTCGGTGCCGCCCGAACCCGGCAACGCACAGCGCCGCTTCGAGATCCGCACGCCCGCTGCATCGACCAGCGTGCGCGGCACCCGCTTCCTGGTCCAGGCCGATGCCGCCGGCAGCACGGCGGCCGCCGTCGATGAAGGCACCGTCGCCGTGGGCTCCGACGCCTCAAGCGCGAACACTGGCGATGCGCTGCTGCGCCCGGGCCAGGGCGTGGCCGTGGCCGCCAATGGCCGCGTAGGCGAGCCCCGCCCCATGTTGGGTGCGCCCGACATCACGGCGTGGCCCGCGCTGGCGGAAGACGCCAACTGGATCAGCCTGCCCCTGCCCGGCTTGCCGGGCGCCGTGCGCTACCAGCTACAGCTGTCGCGCGATGCCGACATGACCCAGGTGCTGCGCAGCGCCAGTTTCCAGGCCACGGCATCGCCGCTTCGCCTGGCGGGCGTGGAGGACGGCGATTACGTGCTGTCCCTGCGCGGCATCGATGCCCAGGGCATTCCGGGCGCCGCCAGCCGCCGCGCCCTGCGCGTCAAGGCCCATCCCGTGCCGCCGCTGTATGAATCACCGCAGGCCGACGCCACCGTGGGCCTGGGCCGCGCCAGCCTGCAATGCACCCAGGTCGTGGGCGCCGCGCGCTACCGCATCCAGGTCGTCTCTGCCGATGCGCAGGCCGGCTTTGCCGAGCCCGCCGTCGATGCACGCGACCTGGACGACTGCACACTGCCCGCCACCACGCTGGCCCGCCTGCCGGCCGGACGCTATCTCTGGCGTGCCGCCAGCATTCGCACGCTGGCCGATGGACAGCCCGACCAGGGCCCGTTTGCCGCAGCCCAGGCCATGCAACTGGCGGCCGTTCCGCCCCAGCCCTCGGCCAGCGCGCTGCAGATGGGTGACGGCCCGTCAGAAGGCAGCCGCCAGATCCGCTGGAGCGGCGAGCCCGGCCAGCGCTACCACGTGATGGTGGCGCGCGACCAGGAGTTCACCGCGCCGCTGGTGGACCTCTGGACCGACCAGCCGCAATGGAGCACCGAGGAGCTGCCCGCAGGCAGCTACTACCTGCGCCTGCAGATCGAGGATGCCAACGGCCTGCGCAGCGACTTCTCGGCCGCGCGCCAGTTCCGCACCGGCAGCTGGATCGTCGATGCCAGCGGCGAGATGATGCATTCGGGCAACGGAGAGCGCCTGCAGCGCCAGTAGCCGTGCCCGTTCATTCCCTGACCGCGCTTGTCCACCCAGCCGCCCCCGCCTGACAGCCCCGCCACGCCGGCGCAGCCAGCGCCTGCGCGTGGCCGTGGACTGCGGCGGGACTGGCTGCTGCTGGCGGCGGGCCTGCTGTCCCTGGTGTTCTGGCTCAGCGGCGACGGGCAGCTCGACCGCATCAACGGCTTCGTCCAGGACACGGCCAGCTGGCTGCACCGCCCCAAGGCATCGCAGGACATCGTCATCGTCGCCATCGACGATGCCAGCATCGACGCCATTGGCCGCTGGCCCTGGCGTCGCGCATTGCACGCCGGCCTGCTGGAACGCATCAGCCAGGCACCGCCGCGCGCCATAGGCCTGGACGTGATGCTCAGCGAGGAAGACCTGGACTACCCCGGCGACGACCTGCTGCTGGCGCGCGTTCTGCAGCGCAGCGGCCGCACCGTCTTGCCCGTGGCGCCAGGCAGCGGCCCGCTGCCGGCCTTCGCACAGGCGGCAGCGGCGCTGGGCCATACCCAGCTGCCCGTGGACGCCGATGGCGCGGTGCGCGGCTTCCATGCCATCGAAGGCAGTGCGCAGCAGCCCTGGTGGCACATGGCGCTGGCCCTGCACTGCGTGGGCGAGAACGGCCGCGCATGCGCCCGCCCGGAGCCCGTGCCGCCCATGGACCCCGACTCGCCCTCCTGGCAACGCCGCCAGCAGGAGATCATTGCCTTTGCACAGGCCAGGCCGGAGCAAGGCGCCAGGGACCGCTCGCCCTTCACCACCTATTCCTACATCGACGTGCTGCGCGGCCGCATTCCTGCAGCGGCATTCCGCGGCAAATACGTGCTCATCGGCACGACGGCCACCGGCCTGGGCAGCCGCTTCACCGCACCGCTGGGCACCAGCGCGCGGCCCATCTCCAGCGTGGAGATGCTGGCCCATGTGCTCAACGGCAGCCTGCAGGGCTCGCATGTGCATCCCGCGTCGGCCACGCTCAACCGCGCGCTCAATGCGGCAGCCGTGCTGCTGGCCCTGCTGGCCCTGGCCTGGCTGGGCCCGTCGGGCGGCATGCTGGCCTGCGCGCTGCTGGCCCTGGCCTGCCTTTCGCTGGCCGGGCTTGCACCGCGCCTGTGGCAGGTGCAGACGGCGCCTGCAGCCGGCCTGCTGGGCCTGGCCCTGGCCTATCCGCTATGGAGCTGGCTGCGCCTGCGCGCCGCCGCGCGCTTTCTGGCACTGGAGCTGCGTGACCTGCAGGGGCAGGGCCTGCCCACCGCGCTGCGTCTGGGCGGCGATCTGCTGGACCAGCGCATCGCGGCCGTGGAGCAGGCTTCGCGCCAACTGCGCGCCCTGCACCATTTCGTCAGCGAAAGCCTGCGCCAGCTGCCCTCGCCCACCTTTGTCTGCGACCGGCAGGGCCATGTGCTGCTGGCCAATGCCGCAGCCCACGCCTATGCGCGCAGCCTGGGGCATGGCCTCAGGGCCGGCGATGCCCTGCCCCGGCTGCTCGATGGTCTGCGGGCACTGGACACGGCAGTCGGCGCATCTGCCGGCCAGCCCTTGCTCACGCCCGAGGCACTTGCCACCCACGGCCTGCCGCCCAGCAGCGAGGGGCGCGACCCCATGGGACGCAGCCTGATGCTGCTGACCCAGACCTTCGATGCACCGCCCACCACGGGCTGGCTGATCACCCTGGTCGATATCAGCGATCTGCGCAGCGCCCAGGCCCAGCGCGACCAGGCCATGCAGTTCATCTCGCACGACATCCGTGCGCCCGTGGCATCCATCATCACCTTGCTGGAGATGCAGCGCGGCGCCGTACAGGCACCCGACCTCGGCCTCCTGCTGCCGCGCATCGAAGGCTATGCCCAGGCCTCCCTGCAGCTGGCCGACGATTTCGTGCACCTGGCACGCGCCCAGCAGCAGGCGCTGCGCCGGGAACGGCTGGACCTTGGCCTGGTGCTGGACCAGGCCGTGGAAAGCTGCTGGGCCCAGGCCTCTGCGGCCCATGTGCAGCTGGAGTTCCACCTGCCCGAACAGGAATGCCCCGTGCTGGGCGATGCGGGCATGCTCCACCGCGCGGCCGTCAACCTGATCGGCAACGCCATCAAATACGGAGCGCGCGCAGATCAGGCAAACCCCGCCACGGTGCAATGCCTGCTGCGGCAGGACGCAGGCCATTGCCGCATCACCATCCGGGACCACGGGCCCGGCATGGATGGGAAGGCCGTCGCCCGGCTGAGCCAGCCGTTCGAGCGCCTGGACCATCACCAGCACCTCGACGGCGTGGGCCTGGGCCTGGCTTTCGTGCGCACCGTGGCCGCCCGACATGGTGGGCAGCTTGAGATAGAAAGCACGCCCGGCCAGGGCAGCGCCTTCAGCATCGTGCTGCCGAAAGCGGAACAGGCCTGACTGGCATCCCAGGGATGCGGATGCGAAAAACGAAAAAGCCCTGAAGTCTTTCAACTTCAGGGCTTTGCGTTTTTTGGTGCGGCTGGCAGGAATCGAACCCACGACCCCTTGGTTCGTAGCCAAGTACTCTATCCAGCTGAGCTACAGCCGCAACGCTTCGCATTGTAGCAGCGGGTTTTGGGGCTCCCGGACAAAAGCGCCATATTTCTGCAAAAAACCCGGCAGCCGCATTCCCCGGCAACCGGGCGAGGCATGCCATGCGGCATGCCGTGCGCCCAGCAAAAAAGCCTGCCGCCCGGAAAGGCGGCAGGCTTTTCATACCAATGGATGGTAGGGCCTCCCAGAGTCGAACTGGGCACCAACGGATTATGAGTCCGCTGCTCTAACCAAGCATGAGCTAAGGCCCCTGATTCACCAAGGCAGCACGGATGCAGGCCATGGCAAACAACTATTGTAGAGCCTAACCCGCAGGACTCAGCGCTTGTGACTCAGCGCATTGCTGACGAGCTTGGAGGTGATGTCCACGATCTGGATCATACGGTCGTAGTGCATGCGGGTGGGCCCGATCACGCCCAGCGTGCCCACCACCTTGCCGTCGAGCTCGTAGGGCGCGCTGACCACGGACAGCTCCTCGAAGGGCACGACCTGGCTTTCACCGCCGATGTAGATGCGCACGCCTTCCGCCTGGCTGGAAAAATCCAGCAGCCTGAGGATCTGGGTCTTTTGCTCGAACAGGTCGAAGGCGCGGCGCAGATTGCCCATGTCGCTGGAGAAATCGCTGACCGACAGCAGGTTGCGCTCGCCCGCGATGACCACGTCCTCCTGGGCGCTGGTCATGGCCTCCGTGCCGATGTTGACGGCCGCCTGCATGAGCGTGGCCACCTCGCCGCGCAGCAGCTCCACCTCGCCCTTGAGGCGCTCGCGCACCTCTTCCATGGCCAGGCCCGCGTAGTGGCTGTTGAGGAAGTTGGAGGCTTCGATCAGCTGCGAGGACGAGTAGTCCACGTCGGTGAAGATGACGCGGTTTTGCACGTCACCGTCGGGCGATACGATGATGACCAGAAAGCGCCGCTCCGACAGCCGCACGAATTCGATGTGCTTGAACACCGAGGTGCGGCGCGGCACCAGCACCACGCCCACAAACTGGGAAAGGCTGGACAGCAGGTTGGCGGCGTTGGCGATGACTTTCTGCGGCTGCTCGGGCGCGAGCTCGGGCGTCACGATATCGGCACGGTCTGCCGTGAGCATGGTGTCCACGAACAGCCGGTAGCCCCGGGCGGTCGGAATGCGGCCCGCCGAGGTGTGCGGGCTGATGATCAACCCCAGGTCTTCGAGGTCAGCCATCACATTGCGTATCGTGGCAGGCGACAATTCAAGCCCCGACGCACGCGACAGGGTTCGCGAGCCCACAGGCTGGCCGTCAGCGATATAACGCTCGATCAGCGCTTTGAGCAACAACTTGGCACGTTCGTCGAGCATGTGATGATTTTAATGATGTAATTTCCAGAAATGACGTCCACGTTTCGCCACGTTGCCTTGATCGGGAAGTACCACGCTCCCAGCGCAAGCGCCCCGTCCGAGAATGCCAGCAACGCGCTTGAGCGCATTGCGGACTTCCTCAGGCGCCAGGGCTGCGAAGTCGTGCTTGATACCCAATCGGCCCTGCACGCAGGGCTCACAGACTACCCCACCCTCGATGTCGATGGCCTGGGCAGGCATTGCGACCTGGGCCTGGTCGTCGGCGGCGACGGCACCATGCTCGGCGTGAGCCGGCACCTGGCGCAATACGGAACGCCCCTGATCGGGGTGAACCAGGGCCGCCTGGGCTTTGTCACCGACATCGCGCTGGAGGACTTCGAGGCCACGCTCACGCCCATGCTGCAGGGCGAATACGAGGAGGACCTGCGTCCCCTGATGTGCGCCCGCGTGATCCGCGACGGCCAGTGCGTGTTCGAGGCCCTGGCCATGAACGACGTGGTGGTCAACCGCGGCGGCACCTCGGGCATGGTGGAGCTGCGCATCGAGGTGGGCGGCCGCTTTGTCTCCAACCAGCGCGCCGACGGCCTGATCGTGGCCACGCCCACGGGCTCCACGGCCTATGCGCTGTCCGCCGGCGGGCCGATGATGCACCCTTCCATCCCCGCCTGGGTGATGGCACCCATTGCGCCGCACAACCTGTCCAACCGCCCCATCGTGCTGTCCGATGCCAACGAGGTCACGATCGAAGTCGTGGCCGGGCGCGATGTCAGCGCCAATTTCGACATGCAGTCCCTGGCCTCGCTGCAGCATGGCGACCGCATCCTCGTGAGCCGCGCCCACCACAGCGTGCGCTTTCTGCATCCCAAGGGTTGGAACTACTTCGCCACGCTGCGCAAGAAACTGGGCTGGAACGAGGGAGGCGCCTGACCATGGCGCTCAAGCGCATCGTTCTGCGCGACTTCGTGATCGTGCAGGCCCTGGATCTGGACTGGCATGCGGGCTTCACCGTGCTGACCGGCGAGACCGGCGCCGGCAAATCCATACTGATCGACGCATTGCAGCTGGCCCTGGGCGCCCGCGCCGACGCCGACGTGGTGCGCGAAGGCTGCACCCAGGCCGATATCTGCGTGGAGTTCGACGGCTGCGCGCGGCTGCGCCCCTGGCTGGAGGCCGCAGGCCTGGCCTGCGAGGACAGCAGCCTGCTGCTGCGGCGCACGGTGGACACCCAGGGCCGCAGCCGCGCCTGGATCAACGGCACACCAGCCACGGCCACGCAGCTGCGCGCCCTGGGCGAGCAGCTCATCGACATTCACGGCCAGCATGCCTGGCAAAGCCTCACGCGGCCCGATGCGGCGCGCGCGCTGCTCGATGCCTATGCCGGCATCGACAGCCGCGAGGTCCAGGGCTGCTGGAGCCGTTGGTCCCAGGCCCGGCAGGCGCTGCAGCATGCGCAATCCGCCCAGGACAGCCTGCAGCGCGAGCGCGAGCGGCTGCAGTGGCAGATCACCGAACTCGACAAGCTGGCCCCGCAGGCCGACGAGTGGGACGAGCTCAATGCCCAGCACACGCGCCTGTCGCATGCCCAGACGCTGATCGACACCGCCCAGACCACGCTGCAGATGCTGGAGGACGACGAGGCCGGCGTGATCACTCCGCTGGGCCGCGCCAGCCACCTGATCCAGAACCAGGAACACCTGGAGCCCGACTTCCAGAACATTGCCGACGTGCTGGCCTCATGCATGGCCCAGGCGCAGGATGCGCGCCATTCGCTGCAAAGCTATCTGCGCCGCGCCGACCTGGACCCCGAGCGCCTGGCCGAACTCGATGAGCGCCTATCGCTGTGGATGCAGCTGGCGCGCCGCTACCGCCGCACACCCGATGAACTGCCGGCGCTGCTGGCCGGATGGCGCCAGGAACTGCAGCAGTTGGACGCCGCCGTGGACATCGAGGCCCTGCATGCTGCCGAGCAATCGGCGCAGCAGCACTACCAGGCAAGCGCCCGGGTGCTGTCGCAGCAACGCGCCCTGGCCGCGCCACGCCTGTCGCGCGCCATCACCCAGGCCATGCAAGGCCTGGGCATGGAAGGCGGCCTGTTCGAGGCCGCCCTGTCCACGGCCGACTCCCCTGGTGCCTTTGGCGTGGACAGCGTGGCCTTTCTGGTTGCCGGCCACCCGGGCGCCAGTCCCAAGCCGATTGCCAAGGTGGCGTCGGGCGGCGAGCTGTCGCGCATTTCGCTGGCGATTGCCGTGACCACCAGCGAGCTGGGCGAGGCCGGCACGCTGATCTTCGACGAGGTGGACTCGGGCGTGGGCGGCGCCGTCGCCGAGACCGTGGGCCGCCTCATGCACGCACTGGGCCGATCGCGGCAGGTGCTGTCCGTCACCCACCTGCCGCAGGTTGCCGCCTGCGCCGACCAGCACTACCTGGTGGCCAAGCAGCGCGCCAGGCAAGGCACGCTCAGCACCGTGCAGCCGCTGGACAGCGCCGCACGCGAGGCCGAGCTGGCGCGCATGCTGGGTGGCGAGCGACAGTCCGAAACCACGATGGCCCATGCCCGCGAAATGCTGGCCATGGCGCGCCAGGCACCCGCGCCCCGCCCACCCCCGCGACGGGCCGGCCGGCAGCGGCCACAGTCCGATGCCGACCGCACACGGTCCAAGCCGGGACGCGCGGCCAACGGCGCGCGCAACACCAATGGAGGCTGATGCCATGTCGCTTGAGATCGTGCTGATCACCGGGATGTCCGGATCGGGCAAATCCGTCGCCCTGCATGCGCTGGAGGATGCCGGCTACTACTGCGTGGACAACCTGCCCCCCGAGCTGCTGTCCGCCTTCGTCGAACTGGAGCACGGCCGCCACAGCAACAAGGTGGCCATCGCCATGGATGCGCGCAGCGCCGGCGGACTGCCCCACCTGCCCGGTCAGCTGGAACGGCTGCAGCGCCAGGGCGTCGTGCCCCACCTGGTCTTTCTGGACGCCACCACGGGCACCCTGGTGCGGCGCTTCTCCGAAACCCGGCGCCGCCATCCGCTGTCGCAGGGGCCGGTCGCCGAAGGCCGCCGCGCCCTGGTGCAGGACATAGAAACCGAGCGTGAACTGCTGGGCGACCTGCGCGAGAAGTCGCACGTCATCGACACCAGCCACCTGCGCTCGTCCCAGCTGCAAAGCTATATCAAGGAGCTGATTGCGGCCCCGGTGGGCCAGATGACGCTGGTCTTCCAGTCCTTCGGCTTCAAGCACGGCCTGCCCTCGGATTCCGACTATGTGTTCGATGTGCGCATGCTGCCCAACCCGCACTACGAACCCCAGCTGCGCCCGCTGACCGGCATGGACGCGCCCGTGGCCGAGTTCCTGCGCCAGCAGCCCGGCGTGGACCAGATGCGCCGCGACATCCAGCAGTTCCTGGAGTCCTGGCTGGACATGATGGCCAGCAACCACCGCAGCTATGTCACCGTGGCCATCGGCTGCACCGGGGGCCAGCACCGCTCGGTCTTCCTGGTCGAGGAACTGGCGCGGCACTTCGCCCCGCGCTGGCCCACGCTGTGCCGGCACCGCTCGCTGGACAGCCGGCCCACGCTCAAGCCTGCCGACTTGCTTGCGCACGACGTCTGAGCGCCAGGCCCCGCCTCCGGAACACTGCGATGCAAGGCTTGCCGATGACGAACGCTCCGCGCGTGCTGCTCGTGGAGGACGACCCCGCCATCGCGCGCACCGTCTGCTATGCGCTGGAGCGTGACGGCATTGCCGTGCGCCACTGCCTGCAGTTGGCCGATGCACGCGCGCAATGGCGGGCGCAGCCGCCCGATGCCCTGCTGCTGGACGTGGGCCTGCCCGATGGCAACGGCCTGGACTGGTGCCGCGAGCTGCGCCAGGCCGGCGCCGCCGTGCCGCTGCTGGTGCTCAGCGCACGCGGCGAGGAAATGGACCGCGTGCTGGGCCTGGAGCTGGGCGCCGACGACTACCTGACCAAACCCTTCAGCCCGCGCGAGCTGGTGGCCCGCACCCGCGCCCTGCTGCGCCGTGCGCAGCGCCTGCAGCCCGCGCCAACGGCCAGCGCAGCGCCGGCCGATGCCCTGTTCAGCATCGATACGCAAGGCCAGCGCGTGCGCATGCAGGGCGTGCCCCTGGAGCTGACGCGGCGCGAGTACCAGCTGCTGCGCTGCCTGCTGGAGCGCCCCGGGCGCATCCTCAGCCGCGAGTTCCTCCTCGACAGCATCTGGGGCCAGGACAGCGACAGCACGGACCGCACCGTGGATACGCACGTCAAGACCCTGCGCGCCAAGCTGCGCGCCCAGGCGCCGCAGCAGGACTTCATCACCACCCACCGCGGCATGGGCTACAGCCTGACGCTGCCGGGCTGAGCCACCGCAGCACGCCATGCGCCTCGGACTGCGGCTGTTCTTCGCCTTTTTCGTCATCAACGGCCTGGCCGCATTCTTCGTGCTGCGCGTCTTCATGGTCGAGGTCAAGCCCAGCGTGCGCAAGGTGACCGAGGACACGCTGGTCGAGACCGCCTACGCCCTGGCCGCGCTGGCCAGCGACGACATGGCCAGCGGCGTGCTGCAGCAAAGCCCTGCGGACAGCCGCTTCGCGCACCACATGCAGGCCTATGCCAACCAGACCGTCAAGGTCTGGATCTGGGACACGCGCAAGACCAGCCTGGACATGCGCGTCACCGTCACGGACCAGAAGGGCCTGGTGCTGTTCGACTCCGCCGGGCTGGACCAGGGCGCCGACTACTCGCGCTGGCGCGACGTGTACCGCACGCTGCGCGGCGAATACGGCGCACGCACCACGCGCGAGGTGCAGAACGACGAGGCCAGCAGCGTCATGTATGTCTCGGCACCCATCATGCTCGATGGCCGCGTGGCGGGCGTGCTCACCGCCTCCAAGCCCGCCCACTCGGTGCAGAAGATCGTGGACAGCGCGGAAAGCAAGATGCTGCGCGGCGGCCTGCTGTTCCTGCTGCTGTCGGCCGGCGTGGGCTTTGCCGTCACCTGGTGGCTGGTCATCCATGTGCGGCGCCTGCGCAGCTATGCCCAGCAGGTACAGGCGCCCACGCTCAACGAGGCCGCCTCGCCCACCACGGCGCCCCCCATGCCCGAAGCCCCGCGCATGCCCGGCGAGCTGGGCGAACTGGCCCGCGCCATGGAGAACATGCGCAGCCGCCTGGAAGGGCGCGACTACATCGAAGGCTATGTGCGCGCCCTCACGCACGAGCTCAAGAGCCCCGTGGCTGCCATCCGTGGCGCAGGCGAGCTGCTGCAGGAAGACCTGCCCCCGGCCGACCGCGAACTGTTCGCGCGCCAGGTGGTGGACCAGTGCCAGCGCCTGCAAAACCTCGTGGACCAGTTGCTGCGCCTGAGCCAGCTGGAGCAGCGCCGCGCCCTGCACGCGCACACGGCCTGCAGCCTGCAGGCCTGTGCCGAACAGGCAATGGCGCAAGTCCACAGCGCAGCGCACCAGCGCCGCATCCAGCTGGTTCTGCAAGGCCAGGACAGCAGTGGCCCCTGGGAGCAGGACCTGGTGGTGCTGGCCCTGAGCAACCTGCTCAGCAACGCCATCGACTTCGCCCCCGAGGGCAGCAGCATCCACGTGGACCTGGAGCCCGGCCGCGTCAGCGTGCGCGACCACGGCCCCGGCGTGCCCGAGGCGCTACTCGGCCGGCTGGGCGAGCGCTTTTTCACCACCCCCCGCCCCAACGGGGAGCGCAGCGGCACGGGACTGGGCCTGTCCATCGTGCTGCGCATCATGCTGCTGCACGGCGGCAGCATGCAGGCCACCAACGCCCACCCCGGGCTGCGTGTCACGCTGAACTGGCCACTGCGGGCACACTGACGCCCACCCCCTATCGGCCCTGCGAATCCGACTTCACACCCGCTTCACACACTTCATTCCGGCCACACAGCCACCGCCCAGACTGCGTCCACGATCAACGAACGGGATGTGGAATGAAGAACCGACTGCTTGCCAAAGGCGTGGCCCTGCTGGTCATGCTGGGCCTTTTGATGCTGGGCCTGGGCCTGATACACGACGTGGTGCGGGACCGCATACGCAACCGCGACAACGCCGTGCAGGGCGTGGTCGCCAGCCTGGCTGGCCGCCAGACGCTGATGGGCCCGGTGCTGGTGCAAAACTGCACCGAGACCACGGGCTTGGAAAAAGGCAGCAAGACCGAATGGACCACGCGCCAGTTCCAGCGCATGCTGCTGCCCGACCAACTGCGCCACCAGGCCACGGCGCGCATGGAGGAGCGCTCGCGCGGCCTGCACCAGGTCAGCACCTATGCCATGCAGGACAGCATCAGCGCCAGCTTCACGAACGCCGCCCAGTACCTGGAAAGGCCCTCCATCGACACGGCGGCCAACCAGACCGTGCGCTGCGGCGCACTGCGGGTGGCGCTGTCGCTCACCGATCCGCGCGGCATACGCTCGGCCACCATCGAAGCCGATGGCAAGAGCCTGGACGTGGGCCCCGGCACATCACTGGAGCGCTATTCGCAGGGCCTGCAGGCGGAACTGGCGCCGGCCCTGCTCAAGAAGGACGGGCCCCTTGAACTGAAGATTGCCCTGGAACTGGTGGGCACCGAAAAGCTGGCCTTCGTGCCGCTGGGCAGCCACAGCCAGGTCCAGTTGTCGGCCGACTGGCCCCATCCCTCGTTCGGTGGCAGCTTTCTGCCCAACCGGCGGGAGATCAGCGCCAAGGGCTTCGAAGCCAGCTGGAACCTCTCGGCCCTGGCCTCGTCCGCACGCCAGGCCTTCACTGACCAGCAGCCGCTGTGCCAGCCCGGCCGCCGCGACATGGAGGAATACGCGGCCACCGCCCATGCCCCCAACAGCGGCCCTTGCCTGGAATCGCTGGATACGGACTTCGTGGACCCCATCAACGCCTACTCGTTGAGCGACCGCGCCACCAAGTACGGCCTGCTCTTCGTGGTGCTGACCTTCGTGGCCGTCGGCCTGTTCGAGGTGCTCAAGCAGCTGCGCGTGCATCCCATCCAGTACCTGCTGGTGGGATCGGCGCTGTGCAGCTTCTTTCTGCTGCTGATCAGCCTGTCGGAGCACATGGGATTTGCCAGCGCCTACGGCATTGCCGCCTCGGCCTGCGTGCTGCTGCTGGCCTACTACGCCAGCCACATCCTGGGCAGCCTGCGCCGCGGCCTGCCGTTTGCGGCGGGCATCGCCGCACTCTACGGCCTGCTGTACGTGCTGCTGCAACTGGAGCAAAGCGCGCTCATCGTGGGATCGATCGCGCTGTTCGCGGTGCTGGCCCTGATCATGGTCTGCACGCGGCATGTGGACTGGTATGCCTTCGGCCGGCAGGATGGCGACCGCTCAGGTGAAGGCGCGGGCACCCCACCCACCGTGGGAGCGCTGCAGCCATGAGCACCATCACCGCCATCAGCGATATCCGCAGCCCGGACAATCAGGCGCTGGAGCGCCAGCGCTGCGAGCAGGCCTGGCAACAGGCCGTGCAAAGCGGGGACCGCCATGCCCTTGGCTCCCTGCGCCTGCACATTGCCGACGCCACCGCACGCGCCAGGCGCACGCCCGGCGCACGGGAACAGTGGCTGGCCTGGATGCTGCTGCGATGCGCCCTGCTGCTGCCGCGCCGCAGGTTCTAGCCAGCCGGGCCGGCCGTGGCCTCAGCCCGCAAATTGCGCATCCAGCAGCTTGCGTACCGGGGCTGGCAGGCCCATGTCGGCCCAGGCTCCGGCATCGGCCCAGCAGCCCTGGCCGTCCGGCGTGGCGGCATCGAGGCCGCCGCCCTGCACGCGCACGCGCACGCGCACCGGATGCAGGTGCAGATCGCGGTGGGTGAGCACATGCAGGAAGGCAGGCAGATCGGTCCAGTCCAGGAGCGCCGTTCCCGGCCAGTGCTGTGCCACCGCCTGCTCCAGCGCCTCGCGCCCGTTGAACACGGGCGGCGCATAAAGCCCTGCCCATATGCCCTGCTGAGGACGGCGCTCCAGCCAGACGCGGCCCTGCCCGTCCACGGCGATCAGCAGCCACCAGGCCTCGGAACTGCGCTTGAGCTTGCGCGTTCGCACGGGATAGTTTTCGGGATTGCCAAAGCGCGCCGCGCGGCACTGCGGCTGCAGCGGACAGACCAGACAGCTGGGCTTGCGCGGCGTGCAGATGGTGGCACCCAGGTCCATCAGGCCCTGGGTATAGCGGGGCATGGCCTGCTGCAGGCCCTCGGTGGGGCACAGCTGCTGGGCCAGGTCCCACAGTTCGCGCTCATTCCTGGCAACAGCCAGATCCGCATCGAAAGCCAGCACGCGTGTGAGCACGCGCCGCACGTTGGCATCGAGGATGGGCACACGCTCGGAAAAGCAAAAGGAGGCGATGGCGCCCGCCGTGGACCGGCCTATGCCCGGCAGCGTGGCCAGATCCTCGGCCCTGCCGGGAAAGGCACCACCCCAGTCCTCGACCACGGCCTGGGCACAGCGGTGCAGGTTGCGCGCACGGCTGTAGTAGCCCAGGCCGCTCCACAGCGCCAGCACCGCGTCCTGCGGTGCGGCCGCCAGGCTGGCGACATCGGGGAAGGCATCGAGAAAGCGCTGGTAGTAGCCCAGCACGGTACTCACCTGGGTCTGCTGCAGCATGATTTCGGAGAGCCAGACGCGGTAGGGATCGCGCGTCTGCTGCCAGGGCAGGTGATTGCGTCCATGCGACGCCTGCCACTGCACGACGGGCGTGGCAATCGAGGGAAAGGTCAAGATATCAAGCAGTCAGTGAGGTTTCCTGTGCAGCCTTTGCCAGGCCGGGGAAGGCAGGCGTGGGCGACAGGGGTTGCAGCAGTTCCATGGTGGCCTGCCCCAGCTGCAGCTGCAAGGCCGTGAGCTGTTCGTCAGCGGTCTCGATCTCGGCAATGCGTTCCACCAGGCCCGAGGCCGCATTCTGTATGCGGTCCACCGCTTCGATGCGGCGGGCAAAGCTGCGCTTGCGCTCCTTCAATTGGGCATCGAGCTGGGCCGTGGCGGATTTGCTCCACATGTCCACGTCGTTGGCCGCAGACTCGAACACCGTGCGCAACCGCATCGCCAGCGCCTTGATCAGGCGCTGCGCAAACGCAGGATTGCTGCGCCTGAGCGCATGACCCAGGCCCAGGTACTGGGTATAGCTGGCCTCGATGCGCTGCAGGTCGCCGCCGAACTCGGCCAGTTCCAGCTGGGCCGGAGCCTGCAGCGAGAAGCCAAACTCGGCATTGAGTTCCTTGAAGGTCGCGCCTAGCATGGACTGGATCTCTCCGGCCTGCGCCTGCGCCCGGGTCGCCACGGTACGCAGGCGCTCGAAGGTTTCGGCATAGACCTTGCGGGCGCCCAGCTTCAGGCCGCGCTGCTCCAGCGCATCCTTGAGATCGACCAGTTCCTGCTTGAGCGCGCTGGAGCCCAGCTGGCGGAAGATGTCGCGCAGCATGCGCATGTGCACCAGCCGAACGGCCTGGATCCTGGCGGCGCTGGCATCGAAATCCTGCTGCTCGCTCTCGATGCGGTGGCGCATGGAGGCGATGACGCTGGCATTCTTGCCGCGCAGGCTGCGCAGCTCGGCCATCTGGTCGTCCAGGTCGCGGCGGCGGATGTTGAGCACGCGCTCCACCTCGACCTGCAACTGCTGCACATTGGCCCTGACGGCCGTCTGCAGCACCTTCTGGCGCTGGCCCATGATGCCCTCGGCCAGCATGTTCTCGAAAACGGGCAGTCCGCTGGCCTGCAGCAGCGCATCGTTGCTGGAGACCTTGGCCACCAGGCCCTTTTGCGCCGACACGGGCAGCACCCGCTCCATGGGCAGGCCCAGCATCTGTGCCGACTCCTGGCGCTGGCGCTGCAGTTGGGCCTGCACCTGCGACGCGGAACTCAGGCTGTCCCAGAGCGTGTCTATCTTGTTGAGCACCACGAGGCGGGAGTCGGCCAGCGCATGCTGGCCCGAAGCCACATCGGGCGGCAGCACATGGTCGCGCCAGATGGCCAGATCGGACTTGGTCACGCCGGTATCGGCCGCCAGCACGAAGACCACGGCATGGGCCTGGGGGATCAGGTTGACGGTCAGCTCGGGCTCGGCGCCCACGGCATTCAGGCCGGGCGTATCCAGAATCACCAGCCCCTGCTTGAGCAGGGGGTGGGGCATGTTGATCAGCGCATGGCGCCACATGGGCACCTCTACCAGGCCCTGCTCATCCACGAAGGGATTGCCGCCCTGGTCCTCGTCATGCCAGAAGCCCCAGGTCCGCGCCAGTTCCACGGAAACCTTGCGCACTTCGGCCACCTTGGCCAGCGTGTCGGCGATCTGCTGGGCATTGTTCACGTCGAGCGGCAGCTGCAGCCAGGCCTCGGGACGGGCGCGCCACTGGCCCAGGCTTTCCAGCGATTCGCGCGTATCGATGGGCAGCAGGCGCAGGCTGGGCTGCAGCTCGGCTTCCCAGCCCAGCTCGGCGGGGCACATGGTCGTGCGCCCTGCGCTGGCCGGCATGAGGCGGCGGCCATAGTGGGCGAAGAAGACCGCATTGATCAGCTCGGACTTGCCGCGCGAGAACTCGGCCACGAAGGCCACCATGACCTTGTCGCCACGCACCTGGGCTTCCAGCCGCTGCAGCCGCTCCTGCACCGCGACATCCAGCAGCTCCTGGGACTGCAGCCATTCGCGCAGCGCATGCAATTGCTGCGCAAAGCCGCGGCGCCATGCGCCGTGCTGGTCGAATTGCTCGTTGAATGATGGTCCCACGTGTTTCCCCCGCCATTGCATCGCCAATGTCTGCCGATGCCTAGTGATCGCCTCGACATTGCGTCGCAAGCGTTATGCCTGTTCTCTTCAAAATATAGCACCGTCGCCCCGTTTTGCCTGCTGCGGCGCCCCAAGGCCGGCCCCTGGAGCGGGGGGATTAAGGACAAAATATCGTTTATTTACAAATGAAACAATATTTCACCACCAATCTGCGGCGGTTGGTGCCTGAAATTTGAAGAAACAGGCGCTTTTTGCAAATGCTTCGCGGGACCTGCCGCAATGCAGCCGCAACAGGCGTTACGAGACGTTGAGAATTCGCTCCGTTTTTTGAAGCGATCATCCCGCCTTCTGGCACCGCGCGCAGAAGTAGGTGCTGCGCTGCCCCTGGCGCAGCATTTGCACGGGCGAGCCGCAATGCGTGCAGGGCAGGCCTTCGCGGCCATAGACCTTGGCATGCAGTTGGAAGTGGCCGGCCATGCCATCGGGCGCGGAGAAATCGCGCAGCGTCGTGCCGCCCTGCTCCACCGCCAGGGCCAGCACGCGGCGGATCTCCTCGAACAACCGGCGCACCTTGCGCGGCCCGACCTCGCAGGCCGGCTGCGTGGGCGCGATGCGCGCCATGAACAGCACCTCGGACGCATAGATATTGCCCACGCCCACGACCACGCTGCCGTTCAGCAGCAACTGCTTGATGGGCGTGCGGCTGGCCTTCAGGCCGGCCCGGAAGGCCTCGAACGAGAAACTGTCATCCAGCGGCTCCATCCCCAGATGGTCCAGCAGCCTGCGCGCCCAGGGATCGCTCTCGGCCGCCACATACATTACCGCGCCAAAGCGCCGCGGATCGTGCAGCCGCAGCAGGCCCTTGCTGGTCTGCAGGTCGAAATGGTCATGCGTCCCTGCAGGCCCCAGCGGTGCTTCATGGGGGGCCACGAAACGCAGGCTGCCCGACATGCCCAGGTGCAGCATCAGCAGGCCCTCGCTCAGCTCCATCAGCAGATACTTGCCGCGCCGGCGCACGCCGTGCACATCGCGCCCGGCCAGCAGTTGGGGGGCAATGCCCAACGGCCAGCGCAAGGGCTTGCCCAAGGCCACGGATTCAATGCGCGCTCCGGCGATCTGCGCGGCAAAAGCGCGCCGCGTGACTTCTACTTCTGGCAATTCAGGCATGCGATCCGGGTTGTGCTGTAGTTGTGCGAAATGTGGTCTGGGCTTCGATTATTATGGTTCGATGGATCATCGCCTTCGCCTTCAGGGACTTGCCGTGGCAGCAGCCCTGGCCATGGGTTCCGCCACTGCCTGGGCACTCCCAGGCAAGACCGCAGCCACCATCGAGACGGAATCCCCCGAACCTCCCTCGTCCGCCGCCGCCTCTGCGGAGGACGATCGCGCCGCCCTCAACGCCGAGCTGTTCTACGAGATCCTGGTCGGCGAGATCGCCGCCAGCGAAGGTGCGCTGGGCGACGCCCAGGCCATGATGATGGAGGCCGCACGCACCAGCGGCAGCGAGCAGCTGTACCGGCGCGGCACCGAGCTGGCGCTGCAGTCGCGCTCAGGTGAACGCGCACTGGCCAATGCCCGCGCCTGGCTGGACGCCTTTCCCCAGTCCCGCGACGCCAACCGCTTCGTGCTCCAGATCCTGGTGGCACTGAACCGCATCGCCGATACCGGCAGCTATCTCAAGCGCGAGATCGAGGCCACGCCTGCGCCCTCCAAGCCCGCCACCTACCTGGGCATCACCCAGCTCTACAACAACGCCAGCGACAAGGCCCTTGCTGCCGATGTGGTCGAGCAAGCCATGGCTGGCGAGACCGACAATCCGGCCAGCGGCCCGCTGGCCTGGGCCACCATCGGCCATATGCGGCTGGGCGCCGGGCAGAAGGCTGCCGCCATGCAGGCCGTGCAAAAGGCACAGGCACTGACACCCGATACCGGCCCCGTGGCCCTGCTGTCCATGGAGCTGCTGGAAGCCGGCATGCCTGAGGCGGAGCCCATCGTCAAACGCTACCTGGCCAAGAACCCTTCAGCCCAGATGCGCATGGCCTATGCCCGCGTGCTGCTGGGCCAGCAGCGCCTGGACGAGGCCCGCCAGCAGCTGGTCTCCATCACCGTGGATTCCCCCGACTACGCCGAAGCCTGGGCCACGCTGGCCGCGCTGCAGCTGCAATCCAACGACGTGGATGCAGCCCAGGCGTCCACCGAGCGCTTTGGCAAGCTCGTGCCGCAGATTCCCGCCGGTGTGGCGCGCAGTGCAGCCCAGTCCCAGTACTACCTACTGCAGTCCCAGATTGCAGAAAAGCAGGGCAAGTTCGCCGAGGCCGACGCCCTGCTGCGCCGCATCGACGACGCGCCCAACCTGTTGAGCGTGCAGGCGCGCCGTGCCGCCCTGCTCGCGCGCCAGGGCAAGCTCAAGGAAGCCCGCGCCCTCATCGAGGCCGTGCCCGCCAGCGGCCCCAGCCAGCAGCGACTCAAGCGCCTGGCCGAAGTGCAGCTGCTGCGCGATGCCAATCAGAATGCCCAGGCCTACGCGCTGCAGGCCGAGTTGCAAAAGCAGGACCCTGAAGACGCCGAGCTCGCCTATGACACCGCCCTGCTGGCGGAGCGCATTGGCAAGCATGACGAAATGGAGCGGCTGCTGCGCGGCATCATCGCGCGCCAGCCTGATTTCCAACACGCCTACAACGCGCTGGGCTACTCCTTCGCCGAACGCGGCATTCATCTGGATGAAGCCGAAAAGCTCGTCGGCAAGGCGCTGGAAATGTCGCCTGGCGACCCCTTCATCACCGACAGCCTTGCCTGGGTGAAATTCCGCCGGGGCGACCTGGACGAAGCCCTCAGGCTGCTCGAAAGCGCCTACGCATCACGCCCCGACGTGGAGATCGCCGCACACCTGGGCGAAGTGCTCTGGGCCAAGGGTGATCGCGAACGCGCGCAGAAGATCTGGCGCCAGGGCCTGGCCACCAGTCCCGACAACACGACCCTGCGCGAAACCCTGCGCCGCCTGGGCGTCTCGCTTTGAGCCACCGCGCCGTGCCCGGGTTGCCGCATCCCGCCCTTGCACGCCGGCAGCTGTGCGCCACGGCGGCCGCCGCCGCACTGCTGGCCCTGGCCGGCTGTGCCCTGCCACCCCGCCAGCTGCAGGCCGACGCAACCGCACCCGCCGCTGCAGGCCACTGGGCGGGCCGGCTGGCCCTGCAGGTGGAAGATGCGCAAAACCAATCCTTCAGCGCAGGCTTCGAGCTGCTGGGCACCCCCCAGCGCGGCGAGCTGCTGCTGTTCACGCCCCTGGGCTCGACACTGGCGCGTCTGCTCTGGGAGCCGGGTCAGGCAAGCCTGCAACAAGGCGAGGAGCGCAAGACCTCGGACTCGCTGCCCGCACTGGTGCAGGAGCTGACGGGTAGCGATCTGCCCATTGCCGCCCTGTTCGACTGGCTGCAGGGCCGGGCCACCGCAGCCGCAGGCTGGCAGGTCGACCTCTCCCGCATGGAGCAGGGCCGCCTGTTCGCCCGGCGCCATGACCCACAGCCGCCGGCCGCGCTGCGCATCGTGCTCGACACGCCCTGACTTCCGCCAGGCGCGCCTGCTCCATCCCCAGCTGCCGCACCTGCCTCTTTTTCTTCATCCTCTCCAGCCCATGCGCTCGCTCCACGACGTGCCGGCTCCGGCCAAGCTCAACCTGTTCCTCCACATCACCGGCCGCCGCGCCGATGGCTATCACCTGCTGCAATCGGTCTTCATGCTGTTGGACTGGCATGACACGCTGCATTTCGACAGGCGTGGCGACAGCCAGATCAGCCGCGAGGACCTGTCGGGCATGGCACTTCCTGCCGACGATCTCATCGTGCGGGCCGCACGGGCCCTGCAGCAGGCGACCGGCTGCAGCGCGGGCGTGCACATCGGCGTGGAAAAGCGCCTGCCGGCGCAGGCCGGGATGGGCGGGGGCTCGTCGGATGCGGCATCGACCCTGATCGCACTGAACCGCCTGTGGCAGTTGAACCTGACGCGGCGCGAGCTGCAGCGCATTGCACTGGACCTGGGCGCCGATGTGCCCTTCTTTCTGTGCGGCAACTCCGCCTGGGTGGAAGGCATAGGCGAGCACATCACGCCGCTGGAACAGGCCAATGCCCTGCCGCCCCAGCGGTTCGTGGTGGTCAAGCCCGAGGCGGGGCTGGAGACCCTGTCCATCTTCCGCGACGCAACCCTCAAGCGCGATCATGCCCATGCTACAATCGAAGACTTTGCTGCAGATCACTATGGCTTTGGCCAAAACGACTTGCAGCCTGTCGCCGAAAGGCTGCAGCCTGAAGTGAAAAAAGCCATCGATTGGCTAAACTCACTAAAACTGCATGCTAGAATGACGGGCTCAGGAAGTGCAGTATTTGCACCACTGACGCAAACGATTGACTTAAAAGACGCCCCTGGCGCCTGGAATGTCAGAGTTTGCAGCAATCTGCAGGCCCATCCTCTCAAGGATTGGCTGAAAGATGAAAGTTTATAGGCTGTCTGCCTGCGGCAGAAGGCCTGTGTAGGGGAGTCGCCAAGTTGGTAAAGGCACCGGATTTTGATTCCGGCATGCGAGGGTTCGAGTCCTTCCTCCCCTGCCAAACGTCTTTCGCGTCAAGGCAAACCCATCGTACTGGGGCGCTCAATGCATTCACATCATCCTGACATCATGGTCTTCACCGGCAATGCCAATCCTGGCATGGCCACTGAAATCGTTCAGCACCTCGGCACCACGCTGGGCGCAGCCGACGTGGGTCGTTTCTCCGATGGAGAAGTCGCCGTCGAGATCAAGCAGAACGTGCGTACGCGCGACGTCTTCGTCGTGCAATCCACCTGCGCACCGACCAACGACAACCTGATGGAACTGCTGGTCATGGTGGACGCGCTCAAGCGTGCATCGGCCGAGCGCATCTGCGCGGTGATTCCCTACTTCGGCTACGCCCGCCAGGACCGCCGCCCGCGCTCCACCCGCGTGCCGATCACGGCCAAGGTCGTGGCCAACATGCTGCAGGCCGTAGGCGTCGAGCGCGTCCTGACCATGGACCTGCACGCAGACCAGATCCAGGGCTTCTTCGACATCCCCGTGGACAACATCTATGCCACGCCGGTGCTGCTGGGCGATCTGCGCCAGAAGAACTACGAAGACCTGATCGTCGTCTCCCCTGACGTCGGCGGCGTGGTCCGCGCACGTGCGCTGGCCAAGCAGCTCGGCTGCGACCTGGCCATCATCGACAAGCGCCGCCCCAAGGCGAATGTCTCCGAAGTCATGCATGTCATCGGCGACATCGACGGCCGCAACTGCGTGATCATGGATGACATGATCGACACCGCCGGCACGCTGGTGAAGGCGGCCGAAGTGCTCAAGCAGCGCGGCGCCAAGAGTGTCTATGCCTACTGCACGCACCCGATCTTCTCGGGTCCGGCCATCGAGCGCATCGGCAACGGCAACGCCCTGGACGAGGTCGTGGTGACCAACACCATTCCCCTGAGCGCCGAGGCACAGGCCTGCGGCAAGATCCGCCAACTGTCCGTGGCACCCCTGATTGCCCAGACGATCCAGCGGATTTCCACCGGTGATTCGGTGCTGAGCCTGTTCTCTGAATAAAATATCGGCCCCTGTGGTCGGAACCCAGCAAACCTCCTTCGGGAGGTTTGCGCGTTCCGGAGTGGTTTCAGGACCACCCCGGGACACCGCAAGAGCAGCCTGGTCCGCATCGGACGGGCGTTCTTTTATCAACGGATGAGGCTGGTCGCGGTCCATCCATCTAGGAGTTAGTTATGCAATTCGTCGCTTTTGAGCGCGCCAAGCAAGGTACGGGTGCGAGCCGCCGTCTGCGCAATTCGGGCAAGGCCCCTGGCATCGTCTACGGCGGTGCTGCCGAAGCCCAACTGATCGAAATCGATCACAACGCCCTGTGGCACGCCCTGAAGAAGGAAGTGTTCCACTCCAGCATCCTGGACATGGAAGTCAACGGCCAGACCTCCAAGGTCGTGCTGCGCGACGTGCAATTCCACCCCTACAAGCAGCTCATCCTGCACGTGGACTTCCAGCGCGTTGACGACAAGACCAAGGTTCACCTGAAGGTGCCGCTGCACTTCGAAGGCATGGAACAGTCCCAGGCCGTCAAGGTCGAGAACTGCACGATCACTCCCCTGGTCCATGAACTGGACGTGGTGTGCATGCCCGCCCAACTGCCCGAGTTCATCACCGTGGACCTGAGCGGCCTGACTTCCAAGTCCACCCTGGGCCTGCAAGGCGTCAAGCTGCCCAACGGCGTGAAGGCCGTGGTGCGCGGTTCCAACAAGAACCCCGCCCTGATCTCCATCAAGCTGCCCGAAGTGGCTCCTGATGCATCGGCAGCTCCCGTGGCAGCCCCGGCCGCTCCGGCCAAGAAGGGCAAGAAGTAATTCTTGGCTTTCCCTTGCGGTGGCCCCGGCTGCCGCAAACCTGCAAAAGGCCCACCTCGCGTGGGCCTTTTGCATGGAGGAGCACCCTCACCCGCCTGCTGCGGCCGCCATGGAGATAATCGCCCGATGATCAAATTGTTTGTCGGCCTGGGCAACCCCGGGCCGGAGTATGAGGACACCCGCCACAACGCGGGCTTTTGGTGGATTGATGCGCTGGCGCGCGAACTCAAGGTCCAGCTGGTGCCCGAGCGCAGCTACTTCGGCCTCATGGCCCGTGCCAGCGTGCGCGGCGAGAACGTCTGGCTGCTGCAGCCGCAGACCTTCATGAACCTGTCGGGCAAGTCGGTGGGCGCGCTGGCGCGCTTCTTCAAGATCCAGCCCGAGGAAGTCCTGGTGGTCCATGACGAACTGGACTTCGAGCCCGGCCAGGTAAAGCTCAAGCGCGGCGGCAGCCACGGCGGCCACAACGGCCTGCGCGATATCCATGCCCAGCTGGGCTCGGCCGACTACTGGCGGCTGCGCATCGGCATAGGCCATCCGGGCCACAAGGCCGAAGTCGCCAACTGGGTGCTCAAGAAGCCCGCGCCCGACCAGCGCCAGCTGATCGAGGACAGCATCGCCCACTCCCTCAAGGCCTGGCCCGAACTGCAGGCCGGCAACATGGACAAGGCAACCTTGCTGATCCACACCACCAAGCCGCCGCGCCCCAAGCCCGCACGCCCGGCCACGGCCGAGAGCGACAAGGGCTGAACGTTCAGGAAGAAGCGGGAGCCTGGGACTGCAGGCGCAGGTACTTTTGCATCAGCGTCTCGCGGTCTTCCACATGGGCGGGATTCACGGGAATGCAGGCCACCGGGCAGATCTGCACGCACTGGGGCTCATCGAAATGGCCCACGCACTCCGTGCACTTGCTGTGCTCGATCTCGTAGTACTCCTCGCCCATGGAGATCGCATCGTTCGGGCACTCGGGCTCGCAGACATCGCAGTTGATGCATTCGTCGGTGATCATCAAAGCCATGGCAGGTCCCTCGCAAGTGCCAGCCACGCTCCGGGCCGGGCGGGCCCATGCGCCCCGAACGGGCCTTGCAGCAAGGTGGCATCAGTCATGCCGCCATTATCCTGTCCCCCACATAAGCATGGAGGCTGCACGGGCAAGCCCGGCGCCCTGAAATCGATGGCCGCGTCCCCGTCCATCGGGGCCCTGCCGCTTCAAAGGCCGCTATGCTGCGCGCATGGGCCGTGCGCAGTACCATTCGGGCCCTTCCAAGAACAACCCACCCACTCCGCCGACGTGACCGCCACCCACCCTGCCGAGGCCAATTGCCCATGAGCATCTTTCTGCTCAAGCGCCTGCTGATGCTGGCAGCCACGCTGCTGGGCGCATCGGCCGTGGTTTTCGGCGTACTGGAAGTGCTGCCCGGCAATGCCGCCCAGACGCTGATGGGCCCCGATGCCGCGCCCGAGGCGGTGCAGGCGCTGGCCGTGCAACTGGGGCTGGACCAGCCGGCCTGGCAGCGCTACCTGCAGTGGCTGCAGGGGCTGCTGCACGGCGACATGGGACTGAGCTACGCCTACAGCACACCGGTCAGCGAGCTGGTGCTGGAGCGGCTGGCCGTCACCGTGCCGCTGGCCGTGATGGCCATGCTCATCACGACCGTGCTGGCACTGGCCGCCGGCATCTATGCCGCATCGCGCCACAACCGCTGGGGCGATCTGGGCATCATGGGCCTGGCACAGGTCGGCATCGCCATCCCCAATTTCTGGTTTGCCATCCTGCTGATCCTGGTGTTCTCGGTGAAGCTGCAATGGTTTTCCGCCGGCGGCTTTCCCGGCTGGAGCGAGGCCGACGGCGGCGGCCCGCTGCAGGCACTGCAGGCGCTGCTGCTGCCGGCCATCTCGCTGGCCGTGGTGCAGGCGGCCATCCTGGCGCGCATCACGCGCTCGGCCGTGCTGGAGGTGCTGCGCGAGGACTTCGTGCGCACGGCCCGCGCCAAGGGACTGTCGCGCCGTGCCGTGCTCTGGGGCCATGTGCTGCGCAACGCCATGATTCCCGTGCTCACGGTCATGGGCCTGCAGTTCGCCCAGCTGCTGGCCGGCACCATCGTGGTGGAGAACGTGTTCTACCTGCCGGGCCTGGGCCGGCTGATCTTCCAGTCCATCGCCAACCGTGACCTGATCGTGGTGCGCAACTGCGTGCTGCTGCTGGCAGCCATGGTGGTGGTCATCAACTTCATCGTGGACGTGCTGTACGCGGCCATCGATCCGCGCATCGAGGCCAGCGACGTATGAGTCAGCCGCACAGCCCTCCTTCGCCCCCGCCCTCCGCCTCGCAAGCGGGCCATCGGCCCACGCGGGCCGTCACCCTGGGCGCGCCCGCCGGAGCGGGCCGGCGCATGCTGGGCCACCGCAGCTTCCTGCTGGGAGCGGTGCTGACCGCGCTGCTGCTGCTCACGGCCCTGCTGTCTTTCTGGTGGACGCCGGGCTCTGCCTACGACATGGACATGGACGCCAAGCTGGCTGCACCGGGCGCCCTGCACTGGCTGGGCACCGACGCCTATGGGCGGGACGTGGCCTCGCTGCTGTTCCTGGGCGCGCGCAGCTCCATCCTGGTCGGCGTGATTGCCGTGGGCATCGGGCTGTCGATGGGTGTGGCGCTGGGCCTGGTCGCGGCAGCCTGCAGGGGCTGGGTGGAAGAGACCATCATGCGGCTGGCCGATTTCAGCTTTGCCTTTCCCGCGCTGCTATCGGCCATCATGCTCACGGCCGTGTTCGGCGCGGGCATCGTCAACGCCATCATTGCCATCGGCATCTTCAACATTCCCACCTTCGCGCGCATCACGCGGGCATCGGCCAAGGCCGTGTGGGCGCGCGAATACGTGCTGGCCGCACGCGCCTGCGGCCATGGCCGCGCCAGCATCACCTGGCGCCATGTGCTGCCCAACATCCTGCCTGTACTGGTGGTGCAGGCCACCATCCAGTTCGCGCTGGCCATTCTGGCCGAGGCCGCGCTGTCCTATCTGGGCCTGGGCACTCAGCCGCCCCAGGCCTCCTGGGGCCGCATGCTCAGCGAGGCGCAGACCCTCATGTTCCAGGCACCGCTGCTGGCCGTGTGGCCGGGCCTGGCCATTGCGCTGTCGGTGCTCGGGCTCAACCTGCTGGGCGACGGGCTGCGCGATCTGCTCGACCCGCGCCTGTCGCGCCAGCGCTGAGGAAGGCACGCGCCCATGCCCCTGCTCGAAGTCTCCGGCCTCACCATCACCTTGCAGACCCCGCGCGGCCGCGCGCGCGCCGTGCAGAACCTGGAGTTCATCCTGGAGCGCGGCGCCACGCTGGGCCTGATCGGCGAGTCGGGCTGCGGCAAGTCGCTGACCGCCCTGGCGCTGATGGGCCTGCTGCCAGAGCATGCGCAGGTGGACGGCAGCATCCAGCTCAACGGCAAGGAGCTGCTGGACATGGACGAGAACGCGCTGCGCCGCCTGCGCGGCAACCGCATGGCCATGGTGTTCCAGGAGCCGATGACGGCATTGAACCCCGTGCACGGCATCGGCCGCCAGGTGGCCGAGCCGCTGCGCCATCACCTGCGCCTGGGCCGCCAGGCCGCGCGCGCGCATGCGGTGGCGCTGCTGGAGCGCGTGGGCATTGCCCGTGCGGCCCAGCGCTATGACGACTATCCGCACCAGTTCTCGGGCGGCCAGCGCCAGCGCATCACCATCGCCATGGCCCTGGCCTGCGGGCCCGACCTGCTGATTGCCGACGAACCCACGACGGCGCTGGACGTGACCGTTCAGCAGCAAATCCTGGACCTGCTGCAGGAATTGGTGGCCGAGCATTCCATGGCCCTGCTGCTGATCTCGCACGACCTGGGCGTGATCGCGCAGAACGTGGAGCAGTTGCTGGTCATGTACGGCGGCAGCGTGGTCGAAAGCGGCATGACCGAGGCCATCTTCGCGCGCCGCGCCCATCCCTATACGCGCGGCCTGTTCGCGGCCAGGCCCCAGCTGGACCTGTCCGCCCCAGGCAGCCTGCCGCCGGCCCGGCTGCCCACCATTGCCGGCACCGTGCCCGAGCTGGTGGACCTGCCGGCCGGCTGCGCCTTCGCGGGCCGCTGCAGCTTCACCGAGCCGACCTGCCACAGCGAGCGCCCGCGCCCCGTGGTACTGGAGCGCCCGCAGCGGCCCACGCCCGCATCCCTGCAGGCCTGGGCACAGCCGCATGTGGTGCGCTGCCTGCGCCCCGAGGCCATTGCACAGGGCCTGCCTGCACAGGAATGCGCATGACAAGGCACCCCCTCCAGACGCCACCGGGCCAGACGTCACCGGCCTCCGATGTACCCCTGCTGCAAGTGACAGGCCTGGCCCGCAGCTACCAGCTGCCGCGCCGGTCGCTGTGGCGCGCGCCGGAGCAGGTGCATGCGCTGCGCGGCGTGGATTTCACGCTGACGGCGGGGCGCAGCCTGGGGGTGGTGGGCGAGTCGGGCTCAGGCAAGTCCACGCTGGCACGCCTGGTCATGGCGCTGGACACGCCCAGCGCCGGCAGCGTACGGCTGCTGGGCCAGGATCTGCACCAGTTGGGTCGCCAGGCACTGCGGACGGCACGCCGCGACTTCCAGATGGTGTTCCAGGACCCCTACGGCTCGCTGGACCCGCGCATGACGGTGGAGCACATCGTCTGCGAACCCCTGCTCGCCCAGCCTGCGTCACCCGAACGCAGCGCCCGGCGCGACCAGGCCCGCGCCACGCTGGAACAGGTCGGCCTGCGCGCGCAGGATCTGGACAAGTACCCGCACGAGTTCTCGGGCGGCCAGCGCCAGCGCATCGCCATTGCGCGGGCATTGATCACACGGCCCCGCCTCATCGTGGCCGATGAGCCCGTGAGTGCGCTGGACGTCTCGGTGCAGGCCCAGGTGCTGAACCTGCTGCACGATCTGCAGCAGCAGTTGGGCCTGTCCTATCTGTTCATCAGCCACGACCTGGCCGTGGTCCAGCACCTGTGCGACGACGCCATCGTGCTGAGCGAGGGCCGCATCGTCGAGCGCGGAGCGCCGCAGCAGCTGTTCCACGCCCCGCAGCACCCGTATACGCAGGCCCTGGTCCGGGCCGTGCCGCGCATCGCCCTGCAGCACCGGGCCTGAAAGCTGACGGCCGCCCGCGCGGACCAGGCCCCCAGGGCCACGCACCCGTGCGCCGTGGTGTAAAAACACTGCTGCAGGCCGCAGACAGCGGCCCGAGAACCATCTGCAAGAATTTCCGGAGACCTGTTCATGTTCAACCGCCGTTCCCTGCTGGCCAGCTCCGCTGCTGCCGGCCTGCCCCTGCTGATGCCCTGGCCTGCGCTGGCCCAGAGCCGCAAGGACAGCATCACGCTGGCGATGACGCTGGAGCCCCCGGGGCTGGACCCCACGGCCGGCGCCGCATCTTCCATCGGCGAGATCGTGCTCTACAACCTGTTCGAGACGCTGACCAAGATCAACCCGGACGGCAGCGTCTCGCCGCTGCTGGCCGAGAGCTGGGAGGTCTCGCCCGACCTCAAGACCTACACCTTTCGCCTGCGCAAGGGCGTGAGTTTTCAGAACGGCGAGCCCTGCAACGCACACAGCGTGAAGTACTCCTTCGACCGGGCGGGCGACGACAAGAGCACCAACAAGGACAAGCGGACCTTCGCCTCCCTGTCCACGCGCGTGGTGGACGACCATACCGTGGTCGTGATCAACAAGGACATCGATCCCGACTTCCTCTTCGTGCTCGGCCAGGCGACGTCCATCATCGTCGAGCCCAAGAGCGCGGCCACCAACGCCACGCGCCCTGTGGGCACGGGCCCCTACCAGTTGGGCAACTGGAACAAGGGCGCCTCGGTCACGCTCACGGCCTGGCCGCAGCACCGCATGGCCTCCGGCCTGCGGATTCGCCGCGCCAGCTTTCGCTTCATCTCGGACCCTGCGGCCCAGGTCGCTGCGCTGCTGGCTGGCGACGTCGATGCCTTCCCGCGCGTGACGCCGCGCAGCGTGGCCCAGTTCAAGGCCAACGGGCGCTTCCAGGTCGTGGTCAGCGGCTCGCGCGCCAAGACCATCCTGGCCATGAACAACGCACGCAAGCCCCTGGGCGACGCGCGCGTGCGCCGCGCCATCGCCGCGGCCATCGACCGCAAGGCCGTGATCGACGGCGCGGGCGACGGCTACGGCCTGCCCATCGGCAGCTACTACGTGCCCACGGCCTTCGGCTACGTGGACACCACGGGCATCAACCCCTTCGACGTGGAAAAGGCCAAGGCGCTGCTGGCCGAGGCCGGCGTCAAGACCCCGCTGGAGCTGACCATGACGCTGCCGCCCACGCCCTACGCGCGCCAGGGCGGCGAAGTGATTGCCGCGCAGCTGGCCAAGATCGGCATCCGCGCCAAGCTGCAGAACGTCGAATGGGCGCAGTGGCTGTCGGGCACCTACACCCTCAAGAACTACGACCTGACGCTGATCTCCCATGTCGAGCCCTTCGACCTGGGCAACTTCGCCAAGCCCGACTACTACTGGGGCTACCAGTCGTCCCAGTTCAACGAGCTGTACGACAAGATCAAGAATGCCTCGCGCCCCGCCGACCGCTCGCGCCTGCTGGGCGATGCCCAGCGCCTGCTGGCCCAGGATTGCGTGCACGCCTTCCTCTACACGCCGCAATGGGTCACCGTGGCCAACAAGAATCTGCGCGGACTGTGGAAGGACATGCCCATCTTCGTCAACGATCTCTCGGCACTGTCCTGGGCCACCTGAACCGCGCACCGGCTGAGCCACAGGCGACAGGCGCGCCGGTGGCCCCGGTCCAAACTGCAGCAGATCTGCCGCTGGAACCACCATCCTCAAGGAAGCCGCGATGACTGGAACGACACAGGCCCTGCACGACCTACCCGCCCATGCGCTGCTGCGCGCCTACCGGGAGCGCAGCCTCTCGCCCGTCGAGGTCATGCACGAGCTGCTGGCCCATGTGCAGCGCTGGGAGCCGGCCCTGGGCGCAACCTACCTGCTGCGCCCCGAGGCCGCACTGGCCCAGGCACGCGCCAGCGAGGCCCGCTGGCTGCGCGGCGAGCCGGCAGGCCTGCTCGACGGCGTCCCCGCCACGGTCAAGGACAACATCGCCACGCGCGGCGACCCCACCCCCGTGGGCACGGCCGCCACACCCCAGGTCGCCGCGCCGCTGGACGCACCGCCCGCTGCGCGGCTGCGCGAAGCGGGCGCCATCCTCTTCGCCAAGACCACCATGCCCGACTACGGCATGCTGTCCTCGGGCCTGTCCTCGCTGCACGGCAACACCTTCAACCCCTGGGATCTGGACAAGACGCCGGGCGGCTCCAGCGCAGGCGCGGGCGCCGCTGCGGCGGCCGGCTACGGGCCGCTGCATGTGGGCACGGACATTGGCGGCTCCATCCGCCTGCCCGCAGGCTGGTGCGGCATCTTCGGCCTCAAGCCCAGCCTGGGCCGCGTGCCCATAGACCCGCCCTACACCGGCCGCTGCGCCGGCCCCATGACGCGCAGCGTGGCCGATGCCGCGCTGATGATGCAGGCCCTGTCCCTGTCCGATGCGCGCGACAGCATGGGCCTGCCGCACCAGGACATTGCCTGGAGCGGCTTCGACATGGACCCCGCCCAGGTGCGCGGCCTGCGCATAGGCCTGCTGCTGGATGCCGGCTGCGGCCTGCCCTTGCAGCCCCGCGTGCGTGCCGTGGTGGAGCAGGCTGCGGCCTGGCTGGAATCGGCCGGTGCCCATATCGAGATCATCCAGCCCTGGCTCACCCGCGACATGCTCGACGGCCTCGACCATTTCTGGCGCATGCGCTCGCATGTGGAAATGCAGTCGCTGCCGGACGCCCAGCGCCGCGTGGTCCTGCCCTTCATCCGCGACTGGGCCGACAGTGCCGGGTCCATCACCGCCACCCAGCTGTTCGTGGCCAGCCAGCAATCGCACCTGCTGCGCGTGGCCACGGTGCGTGCCACGGCGGCCTTCGACTATGTGCTGTCGCCCGTGGCGCCCATCACGGCTTTCCCGGCCCACCTGCCCAGCCCCACCAACGACCCGCTGCGACCGCTGGAGCACATTGCCTTCACCGTGCCCTACAACATGTCCGAGCAGCCCGCCGCGTCCGTGCCCTGCGGGCATGACGGGCAGTTGCCCATCGGCGTGCAGATCGCGGGCCGGCGCTTTGACGACCTGGGCGTGCTGCGGCTCAGCCGTGTGCTGGAGCAGCTGCGGCCGCCGCAGCCTGCCTGGCCACAGCCCCTGCCTCCGGGCCAGGGCACTGGCGACAGCGAAGACAGGGCACGGGCACGGGCAGCGCCGGCTACTCCAGCCTGATTCCCGCATCCTTGACGATGCGCGCCCAGCGCGGCAGGTCGCGCGCCATGGCCGCTGACAGCTCCTCGGGCGTACCGCCCACCGGGCGCAGCCCCATGGCCGCCAGGCGGCCGCTGAGTTCGGGCGAGGCCACAATGCGCCGCACCTCGGCCGAGAGCTTGTCCACGATGGGCCGGGGCGTTCCCGCCGCCACGAAGGTGGCGAACCAGCCATTGGCCTCGAAGCCCGCCAGCCCCAACTCGGCAAAGGTGGGCACATCGGGCAGCGCCGGATGGCGCTGCATGCCGGTGATGGCCAGGATGCGGATCTTTTCGGACTTCAGGTGCGCATTGGCCGAGGACACGTCGATGAAGCCCGACGACAGCTGCCCGCCCAGCACATCGTTGACCAGCGGCGCCGCGCCCTTGTAGGGAATCAGCGCCAGATCCAGCCCGGCCCTGGCACGCAGCAGCTCGCCATGCATGTGCGAGGAGGTGCCGTTGCCGTAGTTGCCGTTGCTGTACTTGCCCGGATGGGCCTTGACCAGGGCGATGAACTCCTGCAGCGTCGTGGCCGGCACGTCGCGCGGCACCACGAACAGGTCCGAGGACAGGGCCACCTGCGATACGGGGGCAAAGTCCCTGAGCACGTCATAGGGCATCTTTGCGTACAGCGCCGGCGACTGGATCATGGCCGTGATCCCCAGCAGCAGCGTATAGCCATCGGGCGCCGACTTGGCCACCACGTCACCGCCGATGATGCCGCTGGAGCCCGGCCGGTTCTCCACCACCACGGGCTGGCCCCAGGCCTGGCTCAGTTGCTGGGCAATGATGCGGCCGATGATGTCCGTGCCGCCACCCGCCGGATAGGGAATCACCATGCGCAGCGGCTTGGACGGATAGGCACCGCCTGCCGGCTGTGCAAAGGCGATCGGCGATGCCGTTCCCAGGGCGGCACCCAGTGAGGCGCTGGCGGCGCATGCCAGCGCCGCCCGCAGGCAGCCGCGTCGGCTCGATTCCATGGCTTGTCTCCTTGTCCTTCGGTGCTCCGCCCTCGTTGGCGGGGCGGTGTGCCCTGCCGCAGTGGCAGGGTCCATGGACAGTGTGGCCACCGGGCCTTCAGCCACCAATCGCCGATCGTCTCAAAATGATTGGCAAAAAAGATCAACGGCCGCGATGCTGGGCCTGCCGGTAGGCGCCCGGCGGCAGGCCGGTCCAGCCCTTGAAGGCGCGGTGAAAGGTGCTGGCCTCCGCAAACCCCACGCGGGCCGCAATGTCGGCCAGGGTCAGATCCGGGCGGTTCAGCAATTCGATGGCGGCGTCGCGGCGCAGGTCGTCCTTGAGGGATTGGAAGCCCAGGCCTTCGTCGCGCAGGCGGCGGCGCAGCGTCTGCGGTGTCATGGACAGCGCGGCGCCCACCTGCTCCAGCGAAGGCAGCTCCCCCGCCAGATCGCGGCGCAGCAGGCGGCGGATGCGCTCGCCCAGGCGCGTGCGGTCGCGGTAGCGGATCACCAGACCCATGGCCGCCTGGTCCAGGAATTCGGCCAGGCTCTCCGGGGTCTGCACCACGGGCAGCTCCAGCCAGCGCGCCTCGAACTCCAGCCCCGTGAAGTCGCGGTCCCGCTGCAGCGGCGCCAGGAACAGGCGCTGCGCCTCCGTGCCATACGGCATGCTGGCTCCGGCCGGTGCACACACGCCCGTCAGCTCAATCCTGCGCGACACCAGCCAGGACATGACGCCATAGCCCAGAAAGCAAAAGGAACGCTCGGCATAGGCCAGCGGCGCATCACGCTCGCGCAGCGACACCATGGCGATGCGGGCCACGCCGTCCACCACCTGCAGCCGGGGAGCGAAGTCGCGCAGCACCAGGCGGTAGAAACGCAGCCCGGCCTGCAATGCCTCGCCCAGCGTGCGGCAGGGCAGCATGGTGCGGCAGGCCTGGGCAAAACTGCCCACGGGCAGCGGATGGCGGCACAGGCCCCACAGCTCGTCGCGGCAAACGCGGCGCAGCACGCGGATCAGCGCCGCGTACTGCGCCTGGGTCACGCGCGACAGCGGCGCATCCAGCAGGGCCGGCGCAATGCCGGCGCGGCGCAGGATGGCTGGCACATCCATGCCATTGCGCTGCACGCCCTGCACGATCTGCAGGACCTGGGCAATGGCAATGGTGTGGGCCGTGGTCTGTGGCATGGGCTTGGTGGAGACGGCGTCAGATGGGCAGGTCAAGGCCTGCCCGCCATTGTCTCCATCAATGGCCCAGATATCGATCCAGGAATCCCAGCACCCGCTGCTCGTAGGGCTTGGGCGCGTAGTCGTACAGGTCCACATGCGCGGCGCCTTCCACCATCCACAGCGCCTTGGGCTCACGCGCCGCATCGAACAGTTCGCGGGTTTCTGCGGGCGTGGTGTGCCGGTCCTGCAGGCCGGCCGCGATCAGCACGGGAGCGCCCAGCGCCTTCACATGGTCGATGGGACGCAGTTGCGCCAGCTCCAGATGCAGGCGCAGCGGCAGCTGCCACGCCAGCAAGGGCGTGACCACGTCCGCCAGCCAGCCGATGTGCGCACGCACGCGGTTGTCTATGGCCTGCCGGATGTCGGGGAACACGGACTCCAGCACCACCGCATCCGGCCCCGGCGCCACATGGGACAAAAGCAGGGCCGCGCCGCCCAGCGATGTGCCGATCACCGCCACCTTCTCGCCCGGCAGTTGCTGCCGCACATAGGCCATGGCGGCACGCACGCCTGCGCCTTCGACCATGCCGAAGCTGATGCGCTCGCCACTGCTTTCGCCGTGCGCGGGCAGGTCGATCAGGCAGACGGAGTACCCCTGCCGATGGAGCATGCGCGCACGCGCCAGCATGGCCAGCCGGTCTGCGTACACGCCGTGCAGCAGCAGCACGGCCCCATGGCCCGGCTGCCCCTTGGCGAACCAGCCCCGGACCTGCCCGCCCTCGTCGGTGGGCAACTGCAGCGTCTGGACCGGCCAGTCCGCGGGCGGCGCGCCGACAGGCTGGTGGTCCGGCTGGCTCAACAGGCTGCCCACCAGCCAGGCCGCCACCATCAGCAGGGCCAGTCCGGACAATCCGGCCATCAGCAAGGCGGCAGGCCATGAAAGATTGCGCAATCGGGAAAGCATGGCGTGGACTGTGCCACGGCCCGGCCCTTGCGCCGTGGCCCGCAGCGAAAAGCAGAGTATTCCTAACGCTGCACCAGGGCCAGCCGCACAGCCATGCCCAGAAAGACCAGCCCGGCCACGCGGTTGAGCCAGTTCTGGGCGCGCACGGAGCGCTGAAGCAACACGCCGAACCAGCCCGAACAGCAGGCGATGGCGCCGAACACCAGCAGCGCCGCCAGCATGAACACGCAGCCCAGCACCATTACCTGGGTGGCCACGCTGCCGCGTGCGGGGTCCGCGAACTGCGGCAGAAAGGCCAGGAAGAAGATCAGCACCTTGGGATTGGTGAGGTTCATCACCACGCCACGCCCCACCCAGCGCAGTGCCCGTGCGGGGGTCAGCGGGTCGGCTGCGCCGGCCTGCGGCATCTCGCCCGGCCGGGCCACGGCGCGCAGCGCGCCCCAGGCCAGCCAGGCCAGATAGGCCGCGCCGCACAGCTTGATGGCGGTGAACAGCAGGGGCGATGCAGCCACCAGCGCCGCCAGGCCCAACGCAACCGCCGCCGTATGCACCACCAGCCCCAGGCACAGGCCCATCACCACGCACAGTCCCACGCGCCAGCCGCGCTGGGCCGATTGCATGAGCACGAACAGGTTGTCAGGCCCCGGGCTCAGGCCCAGCAGCACGGCCACGCCGAAAAAGGCCAGCAGGGTTTCAAAGGTCGGCATCACTTCTCTCTTTTCGATTCATCGCATGTTCCAGCGCGGCTTGGGTCAGGCTTGCGCCGTGACGATCCAGCCTTCCAGCGGGTCCAGGTCGTGCGGCAATCCGTAGAGCGCATCGCCCTGCGCATGGCGGGCCGCGGCCCAGGCGGCCTGCAGCATGCAGATCACGGCGTCCAGCCGGTCTCCGCTGCCGTCCGCCAGCAACTGGTTGCGGGCTTCTTCGGCGTCGATACGCAGGCGCAGCGCCAGCGGGTTGTCGCCGCTCTCCAGCGCCGCCAGCAATTGCACACGCGCCTGATGGCGTTCGGGCGTTTGCCGTGCGGGCTCGTCGCTTTTGTAGCTGCGGCGCCCGATCACGGCGCGCGCCAGCATGCCCGGGTAGGCTTCCAGCGCCACGCGGCGCGCATCGCCTTCGCCTGGCCGTTGCAGGCCCGGCAGATGCACGCCGGCCGCGCGCAGCAAGGGCAGCCCGGCATGCAGCATGTAGGCCACGGGCGGGTTCACCCATTTCATGGAAGGGCTGGCCCCCGCAGGCCCGTCCGTGGCGCGGTGCGCGAACTTGCCGCCTGCGGGCCGCGCCGCGCAAAAGGCCCTGAACTGCTCGCGTATGGCCTGGCGCGTGAGGCCGGCGTAGTGATCCATGCAGGCCGCCCAGTCCGTGGGCCAGCCCAGTTGCTCCACCAGTTCGCGCGGCAGGCCGAAAGGCAGGTCGAATCCGCCCACCCAGGCCGACTGCGCCGACTGCGCCGAATCGGCGGGCCGGGCCAGCCAGGCAGCCCATGCGTCCAGCGAGGCAAACTCCAGCAGCTCCTGCAGGACCACCGTGTCGCCAGCCAGCAGACGGCCCAGGGCCATGGTGATGGGCTTGCGCGCCGTAGGCCGGCTGCTGAAATCGCAGCCCAGCACCCGCATTGCAGCCATGGCGCTCAGCCCAGGCCCAGCGCCGTCACGCCGACGGCAATGCACACCGCGCCTGTAATGCGCGCCAGGCGGTCGCCTTCGCGCAGCATGTGGCCGCCGATCAGCGCCGCGAACAGCATGGAGACTTCGCGCGCAGGCGCCACGTGCGACATGGGCGCATCCTGCATGGCGTAGAGCACCAGCACATAGGCGATGGGGCTGATCAACGCCACCAGGGCCGCGAAGCGCCACTGCGTGCGCCACAGACTGCGCGCAGTGGGCAGGTCGCGCAGCACCACGGGAGCGAGCAGGAATACGCGCACGAAGTTGCCCATGTAGTCGATGAGGATGGGCGACATCAGCAGCATCTTCACGCCGTAGCCGTCCACCACGGTGTAGCTGGCGATGAAGGCACCCGTCAGCAGGCCGTACCAAAGGCCCAGCCGCAGCCGCTCGCGCGCTTCGGGGTCATGGCGTGCGCGCAGCAGGCCGGGGCCGCCCGCGATCAGGAACACGCCAACCACCACGCCGGCAATGCCCAGCACGCCCAGCGAGGAAATCTGCTCCCCCAGGAACACCACCGCCACCATGGACGACAGCAGCGGCCCCGAGCCGCGCGCCAGCGGATAGACCACGGTGAGGTCCGCGCTGCGGTAGCCACGCAGCAAGGTCACGTAGTAGGCCACGTGCAGCAGGCCGCTGGCCAGCACCACCAGCCATTCGTTGCGCCCCCATGTGGGCACCACATCGCGCCCCACCCACCAGCCCAGCGGTGCCCAGATCACCATCATGATGATCGAGGTGAAGAAGGCGAAGCGCGAGTCGCCGCCCGCCTTCTTGGCCACGATGTTCCAGCCGGCATGGATGAGGCCGGCGACGATGATCAGGGCAAAGGCTTGCAGCGACATGGGCAGGTCCGGGGAAAGCGGGGCTCGGGCTTGGCGCGGGAAAGAAAAAAGGCCGCGCACTGCGCAGCCTGGGGTGTTGTGTGAGGCGTCCGAGGACGCCACCCCGGGGGTTTACCTGCGGCTGGACACCAGCGAGAGGAACTCGCGGCGCAGTTCAGGATTGGTGAGGAAGGCGCCGCGCATGACGGAGTTCAGCATCTTGCTGTCCATCTCGCGCACGCCGCGCCAGGACATGCAAAAGTGCGAAGCCTCCATGACCACGGCCAGGCCGTCGGGGCGGGTCTTGTCGAGGATCAGGTCGGCCAGCTGGATGATGGCCTCTTCCTGGATCTGGGGGCGGCCCATGATCCAGTCCACCAGCCGCGCGTACTTGGACAGGCCGATGACATTGGTGTTCTTGTTGGGCAGCACGCCGATCCAGATCTTGCCGATCACCGGGCACAGATGGTGGCTGCAGGCGCTGCGCACCGTGATCGGGCCGACGATCATCAGCTCGTTGAGGTGCTCGGCGTTGGGGAACTCGGTGATGGCGGGCTGCGCCACATAGCGGCCGCGGAACACTTCGTTGACATACATCTTGGCCACGCGGCGCGCCGTGGCGCGCGTGTTGTGGTCGTGCGTGGTGTCGATGACCATGCTGTCGAGCACGCCCTGCATCTTGTCCTGGACTTCGTCGAGCAGCAGCTCGAGTTCACCGGGCTCGATGAATTCGGAGATGTTGTCGTTCGCATGAAAGCGCTTTTGCGCCTGCTTCAACCGTTCGCGGATCTTGACCGAGACGGGGGTGCCCTCGGCCTGGCTGTCTTGTTTCATGTCGACGAGTTCTCTGAACATGGCTGGCATGGTAACAGCGAAACCCGCGGCATGGCACGCAAGGGATTTTCCACCCAAACGCAGGTTCTGCCCGCGCTGAAAGCTATCATTTCAATAGCAAAAGAATGGCTTGTGTGACAGAACCCGGGGCTAGAGGCGGAATTCGGCAATCAGCGGCAGATGGTCGGACATGCGCCACCAGATGCGTCCCTTGGGCACATGCAGGCCCAGCGGGGTGAGGCCGCGCACGTAGACGTGGTCCAGCTGGGCCAGCGGCAGGCGCGAGGGATAGGTGGGCACGCTGGGCAATTCGTCGTATTCGTACAGGCCGAAACCGCCAAGCATGCGCTTGATCTGGCCACCCCAGTCGTTGAAGTCGCCAGCCACCACCACGGGCGCGCCGGGCGGCACCTCGCGCTCGATGAAGCGCTTGAGCTGGGAGACCTGGCGCACGCGGCTGCCGGGGATCAGCCCCAGGTGCACCACGATGGTGTGCACACGCCGGTTCTGCACTTCCACCTCCACATGCAGCAGGCCCCGCTGCTCGAAGCGGTGGTCGGAGATGTCCTCGTGCTGGTGGCCCACCACGGGCCAGCGGGTGAGCAGCGCGTTGCCATGCTCGCCGTGGCGCGTGTAGGCATTGGTGCGGTAGACGGCCTCGTAGCCCAGGGGGGCCAGGTACTCCGCCTGCGAGACCTGGGGCCAGCGCTCGAAGTAGGCGGCCTCCTTGTGGTTCATCTTGCGCACTTCCTGCAGGCAGACGATGTCGGCATCGAGCTGCTCGACGGCATGGCCCAGGTTGTGGATCTCCAGGCGGCGCACGGGACCCATGCCTTGCACGCCCTTGTGGATGTTGTAGGTCGCGACGCGCAGTATGGACGGGCCGGGGTCCACCTCGTGGGAGGATTTCACGTTGTCAGTCATAGGCGGTCAGGAACACAGGGATCGGGATCAGTCCAGCTCCAGTGAAGCGAATCGCGGCAGCATCAGGATGGCTTCCGCATTGGACGGGGAGTAGCAGCGCTCGGCAGCGTCATGCCAATGATGCCAAGCAGATGCGGTATGTTCCCTCGGATTCAAGAACACAGGGGTGTAGGACGGAATCCGCAGGCCGAAAACCCTCTCGCGGTTGTGCCATACACCGGGTGCATAGCGGTGCTGCCAGGCCGGGTAGATGGTGTAGATGTTCTCCAGCGCCCAGTCCTGCAGCAGGCAGCCGGGCGCCTCGGGGTCGATGCCGGTTTCTTCCCGCACCTCGCGCACTGCGGTCTCGCGCCAGGACTCGCCTTCATGGTCCTTGCTGCCCGTCACCGACTGCCAGAACTCCCCGCCCTCAGGCGCCGGTGCCGTGCGGCGCATCAGCAGCACCTGCCCGTCATCGCGGTAGATGACGACCAGCACCGATTCAGGGATCTTGTAGCCTGGCATGGCAGGCATCAGCCCTTGCCCTGGACCGCTTTGGTCGCCACAGGCGGTGGCAGATCCTTGGCCTGCAGCGCGCGTACCTGATGCACGAGCTGGTTGTGCGCATCCAGAAAGGCGGCGGCGATGACCTTGCCCTCGTTGGTATTGCTCCAGCCCGCGCCCGCCGCGCCCAGGCGGCCCAGCACCATGCCGCCCACGCCCAGATCGGTGGTGCGGGCGGCGCCCGTGGCAGCGGCCACCTGCTCGGTGGTTTCGTTGTCCGACAGCAGCAGCGCGGTCTGCGCCTCCTTGAACTTGACCTGCTCGACCATGCCGACCAGCCCCGCAATGTCCCGCAGCACCGGAATCATGGCAACCACGCCGGCCAGACCCCGGCCCGCGTCCTGCTCGCTGAAGGTCAGGCTGGGCGTCAGCGTGTATTGCGCCTCATAGCCACGGCCCTTGCGCACCGTGGAGTTCTCGCGCAGTACGCCGGCGTTCTTCAGGTCCTGCTCCTGCACCGTGCCGCGCAGGCCCGCTCCCCGATCCACCACACGAAAGCACCCGCTTTGCTGGGCCAGCAGCTTGATCAGCGGCACGGGCGAGGCGGGCAACTGGTAGCCCGACCCCATGACGTAGCCGTTGGGATTCTCGGCCAGGGCCAGCGTGGCCACGGGCGCGTCGCAGCGCACGAGTTCGCGCGAGCCATTGTTCGCGCCCAGCGGCCCGGCGGAGCCGGTGATCTCCGAGCCGCCCTGCCCCAGCTCGGTCTTCTTTTCCCCGCAACCGGACAGACCCAGTCCTGCCAGCACAGCCAGCGCCACCGATGCAATGACTTGAAAACGCATGAAAGCTCTCCGCAAAAAGAAAAACGGCAGAAGCTGTGCCAGCTTCTGCCGTCCGTATCAAGCCGCCAGGCGCGGTCCTCAGCCCTGGGTGGCCGCCAGCGGATTGCGCAGGCGGATGTGCAGCTCGCGCAGCTGCTTTTCGTCCACGGGCGAAGGCGCCTGGGTCAGCAGGTCCTGGGCACGCTGGGTCTTGGGGAAGGCGATCACGTCACGGATGGAGTCGGCACCCGTCATCAGCGTGATCAGGCGGTCCAGGCCGAAGGCCAGGCCACCGTGCGGGGGCGCGCCGTACTGCAGCGCGTCCAGCAGGTAGCCGAACTTGGCGCGAGCGTCTTCGGGCGAGATCTTGAGCGCGTCAAACACCTTGCTCTGCACGTCGGCGCGGTGGATACGCACCGAGCCGCCGCCCAGCTCCCAGCCGTTCAGGACCATGTCGTAGGCCTTGGCCAGGCAGTTGGCCGGGTCGGTGACCATGAGTTCCTCGTGGCCGTCCTTGGGCGAGGTGAAGGGATGGTGCACGGCCGCCCAGCGGTCGTTTTCCTCGTCGTGCTCGAACATGGGGAAGTCCACCACCCACAGCGGCGCCCAGCGGTTCTCGAACAGGCCGTTGGCCTTGCCGAATTCGCTGTGACCCACCTTCAGGCGCAGCGCGCCGATGGAGTCGTTGACGATCTTTTCCTTGTCTGCGCCAAAGAAGATGAGGTCGCCGTCCTGTGCGCCCGTGCGCTTGAGGATCTCGGCAATGGCCGCGTCATGCAGGTTCTTGACGATGGGAGACTGCAGGCCATCGCGGCCCTTGACCACTTCGTTGACCTTGATCCAGGCCAGGCCCTTGGCGCCGTAGATCTTGACGAATTCGGTGTACTGGTCGATCTCGCCGCGCGAGATCTGCGAGCCGCCGGGCACGCGCAGCGCGACCACGCGGCCGCCCTTGGTCGTGGCGGGGGTGGAGAACACCTTGAAGTCCACGTCCTTCATGACTTCGGTCAGTTCGGTGAACTCGAGCTTGACGCGCAGGTCAGGCTTGTCCGAGCCGAAGCGGAAGGCCGCATCCTGGTACGTCATCATCGGGAACTCGCCCAGATCCACGTCCAGCTGGGTCTTGAAGACCTCGGTGATCATGCGCTGGAAGATGGCGCGGATTTCCTCTTCGTCCAGGAACGAGGTCTCGCAGTCGATCTGCGTGAACTCGGGCTGGCGGTCGGCGCGCAGGTCTTCGTCGCGGAAGCACTTGGTGATCTGGTAGTAGCGGTCGTAGCCGGCCACCATCAGCATCTGCTTGTACAGCTGGGGCGACTGCGGCAGGGCGAAGAACTCGCCATCGTGCACACGGCTGGGCACCAAGTAGTCGCGCGCGCCTTCGGGCGTGCTCTTGCCCAACATGGGCGTTTCGATGTCGATGAAGCCTTCCTTGTCCAGGAAGTTGCGCACCTGGATAGCCGTGCGGTAGCGCAGCATCATGTTGCGCTGCATGTAGGGGCGGCGCAGGTCCAGCACGCGGTTGGTCAGGCGCACGGTCTCGGACAGGTTCTCGTCGTCCAGCTGGAACGGGGGCGTGACCGAGGCGTTGAGCACGTTCAGCTCGTGGCACAGCACTTCGATCTGGCCGCTCTTGAGCTTGTCGTTGGTCGTGCCTTCGGGACGTGCGCGCACCAGGCCCTTGACCTGCACGCAGAACTCGTTGCGCAGGCCTTCGGCAGTCTTGAACATCTCGGCACGGTCGGGGTCGCAGACCACCTGCACATAGCCTTCGCGGTCGCGCAGGTCGATGAAGATCACGCCGCCATGGTCGCGGCGACGGTTCACCCAGCCGCACAGGGTAACGGTTTCGCCCATCAGGGCTTCGGTCACTAGACCGCAGTAATGGGAGCGCATGGCCATGATGAAAAGCTTCCTGCGCCCGGGATGGGCGCGACAGTTTGTTATTTGGATTCCGCGGGCAGTGTGAGATCCGGAGGAGTCACCACGCCCATCGAAACAATGTACTTGAGCGCGGCATCCACGCTCATTTCCAGCTCGATGCAATCGCTCTTGCGAACGATGACGAAATAGCCGCCCGTCGGGTTCGGCGTTGTCGGCACGAAGACGCTCAGGTATTCGTCACGCAGATAGGCGGCGACCTCTCCACTGGGCGAGCCGGTGACGAAGGCCACGGTCCAGACGCCTTCGCGCGGCCACTGCACCAGCACGGCGGTGCGAAACGCATTGCCACTGTCCGAGAACACGGTGTCGGACACCTGCTTGACGCTGGAATAGATGGAGCGCACCACGGGAATGCGGCTGACCACCGCATCGCCCCAGGAGACAAGCTTGCGGCCGATGAAGTTGCTGGCCGCAGCGCCAACCACCAGCAGGATCAGCAGCGTGAGCACCACGCCGAAGCCGGGAATGTGGAAACCCAGCAGCCGGTCCGGATGCCAGGCCTCGGGCAGGATGGCCAGCGTCTGGTCCAGCGTGCCGATGATCCAGTTGAGCACGCCCAGCGTGATCACCAGAGGAACAATCACCAGCAGGCCGGCGAACAGCCATTTGCGCAGAGCGGACATGAGAAATGCAAGCCTTGATTAATGGCCCGTGGAGGGTGCGGGAGCAGATGCGGGGGCCGCAGCAGGCGCAGTTGCCGCAGGTGCGGCAGATGTATCCGAGGCCTGGGTGTCTGCCGCTGGAGCCGGCGTGGCGGCGCTCTTGCTGCCGCTGTTCTTGAAGTCGGTCGCGTACCAGCCCGAGCCCTTGAGCTGAAAGCCGGCAGCCGTCAGCTGCTTGGAAAAGGCCTCGGCACCACAGGCCGGGCAGGTCGTCAGCGGAGCATCCGAGATTTTCCGCAGCACGTCCTTGGCATGACCGCAGGAGCCACACTTGTATGCATAAATAGGCATGGCGCTAATGCTTATACGAGAGAAGATGCAAAACTTTCGATTATAGGCATCCGCCCGATACTGCGGCTGCCTTGCCCCCCAAAGGCCCAGGCCAGAGAGCCGCAAGCCGCATGCATCAGTCTGTACCTGATGGCCCGAAATGCAAAATGCCAGTCGCGCGGACTGGCATTCCATCAGGGCGGTGCCGGCAAGCCCCGCTGCCGGGGCGCCTGCCGCGTCCATGTTCAGCGCCGTGCCCGGCGCCGCTGCATCCCCATACCGGCCAGCATGACGGCAAGGCCCATCAGCACCAGTGCGGGCACCCCGGTGGCGGGGACCGGCTCCGGCGTCAATGCGGCAGCAACCACCAATTCCTGATCCCGCGAATTGTTGGCCGGCTCCGGGTCCGTGGTTCCACTGACCGCCGTCACGGTGGCTGTCAGGCTGCCCTGCGTGGTGGGCGTGAAGCTCACCGTGCAGGAAATGCTGGCACCCGAGGCCAGCGGCGCGCCTGTCGGCACAGCAGGCGTGCATGAGGTGCTGGCACCTGCCGGCAACCCTGCGATGGAGCAATTGGCAAAGGCCGCCGCATTGGGGCCGGCATTCGTGCAGATGAACGATCCCTTCACGGGAACACCCACGTTGGCGGTGGCCGGCAGCGTGACGCTGGTGGCCTGCATATCGGCCCGCTCCACGGGGTTGAAGGGGTGGGCCTTGGTGTTGTTGGCCGGCACCGGATCCACCGTGCTGCTGCTCGCCGTCACCAAGGCCGCGATGGTGCCCGTTGTGGTGGGCGTGAACTGCACTGTGCAGGCGATGCTGCCGCCCGATGCCAATGGCGAGGCCGTGGGCACGCTGGGTGTGCAGGACGTGGTCGCCCCGGCTGGCAGGCCGGAGATCACGCACGAGGCCGCCGTGGCCGCACTGGGGCCGGCATTGGTGCAGCTGAAACTGCCGGACACCGGCACGCTCACCGTCATGGTCAGGGGAAGCGTGATGGCGCTGGCCTGCATGTCGGCACGCTCCCCGGGGCTGTAGGGGCGCAAGATCGTGTTGTTGGCAGGCACCGGGTCCTGCGTGCCACTGCTGGCGGAGACCAGGGCCGTGAATGCCCCGCCCGCTGTGGGCGTGAAGCCCACCGTGCAGTCAATGCGGGCGCCCGAGGCCAGCGGCGATCCTGTAGGTACAGCGGGAGTGCAGGACACGGAAGCGCCTGCGGGCAGACCTGAAATGGCGCACGAGGCTGCCGCCGCAGGGCTGGGTCCCGCGTTGGTGCAGCTGAAGCTGCCGGATGCTGGCGTGCCCACCGCCATGGAGGCCGGCAGGGTCAGCTCCGTGGCCCTCATGTCCGCCGACTCCCCTGGGTTGTAGGGGAAGGACATCGTATTGTTGCTTGGCACCAGATCTGTCGTTGCACTGCCGGCCGTCACCAGTGCCGTGATGGCGCCCGTGACAGCAGGCGTGAAGCCTACCGTGCAGGCGATGCTGTCGCCTGCGGCCAGCGGCGATCCTGTAGGTACAGCGGGAGTGCAGGACACGGAAGCGCCTGCCGGCAGACCTGAAATGGCGCACGAGGCTGCCGCCGCAGGGCTGGGTCCCGCGTTGGTGCAGCTGAAGCTGCCGGATACCGGTGCTCCCACCGTCATGGACGGCGGAAGATCAACGCTGGCGGCCTGCATGTCGGCCGCTGGCGCAACCGCCAGCACAGCCAGTGTGGCCGGTTGGTTCAGGCCGATCAGGGAGAGGTTGGAAGGACCGTTGGTGAAGCTGCCTGCCGCGGTCGGGCGCACGTCGAGGCTCACCTCGCAGAAGGCGGCGCCCTGGGCCAGGTCTCCGTTGGACACGGTCACGGTGCTGCCGCCTGCTGCAGCCTGCACGGTCGTGCCGGGGCAGGTGGTGCTGGCATTGCCCTCGACGACCAGTCCTGCAGGCAGGTTGTCGGTAAACGACCAGCCTTGCTTGCGCAGCAGATCGGTCGTATTGGTGATGGTCATGGTCAGCCGGGAGACCTGCCCGAGTTGGATGCTGGCAGGCGAGAAGGCCTTGTCCAGCTGCGGCGTCACGTCGATGATCTGCGCGTTGTCGATCGACGAATCGTTGCCCATGGAGCTGGTCTGGTCGTTGTGCAGAACAAACCCGACAGAGGCCCCGCTGAAGAGCAGTGCTCCCGGAGAAGTCACCGTCTGGGCCACAGCGGTCTGGGAGCCGGAAATACCGATAGGTGTTGTATTGAATGACTGTCCACCCACGCATGGATTGATCGCGGTCGTGGAGATGGGCAGTTCCGTACCAGCGTCATTGATCAGGGAAAAACGCAGCAGCGGGGCTGCAAATCCCGACGAGCAGAAGGTCGCCACCACATCGGTACGGGCCGTGAGGAATCTGCTGCTGGCACTTTGTGCAATATTGGTGGCGGTGCGAAAGGCAATTGCGCCAGTAGGAAAGGTCCCATTCGCTGTAAGCATTGCCATGACGTGATTGTTGCGTGCAGCCGCCGCACTCTGGCCCTGATAGCGCCCGGCGACCTCGGCCATCTGCTGCAGGCTGTTCCAGTTGCCTTGGACAGCGCACGCCGCAATCATCGCCGCCGAATTCGGATTCTGGCTGAATGAGGTGACTATGCCATTGCACTGGTTGGCGCTCATCCGGTACAGCGGGTCGGCGGTATACATCTGCCCCGCAGGGGCCGCGCCCTGGTAGGCCAGCAGATCCCGCCCCTCCGTGGTGATGGGAGGTGTCTGCGGGTTTTCGAAATCCTCGCTCCAGACAATGACCGGCGCGACCGGGATCCTCGGCGCAGCCATTGCCACCTGGCCGCACAGGGCTGGCACAAGCAAGGCGCCTCCAAGCCACCTCCATCGGAACCGGACGCCAGCAACAGGCCGCAGCTTCAGCCGGCGAGCCCTCGCAATCAGTTTGAGTGTTTTCATGACGGTGCTTCCTCCCAAGCGTTTGCTATTCGGAGGTCCGCCGTACTGTCAGGCCCTGTGCTTCAGACCACCCAAGTCAGCATTCCGGGACCTCCACAATCCCAGTCGCTGACTATATAGTTAATAACTATTGATGATTGTCATCAATTGTTTTTGCAAATGATAAGGAGCGGCGCTTACCTTTCGGGCCTGAATTCAAGAATGTCTGCGCTGCGATTGGCCAGCCACTGCGGTGCCAGTGAGCCGGCCACCATCCCCGTCACTGCAGCCAGCAGGCCCGCCAATTGCTGCGGAAATGCCTCGTGCAAAGCCGGCGTGGCCATGAAGACCACCCACACGCCAATGCCCAGTGCCACGGCGCAAATGGCGCCCTGCGTGGTGGCGCGCTTCCAGTACAGCCCGAAGACCAGCGGCACGAAGGCACCAACCAACGGCACCTGGTAGGCGCTGGAGACCAGCTCATAGATGGGCGTTCCTTCCATCTTGATCGAGTAGGCCAGCACGCAGATGCTGAAGACGAGCACGCTGATGCGCATGGCCAGCAGCATTTCCCGGTCGCTGGCCTGGGTGCGGAACTGGCGCCAGATGTTCTCGGTAAAGGTCACGCTGGGCGCCAGCAGCGTGGCCGAGGCACAGGACTTGATGGCCGACAGCAGCGCGCCGAAGAACAGCACCTGCATGACAAAGGGCATCTTGTCCATGACCAGGGTGGGCAGCACCTTCTGCGGGTCCTGCTTGAGCAGTTCCGCTGCCTCCTGCGGCATGATGATCAGCGCGCTGGCCACGAGGAACATGGGTACGAAGGCGAAGCAGATATAGGCCGAGCCACCGATGACGGTGCCGCGCGTGGCGGCCTTCTCGCTGTGGGCCGACATCACGCGCTGGAACACGTCCTACTGGGGAATGGAGCCCAGCATCATGGTGATGGCGGCGCCAAAGAAGAAGAGGATCTCATGCCAGCTGGGCTCGGGCCAGAACTGGAACAGATCGCGGCTCACGGCCAGGTCGATGACCTTGCCGGCACCGCCAGCCATGTCGCTGGCAAACCAGGCCAGCACCACCAGGCCGACGACCAGGATGATCATCTGCAGGAAGTCCGTCACCGCCACCGACCACATGCCGCCGAACAGCGTATAGGCCAGGATGGACACCACGCCGATGGCCATGCCCATGGAAATGCTGACCGTGCCGCCCGACAGCAGGTTGAACACCAGGCCCAGGGCCGTGACCTGGGCCGAGACCCAGCCCAGGTAGCTGAGCATGATGATCAGCGAGCAGACGATCTCGATGGACCGGCCATAGCGGTGGCGGTAGTAGTCGCTGATGGTCAGCAGCGTCATGCGGTAGAGCTTGCCCGCGAAGAACAGGCCCACCAGGATCAGGCACATGCCCGCGCCGAACGGGTCTTCGACCACGCCGCGCAGGCCGCCCTCGATGAACTTGGCGGGCACGCCGAGCACGATCTCCGAGCCGAACCACGTGGCAAACGTGGTGGTGATGATCATGTACATGGGCAGATGGCGCCCGGCAATTGCGAAGTCGGCCGTGTTCTTGACCCGCCTGGCCGCCCACAGGCCGATGGCGATGGTCACGAACAGGTAGGCGATCACCATAGAGAGCAGCACGCTGGCACTCCTGTTTCAAAGTGGGAAAAGGGAGAGGTCCGGAAACCCGTCAGTGTTCTCAGTACCAGCGCAGCCGCACCACCAGTTGCAGCAGGATCAGCGCTATGACAAAGCCGATGCCGGCGCTGACGATGGCCTGCAACAGGCGGTTGGTGAGCTTTTGCTGCTGCAGCAGCTCCTTGAGCAGTTCGTCGTGCTCGCCGGAGTTGCGCGTGAGCCGGCGATGGATCAGGCGCGGCAACTCGGGAATGAGCTTGGCATAGCGCGGCGCCTCGGCCAGCAGCTCGCGCCACAGCCGTTGCGGGCCCATCTGATCCAGCATCCATTTTTCGAGGAAGGGCTTGGCCGTGCTCCACAGGTCCAGGTTGGGGTCCAGCTGGCGCCCCAGGCCTTCGATGTTGAGCAGTGTCTTTTGCAGCAGCACCAGTTGCGGCTGGATCTCGACTTGAAAGCGGCGAGAGGTCTGGAACAGGCGCATCAGCACCATGCCCAGCGAAATCTCGGCCAGCGGACGGTCGAAGTACGGCTCGCAGACGGCGCGGATGGCGGCCTCCAGCTCGTCCACGCGCGTGCTCGGCGGCACCCAGCCGCTTTCGATGTGCAGCTCGGCCACGCGCTTGTAGTCACGGCGGAAGAAGGCCGTGAAGTTCTGCGCCAGGTATTCCTTGTCGTACTCGGTCAGCGTGCCGACGATGCCGAAGTCCAGCGAGATATAGCGCCCGAAGGTCTCGGGCTCCAGGCTGACCATGATGTTGCCCGGGTGCATGTCGGCGTGAAAGAAGCCATCGCGAAAGACCTGGGTGAAGAAGATGGTCACGCCGTCGCGTGCCAGCTTGGGGATGTCCACGCCGGCTTCGCGCAGACGCTCGACCTGGCTGATGGGCACGCCGGTCATGCGCTGCATGACCATCACGTCGTTGCGGCAGAAATCCCAGTACACCTCGGGGATCAGTACCAGGTCCAGCCCTTCCATGTTGCGGCGCAGTTGCGCGGCGTTGGAGGCTTCGCGGATCAGGTCCAGCTCATCGTGCAGGTAGTTGTCGAACTCGGCCACGACCTGGCGGGGCTTGAGGCGCTTGCCGTCGGCCGACAGGCGCTCGACCCAGCGCGCCATCATGTGCATCAGCGCCAGGTCCTTGTCGATCACGGTCTTCATGCCCGGACGCAGCACCTTGACGGCCACGTCGCGCTGCACGCCGTTGCGGTCGCTGATCACGGCAAAGTGCACCTGGGCGATGGAGGCGCTGGCCACCGGCTCGCGCTCGAAGCTCACGAAGATCTGGTCCAGCTTCTTGCGGAAGGCGCGCTCGATGGTGTCCACCGCAATCTGCGAATCGAAGGGCGGCACGCGGTCCTGCAACCGGGCCAGCTCCTCGGCCACGTCGGGCGGCATCAGGTCGCTGCGCGTGGACAGCACCTGGCCGAACTTCACGAAGATGGGCCCCAGCTCCTCCAGGGCCTCGCGCAGGCGCTGGCCGCGCGGCTTGTCCAGCCGCCGGCCCAGCGTGAGCACCGCGCGTGCGCGGCGCATCCAGGGATGCTCGAAGCTCGACAGCACCAGTTCGTCGAGTCCGTAGCGGAACACCACCCAGAGGATGGTCAGCCCGCGAAGAAACCGGCTCATGGCTTGTCGTTCTCGAAACCGGGCAGGGATACCACGGGGGAACCAACGGGCGCGCTGGCGGGCGCTGCCGCACGTGCGGCCTCGGGGGCGGGGGCATCGGCATCGGGCTTGCCGGCCATGCGGGCGCCCACGAACTGGCGCAGCGCCTGGGCGGCGCTGCGCGCGAGCTTGGCCACGGTGTGCGCGGGCGCATCGCCGATGATGCGGGCCAAGTCTTCCTCCACGTCCCATTCGACGTGGTCCACCAGCCAGTTGATGTCGGCGGCCAGTTGCACGTCGCCCTCGATGCGGATGGAGGGCTTGTCGCCGCGCAGGGCCACCTGGGCCAGGGCCAGCGGGGAGGTCTCGGTGACTTCAAGCAGCAGGTCGGGCTGCGCGCCTTCGGGCGCCACGTTGAACAGGCCGGCGGGCGTGATCTGCAAGGCCATGGAGTAGCCGCGCCACTGCACGCGCGCCACGCGGCCCTTTTGCCGCACGAGGCGCTCCATCGCCTCTTTCTCCTGCATCAGCACATGGTTGAGGAACAGCACGAGGCGCTGATGCACCTCGCTGACCAGCCATTGCGGCGGTTGCGGACCGGCCATCACGCGTTCCATGAGACCGTTCAGAAAAGAAAAAGGGGACTGTGTTGCCATAGTCCCCGATTATTCCCGAAGTGAGAGGATGCGGCCGACGCAAATCCGGTCGAGACAAGTGGCCAGCCCATGGCGTGACCCCCTGTCGCATCCCTGGCTTGCGCCGGTCCTCTGCAAATTACTTACTGCAGTGCCTGGACGCCGGCGACCAGCCAGCCGCTGCTGCCGCTCTTGGGCTTGGTCATGTTCCAGACCTCGCGGAAGGGCGTGGGGCCTGCCGAGGCGTCCTCGCGGATCATTCCCGAGAATTCCACGCTGGCCATGTAGTCATTGCCCAGATCCTCGATGCCCAGCAGTTGGGCATCGATCATGACCACGTCGGTCTGGTTGGGCTGGCCAGGGCGCTGCACCTCGCGCTCGCTGAGCTGGCCACGGATCTCGGTCAGCATCTCGTCGGTCATCATGGCGCGCAGCGAAGCGATGTCCGAGCGGTCCCATGCCGATTGCAGGGTGACGAAGTTGCGCTTGGCAGCCGTCAGGAAGCCTTCGGTATCGAAGCCTTCAGGCACACCCCAGTTCTGCGAACCTGCCAGGGCAGAGCCGATCTGCACGCCGGAACCCGAGGCCAGGGCGGCCGGCTGGTGGTTCTGCTCCCAGGGACGGGCCGAGGCGTCGTTGCCAACCTTCTCGGGGTTGTACTGGCGTGCCAGCGGTGCGCTGTCCACGTTGCCACCCATGTTGCCCGCGCCCGCAGGGGCCGCGCTCTGGAAGGCGAAGGGGCTGGACGATGCCTGCTGCGCGCCGGCCGCTGCACGGCGCGAGCGCATGACCATGCCCACCACGACCATGATGACCAGAGCCAGCAGGGCGATCAGCAGGAACTGGCCGAAGGCGGCGCCCAGACCCAGCGAGTGGGCCAGCCATGCCAGACCCAGGCCGGCGGCCAGGCCGCCGAGCATGGCGCCCCAGGGCTTCTTGGCCGGAGCGGCCGCAGGCGGCGTGGCAGGCTTGCCCGCAGCGTTCTGTGTGGCGGCGTTCTGCGGCGGCGTGTTCTGCGCCGGCGCGCGCGTAGCTTCACGCTGCGTCACATTGCTCGACTGCTTGCCCACCGATCCGCCACCGCCCATGCGCTTGGCGTCGGCCGTGCCGTGGACCACCACCAGCATCGCGACCAAGACCATAGACCATAGCTTTTTCATGTCATCTCCTCGAATAATCGTGTTGCCGTCACCTCACCGAACGCCTCACGCGCTCAGCACTTGATTCCCACATGCAGGGCCGCAATGCCGCCCGTCATGTTGTGATAGTCCACATGGCCGAAGCCGCATTCCTGCATCAGGCGCTTGAGATCTTCCTGGCCGGGGTGCATGCGGATGGACTCGGCCAGATAGCGGTAGCTGGCGTCATCACCCGCCACAAGCTTGCCCATGGCCGGAAGAATCTTGAAGGAGTACCAGTCGTAGGCTTTCTCCAGGGGCTTGGCCACCTTGGAGAACTCCAGCACCAGCAGCTTGCCGCCGGGGCGCAGGACACGGTTCATTTCCTTGAGCGCCGCATCCTTGTGGGTCATGTTGCGAAGGCCGAAGGCCACGCTGACCAGATCGAAATGGTTGTCGGGAAACGGCAGGGCTTCTGCATCGCAGACCATGGTGGGCAGGATCACGCCCTTGTTGATCAGCCGGTCCCGGCCCACGCGCAGCATGGCTTCGTTGATGTCGGTGTGCACCACCTGGCCGGTGGAGCCGACCTTCTTGGCGAAGGCCAGGGCCAGATCGCCCGTGCCACCCGCGATGTCCAGCGCCTTGTCGCCTTCCTTGAGGTTGGCCACCATCACCGTATAGGCCTTCCAGGCACGGTGCAGACCACCCGACATCAGGTCGTTCATGACGTCGTAGCGCGAAGCGACCGAGTCGAACACGCCGCGCACGCGGCTGGCCTTCTCGCGCTCGTCCACCGACTGGAATCCGAAATGTGTGGTGCTCATAACAACGATGCTAAGCAAGCAGTAGTAATGCGTACAGCGACAACCCCGTGTGGCCACGGGCTTTGCCGGGCAAGGGTTATCAAGAACAAACAGCTTGAAACGCCTTCAAACAAAGACTTTCAAGCTATTTTAAATATAGCACCACCCCCAATAACCCTGTGCCGTACAGAGGTCCGGAATGTGGTGCGAGGGGAACGGCGCCATACAGCGCGCACCCGTGCGCGGCGTCAGTGGCTGCCGCAGCCGTGTCCGCCGCCGCTGGCCTTGCCGGGCATGGGCGTGTCGCGATCCATGCCGGACTCCTGCAGCCGGTCCAGGTACTGCACCCAGAACTCGTCCTGGCGGCGGCCCAGTTCGTAGAGGTATTCCCAGGTGTACAGGCCGCTTTCATGCCCGTCGCTGAAGAAGGGCTTGATGGCGTAGTTGCCCACGGGCTCGATGGCCGTGATGGACACCTCGCGCTTGCCCGTCTGCAGCACTTCCTGGCCCGGGCCGTGGCCCTGGACTTCGGCCGAGGGCGAGTACACGCGCAGCAGCTCGAAGGGGATGCGAAAGCTTGCGCCGTCGGAGTAGGCGACTTCCAGCACGCGCGATGCGCCGTGCACGGTCAGGGCTTCGGGGGTTGGGGTGTCAGGGGTCAGGCCGGCCATGCGGTGCTCCTCATTCAGTGGCGGGGTGCTGCTGCCAGGCATCGAGTGCCTGGACCAGCGCCGTGTCTATGGCTGGCAAGCGCGCTGCCACCTCGGCCTCGCGCTCGCCATTGCGCGGGCGCTGGGCCGGGGCCCAGACCGCGCCCGGGAAATGGCTGTCCCAGTCAAAGCGCGCAATCACATGCCAGTGCAGGTGCGGCACCATATTGCCCAGTGCCGCCAGGTTGATCTTGGCCGGCGCAAGGCGCTCACGCAAGATGCGCTCGACCACGACCACGGCATCCATGCAGTGCTGGCGGTCGGCGGCGTCCAGGTCGGAGAACTCGGCCGCATGCGCATTCCAGACCACGCGGTAGAAGGCCGGGAAGCCCTCTTCCTGCGCGCGAATCACACGCAGGCGCCGGCCGCGCCAGACGGGCACGCCGCCTTCTGTGGCGCACAGGGTGCAGGAAGCGGGAACAGCCATCAGACCAGAACCCGTTCGATGCCGCCGGCGTTGGCGCGCTGCACGTACTCGGCCATCCAGTTCTCGCCCAGGATCTGGCGCGCCATCTCGACCACGATGTAGTCGGCTTCCAGCAGGCCGTTGTTCATATCGCCACCGTAGCGCGACAGGCCCTGCAGGCAGCTGGGGCAGCTGGTGAGGATCTTCACGTTGTCCTTCTCGGCCAGGGCGCCGCTAGCGCGCAGCGCGGCCTCGCCCTTCTTGAGTTCCTCTTCCTTGCGGAAGCGGATCTGCGTGGAGATGTCGGGGCGCGTGACGCCCAGCGTGCCCGATTCGCCGCAGCAGCGCTCGCTCTTGACCACGCCCTCACCCACCAGCGCCTTGACGGTCTTCATCGGGTCCTGCAGCTTCATGGGCGAGTGGCAGGGGTCGTGGTAGAGGTAGCCCTCCTTGCCCTGCAGCGTCACGCCCTTTTCCAGCAGGTATTCGTGGATGTCGATGATGCGGCTGCCCGGGAAGATCTTGCCGAACTCGTAGCCCTGCAACTGGTCGTAGCAGGTGCCGCAGCTGACCACCACGGTCTTGATGTCCAGGTAGTTGAGCGTGGTGGCGACGCGGTGGAAGAGCACACGGTTGTCCGTGATCATCTTCTCGGCCTTGTCGAACTGGCCGCTGCCGCGCTGGGGATAGCCGCAGCACAGGTAGCCGGGTGGCAGCACGGTCTGCACGCCGGCATGCCACAGCATGGCCTGCGTGGCCAGGCCCACCTGGCTGAACAGGCGCTCGGAGCCGCAGCCGGGGAAGTAGAACACCGCCTCGGTGTCCGCGCTCGTGGTCTGCGGGCTGCGGATGATGGGCACGTAGTCCTTGTCCTCGATGTCCAGCAGGGCGCGCGCCGTCTTGTTGGGCAGGCCGCCGGGCAGCTTCTTGTTGACGAAGTGGATCACCTGTTCCTTGAGGGGAGCGCGCCCCACCGAGGCGGGCGGACGCTGGGTCTGCTTCTTGGCCAGGCTGTGCAGCACGTCGGAGGCCAGGCGCTGGGCCTTGAAGCCCACGCCGACCATGGCCGAGCGCATGAACTTGATGGTGTCCGGATTGGTGGCGTTGAGCATGGCCATGGCCAGCTTGTTGCCAGGCCTGAAGCTCTTCTTGTCCATCTTGCGCAGCAGGTTGCGCATGTTCATGGTCACGTCGCCGAAGTCGATCTTCACCGGGCAGGGGTTGAAGCACTTGTGGCAGACCGTGCAGTGGTCCGACACGTCCTCGAACTCCTGCCAGTGGCGCAGCGACACGCCGCGGCGCGTCTGCTCCTCGTAGAGGAAGGCCTCGACCAGCAGCGAGGTCGCCAGGATCTTGTTGCGCGGGCTGTACAGCAGGTTGGCGCGCGGCACGTGGGTGGCGCACACGGGCTTGCACTTGCCGCAGCGCAGGCAGTCCTTGACCGAGTCGGCGATGGCGCCGATGTCGCTCTGCTGCATGATCAGCGACTCGTGCCCCATCAGGCCGAAGCTGGGCGTGTAGGCGTTGGTCAGGTCGGCGAACATCAGCGATTCGCGCGGCGAGCGGCCGTCATGGCTCTGGCCCACCACGGCCTGCAGCTTCTCGTTGCGGATCAGCTTGCCCTTGTTGAAGCGGCCTTCGGGGTCCACGCGCTGCTTGTAGGCGGCAAAGGGCGCCAGCTCGTCGTCGCTGAGGAATTCCAGCTTGGTGATGCCGATGCCGTGCTCGCCCGAGATCACGCCGTCCAGATGGCGCGCCAGCACCATGATGCGCGCCACGGCCTCATGGGCGGTCTGCAGCATCTCGTAGTCGTCGCTGTTGACCGGAATGTTGGTGTGCACGTTGCCGTCGCCGGCGTGCATGTGCAGCGCCACCCAGACACGGCCCTTGAGCACGCGCTGGTGGATGGCGTTGACTTCGGCCAGCAGCGGCTGGAAGGCCGCGCCCGCGAAGATCTGGGCCATGGGCGCCTTCAGCTGGGTCTTCCAGCTGGCGCGCAGCGTGTGGTCCTGCAGCTGCGGGAAGAGGTTCTCGACATCGTCCAGCCAGCCCTGCCACAGCGTGCGCACGTCGGCCACCAGGGCCAGGGCCTGCTGCACGCGGTCCTCCAGCAGCTCGGCCGAGGGGATGTCGCCCGCATCGTCCTGCTTGCCCAGCGGCAGGTCGCCGTGCTGGAAGAAGTCCGACAACGCGTCGCACAGCTTGAGCTTGTTGCGCAGCGACAGTTCGATGTTGATGCGCTCGATGCCATCCGTGTACTCCCACATGCGGGGCAGCGGGATCACCACGTCTTCGTTGATCTTGAAGGCGTTGGTGTGGCGCGAGATGGCGGCCGTGCGCTTGCGGTCCAGCCAGAATTTCTTGCGCGCCTCGGCGCTGACGGCCGTGAAGCCTTCGCCGTTGCGCGAGTTGGCAATGCGCACCACCTCGGCGGCCACGCGGGCCACATCGTCGGCGTTGTCGCCGGCAATGTCGCCCAGCAGCACCATCTTGGGCAGATGGCCATTGCCCTTCTTGCTCTTGGTGGCGTAGCCCACGGCCTTCAGGTAGCGGTCGTCCAGGTGTTCCAGGCCGGCCAGCAGCACGCCCGAGCGCTTTTGCTCGGCGAACATGAAGTCCTTGATCTCGACGATGCTGGGCACGGCGTCCTTGGCGTTGCCGAAGAACTCCATGCAGACCGTGCGCGTGTGCTCGGGCATGCGGTGCACCACCCAGCGCGCGCTGGTGATCAGGCCGTCGCAGCCTTCCTTCTGGATGCCGGGCAGGCCCGACAGAAACTTGTCGGTCACGTCCTTGCCCAGGCCTTCCTTGCGGAATTTCTGGCCGGGAATGTCCAGGCGCTCGCTGCGGATGGGGGTCTTGCCGTCTGCCTCGAAGTACTGCAGTTCGAAGCTGGCCATCTCGGCGTCATGGATCTTGCCAAGGTTGTGGCCCACGCGCGTGACTTCCAGCCACTGCGCATCGGGCGTCACCATGCGCCAGGACACCAGGTTGTCCAGCGCCGTGCCCCAGAGCACGGCCTTCTTGCCGCCCGCATTCATGGCGACGTTGCCGCCGATGCATGAGGCCTCGGCCGATGTGGGGTCCACGGCGAAGACGAAGCCCGCGCGCTCGGCCGCATCGGCCACGCGCTGCGTGACCACGCCGGCTTCGGTGAAGATGGTGGGCACCTCATGGTCCACGCCGGGAATGCGGCGCATCTCCACCTCGGTCATGGCTTCGAGCTTTTCGGTGTTGATCACCACGCTGCGCCAGGTCAGCGGGATCGCACCGCCCGTGTAGCCCGTGCCGCCGCCGCGCGGAATGATGGTCAGGCGCAGCTCGATACAGGCACGCACCAGGGCAGCCATCTCGGCTTCGGTATCGGGTGTGAGCACGACGAAGGGGTATTCGACGCGCCAGTCGGTGGCATCCGTCACATGGGCCACGCGCGACAGGCCGTCGAACTTGATGTTGTCCTTGGCCGTGTGGCGGCCCAGGCTCTTTTGCACCCGGCGGCGCAGTTGCTCGGCCTCGACGAAGGTGGCGTTGAACTCATGCACGGCGCGGCGCGCCGCATCCACCAGCTGGCCCACCAGCGCATCGCGCACGGGGTCCTGCTGCGGAGCACGGCGCTTGTCGATCTCGCCCAGGCGGTGCTCCAGGGCCTCCACCAGCGACTTGCGGCGGTCGGGACTGTGCAGCAGGTCATCCTGCAGGTAGGGATTGCGCTGAACGACCCAGATGTCCCCCAGCACCTCATAGAGCATGCGGGCGGAGCGGCCCGTGCGCCGCTCCTGGCGCAGCTGGTTGAGCACATCCCACATGGACGTGCCCAGCAGGCGGATCACGATCTCGCGATCGGAAAACGAGGTGTAGTTGTAGGGAATCTCTCGCAGACGTGCAGGTTCGGCAGCCTGTGCCTGCAGGGCTGCCAACGCAATCGGTACATTCATGGGGTAGACCGTGTCTGGCGCTCTCGGGGCGCCGCTAAGCCAAGTGGGAGCGCAATTTTAAGCGAGCGCCCCGAGGATGCGCTTCCCACGGGGCTCTGGACGGCGCGCCGTCTTGGCCCGCGAAGCCAGCCCTCGCCAACGTGGCGGGATCTTGCGGAGCCCGGTGAAGGTGTCTTATACAGAAAGAGCACAAACGAGCCAATACGAACAACCCGGCTTTTGAAACGAAATGGTATTGACCTAAAATAGCGCCGCTTCGCGTGTCATTTTTTGTCACACGACTGACATACGGGACCAGCGGCTCACCGGGTTTGGCCTGTAGTGCGGTACGAAGCATCCGAAAACAATGACACAGACATGTCATGCCCCTGCCTTACCGTGGCAGCGGTCTGAAACCGTCACCGAACTAGAGGAGTCCTCATGCAACTGAAGCAACTGGCCATGGCAGCCGCGATCGCGGCCACCACCATCTCGGCACAAGCCCAAACCGAAATCCAGTGGTGGCACTCGATGAGCGCAGCCCTGGGCGACTGGGTGAACGACCTGGCCAAGGAGTACAACGCCAGCCAGACCCAGTACAAGATCGTGCCGACGTACAAGGGCCAGTATGACGAGTCGATGACGGCCGCCATCGCCGCGTTCCGCGCCGGCAACGCGCCTGACATCCTGCAGGTCTTCGAAGTGGGCACGGCCACCATGATGGCCTCCAAGGGCGCCGTGGTGCCCGTCACCAAGATCATGAACGACGGCGGCTTCAAGTTCGACCAGGGCGAGTACATCTCCGCCGTGGCCGGCTACTACACCGCCCCCAACGGCCAGATGATGAGCTACCCGCTCAACAGCTCGACCACCATCTTCTACTACAACAAGGACGCCTTCAAGAAGGCAGGCCTGGACGAGAACAAGCCGCCCAAGACCTGGCCCGAAGTGTTCGCCGCCGCCGAAAAGCTCAAGGCCTCGGGCCACCGCTGCGCACTGACCACGAGCTGGATGAGCTGGACCCAGCTGGAGAGCTTCTCGCTGTGGCACAACACCCTGTACGCGACCAAGAACAACGGCTTTGACGGCACCGATGCCAAGCTGGTGTTCAACTCGCCGCTGCACGTCAAGCACTTCGAGAACCTGGCCAAGGCCGCCAAGGATGGCAGCTTCGTCTACAAGGGCCGCGGCAACGTGCCTGACGCCGCCTTCGCTTCCGGCGAGTGCGCGATGATCACGGGCTCCTCCGGCCTGTATGCCCGCGTGGTCAAGGAAGGCAAGTTCGCCTTCGGCCAGTCGCAACTGCCCTACTACGCCGATGTGAAGGGCGCGCCCCAGAACACGGCCATCGGCGGTGCCTCCCTGTGGGTGATGGCCGGCAAGAGCGCCGAACGCTACAAGGGCGTGGCTGACTTCTTCAACTTCCTGAACAACACCAAGATCCAGTCCGCCAGCCACCAGCGCACCGGCTACCTGCCCGTGACCACCGCTGCGTACAAGCTGACCGAGGCTTCGGGCTTCTACGAAAAGCATCCCGGCACCGACACCGCTGTGACGCAGATGATCCGCAAGACCACCGACAAGTCGCGCGGCATCCGTCTGGGCAACTTCGTTCAGATCCGCACCATCATCGATGAGGAAACCGAACAGATCTGGACTGGCAAGAAGACTCCCCAGCAAGCCCTGGACACCGCTGTCACCCGTGGCAACGAGCAACTGGGCCGCTTCGCCCGGGCCAACAAGTAATCCTCCCATGTGATCTGCGGTGTGGCCGCTGCGCAGGCAGCCCGCACCGTGCATCACAGGCCCGCAACCGGCGGCCCCACGGCCATCCGGTTTGCGGGCTGTTTTGTTCTACCGAGTTCCGTCATGGAAAAACGCGTTCTTTTTCGATCCGCCTGGCTGCCGTGGTTGCTGATAGCACCACAGATGGTCATCGTGCTGGTCTTCTTTTTCTGGCCTGCAGGCCAGGCCATCGTGCAGTCGTTCCAGGCGCAGGATACGTTTGGCTTCTCCACCGAATGGGTGGGGTTTGCCAACTTCCAGCACCTGCTGGATGACCCTGCCTACCTGGCCTCGTTCAAGACCACGGCCATCTTTTCCGTGCTGGTGGCGGTGTTCGGCATTGCGCTGTCGCTGATGCTGGCCATTTTTGCGGACCGCGTGATCAAGGGCGCGCTTGCCTACAAGACCGCCTTGCTGCTGCCCTATGCCGTTGCGCCCGCCGTGGCGGGTGTGCTGTGGGTGTTCATGTTCTCGCCGTCCATCGGCGTCGTGGCCTATGCGCTGCGCATGATCGGCTATGACTGGAACCACCTGCTGAACTCCGGCAATGCCATGACGCTGATCGTCATCGCCGCGATCTGGAAGCAGATTTCCTACAACTTCCTGTTCTTCCTTGCGGGCCTGCAGTCCATCCCCAAGTCGCTGATCGAGGCCGCCGCCATCGACGGCGCGGGCCCCATGCGCCGCTTCTGGGACATCCAGTTCCCGCTGCTGTCGCCCACCACCTTCTTCCTGCTGGTGATGAACGTGGTCTACGCATTCTTCGACACCTTCGGCATCGTGGACGCCACGACCCAGGGCGGTCCGGGACAGGACACCTCCATCCTGGTCTACAAGGTCTATCACGACGGCTTCAAGGCCATGGACATGAGCGGCTCGGCCGCGCAGTCGGTCGTTCTGATGGTGATCGTGGTTGCACTGACCGTGATCCAGTTCCGCTATGTTGAGAAGAAAGTGCAGTACTGATCATGGTTGAACGCAGTCCCCTTCTCTCCTTTTTCTCGCACCTGATCATGGTGCTGGGCGTGATCATCGTCGGCTTTCCGCTGTACCTGGCCTTCGTGGCCTCCACGCACACGCCGCAGGACATCATCCAGGTGCCCATGCCCCTGGTGCCCGGCAGCAACTTCTGGGAAACCTACAAGGCCGCGCTGTTCGGTGGCTCGGGCCCCGGCTCCAGCGCGCCCGTGGCACGCATGATGTGGATCAGCTTCGTCTCGGCCATGGTGATCACCGTGGGCAAGATCGCGATCTCGCTGCTGTCGGCCTTCGCGCTGGTGTACTTCCGCTTCCCGTTCAAGAAGATCTGCTTCTGGCTGATCTTCGTGACCCTGATGCTGCCCGTGGAAGTGCGCATCGGCCCCACCTACGAAGTCGTCTCCACGCTGGGCATGCTCAACAGCTACGCCGGCCTGACGATTCCGCTGATCGCCTCGGCCACGGCCACCTTCCTGTTCCGCCAGTTCTTCCTGACGGTGCCGGACGAGCTGGTGGAGGCCGCCCGCATCGACGGCGCAGGCCCCATGCGCTTCTTCAAGGATGTGCTGGTGCCGCTGTCCAAGACCTCGATCGCGGCGCTGTTCGTGATCCAGTTCATCTACGGCTGGAACCAGTACCTGTGGCCGCTGCTCGTGACCACCTCGGAAGACATGTACCCCGTGGTCATCGGCATCAAGCGCATGGTGGCCAGCGGCGATACCGGCAACGACTGGAACGTGGTGATGGCGACGGCCCTGCTGGCCATGCTGCCGCCCGCTGCCGTGGTGATCCTGATGCAGCGCTGGTTCGTCAAGGGCCTGGTGGACACCGAAAAGTAAACCGCCCGCCGCCGCCCCAACCCACCGTATAGAACCCCGCAGAGCAAGCGCCAGCGCCCTTCGCTCTGCGACTCAACCAGAATCTTCGTATGGCATCCATTTCCTTTCGCAACCTGATCAAGCGCTACGGCCAGGGCCCGTCGGCCAACCAGGTACTGCACGGCGTCAACGCCGAAATCAAGGACGGCGAGTTCGTCGTCATCGTCGGCCCTTCGGGCTGCGGCAAGTCCACCCTGCTGCGCATGGTGGCGGGCCTGGAGGAGATCTCCGACGGCCAGCTGCTGATCGGCGACAAGGTGGTCAACGACGTGGAACCGGCCAAGCGCGACATCGCCATGGTGTTCCAGAACTATGCGCTGTACCCGCATATGTCGAACTACGAGAACATGGCCTACGGCCTGAAGATCGCCAAGGTGCCGCCCGAGGAGATCAAGCGCCGCGTGGACAAGGCCGCCAAGATCCTGGAGCTGTCGCACCTGCTGGACCGCAAGCCGCGCCAGCTGTCGGGCGGCCAGCGCCAGCGCGTGGCCATGGGCCGCGCCATCGTGCGCCAGCCCAAGGTCTTCCTGTTCGACGAGCCGCTGTCCAACCTGGACGCCAAGCTGCGCGGCCAGACCCGCATCGAGATCCAGAAGCTGCACGCCGAGCTGGGCATCACCAGCCTGTTCGTGACCCACGACCAGGTCGAAGCCATGACCCTGGCCCAGCGCATGATCGTCATGAACGGCGGCGTGATGGAGCAGTTCGGCACGCCCGAAGAGGTCTACCACACGCCCGCCTCCACCTTCGTGGCCAGCTTCATCGGCTCGCCCCCGATGAACCTGCTCAAGAACGCGCCCGGCGGCACGGCCGGCCGCATCCTGGGCATCCGCCCCGAGCACTTGGTCGTCGTCAGCGAAGGCGGCTGGGAAATCAAGGTGGACACCGTTGAAATGCTGGGTGCCGAGCGCCTGGTCTATGGTTCGCTCAATGGCGAGACGATGACGGTGCGCATCGACGAAGGCGCGCCCTTCCCCAAGTCCGGCGAGACCATGCGCGTGCGTCCTTCCGAAGAGCGTCGCCTGCACTGGTTCGACGCAGAATCCGGAAAGCGGATCTGATCCCCTGAAGGCCGGCTCTCCGACCTTTTCCAAGAGAGCCCCAGAGGCTCTCTTTTTCCATCCAAACTCCCTTCTTTTGACGGACTCGCCATGACCGCGAACCTGAAATCCTGGCCCTACCCCCTATGGGTGGCCCACCGTGGCGCCGGCAAGCTGGCGCCCGAGAACACCATGGCCGCCTTCCGCCTGGGCGCCGCGCACGGCTATCGCATGTTCGAGTGCGATGCCAAGCTGTCTGCCGACGGCGTGCTGTTCCTGATGCACGACGCCACGCTGGAGCGCACCACCAACGGCCACGGCACGGGTGGCGACCTGTCCATGGGCGAGATCGCCCAGCTGGACGCCGGCAGCTGGCACTCGCGCGCCTTTGCGGGCGAGGCCCTGCCCACGCTGGAAGCCCTGGCGCGCTGGTGCCTGGCCAACCACTTCTTCCTGAACGCGGAGATCAAGCCCACGCCGGGCCAGGAAGAGGCCACGGGCCGCGCCACGGGCGAGCTGATGAACCGCATCTGGCCCAGGGACCGCATCCAGCCGCTGTTCACCTCGTTCAAGACCGATGCGCTCAAGGGCGCACGCGATACGGCACCGCACATTCCGCGGGGCCTGCTGGTGGACAAGCTGGCCGATGCCACGGGCGATGCCGACCTGCGCACCGCGCTGGACCTGGGCTGCGCGGCCATGGTGCTCAACCATGCGCTGTGGGATGCCGCTCTGGTGGCCAAGGTGCATGGCGCGGGCCTGCGCTGCAGCAGCTATACGGTCAACGATGAATGGGCCGCGCAGCGCCTGATCGACCTGGGCACGGACGGCGTCATCACCGACCGTGTCGATATGTTCAGTCCCGCATCGCGCTGAGACGGCTGCCGGCTGGCGGGGCCGGACCTTTGGAAACAACCGTCGCGGCGGCCCGCCGCACAATGTGCGTCCATGACACCGCCCCGCCCGTGCCCTCTCCCGCTGCGCCCTACGTGGGCGCAGGCCTTGCGCCAATGCCTGGCCACCGGCCTGATGGTCCTGGCCATGCTGGTCCTCACTGCGCCCGCTCCGGCCCATGCGCAGGACCGCACGGCAGCGGAGGCCACGGCGGCGCCCGACGGCCGGCCCGCCCTGCCCAGCGTGGACGATCTGCGCAAGCAGCTGGACGCCATTCCCCGCAAGCTGGCCGAGGACGATGACGGCCGCAAGCTGCTGGACGAGGCTGCGGCCATAGGCACTGCGGCCGACCAGGTGGCGGCCCGCCGCACCGAGGAACTGGCCGACATCGATTCGCGCCTGGCCGGCCTGGGCCCCGCGCCCGAAAAAGGCGCCCCTGCCGATGCGCCCGATGTGGCCGAGCAGCGCGCCAGCCTGGCCAGGCAGCGCAGCGCCGTGGATTCCGAACTCAAACTCGCGCGGCTGGTGTCGGTCGATGCCGACCAGCGCGGCAACGAGCTGATACGCCAGCGCCGCGAACAATTCCAGGCCGCGCTGACGGCCCGCACCGACTCGCCGCTGGGCCGGCCCTTCTGGCGCAACCTGCGCGCTGCCGCGCCTTTGGACGCGGCGCGCCTGCAGGGCCTGGGGCGCGAGCTGCGCCAGGCCGTCGCCTCCACCATGGCGTCCGATCGCCGGGGCGGCTTCATCGCCAGCCTGGCCGCCGCCTTGCTGATCGCCCTGCTCGGCCCCTGGCTGGCCGAGCGTCTGCTGGTGCGCGCCGCGCCCGCGCGCCTGCCCAGCGGCCGCCTGCGCCGCTCGTTGCGCGCGGCGGCCACCGTGCTGATCAACACGCTGCTGATCGGCCTGGCAGCGCAACTGGCCTGGAGCGTGCTCAAGGCCGGCGATGGCTTCAGCGAATCGCTGGACGCGCTGGCCAAGGCCAGTGTGCAGGTCACGCTGTTCGGTGCATTCGTGGTGTCGCTGGGCCAGACCCTGCTGTCGCGCAGGCGCAGTTCCTGGCGCCTGCCCGGCGTGTCGGACGAGCTGGCCGAGCGGCTCAGCCCCTATCCCTGGTGGATTGCCGCCGGAGCCGCGCTCAACGGCCTGGTGACCGAGGTCAACGCCATCATCGGCGCCAGCCTGGCCGCCGAGGTCACGGTGCACGCCCTGTCGGCCCTGCTGATTTCGGCCGTGGTCATGCTGGCCCTGCGGCATCTGCGCGCGCCGGCGCCGGTCACGCAGGAAGACGGCGCCCAGGCAGAGCCCGTGCCGCCCCGGCCCTTGTGGGTGGGCCTGCTCGTGGCCTGTGCGGCGGTGGCCAGCATTGCCACCATTGCGCTGGCCGTGACCGGCTACGTGGCGCTGGCCGGAACGCTGGCGCGCCAGATGGTGTGGACCGGCGTGGTCTTTGCCACCACCTACCTGCTGTTCCAGCTGGGCGACGATCTGTGCGAGGCCCTGCTGTCGTCCAAGGGCAGCTTCGGCACCCGGCTGAACCAGAGCCTGGGCATCGAGGGCCGGCTGCTGGACCAGGCCTCGGTCCTGGTCTCGGGCCTGCTGCGCGTGGCCCTGTTGTTCTACATGGTGATCGCCCTGCTGGCCCCGCTGGGCACGGGGCCGGACGAGGTGTTTCGCCGCGGCAGCACGGTGAACCACAGCCTCAAGGTGGGCGACTTCACCATGGCGCCGCAGGCCCTGTTCACCGCATTCGCCGTGATTGTCACGGGCCTGATCGTGATCCGCGTGATCAAGCGCTGGCTGACGGACCGCTACTTCCCCAACACCTCGCTGGAGCCGGGCATGCGCAGCTCCATCACCACGCTGCTGGGCTATGTGGGCGGCATCTTCGTGGTGGCCGTGGCGCTGGCGGGGCTGGGCATCAGCGTGGAGCGCATTGCCTGGGTGGCCAGCGCGCTGTCGGTGGGCATTGGCTTTGGCCTGCAGGCCATCGTGCAGAACTTCATCTCGGGCCTGATCCTGCTGGCCGAGCGGCCCGTGAAAGTGGGCGACTGGGTGGTGCTGGGCGATACCGAGGGCGATGTGCGCCGCGTCAACGTGCGCGCCACTGAGATCCAGCTGGGCGACCGCTCCACCGTCATAGTGCCCAACTCGGAATTCATCACCAAGACCGTGCGCAACATGACGCTGGCTGGCGCGCCCGGGCGCGTGCTGCTGCGCCTGCCCGCACCGCTGGACACCGATGCCGAACGCATGCGCACCCTGATATTGGAAGCCTTTCGCACGCATGAAGGCATCCTGGACACGCCCGAACCTCTGGTGCAGCTCGAAGGCATTGCCAACGGCACGCTGACCTTCCTGGCCATCGGCTACGTGGGCAACCCGCGCAATGCGGGCGGGGTGCGCAGCGATGTGCTGTTCAGCATCCTGGCCTCGCTCAAGGGCGCGGGCCTGTACCTGTCGCCACCGGCCACCACCTCGGTGGCGGCGCCGGTGGTGGCAGGCATGCCGGGCTCGCCAGGCACGCCGCCCATGCCCGGCGACCCCGCCAGCCCGGCCTAGCCTCGCCCGGCCATTTCAGCGCGCACATGCGCCGCGACCACGGCCATCAGCTCACGCAGATGGCCGCGCAGCGGCTCGAAGCCCGCGTTGGGCTCGCGCGTGTCCTCGTCCATATAGACCGGCCGGCGGATCTCGATCTGCAGGCTGTGCCGGCCCAGGTGGGGCTGGCCTATACGGCCGATCAGCTCCACGCCCTTGTAGGGCTCGTTGTAGGCCACGCTGTAGCCAAAGCCCGCCAGCGTCTCGCCCACCAGCTGGATGAACTCGGGCGCGCAGGTCGTGCCGTCGCGGTCGCCCAGCACGAAGTCGGCCAGCGGCGGCGCGTCGGTACGGCCCAGGCGCTTGTAGACATCGTTGGGCATGGAGTGCAGGTTCAGGTGCCAGACGCCGCCAAAGCGCTGCACGCTGTCATCGATGGCCTGCGCCAGCGCCGCATGGTAGGGACGCCAGTAGCGCGCGATGCGGTGCTCCACCTCGGCCACCGTGCGCGGGCGTTCATACAGCGGCGTGGCCACGCCGTCGCGGCTGATGCGCTGCCAGATCAGGCCCAGGCCCTGGCGGGTCTTGACGCTGGGCGCCAGGGGCACGGGCCACTGGCCATCGATCTGGGCGGGGTCCAGGTCGGCCTCGCTGCGGTTGGGGTCGATGTAGGTGCGCGGAAAGGTGGCCTCGATCAGCGTTGCGCCATGCGCGGGCCACTGGTCCCAGAGCGCGGCCACATGCGTGTCCTCGCCACGGCGCAGCAGGGACATGGGCACGGCATGGCCGAAATCCTCGGGATAGGACGTGCCGCTGTGCGGCGAGTCGCAGACGATGGGCAGCACTTCGCCGGTGGCGGGATGCACCACGACCGGGGTGTCCGGCCGGGGGCGCAGAAAATCGGTCTGTGCCATGCGGTCCATCAGTCGAGCTTGATGTTGGCGCGCTTGGCCACGGCCGTGTAGCGCTCGATGGCGGCCTTGATCTGCTTGGCAAATTCCTCGGGCGTGTTGCCCATGGACTCGCCCGAGATGGATTTTTGCTTTTCCAGGTAGTCAGGCATGGCCATGGCCTTGTGCGCAGCCGCATTGAGCTTGTCGATGATGGGGCGCGGCGTGCCGGCAGGTGCGACCAAGCCGAACCAGCCGCCGTCGCCCATCTGCGGGAAGCCCAGCTCGGTGTAGGTGGGCACGTCGGGCAGCACGTCGGCGCGCTTGAAGGCCAGCACGGCCAGCGGGCGCAGCTTGCCGTCCTTGATGTGGGGCAGCGTGGAGGGCAGGTTGTCCGTCATGGCATTGACCTGGCCGCCCAGCGCGTCGGTGATGGCCTGGCCCGCACCCTTGTAGGGGATGTGCAGCAGGTCGATACCGGCCAGGTTCATGAAATTCTCGATGTTGGCGTGGCCCAGGGAACCTGTGCCCGGCGAGGCAAAGCTGTACTTGCCCGGGTTGGCCTTGGCCAGGGCGATGAACTCCTTCATGGTCTTGGCGGGCACGCTGGCGTTGATCACGAACACGCTGGGCACGGACATCACATTGGTGATGGGCGCGAAGTCCTTGATCGGGTCGTAGGGCAGCTTGCGGAAGATGGCCGGGTTGGAGCCATGCGTGCTCACCGTAGCCATGCCGATGGTGTAGCCATCGGCCGCAGCACGCGCAATTTCGGAGGCGCCAATGGAGCCGCCCGCCCCGCCCCGGTTGTCCACCACCACGGACTTGCCCAGGATCACGCTCATCTTCTCGGCCAGCAGACGCGCCACCATATCGGTGGAGCCGCCCGCGCCAAACGGCACGACCAGGCGGATCGGCCGGCTGGGATAGTCGGCAGCCGGGCCCTGGGCCCAGGCGACGGGAGCCAAAAGAGCAGTGGCGGCGCAGGCGGCCAGGCTGGACAACAGGGTGCGGCGCATTGCCATGGTGTGTTTCCTCTCGTGATGGATGAAAGAGCGGCCTGCTGCAGGGCAGGGCTTCGCGGAACAGGCGCCGATTCTGGACAGCCGCCGCACGCGCGAAAAGAGACAAGACGGCAAGCAACTATGACAAACCGTCATAATTGCGTCCGTCATGCGCATGCACTCTCCCTCGCTTTCCGAGCTGCACGCCTTTGCGGCGGCGGCGCGCCTGGGCAGCTACTCGCTGGCAGCCCAGGAGCTGTATGTCACCCAGGGCGGCATTAGCCGCGCCATCGCCCGGCTGGAAGAGCACCTGGGCTTTGCCCTCTTCGAGCGCCAGGGCCGGCGCAGCGTGCTGACCGAGGCTGGCCGTGAATACCTGCAAGCCGTGGAGCCCTCCGTACACGCCATCGAATCGGCCTCGGCCGCCGCACGCAGGCGCCACTTCGGCCCGCAACTGCGGTTGTCGGTCGTTCCCACGCTGTTCAGCCACTGGCTGATTCCACGCCTGCCGCGATTCAATGCCCTGCATCCGGGCATCGTCCTTTCGTTCGCCCCCTACCGGCGCGATGACCCGCTGTCCGCCGCCGAGATCGACGGCTGGCTGCGCGTGGGCAGCGAGCCCTGGCCCGCCCATGTGGTGGCCGACTATGTGGTGGGCCGCGATCTGGTGCCCATCTGCCATCCGCGGGAATTGCAGGGCCCGCAAGCCATTCGCAGCGCAGCAGATGTGCTCGCGCGCCCCTTGCTGTTTCACACCAACTATCCGGGCAACTGGGCGCGCTGGATGAGCCACCTCGGCCTGCCCGGGCCGTGCCCCGCACCAGCGGCGGACTTCGAACTGGTGGCCCTGCTGGTCCAGGCCGTGGCCGCCGGCATGGGCGTGGCCCTGGTGCAGCGCTGCCTGGTGGAGGAAGACCTGGCCGCCGGCCGCGTGGCCCTTGCCTTGCCTGCACCCGTCCACATCGAACGCGGCTACTTTCTGTGCCGGCCGGCTGCGCGGATGCCTTCCGAAGCGTTTGTGCAGTTCCGCGCATGGCTGCTGGAGCAGGCCGCACCGGGTGCCGTGCCTGCGCAAACGGTGACCCCCTCGCCATGAAAAAGGCCCCGGGGCCCGCCACACATTCGGCGGGCCCCGGGGCTGGCAGGCTCAGTCCAGAGAGCTGGCTTACCCAGGCCGTCGGGCAGACCTGCCGCGCAGTTGCAGCGCGGCAAAGGCTGCCAGCGCCATGCCCAGCAGACCCAGCATGCTGCGCGAGTCCACCGGCACCGGCCTCGCGCCGGGCGCGGGCAGCGAGAAGCTCGCGCTCGCTGAGCAAGGCGATGCCTCGGTACACGCGGGATCTCCGCCGCCCCACACCTGAACCGTATTGCCGCCCGAAGTCGCGCCAGGTGTCACGGTCACGGGAATGGTGAACCTGATCTCTGCCGCCCGGCCAACCGCAGTGACTGCACCTGGCGCCCGCCCAGGCAGGCCCGCAGCGATCTCGCAGCTCACCGTCTGCCCGCTCGCCGTGCAACCGGCAGGCAAGCTGCCGAGAGTCAGCCCTGCAGAGACCACATCCCTCACCTGGATGGGAGCCGTTGTCGCCACCGGCCCGGCATTGCCCACGGTGATGACGTAGTTGACCGTCTTGCCGGGTTCGGAGTGCTTGGCGCTGGCCTCCAGCCCCACCACCAGCTTGGGCGGCCTGGCCGTGCTCACCACGGTGCAGTCCAGCAAATCGCCTGCGGCAGGCGTGATGGCGGGCCATTGCAGCGCGGAGGCCGTCGCCGTGCCGGCCCCGCTCGGCAGCGCCGTGGTGGAGCCTGCCGAGCCGTTGGTGCAGCTCAACTCAGCTACGTAGCCATCTGGCACCAGATCAGGCCCGGAGCCATTGGCCTTGAGCACCTCGGTGAACTGCAGCGCCGCGCCCGCAGGCACCACGATTTGCGCGGTGGATGCGCTGGTAGCAGCACCCGCCGTGGTAGCCATGCCGGCTGTGGCGCCGCCCGAGGTTATCTTCACCTGGAACTGGTCCGTGGATGCGACCCGGCTTGCCACCTGCTGCGTCAGCATGACGCGCGCAGTTGGCGGCGTATCGACGCAGGCCTCGGACTGCACGCTGGCTGGCGTGCCATTGAGAACGGTGGCCGTTGCCAGCCCGAACAAGCCGGTTCCCGCACCCGCGCAGGCCCGCACGCCGGCGGCCGGCAGGACGCTGAAGCGCACGACCAGGGTGTAGGTATCCACAGCCCCGCTCTCCAGTGAGCGCCGCGTCTGGTTCAGCTTCCATGGGCCCGCGCCTGCCGGCAGCTTGCCAGGCAGATTGTCGCCACAACTGGAAACCGAACCCGAGCTGGAACAGGACAAGGACTGCACGCTGACGGAGCCGATGCCGGGATCCGTGGCCAGGGCATCGCTCAGGTCATAGGCCAGTTCGGCACCCGTTGCATTGCTGGCCCTGACCGTGTAGGCAACGTCGTACTGGGACAGCGATCCGGCAACCGGCACAGGCTCGCCAACGGCTCTGGCAAGATCCAGCCCCCCGTCAATGATGGTGTACTCGGACTCCACCACCGGTGCATCGCCGCAGGCCGCATTCGACGCACGCAGGTAGCTGGGAAGCGGGCCGGGAGCTTCCTGGATCGCGAAGCGGATGGTCTTGCCGGGCTCCGCGACCGAATCCTTGATGATGCTCACCGGCAGCGCGATCAGCGATCCGGCGCCGGCGCCGTCGTACAGGCCCGCCGGTATGCGGATGGTCAGCGTATCCGTTCCACTCGGCGTGGAATAGTCCACCGCCGCTCCGGTGGCGCCACCGGGGCCGATGGCCGTTCCGCCCACAATGCGCACGACGACGTCGAAGGCCGTGGTCACGTTGCCGTTGATGCGCAGCCGGGGCAGGTTGTTGCCCTCCGATTCGCGTGCCGCCGTGGCGGCGCTGACGAAGTCGACGAAGGGCGTGATGCCAATCTGCACACCGTCGAGGAAGTTGCCGTAGGCCTTGTCTCCACCGGCAGCGCTGATGGATTCAAATCCCAGGCTTGCCGCGCCCGTCTCCCCTCCATAGGCGAAACTGCCGGCGTAGTCCACCCAGCCAGTGGGGTTGGCGCCTGCCATGTGGGGCTGCGCAGACACATCATGATGGAAAAGCACCAGGTTGTTCTGGTGCTGGGTGGGTACCTCAAACGTGCCGTCCGTTCCGGAAGTGATATCTACCACCGGCTCTGTCGACGAATTGCCACTGGTAATGTTGAGTTGTGCCACATCGGTGCCCAAGCGACCGCGGTGGCTGAATTGCCAGCGGATGGTTTCACCTTTTTGCAGGCAGATGTTCTGATAGATCCGTGATGGCAAGCTCGCATTCAGCTCGGCAAACCCAATCCCTTCGCGCGCTACGACGCCCCCGCCCGAGCTGGCGCCCTTGCGCAGTTCGATCAAGCGGCCGCTCTTGTGACTGGGGCTGGCGCAGTTTCCGCGGCCATTCATATCAGGATGCGTCGTCTCCCAGCCCGGCACCTCGTCGCTGGAGGTTTCCACGAAGCACTCGGCTCCGTCCGTGGCCGAACTCAGTACCGGCAATTCAAAGCCTTCATTGATGAAGCTGCGCTGCACTTGCGCCCAGCCCGGTGACGCCACGCCGGACAAGACCATTGCGAGCGATAGCACACAGCGGCGCGAAGCCGCATTCCCACAAAAATACCGTTGAGGCATTGACCCTCCCATGAGTCGATTCAGATCCAAAAGGAATCCATCGATGAGAGGCTGCGCCCCGCAGTGCGGCATTTGCCCATCCACCCAGTACAGCCTGGCACTACCGAATTCGGGAGAGACGATGCGGGGATGGCAGATAGAAGAGCTGCTGATGTGCAGCAAGCGTGCGCTACTGTGCGCCTAGCGCCACTCATCGATAGAAAAAGGCTTTCGATAATCAATGAGCGGCGCAAGAAAATCTATCAGACTGCTCTGAAAATAACTCTAGGAATGCTCCGGGCCTGCAGTGCTGCGCCATGGACCCGGCAAAGTGGCTGCGGGCGCATGGCCGGCCGCCCCACGGATCCGTTGATCTGGATCAATCTTCTGTGTCGGGGTTTGGTCTCGCTGATCAGCGCCAGCCTCGTGAAAACACCCACTGGCAAAGCGCCATCACCACGACCAGCGCGGCGTAGGTGGCCATCTTTGCATCGCGCCCGAACCACCACAGGCCCGCCAGCAGCACCAGCGCGCCAACAATGAAATTGATAGCAACCTGCAACCACCAGGCCAGGGATTGCTGCGATTTCCCATAGATCAAAAGCGCGCACAACATCAGGGCCGGCGACAGGAAAAGTGCAGGCGCCAGGAAGTTCAGCCAATGATTCGTACTCGCAATCCATCCCATGTGCGGGCTCCGATTCCAGGGTGTTGTGATCAGGGATGCCTGAAACTGCGCGAAATTTTATAATCCCGGGTTATGGCAGTCTGGGCACTCGGCATCAACCACCACACGGCTCCGCTTGATATGCGGGGACGTTTCGCGTTCGCGCTTGACCAGATCGTGCCCACGCTGCAGGGTCTGCGCGAATCGCTGACCGGCCCCGGCCGCCAGCACAGCGCCGTCGAGACCGCCATTCTCTCCACCTGCAACCGTACCGAGATCTACTGCGCGGCCGAAATGCCGGCCATGGACCATACCCTGCACTGGCTGGCCAACAGCGGCGGTATTTCGTCCGAATTGCTGCGCTCGCACTCCTATCTGCTGGAAGACGGCCATGTGGCGCGTCATGCCTTCCGCGTGGCCAGCGGACTCGATTCCATGGTGCTGGGCGAGGCCCAGATCCTGGGCCAGATGAAGAATGCCGTGCGCGCCGCAGAGAACGCAGGCGCCCTGGGCAGCACGCTGAACCAGCTGTTCCAGCGCAGCTTCGCGGTGGCCAAGGAAGTGCGCAGCTCCACCGAGATCGGCGCCCACAGCATCAGCATGGCCGCTGCCGCCGTGCGGCTGGCCGGCCAGCTGTTCGAAGACCTGTCCCAGATCCGCGTGCTGTTCGTGGGCGCGGGCGAGATGATCGAGCTGGTCTCCACCCATTTCGCGGCCCGCCACCCCAAGCAGATCATGATCGCCAACCGCACGCTGGAGCGCGGCGAGAAGCTGGCTGCCCAGTTCGGCGCCGGCACCATGCGGCTGGCCGACCTGCCCGACCATCTGCATGAATACGATGCCGTGATCAGCTGCACGGCGTCCAGCCTGCCCATCATCGGCCTGGGCGCCGTGGAAAGCGCGCTCAAGAAGCGCAAGCACCGCCCCATGTTCATGGTCGATCTGGCCGTGCCGCGCGATATCGAATCCGAGGTCAAGGACCTGCGCGACGTCTACCTCTACACCGTGGACGACCTGGCCACCGTGGTGCGCACGGGCCAGGCCCAGCGCCAGGCAGCGGTCGAGCAGGCCGAAGTCATCATCGACCACGGCGTGCAAAGCTTCATGCACTGGCTGGACCAGCGCCGCCCGCAGGCCGGCGTTGTGCCGCTGATCCGCCAGCTCAACACCCAGACCGATGAATGGCGTGCGCTGGAGATTGCGCGCGCCAAGAAGCTGCTGGCCAAGGGCGAAGACATCGACACCGTGCTGGAGGCCCTGTCGCGCGGCCTCACGCAGAAAATGCTGCACGGCACCCTGGCCGAACTGCACAAGGGCGATGCCGACCAGCGCAGCCAGACCATGGACACGGTCTCGCGCCTGTTCCTGCGCTCGGCCCAAAGTGGCCCGCGCGGCACGGCCCCCGACAAGGCGCTCTAGCGGCGCTCGCCGCCCCTGCGCAGGGCCGCGCGCCAGCGGGCCTGTGGCGCCCCGGCCGCACTTGCGGCCCCTCCCCGCCCCTCCCGGTTTTTACGGCCCATCTGCCCTTCCAGGCCCCCACGTTTCCCGCCGCAGTGCTGCCCCGAGCAGCCCTTCGCACCACCGCCCCACACCATGCAAGACTTTCTGCGCCAACAACTGGAGCGCTACGCCCAGCGCCTTGAAGAACTCAACTTCCTGCTTTCGCGCGAAGACATCATGGGCGACATGAAGCAGTACCGCGCCATCTCGCGCGAGCACGCGGACGTCACCGCCATTGCAGGCCGCTATGCGCGCCACCGCCAGCGCGAGGCCGATCTGGCCGCCGCGCAGGACATGCTCTCCGACCCCGACATGGCCGACATGGCGCAGGAGGAAATCGCCAGCGCCGAGGCCGAGCTGGTCCAGCTTGAGGACGAGCTGCAGCGCCTGCTGCTGCCCAAGGACCCCGATGACGCGCGCAACGCCTACCTCGAAATCCGCGCAGGCACGGGCGGCGACGAATCGGCCCTGTTCGCAGGCGACCTGGCCCGCATGTACACGCGCCACTGCGACGCGGTGGGCTGGAAGGTCGAGATCATGAGCGCCAACGAGAGCGAGCTGGGCGGCTACAAGGAAGTGGTGCTGCGCGTGGAAGGCACGGATGTCTACGGTCGCCTGCGCTTCGAATCCGGCGGCCACCGCGTGCAGCGCGTGCCGGCCACCGAGACCCAGGGCCGCATCCACACCAGCGCCTGCACCGTGGCCGTCATGCCCGAGCCGGACGAAACCCAGGCCATCACGCTCAACCCGGCCGACCTGCGCATCGACACCTTCCGCGCCAGCGGCGCCGGCGGCCAGCACATCAACAAGACCGACTCGGCCGTGCGTGTGGTCCACCTGCCCACGGGCATCGTCGCCGAGTGCCAGGACGGCCGCAGCCAGCACAGCAACAAGGCCAAGGCCCTGCAGGTGCTGCAGGCGCGCCTGCAGGAGAAGGAACGCAGCGAGCGCGAAGCCAAGGAGGCCGCACTGCGCAAGGGCCTGATCGGCAGCGGCGACCGCAGCGACCGCATCCGCACCTACAACTTCCCGCAGGGCCGGCTCACGGACCACCGCATCAACCTCACCATCTACAAACTGCTGGCCGTGATGGAAGGCGACCTGGGCGATGTGCTCGACGCGTTGCAGGCCGCACGCGAGGCCGAACTGCTGGCCGAGCTGCAGGTCAACAACTGAGGCCCGGGCCATGGCCAATCCACCCATCGTCAAAGAAGCGCTGCAGCAGGCCCAGGCCCTGGGGCTTGCGCGCATCGATGCGCAAATGCTGCTGCTGCACGTGCTCAGGCGCCAGTCTGGCGGCCGCGCCTGGCTGCTGACCCATGACGAGGACATGCTGACCGCCCCCCAGGCCGAGGCCTATGCCGCGCTGTGCGCACGCCGCCTTGGCGCGGAACCCGTTGCCTACCTGCTCGGCCACAAGGAGTTCTACGGGCTCGATCTGGCCGTGGACGCGCGTGTGCTCGACCCACGCCCCGATACCGAGACCCTGGTGGACTGGGCGCTGGAGCTCATGCCCATCCAGACCCAGGCAGGCCCCGCTTGCCGCGTGGTGGACCTGGGCACCGGCAGCGGCGCCATAGCCCTGGCCCTGCAAAGCCAGCGCCCCGGCGCCACGGTCTGGGCCGTGGATGCCAGCGCCGACGCACTGGCCGTGGCCAGCGCCAATGCCACGCGCCTGCAACTGGGCGTGCAGTTCGCGCATGGCAGCTGGCTCCAGCCGCTGGCAGGGCAGGCACCGTTCGACCTCATCGTCAGCAACCCGCCCTACATCCGTGATGACGATCCGCACCTGTTGGCCTTGGCGCATGAGCCGCTGTCGGCGCTGGCCAGCGGTGCCGATGGCCTGGCCGATATCCGCGCCATCATCGCCCAGGCGCCCGCGCTGCTGGCCAGCGGCGGCTGGCTGCTGATGGAGCATGGCTGGGACCAGGCCGATGCCGTGGCCGCCCTGCTGTGCCATGCTGGCTTTGGCGACGTGCAGCATCGCCACGACCTGGGCGGCATTGCCCGCTGCACGGGCGGGCAATGGCAAGGGCAGGCCTGAGCTCTGACCTGAGCGCAGCAATCCCGCATGCTTTCAAAGTCCGCGCCGAGAGTGAAATAATCCCATCCATGCCGCCGCGCCTGCGGCGCCCACCACGACCCCGGAGCACCACAAAGATGAGCGACACCCAGCAACGCATCGACCAACTGGTCAAGAGCAACAACATCCTGCTGTTCATGAAGGGCAGCGCCAGCTTTCCCATGTGCGGTTTCTCTGGCCGCGCCATCCAGATCCTCAAGGCCTGCGGCGTGGAAACCAAGGACATCTCCACCGTCAACGTGCTGGAAGACCAGGAAATCCGCCAGGGCATCAAGGACTACAGCAACTGGCCCACGATCCCCCAGCTCTACGTGCAGGGCGAGTTCATCGGCGGCTCGGACATCATGATGGAGATGTACGAGTCGGGCGAGCTGCAGCAGCTGCTGGCACCCAAGGCCTGAGCCTTATCGCACCACGCGCCTTCGGCGCAGCATCGAGCCACCTTCGGGTGGCTTTTTTTCGCCTGTGCCGCGCTGCCGGCGGACTCCCCGGGCATGCCTCAGGGCCAGGGGCATGCGATGTGTGGTCGAATGGTCACATCTTTCACATCCGGAAAAGCGCGCCTGCGCCCGCTTCTCCGCCCTGCCTATGAGTCTGTCCCAAAGTCTGCTGTTGATCGTCGCGCTGATATTGACCAGTGCCTTCTTCTCCGTGGCCGAGATCTCGCTGGCCGCCTCGCGGCGCCTGCGACTGCGGCAGATGATGGAGGACGGCGAACCCCGCGCCGAACTGGTCATGAAGATGCAGGCCCAGCCGGGCGAATATTTCACGGTCACGCAGATTGGGCTCAATGCCGTCGCCATCCTGGGCGGCGTGGTGGGCGAAGGGGCATTGACCCCCTATCTGGCCGAGCTGCTGATGCTCTGGCTGCCTGACAGCCGTGCGCAGACCGTGGGCTTCCTGCTCTCGTTCGCCAGCGTCACCTCCCTGTTCATTCTGTTCGCCGACCTGCTGCCCAAGCGCCTGAGCATGGCCGAGCCCGAGGCCCTGGCCATCCGCGTGCTGCGCCCCATGCTCTGGTGCATGGCCGTGCTCAAGCCCCTGGTCTGGTGCTTCAACCACCTGGCCGACGCCGTTGCCAAGCTGTTCGGCCTGCCCACGGTGCGCGATGACCGCATCACGCACGAAGACATCCTGGCCATGACCGAAGCCGGCGCACGCGCAGGCGTGCTGGCCGCGAAGGAGCAGCAGGTGATCGCCAACCTGTTCGAACTGGACTCGCGCACCATCGGCTCGGCCATGACGCAGCGCGACCGCATCGCCTACTTCCACCGCGACGACCCCGATGAACTGATCCGGGTCCGCATTGCCGAGGAGCCTTTTTCCACCTACCCCGTCTGCGACGGCGACATCGACCACATCGTCGGCTATGTCGATGCCAAGGACCTGTTCCAGCGCGCGCTGAACAACCAGTCCCTGTCGCTCATGGACGATTCGCTGGTCCACAAGGTGCTGGTCGTGCCGGACCGCCTGACGCTGGCCGAGGTGCTGGAGCAGTTCCGCCAGGTGCATGAGGACTTTGCCGTCATCGTCAACGAATACAGCCTGGTGGTCGGCGTGGTCACGCTCAATGACGTGATGAGCACGGTGATGGGCGGCCTCGTCAGCCCCGGCGACGAGGAACAGATCCTGCGCCGCGACGAGAACTCCTGGCTGATCGATGGCGTCACGCCGGTCGAGGATGTGATGCAGGCCCTGGAGCTCGACGAGTTGCCGCATTCCGAGGACTACGAAACCCTGGGGGGCTTCCTCATGGTCATGCTTAGGCGCATTCCCAGGCGCACGGACACCGTGCAATGGGGCGGCTACCGCTTCGAGGTCATGGACGTGGACAGCTACCGTATCGACCAGGTGCTGGTCACACGCATGTCCGGCAGCAGCCCGGCCGCCCCGCCCAACGCAGGCGACACGGCCGCCGCCGTGGCCAAGGTGTCCAGCATGTCGCCGGACACGTCGTCCTGAAAACGCAGCAAGGCAGGCCTGCAGGACTGCCGCCAGGCGCCAGTCTGCGCCCCCTCATGCCGAGCGCGAGGGCTCGATCTCCCAGCGGCGCTGCGCAGCAAACACCGCATTCGGATACTGGGGCTGGCCGCGGCTGCCGTTGTAGCGGCCCAGCGCCATGTAGGCATCGCCGTTTTCACGGTCCAGATAGTGGCGCAGGATGACGCAGCCAAAGCGCAGATTGGTCTGCATATGGAACAGCTTGCCGATGTCGCCATCGCCGATCAGCCGCATCCAGAACGGCATGATCTGCATATAGCCGCGCGCGCCCACGCTGGATATGGCGAACTTGCGGAACGCGCTCTCCACCTGCACCAGTCCCATCACCAGCGAGACTTCCAGGCCGGCGCGCTTGGCCTCGTACCAAACGGTCTGCAGGAACTCCAGCCGTGTTGCAAGTTCGGGCTTGCGCGAGCGCAGGCGCTCGCTGCTGGCCGTGAGCCAGCGCAGGTAGTCCATGCGGGCCTCGGTGGAGGCAAAGCGCAGCTCGGGCGGCGCCGATCCCGTGACGGCCGAACTCAGCGCGGTGCGCACCGAATCGGCCAGCGGCTCTTCCAGCTGCCCGCCAGCCCAGGCGGGCGCGGCCACCGCGCCCAGCAACGGCGCAGCACCTAGCGAAGCCGCCAGGCGCAGGCAATCGCGGCGCGCTATCACGGGGGCCTGGCTCACAGACCCAGCCTCTGCTTGAGATGGCCCAGCACATCGGCAGCGGCCAGCTTGGTCGCTTCCGTGTCGCGGCGATGCTGGTACTCGACCTGGCCTTCCTTGAGGCCGCGGTCGGACAGCACCACGCGGTGCGGCACGCCAATCAGTTCCCAGTCGGCAAACATGGCGCCCGGGCGTTCGCCGCGGTCATCCAGAATCACGTCCACGCCCAGTGCCAGCAGCTCGGCATGCAGCTTCTCGGCGGCTTCCTTCACGGGCTCGCTGCGGTCCATGCCGATGGGGCAGACCACCACGGTGAAGGGCGCAATCGCGTCGGGCCAGATAATGCCGCGCTCATCATGGTTCTGCTCAATGGCGGCAGCGGGCAGGCGCGTCACGCCAATGCCGTAGCAACCCATTTCAAACAGCGAGGGCTTGCCGTTCTCCGCCAGGAAGGTGGCGTTCATGGCCTGGGAGTACTTGGTGCCCAGGTAGAACACATGGCCCACTTCAATGCCGCGCTCGATGGCCAGCTCGCCCGCGCCATCGGGGGACTTGTCGCCGGCCACCACATTGCGCAGGTCGGCCACGACATCAGGCTCAGGCAGGTCACGGCCGAAGTTCACGCCGGTGATGTGGAAGTCGGCCTCGTTCGCGCCGCAGACCCAGTCGGCCATCACGGCGACCTCGCGGTCCACGACCAGCTTCACGGGCTGCTTCAGGCCGATGGGGCCCAGGTACCCGGGCTGGCAACCGAAGTGCTCCTCGATCTCGGCCACCGTGGCAAAGCGGAAGCCCACGTCCAGGCCAGGCACCTTGGCCACCTTGATCTCGTTCATCTCATGGTCGCCACGCAGCAGCAGCAACCAGACCTGGCTTCCCGCCACATCGCCCTTGTCGTCGAGCTTGTCGGTGGCCAGCACCAGGGACTTCACCGTCTGCGACAGCGGCAGGCCCAGCTGGGCGGCCACGGATTCGCAGGTGCTGTTGCCCGGCGTTGCCACACGGGCCATGGCCTGGGCTGCAGCGGGACGGGGGCCTGCAGGCGCCAGGGCCTCGGCCTTCTCGATATTGGCGGCGTAGTCGCTGCTGGGGCAGTAGACGATGGCGTCTTCGCCCGTGGAGGCGATCACCTGGAATTCCTCGCTCAGATCACCGCCGATGGCACCGCTGTCGGCACGCACGGCACGGTACTGCAGGCCGAAGCGGTCGAAGATGCGCTTGTAGGCCGCGCGCATGGTCTGGTAGCTGATCTGGGCGGTGTCGCGGTCCTTGTCGAAGGAATAGGCGTCCTTCATGATGAACTCGCGGCCGCGCATCAGGCCAAAGCGCGGGCGGCGCTCATCGCGGAACTTGGTCTGGATCTGGTAGAAATTCTTGGGCAGCTGCTTGTAGCTCTTGAGCTCCTGGCGCGCAATGTCCGTCACCACCTCTTCGCTGGTGGGCTGGATCACGAAGTCACGGCCATGGCGGTCCTTGATGCGCAGCAGCTCGGGGCCCATCTTCTCGAAGCGGCCGGTCTCCTCCCACATCTCGGCAGGCTGGACCACGGGCATGGTCACTTCCACGGCACCGGCACGGTTCATTTCCTCGCGCACGATGGCCTCGACCTTGCGGATCACGCGCAGCCCCATGGGCATGTAGTTATAGATGCCTGCGCCCAGCTTCTTGATCAGGCCGGCCCGCGTCATGAGCTTGTGGCTGACCACTTCGGCATCGGCCGGAGCTTCCTTGAGGGTGGAGATGAAAAATTGGGAGGCTTTCATGGATCAGGGGCTTCGCGGGAATCGGGGCAGCGTGCTTGCCGCTGGCAAGGCACCGTGCATAATGGACACAATTCAGAAAATTGGGGTTCGATTATGCTTGACCGGGACGGATTTCGCCCGAACGTCGGCATCATCCTGCTCAACCAAAAGAACCAGGTGTTCTGGGGCAAGCGCATCCGCACCCACAGCTGGCAGTTTCCACAGGGCGGCATTGACCGGGGGGAGACACCCGAACAGGCCATGTTCCGGGAACTGCATGAGGAAGTGGGGTTGATGCCCAACCACGTTCGCGTGGTCGCCCGCACCCGGGACTGGTTGCGCTACGAGGTGCCAGACCGGTACATCCGCCGCGATGCGCGCGGACACTACAAAGGCCAGAAGCAGATCTGGTATTTGCTGCAGCTCATGGGTCACGACTGGGATTTGAACCTGCGTGCCACCGACCACCCCGAATTCGACGCCTGGCGCTGGAATGACTACTGGGTGCCACTGGATGTGGTGGTGGAGTTCAAACGCGGCGTCTACGAGATGGCCCTGACCGAGCTGGCACGCTTTCTGCCACGGGGCGAGCAACAGCGCAACCGCTATCTTCGCAGCGGCATGCGCCCCAGGGAAGCCCATGAAACAGGCCCCGAAAACTATGGCGCCCCAGGCTTGCATCCGGCACGCTCAGGCAGCTTTCGCGTCAATCCCGGCATGGAGTTGCCGCCTGGTGCCTGCTTCGACCCTGATCCACAGTCAGGGCAGCAGCAGGTCTTGCACCCCGATCCAGGCAAGGCCTGAGCCAAAGGCTCCATGCAAAAGCGCACCCGAGGGTGCGCTTTTTCTTTGCCCCGATTGCGCAGGCATCAGTGCCCGGCAATCACCATGTTGTCGCGGTGCACCATCTCCGGGCCTGCGGAGTAGCCCAGCAGGCGCTCGATCTCCACCGAGCTCTTACGACAAAGCAGGCGCGCCTCGGCACTGGCATAGTTGGCCAGACCACGCGCCACCTCGATGCCCAGCGCATCGCGCACGGCAATCACATCGCCGCGGGCGAATTCGCCATCCACATTCACCATGCCGATGGGCAGCAGGCTCTTGCCTTCGTCGCGCAGCTTGGCCACGGCGCCGGCATCCACGGACACGGAGCCGCGCAGCTGCAGATGGTCGGCAATCCACTGCTTGCGCGCCTGGTTCTTGTGGGTCTGCGCCACGAGCAGCGTGCCAATGGACTCGCCCGCAGCCAGACGCACCAGCACGTCCTGTTCACGGCCCCAGGCGATGACGGTTGAAGCACCCGACCCCGCCGCACGCTTGGCCGCGAGGATCTTGGTGATCATCCCACCCTTGCCGATGGACGAGCCCGCGCCGCCCGCCATCTCCTCCAGTGCAGGATCGCCGGCATTTGCCACGTCGATGAAACGTGCATCGGGATTGCTGCGCGGATCGGCGCTGTAAAGGCCTCGCTGATCGGTCAGGATGACCAGGGCATCGGCTTCGATCAGATTGGCAACCAGAGCGCCCAGGGTGTCGTTGTCGCCGAACTTGATCTCATCGTTGACCACGGTGTCGTTCTCGTTGATCACCGGCACGATGCCCAGCTCCAGCAGCGTCAGCAAGGTGTTGCGCGCATTCAGATAGCGCTCGCGGTCCGCCAGGTCGGCATGCGTGAGCAGCACCTGGGCACTGCCCATGCCCTGCTCGCGCAGCTTGGACTCGTACATCTGTATCAGCCCCATCTGGCCCACGGCTGCAGCGGCCTGCAGCTCATGGATCTCCTTGGGTCGCGCGGCCCAGCCAAGGCGCTTCATGCCTTCAGCCACCGCGCCGCTGGAGACCATGATCACCTCGCGCCGCTGACCGCCATGGCTCTCATCCCCGCGCACCAGGGCCGCCAACTGGCGGCTCCACTCCTGGATGGCGGCTTCATCAAGACCGCGACCTTCATTGGTCACCAGGCTGGAGCCGACCTTGACCACGATGCGATGGGCATCACGCAACAAGTTGGAAGACATGGATGGATAGTGATTCTTGCAGCGCAGGCCCAGGCAGGCCGCGCCGCTGTTGTGTTCAAGGCGATGGGAGCGGCAGGCGGCTCTTACTCGGAATCGCGGGGGGCAAAACGCGGATCGGTGAGATCCACGCCATCACCCTCGACTTCGACGAAGCGCGGATCGATTTCCTTGGGACCGGCCTCGATCTGCTGCTGCTCATGCACATGTTTGTAGATGGTGCGGATCAGCACTTCACAGCCTTCGCGCGTCAGGGCGGAAATCTCGAAGACCGGCCCCTTCCACTTGAAGCGCTTGACGAAGTCCTTGACGCGTGCGGCGCGCTCCTCGGCCGGCACCATGTCCAGCTTGTTGAGCACCAGCCAGCGGGGCTTGTTGTACAGCTCGGCATCGTACTTCTGCAGCTCGCTCACGATGGCCTTGGCCTGGGCCACAGGATCCACGCTGTCATCGAACGGCGCCAGGTCCACCACATGCAGCAGCAATCGGGTGCGCTGCAGATGGCGCAGGAACTGGTGACCCAGGCCCGCACCTTCCGAGGCGCCTTCGATCAGGCCTGGGATGTCGGCCACCACAAAGCTCTGCTCGGCAGCGACGCGCACCACGCCCAAATTGGGATGCAGCGTGGTGAATGGGTAGTCGGCAATCTTGGGACGCGCATTGGAGACCGCGGCAATGAAGGTGGACTTGCCCGCATTGGGCATGCCCAGCAGACCCACGTCGGCCAGTACCTTGAGCTCCAGCTTGAGATTCTTGCGCTCGCCAGGCCAGCCCGGTGTCTTTTGCCGAGGCGCGCGGTTGATGGCGCTCTTGAAGCGCAGGTTGCCGTAGCCGCCGTCGCCACCCTTGGCAATGGTGACCACCTCACCGGCCGTCAGCAGCTCGTAGAGCACCTCGCCGGTTTCGGCATCACTGATGATGGTGCCAACCGGCATGCGCAGCGTGATGTCGTTGCCCGCCGCACCAAACATGTCCGAGCCCTTGCCGTGCTCACCGCGCGTGGCATCGTGCCGGCGCGAGAAGCGGTAGTCCACCAGAGTGTTGAGGTTGACATCGGCCACCGCGTAGACATGGCCGCCACGGCCACCGTCTCCACCATCGGGACCGCCAAATTCCTTGTATTTTTCGTGCCGGAATGACACGCAGCCATTGCCGCCGTCACCGGCGGAAATGTCGATATAAGCTTCGTCGACGAACTTCATGAGGCATCCAGTTTACAAAAAGCAGTGTGCACCAGACAGCCCCAGGCCACACCTCAGAGACGGAAAAGAGGGCGAAGGCACGATGCACAACCCTCCTGAAACGACAAAGCCCCGACAGGTCGGGGCTTCGAGCGTCGAAGTGACAGGGCTTAGGCAGCCGTCACATTGACCGTGTGCTTGGACAGTGCACCCTTGACAGCAAACGACACGTGGCCGTCCACCAGAGCGTACAGGGTGTGGTCCTTGCCCACGCCGACGTTGTCGCCGGGATGGAACTTGGTGCCACGTTGGCGCACGATGATCGAGCCGGCCGTGATCAGTTCACCACCGAAAGCCTTCACGCCGAGCATTTTGGGCTTGGAATCGCGCCCGTTTCGCGTAGAGCCGCCGCCTTTTTTCTGTGCCATGACTCAGCTCCTGAATTAAGCAGCGATCGCCACGATCTGCAGCTCTGTGAACTGCTGGCGATGGCCTTGGCGCTTCTGATAATGCTTACGACGGCGCATCTTGAAGATGTGCACTTTGTCGTGCTTGCCGTGAGCAACCACGGTTGCCTTGACAGACGCACCGGACACCAGAGGTGTGCCGACCTTGATTTCAGCGCCGTTGCCGACTGCCAGAACCTGATCGATCACAACTTCTTGGCCTACGTCCGCAGCAATCTGTTCTACCTTGATCTTTTCGCCGGCTGCAACGCGATACTGCTTGCCGCCGGTTTTTATGACTGCGTACATTTAAACCTCTTGAATTTGAGAGTTCCGCGAACGAATTTCCACGGAAGCCGAGGATTCTAGCACGCGCTCACATTCTTTGCATGAAGCGCTCCCACCCCGCGCCCAAACAACCGCCAGAGCGGGCCGCAGGCGGGATCGCTCTTCCTATAATTGCCGATCCACTTGGCGGCCACAGTACCTTGACCACAGCTCTCTCCACCCCCAATCCGCTTGCCCTGATCACTGACGACATGCGCGAGGTGGATCATGTGATCGCCCAGCGCCTGACGACCACCGTCCCGCTGATTGCCCAGATCTCCCAGTACATCATTGCTGCAGGCGGCAAGCGCCTTCGCCCGGCCCTGCTGCTCATGGTCTGCAATGCGCTGGGCTACGAAGGCAGGGACAGGCATGTCCTGGCGGCCGTGGTCGAGCTGATTCATACCGCCACTCTGCTGCACGACGACGTGGTGGACGAGTCCACCCTGCGCCGTGGCCGCCCGACGGCCAACGAGACCTTCGGCAATCCGGCCAGCGTGCTGGTCGGGGACTTCCTGCACTCGCGCTCCTTCCAGATGATGGTGGAAGTGGGCAGCATGCGTGTGCTCAAGATCCTCTCGGACGCCACCAACGTGATCGCCGAGGGCGAGGTGCAGCAGTTAATCAACACGCACGATGCCTCGCTGGATGAAGCCGGCTACCTGCACGTCATCCGCTCCAAGACCGCCCAGTTGTTCGAGGCCAGCGCCCAGCTGGGCGCCGTGCTGGCCGACGCACCCCGCGAGATCGAACAGGCCTGCGCCATCTATGGCCAGGCCCTGGGCACCGCCTTCCAGATCATTGACGACGTGCTCGACTACACAGGCGACACCCAGGAAATGGGCAAGAACCTGGGCGACGACCTGCGCGAAGGCAAGTGCACCCTGCCGCTGATTGCCGCCATGCAGCGCGGCACTCCGGAGCAGGCTGCCATCGTGCGCAACGCCATCGAGCAGGGCTCAACCGAGCAGTTGTCTGCCGTTGTGGATATCGTGCGCAGCACAGGCGCGCTGGATGTGGCACGCGAAGCCGCCCATGCCGAGGCACGCCGCGCCATTGACGCAATAAATGTGCTCCCGAGCAATTTGCATACGGCAAGTTTGCTACAATTAGCCTCTCAGCTTTTGGAGCGACGCACCTGATTTCAGGCTGCATTGCTTTGTCTAAAAAAGCAACGGGGTGTAGCTTAGCCTGGTAGAGCGCTACGTTCGGGACGTAGAGGCCGGAGGTTCGAATCCTCTCACCCCGACCATTTCTGGTCACTTCATCACCACGCCACCATTGAGCCAGGTTCAAGACCTGGGTGCGCAACAGTGCGTCTGGCCTTTCAAGCCCTCAGGGATGATAGGATAAATGTCCTTTCCTCTCAAACGTCTTGCTACATGGCTGTTGCTGACTCCTCGCTCAAGAATGCTTCCGCTGTTGCATCGCTTCCCGGCATCGGGCGAGCCCTGATATCAGCAGGCAAGGTATCGCAGCAGGCAGCGGAAGCCGCCGCCAGCAAGGCCGGCGCCAACCGCACCTCGTTCATTGCCGAGTTGAGCAACGCGGGCATCCTCTCAGCCCTGGAAGTGGCCGAGACGGTCTCCACCATGTTCAGCGCGCCGCTGCTCGATCTTGATGCCATCAACGCCGCGCGCCTGCCGCATGAGTTGCTGGACGCCAAGATCATCAGCTCCTATCGCGTCCTCCCCTTGAGCAAGCGAGGCAACCGCATCACGGTGGCCACGGCCGACCCGACACAGCAGGAAGCTGCAGAGCAGATCAAGTTCACCACCCAGCTAGGCGTGGATTGGATCATCGTCGAGGCCGACAAGCTGGAACGCCTGATAGCTCAGCAGAGCAAAAGCGCCAGCGAAACCATGGAGAGCTACAGCGGGGGCGGCGATTTCGAGTTCGGCGACCTCAAGCCCGACGAGGTTGCCGAGGAGAAGGACAACACGGCGGCAACGGACGTCGAGGACGCGCCCATCGTCAAGTTCCTGCACAAAATGCTGCTCGACGCCTTCAACATGCGCGCGTCGGACCTGCATTTCGAGCCCTACGAACATCAGTACCGCGTGCGCTTCCGGATTGACGGCGAGTTGCGCGAGATTGCATCGCCCCCCATTGCGATCAAGGAGAAGCTGGCCTCGCGCATCAAGGTGATCTCGCGCATGGACATCTCGGAAAAGCGGGTTCCGCAAGACGGGCGCATGAAGCTCAAGGTGGGTCCGGACCGCGTCATCGATTTTCGCGTGAGCACCCTGCCCACGCTCTTCGGCGAGAAGATCGTGATCCGTATCCTTGACCCGAGCTCGGCCAAGATGGGCATTGATGCCCTGGGCTACGAACCCGAGGAAAAGGCACGTCTGATCGAAGCAATCGGGCGCCCCTACGGAATGATTCTGGTGACAGGCCCCACGGGCTCGGGCAAGACGGTGTCGCTGTACACCTGCCTGAACATGCTGAACAAGGCCGGGGTGAACATCGCGACGGCAGAAGACCCCTCGGAAATCAACCTGCCCGGTGTCAACCAGGTCAATGTGAACGAAAAGGCGGGCCTTACCTTTGCGACGGCGCTCAAGGCCTTTCTGCGCCAGGATCCCGACATCATCATGGTCGGTGAAATCCGTGACCTGGAAACCGCCGACATCTCGATCAAGGCCGCGCAGACCGGTCACTTGGTGCTGTCCACGCTGCACACCAACGACGCACCGACCACGTTGACGCGCATGCGCAACATGGGCATTGCCCCCTTCAACATCGCATCGAGCGTGATCCTGATCACCGCCCAGCGGCTGGCCAGGCGCCTGTGCCCCCAGTGCAAGGAGCCTGCGGATATCCCGCGGGAGGCGCTGCTGGAGGCGGGCTATGACGAGGCGGACATCGATGGCAGCTGGGTCACCTACAAGCCCGTGGGCTGCCAGGCATGCAACAACGGCTACAAGGGACGTGTCGGCATCTACCAGGTGATGCCGATCAGCGAAGAAATCCAGCGCATCATCCTGCAGGACGGCAGCGCGCTGGAGATCGCGGCACAGGCCAAGCGGGAAGGCGTTCGGTCTCTGCGCGGATCCGGACTGCACAAGGCCAGACTAGGACTGACCTCGCTCGAAGAAGTGCTGGCAGTTACCAATGAGTAAATAGCGCGGACAGCGCAGACAACAAAAGAGGGAGCACGATGGCCACAGCCGCGTCCAAGGGAATCAAGGAATTTGTCTTCGAGTGGGAAGGCAAGGATCGCAACGGCAAGATCATTCGAGGCGAAACCCGGGCCGGAGGCATCAACCAGGTCCAGGCCATGCTGCGCCGCCAGGGCGTGCTTCCCAGCAAGATCAAGAAGCGCCGTACGCGCGGCGGCAAGAGGATCAAACCCAAGGACATCGCGCTGTTCACGCGCCAGATGGCCACGATGATGAAGGCTGGTGTCCCGCTGCTGCAGGCCTTCGACATCGTCGGGCGCGGCAACACCAACCCCAGTGTCACGCGCCTGCTGGCCGATATCCGCTCCGACGTGGAGACGGGCACCTCGCTGAATGCGGCCTATCGCAAGCACCCCATGTACTTCGATAGCCTCTACTGCAATCTGGTGGAGGCCGGGGAAGCGGCCGGTATCCTGGAGGCCCTGCTCGATCGGCTGGCCACCTATATGGAAAAAACCGAGGCCATCAAGTCCAAGATCAAGTCCGCCTTGATGTATCCGATCTCGGTGATCGTCGTGGCCTTCATCGTCGTGACCATCATCATGATCTTCGTGATTCCCGCCTTCAAGGAAGTGTTCAGCTCCTTCGGCGCGGATCTGCCGGCACCGACGCTGTTCGTCATGGGCATCAGCGACATCTTTGTCCAATGGTGGTGGGTGATCTTCGGCGTGATCGGAGGCGGCTTCTACTTCTTCATGCAGGCTTGGAAGCGCAACGAGCGCATGCAGCAGTTCATGGATCGTGCAATGCTGAAGATACCGGTCTTTGGCGCATTGATCGAAAAGTCCTGCGTTGCACGCTGGACGCGCACGCTGTCGACCATGTTTGCTGCAGGCGTTCCGCTGGTCGAGGCACTGGATTCCGTCGGCGGCGCCTCCGGGAATGCCGTCTACGCCAATGCCACCGAGAAGATCCAGCAGGAAGTCTCCACCGGCACCAGCCTCACGGTAGCCATGACCAATGCCAACGTCTTTCCCTCCATGGTGCTGCAGATGTGCGCCATCGGCGAGGAATCCGGCTCCATCGACCACATGCTTGGCAAGGCGGCCGATTTCTACGAGGAAGAGGTCGATGACATGGTGGCTGGCCTGTCCAGCCTGATGGAGCCCATCATCATTGTTTTCCTGGGCACCCTCATCGGCGGCATCGTGGTTTCGATGTATCTGCCCATCTTCAAGCTGGGTCAGGTGGTCTGATGGTTTTGGAACTCTGGATGCAGGCTGCATTGGGCGGCCTGCTGGGCCTGTTGGTTGGCAGCTTTCTCAACGTGGTGGTGCATAGGCTGCCCCGCATGATGGAGCAGCAATGGAATGCGGAATGCGCCCAATGGGCGCAGGAGCAATCCGGCGCCGCACCTCCATCTGCTGCCGCGACTGACCCTGCCGAGGCTCCCCTGAGCCTGAGCCGCCCCCGCTCGCGCTGCCCGCATTGCGGCCATGCCATCCACTGGTACGAGAACATTCCCGTGCTCAGCTATCTGGCGCTGCGGGGCCGGTGCTCCGAATGCAAGGCATCGATCAGCATCCGCTATCCGCTGGTGGAACTGGCCTGCGCTGCGCTATTCGCCTACTGCACGATGCAATGGGGCATCACGCCCACGGGCGCCATCTGGTGCCTGTTCAGCGCCGCCTTGCTGAGCCTGGCATTGATCGACTGGGATACCACACTGCTCCCCGACGACATCACCCTGCCCTTGCTGTGGGCCGGGCTGCTTTCATCGGCACTGCACTGGACCGCCGTGCCTCTGGCCGACGCGGTCTGGGGTGCCGCAGCGGGCTATCTTTCGCTGTGGCTGGTCTACTGGGCCTTCAAGCTCGCCACCGGCAAGGAAGGTATGGGCTACGGCGACTTCAAGCTGTTTGCCGCGCTGGGGGCCTGGTTCGGCTGGCAGGCTCTTGTGCCCATCATCCTGATCTCGTCCGTGATTGGCGCCATCGTGGGCATTGCGCTGAAGATCAACAGCCGACTGCGCGAAGGTGGCTATGTTCCCTTCGGCCCCTTTCTTGCGGGCGCCGGCTTTGCCGCCATGGTGTTCGGACCCCAGCAGATGCTGCAATCCCTGTTGGCGGCCATCGGTCTTTGATCCGACACTGCGGCATGGAATCCAGCAACGCCCCGCCACCACGTCCACACCCGCGCCCTTTCCGGCTGGGCCTGACCGGCGGCATCGGCAGCGGCAAGAGCACCGTGGCCGCACAGCTTGCCTTGCGCGGAGCAAGCATCATCGATGCCGACCAGATCTCGCGCAGCCTCACCGCCCCGGCAGGCGCCGCATTGCCCGAGATTGCGCGCCGTTTCGGGCCTGAACTGATCGATGCGAACGGTGCTCTGGACCGTGCGCGAATGCGAGAACTGGTCTTCCAGCAGCCTGCCGCACGCCAGCAGCTGGAAGCCATCATCCACCCTCTGGTGGCTCGGCAAACGGCCCTTGAAGTCCAGCAGGCCACCGATGCCGGATGCGCGCTCATCGTGCATGACATCCCGCTGCTTGTGGAGTCCGGCCGCTGGCCTGCCCTGCTCGATGCCGTGCTGGTCGTGGACTGCCGGACGGAAACGCAGATCGCACGCGTCATGGCCCGCAACGGATTGCCCCGCGATGCCGTGCAAGCCATCATCACCGCCCAGGCCACCCGCGCGGCACGGCTGGCGGCAGCCGACTGGGTGATCTACAACGACGAAGCCATGACGATAGAGGCTTTGCACGCATGCAGCGATCGAATCTCGGCATGGTTCGGGCTATGATGCACGCCATGGCTTGGCCTGTGCGTGTAATTCAGCATGTGCACGACGTAGACAGCTGATTCCTGAGCACCCCGAGGAGCCCAGCAAGCGTGATCCTGTACGAATATCCTTTCAATGAGCGCCTGAGGACCTACCTCAGGCTGGAGCAGCTGTATCGCCGCCTGGGCGAGTTGCTGTCGCGCGCTCATTCCATCGATCACCATTTCGCGCTGGTCACCATCTTCGAGATCATGGACGTGGCAGCACGCACCGACCTGAAGACGGACGTGCTCAAAGACCTCGAACGCCACAAGAGCCTGCTCGACAGCCTGCGCGGCAACCCCGATATCGCCCAGCACATGCTCGACCAGGTGTCCCGCCATGTGGAGCAGTGCTTTGCCCAGCTCAATGCCCAGAACGGAAAGGCCGGCCAGTCCCTGACCGACAACGAATGGCTGATGGCCGTGCGCAGCCGCATCGGCATCCCTGGCGGCACCTGCGGTTTCGATTTGCCGGCCTATCACGCCTGGCAGTTCCATGACCCCCAGGTGCGCCTGCGTGATCTTGAGGACTGGGCCAGCACACTGACCCCGCTGGGTCAGTCGCTGCAGCTGCTGCTCAAGATGCTGCGCGAAACCGGCGTGCCGCAATGGGTGGCCGCAGAAAAGGGCGTGTTCCAGCAGGCCATGCCGCCCGGTCGCAGCTTTCAGCTGCTGCGCCTTCGCATAGACCCGGCATTGAATCTTGTTCCGGAAATCAGCGGCAACCGCCTGCTGGTTTCGGTGCGCCTGCTTCGCCCCGAGAGCGGCGCCAAACCCCAGCCTTGCAGCGAAGATGCCTCGTTCGAGGTCACGCTTTGCAGCTGATGAAAAAGACTGCCGGCATGTCCACGAAAGCCACGCCCTCTGTCGATGCATCATCCGCATCCGCATCCGCATCCGCAGGGCCCACGGTGCGCTGCCCGACCTGCAGCGGCCCCAGCCTGTTCGCGCCGGCCAACCGCTTTCGGCCCTTTTGCAGCGAGCGCTGCTACCAGATCGACCTGGGCGCCTGGGCCAACGAGGAATTCCGCGTGCCTGCGCCCATGCCTCCCGAGGACTCGCCCTTCGGCGATCCTCGCACTGAACCCTGATCAGGCCTGTTCAGACTTTCGGTTGGCCTGCCTCGTAGAAGCCGACATCAAAAGGCAGCCCACGTTCCTCGCTGAGCCATTGCAGCACCGGATAGGCGCCAGGCAGCACCGGCTGCACCTGCAGCGGAAGTTGCTGCCAGGCCATCTGCTGGCCTTCTCGCATCTCGAACTCCCCGCTCCAACGCGTGATCTTGCACCAGTGTAGGCGCACCAGGGCATGCGGATAGTCATGCTCGGTGACCTTCCAGACGGGGGCTGCTGCGATCTCGACGCCCAGCTCTTCCTGAAGCTCGCGACGCAATGCCTGCTCCACGGTTTCGCCGGATTCGATCTTCCCACCCGGGAACTCCCAATAGCCGGCATAGGGCTTGCCAGGCGGCCGGCTGGTGATCAGCAGCGCGCCATCGGACTCGCGCAGGAGCACGCCAACGGCGACTTCGGTGTGTTTGCGCTGGGCCGGCGCTTGAGACGGCGTTTGAGACTGGGCAGCATCGGCGCCGGTGTTCAGGGAGATTTCTTTTTCAGTCACTTGATCTTTCGCAAAAAACCGCCCGGCCCCAAGGCCGGGCAGCAGGCTTGTCAGAGTTCGGCCTCTTCGGCCAGCCCTTGGACATCGGCGATGCCAGTCTGGCGCTGGTTCGGGCGCTCGGCGCGGCCCGCATAGTCACGGGCGAACTGATGGGCCACACGGCCGCTGCGCGAGCCACGCTCCAGCGCCCAGACCAGGGCCTCAGGACGCGCGGCCTCGATCGTGGCCTGGTCCAGTCCCAGGGCTTCCAGCCATTGCGCCACCACGCGCAGGTACTCGTCCTGGCTGAAGGGATAGAAGCTCACCCACAGGCCGAAGCGCTCGGACAAGGAGATCTTTTCCTCAATCACCTCGCCGGGATGCAGCTCCCCATCCTCGCCGCGCTGGTAGGTCAGATTCTCGGACTGGTACTCCGGCAGCAGATGGCGGCGATTGCTGGTCGCATAGACCAGCACGTTCGGGCTGGCGGCGCTGACTGATCCATCCAGAATGGACTTCAGGGCCTTGTAGCCAGGCTCGCCTTCCTCAAAGCTCAGATCGTCGCAATAGATGATGAACTTCTCGGGCCGGCCGGCCACCACATCGACGATGTCGGGCAGGTCCGTCAGATCGGCCTTGTCCACCTCGATCAGGCGCAGGCCCTGCGACGCAAAGGCATGCAGGCAGGCACGGATCAGCGAGGATTTGCCCGTGCCGCGCGCGCCGGTGAGCAGCACGTTGTTGGCCGTGCGGCCGGTCACGAACTGCTCGGTATTGCGCGCGATCTTGTCCTTTTGCACATCGATGTTCTGCAGGTCGGACAGTTGCATGGCGCCGACGTGGCGCACGGGCTCCAGCAAACCGCAGCCGTTGGCGCGCTTGCGATAGCGCCAGGCGATCGCGGTATTCCAGTCTGCGGGGGATTGCAGCGGCTGGGGCAGGATGGCCTCGATGCGCTGCATCAGCTGCTCGGCGCGCTGCACGAGTTGCAGCAAGGGGGCGGCGACGGCTTCTGTGGGCAATGTCATGGATGTCTCTCGAATACGGATCTCACGGCCACCGACGCTGGATATGCCCGGGAATCGAGATGGATCTCATGCCAACGCCAGAGCTTTTGCGCGCCGGCCGCCATTGAAAGCTGGCAGCAGCCAGGCACAAGGCCTGCGGCTGCCGGCGGCACGGTGGGTGGAGAGTCAGGAGCGGTAGTCGGCGTTGATGCTCACGTAGTCGTGGCTCAGATCGCAGGTCCACACGGTCTGCTCGGCCTCCCCTCGGCCCAGTAGCACGCGCACGATGATCTCCTGCTGCTTCATCACGCGCTGGCCGTCTTCCTCCTGATAGGCAGGGTTGCGGCCGCCATTGACTGCGACATGCACATCGTTCAGGTACAGGTCGATCTTGGTCTGGTCCAGATCGTCGATGCTAGCATAGCCAACCGCCGCGAGGATGCGGCCCAGGTTCGGGTCGCTGGCAAAGAACGCCGTCTTGACCAGGGGCGAATGCGCGATGGAGTAGGCCACCAGGCGGCACTCGGCCTCGGTCTTGCCACCCTCCACCTTGATGGTGATGAACTTGGTGGCACCTTCGCCGTCGCGCACGATGGCCTGGGCCAGCAAACGCGACACATCCAGCAATGCAGCCTTCAGGGCCTGGCCTTCGGCGCTGGTCAGCGAAGTGATCTGCGCATTGCCGGCCTTGTGCGTGGCCACCAGCACAAAGGAATCGTTGGTCGATGTGTCGCCGTCGATGGTCACGCGGTTGAACGAGCCGTCGGCCAGTTCCTTGACCAGGGGCTGCAGCAGCTCGGGAGCGATGGCCGCATCGGTGGCCAGAAAGCCCAGCATGGTCGCCATGTTGGGGCGGATCATGCCCGCGCCCTTGCTGATGCCGGTGATGCTCACACGCTTGCCGCCAATGTCCACGGCCCGGCTGAAGGCCTTGGGCAGGGTGTCGGTGGTCATGATGCCCTCGGCAGCCGTGCCCCAGTTGTCGGCCTTGGCTGCAGCAATGGCGGCCGGCAGGCCGGCTGCAATGCGGTCCACAGGCAGCTCTTCCATGATCACGCCAGTGGAGAACGGCAGGATCTGCTCGGGCTTGAGCTGCAGCAGCGCTGCCAGATCTGCGCAGGTACGGCGCGCACGTGCCAGGCCGTCGGCGCCGGTGCCCGCATTGGCATTGCCTGTGTTGATGACCATGGCACGGATGGCGCCCGCTGTCTGAACCAGATGCTCGCGGCTGACCTGCACAGGCGCTGCGCAGAAACGGTTCTGTGTGAACACGCCAGCCACCGAAGCGCCCTCGTCGAGCAGGAACACGGACAGGTCCTTGCGGTTGGCCTTGCGCACACCGGCTTCGGTGACGCCGATGCGAACGCCGTCGATCGCCAACAGGTCGGCGTGCACGGGAGCGGAGAGATTCACAGGCATTGAGGGGCTTCCTACAGTGAAAGAAAAACGCGCTCCATTATCGGAACAAACCGGAGCGGCACGTATTTCATCGACCTTAAAAAAGAAAACGGCACGGAGTGCATCCGTGCCGTTTTCCGTGTCTTGCGGTGTCTTACGACGCCCGCCGCATCACGACAGCTTGCCGTGGCACTGCTTGTACTTCTTGCCGCTGCCGCAGGGGCAGGGATCATTGCGGCCCACGCGAGCGCCTTCGGGCAGCTCCAGCGGCTCGTCTTCGACGGAGCCGCCGATGTCGCCATCCGACGGAGCGCCATAGGTCATGTGCTCCAGGCTGTGGGCGCTGCGCTGCTCCAGGGCCTCGGTGGCCTGCTCCACCTGTTCGCGCGACTGCACCTGCACGGTCATCAACACGCGCGTGACTTCGGTCTTGACCTGGTCGATGAGCTGGCGGAACAGCTCGAAGGCCTCGCGCTTGTATTCCTGCTTGGGCTGCTTTTGCGCATAGCCGCGCAGGTGAATGCCCTGGCGCAGATAGTCGAGTGCAGACAGGTGGTCACGCCAGTTGGTGTCGAAGCTTTGCAGCAAGACGGCGCGCTGGAATTGCGTGAAGTTCTCGCGGCCGATCAGCTCGACCTTGGCATCGAACACTTCACGGGCGGCCTGCAGCACCTTTTCGAGGATTTCCTCGTCGGTGATGGCGTGCGCGGACTGCACCTGCGACTGCAGCGGCAGCTGGATGCGCCATTCGCTTTCCAGCGCCTTTTCCAGACCGGCCAGGTCCCACTGCTCTTCCATGGACTCGGCAGGAACGTACTGGCGCACCAGATCGGACACCACGTCGTCGCGCATCACCGTGATCATCTCGTACAGGTCCGAGGCGTCGAGGATCTCGTTGCGCTGCTGGTAGATCACCTTGCGCTGGTCGTTGGACACGTCGTCGTATTCGAGCAGCTGCTTGCGGATGTCGAAGTTGCGGGCCTCGACCTTGCGCTGCGCACCTTCGATGGAGCGGGTCACGATGCCGGCTTCGATGGCTTCGCCATCGGGCATCTTCAGGCGGTCCATGATGGCGCGCACACGGTCGCCCGCGAAGATGCGCATCAGCGCATCGTCCAGGCTCAGGTAAAAGCGCGAGGAGCCGGGATCGCCCTGGCGGCCCGAACGGCCACGCAGCTGGTTGTCGATACGGCGCGATTCATGGCGCTCGGTGGCGATGATGCGCAGGCCACCCAGGGCCGAGACCTTGTCGTGCTCGATTTTCCAGTCGGCGCGCATTTGTTCGATGCGCTGCTGGCGTTCGGCTTCGGACAGGGATTCATCGGCCTCGACAGCAGCCACCTGCTTTTCGATGTTGCCGCCCAGCACGATGTCGGTGCCACGGCCGGCCATGTTGGTGGCGATGGTGATCATGCCGGGACGGCCGGCCTGGGCCACGATATCGGCCTCGCGCTCGTGCTGCTTGGCGTTGAGCACCTGATGGGGCAGGTTTTCCTTGTTGAGCAGCTCGTCGATGATTTCGGAGTTCTCAATCGAAGTCGTGCCCACCAGCACGGGCTGGCCGCGCTCATGGCATTCACGGATATCGCGGATCGCCGCCTCGTACTTCTCGCGCGTGGTCTTGTAGACACGGTCGAGCTGGTCGTCGCGCTTGCTGGGACGGTTGGGCGGAATCACCATGGTCTCGAGACCATAGATTTCCTGGAATTCGTAGGCCTCGGTATCGGCCGTGCCCGTCATGCCAGCCAGCTTGCCGTAGAGACGGAAGTAGTTCTGGAAGGTGATCGAGGCCATGGTCTGGTTCTCGGCCTGGATGGTCACGCCTTCCTTGGCCTCGACCGCCTGGTGCAGGCCGTCGCTCCAGCGCCGGCCAGCCATCAGGCGGCCCGTGAACTCGTCAACGATGACGATCTCGCCGTTCTGCACCACATAGTGCTGGTCACGGTGGTAGAGGTTGTTGGCACGCAGCGCCGCGTAGAGATGGTGGACCAGGGTGATGTTGGCCGGGTCGTACAGCGAGGCACCCTCGGCAATCATGCCGGCGTGGCCCAGCAGGCGCTCTGCGGCCTCGTAGCCCTGGTCAGTCAGGAACACCTGGTGGCTCTTCTCGTCCACGGTGAAGTCGCCGGGCTTGGTCACGCCTTCGCCGGTGCGCGGGTCGGCCTCGCCTTCCTGGCGCACCAGGTTGGGGACGATCTTGTTCATGGCCACGTACATGGCCGTGTGGTCTTCGGCCTGGCCGCTGATGATCAGCGGCGTGCGGGCCTCATCGATCAGGATGGAGTCCACCTCGTCGACGATGGCGTAGTTGAGCACGCGCTGAACGCGGTCGCCCGACTCGTAGACCATGTTGTCGCGCAGGTAGTCGAAGCCGTATTCGTTGTTCGTGCCGTAGGTGATGTCGCTGTTGTAGGCAGCCTGCTTTTCCTCGCGCGGCATGTTGGGCAGGTTGATGCCCACCGACAGTCCGAGGAAGTTGTACAGCTTGGCCATCCAGGTCGCATCGCGATTGGCCAGATAGTCGTTCACGGTCACCACGTGCACGCCATTGCCCGACAGTGCGTTCAGGTAGACCGGCAGCGTGGCGGTCAGCGTCTTGCCTTCGCCGGTGCGCATTTCTGCGATCTTGCCGTAGTGCAGCGCCATGCCGCCCAGCAGCTGAACGTCGAAGTGGCGCATCTTCATGACGCGCTTGGAGCCCTCGCGCACCACGGCGAAGGCTTCGGGCAGCAGGTCGTCCAGCGACTCGCCCTTGGCCACACGTTCCTTGAACTCCTGCGTCTTTGCACGCAGAGCCTCGTCGCTGAGCTTCTCGTAGTCGGGCTCCATCGCATTGATGCGAACAACCGTCTTGCGGTATTGCTTGAGAAGCCGATCGTTTCGGCTGCCGAATAGTTTGGTGAGGAAGTTGGTGGCCATGCGAAAAAGACACACCGCCGCCCGCTGAAGCGGACTGCGGTGTGCCTGGAATCCCTAGATTGTTGGATTTCAGATGGGGCCGCTCCACCTGCCTGCAAGTGCTCTTCTGAAGAACACATGCGACCGGGCCGAAGCGAGAACCGAACAATTGATTCTAACTGCCTCTGTCCAACCCTCTTTCAGGCAGGCCGACGCATGCAGCCGCACAGCCCCGAACCCGAATCCCCGGACCCGCGCCACCCCGCAGATGCTGCTATAACGACCCTCCGGGCCGGCGCATGCCAACGCTGCCAGTCCAGCCCTTCAAGCCCATGACCTTCACACGCCGCCACCACGCCGTCACCGCCCTGCACGCCGTCGAGAACTCGCCCACGCTGGCGCGGCTCGCACAGCTCACCCGGGACTCCAGCAATCGCCTGACGGCCATCCTGCCCCTGGTGCCGCCGCTGCTGCGCGCCAGCCTGCAGGCGGGCCCCATCGAGGGCAGCACCTGGTGCCTGCTGGTGCGAAACAATGCGGCAGCCGCCAAGATCCGCCAGTTGCTTCCCGCCATGGCCGCCCACCTGCGCACCAAGGGGTGGGATGTGACCGAGATCCGGCTCAAAGTGCAGGCCTGATCGGCCGCTGAAACAAACGCGGCCGGAAATGAAGAAAGCAATGAAAAAAGGCCTCCGAAGGAGACCTTTTGGTGCCGGTTGTCGGATTCGAACTGACGACCTACCGCTTACAAGGCGGGTGCTCTACCAACTGAGCTAAACCGGCGAAGCACGAATTCTAGCGCAGAAAAAGACTGCTTCAGCCGTTCCTGGCGCTTGCGAGCCCGCTTGCACGCGTGATCACAGGCCCAGGGTACGAAAAACCTACTTCACCAGCTTCAGCGAGGGCCGCGTGCCCGAGGGCGGCGGCGTGCGCGGGGGCTCTTCATCATCACCCTCGCTCTGGATACTCACCAGCTGCACCACGCGTTCGTCGGCAGCTGGCTCGGCCGGCACTTCAGCAACTGCGTCCTGCGACACAGGCTCATCGGATTCCTGCTCGACCGAAACTTCGTTGTCGTTGTCGTTGTCGGCATCCGACTCCGGCGCCGGGAAAGCCATGCCTTGGCCGGTCTCCCGTGCGTAGATGGCCATCACCTGCTCGACAGGCACCATGATTTCGCGTGGCTTGCCGCCAAAGCGGGCCGTGAAGCTGATGAAGTCATTGCCCATCTGCAGGCCGCTGGTGGCGTCGTAGCTGACGTTGAGCACGATCTCGCCGTCGCGCACGAACTCGCGCGGCACCTGCACGTTGCGGTCCACGCGCACTGCGATGTGGGGTGTGAAGCCGTTGTCGGTGCACCACTCGTACAGGGCCCGGATCAGGTAGGGGCGGGTGGAAGTTGCTTCGGGGGCAGTCATGACGATCCCAGGAAAAGAGTGGTCGTAATACGAAAACGGGCAGGATATGGCGATCGGTTGACCGCCTTCCCTGCCCGCGCAATCAGTCGTCAACCGATGCGAATTACTTGCGCATCACCTTCTCGGAAGGCGTCAGCGCTTCGATGTAGGCAGGGCGCGAGAAGATGCGCTCGGCGTACTTGAGCAGCGGGGCGGCGTTCTTGGACACCTCGATGCCGTAGTAGTCCAGGCGCCACAGCAGCGGGGCAATGGCCACGTCCAGCATGGAGAAGTTCTCGCCCAGCATGTACTTGTTCTTGAGGAACACGGGAGCCAGTTGCGTCAGGCGGTCGCGGATGTGAGCGCGCGCCTTTTCGATGGCCTTTTCGTTGCCCTTGACGTTGCGCTCCTCGAGCGTGCTCACGTGCACGAACAGTTCCTTCTCGAAGTTCAGCAGGAACAGGCGCACGCGGGCGCGGTCCACCGGGTCGCCGGGCATCAGTTGGGGATGCGGGAAGCGCTCGTCGATGTACTCGTTGATGATGTTCGATTCGTACAGGATCAGGTCGCGCTCGACCAGGATGGGCACCTGGCCGTACGGGTTCATCACGCTGATGTCTTCAGGCTTGCTGAACAGGTCCACATCGCGGATCTCGAAGTCCATGCCTTTTTCGAACAGGACGAAACGGCAACGGTGTGAAAAGGGGCAGGTCGTTCCCGAATAAAGCACCATCATGGTGGAGGCTCCTAAAAATCAAAAAGAGTGGGTCGCTCGCGGCGCCCACTCTGCACACAGTTCAGCCGCGCAATCGCTTGCACGACCTTCTGCAGTCACGGTTTTATTTGACGTCTTTCCAGAACGCGGCGTTGAGGCGCCATGCAATGAAGATGAAGACCGCCAGGAAAAGCAGCACGCCCACGCCAATGCGGATGCGGCTGTTCTGTGCCGGCTCACCCATCCATTGCAGGTAGTTCACCAGATCGCCAACTGCCTGATCGTACTGCACTGGGCTCATGGAGCCGGGAGAGACCTGCTCCCACCCCTTGAAAACCTGGGTCTTCACGCCGTGCTCTTCGGCTTCTTCGAAGATGGCACGGCGCTCGCCCTGCAGTTGCCACAGTGCATGGGGCATGCCCACGCTGGGGAAGGCCAGGTTGTTCCAGCCCGTGGCCTTGGTGTCATCGCGGTAGAAGGTGCGCAGGAAGGTGTAGAGATAGTCGGCGCCCGTGCCGTTGTGGCCTGCGCGCGAGCGCGCGATCACTGTCAGATCCGGCGGATTGGCTCCGAACCACTCCTTGGCTTCCTTCGGGTTGATGGCCGCCTTCATGGTCTCGCCCACCTTGTCGGTGGTGAACAGCAGGTTGTCCTTGATTTCCTGCTCGGTCAGCCCGATGTCCTGCAGCCGGTTGAAGCGCATGAATGCGGCCGAGTGGCAGCTCAGGCAGTAGTTGACGAACAGCTTGGCGCCGTTTTGCAGCGATGCCGTGTCATTGGTCTTGCCCGGGGCCTTGTCCCAGGCGATGCCGCCTTCGGAAGCCTGTGCACCGGTCATGATGCCCAGGGCCGCGATCAACGTGAGAATCAGTTTCTTCATTGTTGTTCTCTCCAGCTTCAGTGCGGCTTGAACGTCACACGATCGGGAACGGGTTTGGTCTTGCCCAGGCGGCTCCACCAGGGCATCAGCAGGAAGAAGCCGAAGTAGAACAGCGTTCCGACCTGGGACACGCGCTCGCCGATGGGCGAAGGCGGCTGCACACCGAGATAGGCCAGGATCACGAAGTTGATCACGAAGATGCCGTAGAGGTACTTGTGCCAGCTCGGACGATAGCGGATGGACTTGACCGGGCTGCAATCAAGCCAGGGCAGCGCGAACAGGATGATCACGGCGCCACCCATCACCAGCACGCCCCAGAACTTGGCGTCGATGGACAGCATCATGGCGATGACGCCCAGGGCCACGATGGCGACCACGCCCTTGACGGCTGCCGGCAGGCGCGACTTGAGCACGCCAAAGCCCGCACCCAGCAACACGCAGGCGATCAGCACATACATCATCTCGCTGGTGATGGCACGCAGCATCGAGTAGAACGGCGTGAAGTACCAGACCGGCGCAATGTGCGAAGGCGTCTTCAGCGGATCGGCCGGAATGAAGTTGTTGTACTCCAGGAAGTAGCCGCCGAACTCGGGCGCGAAGAACACCACGGCCGAGAACAGGAACAGGAACACCGTCACGCCGAAGATGTCGTGCACCGTGTAGTAGGGATGGAAGGGGATGCCGTCCAGCGGATGGCCCTTGGCGTCCTTGGGCGCGTTGGGGCCCTTGATCTCGATGCCGTCCGGATTGTTGGAGCCCACGTCGTGCAGCGCCAGCAAGTGGGCCACGACCAAGCCCAGCAGCACCAGGGGCACGGCGATCACGTGGAAGCTGAAGAAGCGGTTGAGCGTGGCATCGCCCACCACGTAGTCGCCACGGATCAGCAGCGCCAGGTCCGGGCCGATGAAGGGGATCGCCGAGAACAGGTTCACAATCACCTGGGCGCCCCAGTACGACATCTGGCCCCAGGGCAGCAGGTAGCCCATGAAGGCCTCGGCCATCAGCACCAGGAAGATGGCGCAGCCGAAGATCCAGACCAGTTCACGCGGCTTGCGGTACGAACCGTACAGAAGGCCACGGAACATGTGCAGATAGACGACAACGAAGAAGGCCGACGCGCCCGTGGAGTGCATGTAGCGGATCAGCCAGCCCCAGGGCACATCGCGCATGATGTACTCGACCGAGGCGAACGCCTTCTCGGCGTCCGGCTTGTAGTGCATCACCAGGAAGATGCCGGTGACGATCTGGATCACCAGCACCAGCAGCGCCAGCGAGCCGAAGATGTACCAGAAGTTGAAGTTCTTCGGAGCGTAGTACTCCGACATGTGCACACGGTAGGCGTCGAAAGCCGTTGGAAAACGGTTCTCGAACCAGTTCGTGAGCTTGGCGCCTGCGGGCGCGTTCGGATCGATGTCCTTGAATTCGTGGGCCATTGTTCTTGTCTCCCTCAAGCCTTGTCTTCACCGATGAGGAGCTTGGTCTCCGACAGGTACATGTGCGGTGGCACCTGCAGGTTGTCGGGGGCCGGCTTGTTCTTGAAGACACGGCCAGCCATGTCAAAGGTCGAGCCATGGCAGGGGCACAGGAAGCCGCCCTTCCAGTCATTGGGCAGCGAAGGCTGCGCGCCGGGCTGGAACTTGTCGGAAGGCGAGCAGCCCAGGTGCGTGCAGATGCCGACGACGACCAGCACTTCGGGCTTGATCGAGCGGGCTTCATTCATCGCGTAGGGCGGCGTGAACTCTTCAGGGTGGCGCTTGGACTGGGGATCGGCCAGCTGGCTGTCCAGCTCGGGCAGTTCCTTGATCTGTTCCGGCGTGCGCTTGATGATCCAGACTGGCTTGCCGCGCCACTCGACCGTGAGCTTCTCGCCGTCCTTGAGTGCGGAGATATCGACCTCCACTGCAGCCCCGGCGGCCTTGGCCTTCTCGGATGGCTGGAAGGTGCTCACGAACGGGACGGCTGTCGCCACGCCGCCCACCGCGCCAGCACACGCCGACGTGATGATCCACGTCCGCTTGCTGGAGTCGATTGGAGTGTCACTCATGGGGTTCCTCGAACTACGTCGCTTGAGTTGGGGTCAACAATAAATTGTAGCGGGGCGAGTATGGTTATTCCATACCGACTCCGACATTGACAGGCTCCAAAGCCGCGCAATACTGCGCTATCTCAAACTCTTTCCAGATGGAGCCAGCCATGGGCATGATGCAGGAATTTCGTGAGTTCGCAGTTAAGGGAAACGTGGTAGATCTCGCCGTGGGCGTCATCATCGGCGGAGCGTTTGGCAAAATCGTTGATTCCGTGGTAAACGACCTGATCATGCCGGTCGTTGGCCTGGTTTTCGGCAAGCTGGACTTCTCCAATCTGTTCGTCGTGCTGGGCAGCGTGCCCCCCGGAACAGCGATGACGCTCGATGCCCTCAAGAAGGCCGGCGTCCCCGTATTTGCCTATGGGAACTTCATCACGGTGGCGGTGAATTTCATCATCCTGGCCTTCATCATTTTCATGATGGTCAAGCAGATCAACCGCCTGCGCCGCGAGGCCCCGGCAGCCCCTGCACCGGCCCCCGTCACCCCTGAAGACATCGTGCTGCTGCGCGAGATTCGCGACAGCCTCAAGCGTTGAAATCCGTGTTTTGATGCAAATCAAAACGCCCGTGGCATGGTTGCCACGGGCGTTTTCCATTACTGCAGATTCCCGTTGCTTGGGCTAGCCATTCAAGCCGCCAATTTGCGCGCCATTCGCACGGACTCAATCAGGCTGCTCGCCTCTGCAAGGCCCTGCCCTGCAATATCGAAAGCCGTGCCGTGGTCCGGACTGGTGCGCACCAGCGGCAGCCCCAATGTGACATTCACGCCCTTTTCCACGCCCAGATACTTCACGGGAATCAGTCCCTGGTCGTGGTACATGGCCAGCACCACGTCGAACTCACCGGGGTGGCCGGTAGCATTGCGGGCGCGCATGAACACCGTATCGGGCGCAAAAGGTCCATGGGCGTCCAGGCCCTCGGCGCGCGCCTGGGCGATGGCCGGGGCAATGATCTCGACCTCCTCGCTGCCGAACAGGCCGCCCTCGCCCGCATGCGGGTTCAGCCCTGCCACACCGATCCGCGGCGGGCGACCCAGGCTGCGAGACAGGGCCTCATGCGTGATGCGCAAGGTCTGCAGCAGGTTGTCCTTCGTTACCGCATCGATCGCCTTGCGCAGCGAGGTATGGATGCTGACCAGCACCGTGCGCAGCTCATCGTTGGCCAGCATCATGCGCACCGGCATGCGGTCCAGGCCCACACCCGCATGCTGCGCAGCCTCGAACTGCAGCAGCTCGGTATGACCAGGAAAGTCCACGCCCGCAGCATGCAGCGCCTCCTTGTGCAGAGGCGCCGTCACAAGAGCCGCGATCTCGCCGCGCAAGGCAGCCCGCGCGGCCCAGACCACGCAGCGCGCAGCCGCGTCACCGGCGCTGGCACTCACCTGGCCCCAGGACGCAGGACCGGGCAGCCCGGGCAGCTCCAGCAAAGGGATGCAGTGGCGCGGCACCTGCCACAGTTGCTCAGCCGACTCGATGACGGCCACGGGCAGGGGAATGGCGTTGTCGCCATCGCGCGCACGCGCCGCCACGGCGGCTGCCCGGCGCAGCGTCTGCAACTCGCCGACGACGAAGCAGCCGCGCATGACCTCGGGCACTTCCATGAATGCCTTGGCGATGGTCTCGGGCCCTACGCCTGCAGAGTCGCCCTGGGTGATGGCAATCGCGGCTTGGGGGTGTGTGAAATCAGGCATTTTCGGTATCCGGATCAGGCAAGCCGGTCATTCGCACCGCGCTTGCAGCAAAAGGCCTCGCCCCTTGGGCGGGCCGATAGTAGGCGAACAACGGGCCAATAACAGGCCAGCATCAGGCCGGATTGTCGATCTCGATGAAACGGTGCTCCAGCCCCAGCTCCAATGCCACCTGCCCCGCCAGGGCCGGCGCGCCGTAGCGCTCCGTGGCATGGTGGCCTGCCGCCAGAAAGGCCACGCCCGTTTCCCGGGCCAGGTGCGCCTGCGGCTCGGAAATCTCGCCCGTGATGAAGGCATCGGCCCCAGCGGCAATCGCGGCCTCGAAGAAACCTTGCGCGCCACCCGTGCACCATGCAATGCGGCGCATGGGGCGCTCTCCCCCCACGCAGACAGGAGTGCGCCCCAGCGCCTGCTCCACATGCCTGCCCAGCGCCGCCGCGTCGGCAAACTCCGCCGCGGCCATCCAGCCCAGGTTCTGCTCGCCAAACGTTGCCTGGCCCTCAAGCCCCAGTTGCACGCCCAACTGCGCGTTGTTGCCCCATTGCGGATGGGCATCCAGCGGCAGGTGGTAGGCAAAGAGATTGATGTCGTGGGCCAGCAGCAGGCGGATGCGCTCCTTGAGCCAGCCCGTGATGCGGCCATCCATGCCGCGCCAGAACAAGCCGTGGTGCACGAAGATGGCATCGGCCTGCGCCTCGATGGCCGCCTCGATCAGCGCGCGGCTGGCCGTCACCCCGCTGACGATGCGGCGGATCTCGCCGCGCCCCTCCACCTGCAGGCCGTTGGGACCATAGTCCTTGAAGCGCTCGGGCTGCAGCAAACCGTCGAAGTGGGCCAGGAGTTCTTGTCGCGTGGTGCTCATGAAAGGATTGTCAGCGATCCATGCGGCGCCCAAGAAAAAGGGCAGCCATGCTGCCCTTCATTCCACTGCCCAGCTCAGCCGCGCCTGGGTTGCCAACCATGGCAGGCCAGGGGCCAGAAGCCGATGGCCGCGCCCAGGATGCCCATGGCCGCCACATAGTGCGCAGGCGCCATCACATCCACCTGCTGCCAAACGGACACCAGCATGGGCGTCATGCCGCCGAACACCGCATAGGCCATGTTGTAGGCAAAGGACAGGCCCGTGAAACGCACCTCGGCCGGGAAGGCGCGCACGCCCACCACCGGCAGCAGCGCAATGCTGCCCACGAAAAAGCCCACCAGCGCGTAGCTCCACACCAGCGAGGACGCCGTGCCCGGCAGGTTCAGATAGAACGCATAGGCCGTCACCGTCATGCCCAGCCAGCCCGTGACCATGGCCACACGCGTGCCCATCTTGTCGGACAGCCAGCCCCAGAACACACAGCCCAGCGTCAGCGTCACCGTGGCCACGGCGTTGGCCTTCATGGCCAGGGCCGCGTCGATGTGGAAGACCTTCTGCAGATAGGCCGGCGTGAACAGCACCACCACCACGATGGCCGTGGACAGCACCCAGGTCATCAGCGCCACCAGCACGCAGGCCTGGCGGTGGTCGCGCACGATGGTCTTGAGCGGCAGTTCGCGGTCGGCCTGCTTGCGAGCCATCAGCTCCTGGAAGATGGGTGTCTCGTGCAGGAACTTGCGCAGGTAGACCGATACCAGGCCGAACACGCCGCCCAGGATGAAGGGCATGCGCCAGGCCCAGTCGTGGATCTCCTCGGCGCTGTAGGTGCTGTTGAGCCAGACACCGATGATGGAGCCCAGGAAAATGCCGCCCGTGATGCCCGAAGTCAGCGAGCCGATGGCAAAGCCATAGTGGCGCGCCGGCGCATGCTCGGCCACGAAGACCCAGGCGCCCGGCATCTCGCCACCAATGGCCGCGCCCTGCAGCACGCGCATGGCCAGCAGCAAAATCGGCGCGGCAATGCCGATGGAGGCATAGGTGGGCAGCAGACCGATCACCAGCGTGGGCACGGCCATCAGGAAGATGGACAGCGTGAACATCTTCTTGCGGCCCAGGATGTCGCCAAAGTGCGCAATCAGAATGCCGCCGATGGGCCGGGCCAGGTAGCCCGCCGCAAAAATGCCCAGCGTCTGCAACTGGCGCAGCCAGTCCGGCATCTCGGCCGGGAAGAACAGCTTGCCGATGACATTGGCGAAGAAAACGAAAACGACGAAGTCGTAGAACTCCAGGGTGCCGCCCAGGGCCGACAGGCCCAGGGTCTTGTAGTCCTGTCGGTTGAGAGGACGTGCGGTCGCAACAGCGGGGGCCATGCCCGGCTGCGCTTGGTCAAGCGTAGTCATGGTTTTTTTCCAGGGATCGAACAGCAGGACGGCGCGGTGGATGCCACGGCAACGGATGAGCGTGCAGCGGCAGATCGTTCTGCAAGACTTCGGGATCGGAGGACTTGGCTCTCTCTTGGGGCCGGCTTGTGGGCCGGCGCAACAGCGAACGCGGCGTGGCGCAGTCGTCCGGGGATTCTAGGGTTTGTACTGTAGCTGTGTGGGGAGCGCGGCTTTGGCGCCGTTGGGCGCAGCATCACGGCGGACCGTCTACCCGCTCTGGCGTATGGGTCATGGGAGGGCGGGCTTGCCGGCAGGCGCGCAAACGCTCTTCAACGGTGCAGCGCTTGCATCGCGCCAGCCAGATGGAATTGATCGTTCATAACCCTTGCGGCGTCTGTTGCGGGTCGCAGGCAAGGAGCCTTTGAATCGGCCCTGGATCGGCTTCCTTCACAAGCCCTCCAGACTCTGCCCGTGAAAAGGCATGACGGTCAGACCAATCCTATTTTTGCGGACATGAACAGGCTGCTGCGTGAGCATCTGGTTCGCTGATCACCGCCGCTCGCCGACGCAGGTATTCCCGATGAAGGGTCACGGCTGTCAATTTCACTCTTCAAGAAGTCCAGCCCAGCCGATTCCGGCGGAACGCAAAAGCCATGGCCCGCATATTGCAAAAAAACGACAACCAACAAATACCAAGAATGGGTATGCGGACTGTACTTCATCCATACTCGCGTTCCGGTTGGTTCAACACACAGAGGTCGTGCGGTGAGTGAATTGTTCAAAGTGAAGCGCATAGCCCGTCAAGCTGGCGCTAAATTTCTTTTGCTGCTCGCAATGCTGGCGAGCAGCAGTCAATCTATAGCCCAAAGCCTCACAGAAATCACTGGCCGCATTGAAAGCAATATCACACTGCGCGCCGCACAGTCGCCTTATACATTCCAAGGCGCCGTCGTGCTGGGCAATGACGCAACCATGAGCGTCGAGCCCGGCGTGACGATTCGCATGGCACAGGATGCCAGCTTCACTCTTCAAAAAGGTGCTTTCAACGCTATTGGCACCTCAACCAAACCGATCGTGATTACCTCCGCCGAAAGCACTCCCGCTGCAGGGGATTGGGGGACATGGCGTTTTACGGCTGGCACCAACAATTCGCTGACACGGTTGGTCTATGTACATTTTGAATATGGTGGGGGTATCGCCATCGAGGCTTCGTCTCCACAAATATCCAATACGATCATTCATCATCACAACGCGCCTGCAGTGATAATGGATCTGGAGTCTTCTCCCGTGGGAAACGGCAACTCGGCTTACGGAAATCTTCTGAATGCGATCGTTGTGCCAAATGGCCATATCCGAAATTCAATAACTTGGGGTTTGCTGGGTATTCCCTACCTCGTACAACAGGGCTTTATTCATGTTGGTCAAGAGGCTCTTACCATTAAGCCCACCAGTCTCAAACTCAATCCTGGTACTGAAAGCTCTCTTCAGATATCAATCGATACAGCGGCGCCTTCTGGCGGCATGACTCTGGACGCAGGTAGCAGCAATCCTTCAGTTGCCTCAACAAGCACCAGCATCTTCATTCCAGAGGGGCAACGTAGCGCTGATTTCAAAGTTCAAGCCAACAATCTTGGCATCGCAAAGATCACCGTCAGTCATGTCAGTCTGGGCATTGCGGAGGCTCAGGTTGAAGTGCGAGATATGCCTTTGCTAAGTCTGGCGCCTTCGAGTGCCGTGCTTAATCAAGGCGTTCGCACTGCCATGACTGTGTGTCTGCCGAATCCCGAAGCTCGCGACGTCCCCGTTCAGCTGACAGTGGCAAATCCTTCGGTACTGAATATCTCTGCATCGGTTGTCTTGCAGGCTGGGCAGCAATGTGCCGGTTTTGATGTGACTGGTCTGGCTGCCGGTGCGACCCGTTTGACCGCTCACGCCGAGAACTTCTCCTCTGTACTCGCAACCCTCGTCGTGCGTGGCGAGACGACAGTGTCGGTGCCGACGGACAAGCGCCTTCTGGTTTCTGCGGCACGGGGAGAGAGCTATTTCAGCCAGCTTTCCGGCCAAGTCGTTTCGTCTTCATCCTCATCTGTTGTCTGGATGCTTGCTGCAGGAACACTGCCGGAAGGGCTGACGCTGAATGGGCAAGGCCTCATCAGCGGCGTGAGTACCGCTGCCAATGGGTACTACAAGTTCGCGGTTCAGGCTTTTGATCCCGACAGCAATGTATTGGAGTCATTTGACGTCGAAATGGGGGTTGGTGCAGTCGTACTGCTGATGCATTTTGACGGCGAGAATTTTGGAACCACCTTTTTCGAAGAGACGGGGAAAAATGTATCCAGAAGCGGTACGGTGCTCACGATGGGGGATGTTAAAAAATTAGGCACTGCGAGCGTGCGCTTTAATGGCAGCGGATCGATGTTGCATGTTCCATATTCGGAAGACATGAATCTCTCCAGCTCGGACTTCACCATTGAGTTTTGGCTGTATTTGCGAGCTTGGAGCGGAACGTCACTGTACGGGACGGTGCTTTCCAAAAGAACCAGCGGAGCCGATCATGACTACAGCATCATCAACAACGATGCAGAAATTGGTTTTCAATATGCCAGTCCAACAGCGGGCAACGCATGGTTTAGCATGGGGCTGCATGATGTGGCACAGAATCAATGGGCTCACTTTGCCGTTTCACGCCTAGGCAATCAGCTCTACAGCTACCGTAATGGAGTAGAGATGAATCGATTGACACTTTCACGTGATTTAAACAACTCAGCCCTCATTACGCAGTTTGGCCAAAGTCTTGGGTATGGCGATTCGTACCTCAACGCCAATGTGGATGAATTGCGCATCACGAAGGGAGTGGCTCGCTACATCGGCGGCTTCACCCCTCCCACTCGGGCGTCGGATTTTCCGCGATGAGATTTATCGCTGGCATTTTCCACATACCCGGTCGCTTCAAAACTGGAGTTGAGCGACTTTCCAGCTGTTGATCTAATCTCTCTTTGACGAATTCGCTTAGGGTCAGGTGGCCAAGCAAACCGCGCGGGCGATGATGGTTATAGTCATGCTGTAAGCCTTCAATTTCTCCCGCGCATCCTGCATGGTAATGAGTCCCCGTCTCTTAGATGTACGGTCCCAGGAAGTCATGGTGCAACTGCTCCCAGACACCAGCGGCGTTCCAGTCGCGCAGGCGCCGCCAGCAAGTCATGCCGCTGCCGTACCCAAGGGATTGGGGAAGCTCTTCCCACGGAATGCCTGTTTGCAACACGAACAAGATGCCGTTGAGGGCGGCCTCATCGCTGACTGCGAGTTTGCGCGCACCGCCTTTGGCCGAAGGCACGAAGGCACGAAGGCACGAAGGCACGAAGGCACGAAGGCTGGGATCAGGGGCTGTAGCTGTCGCCACAGTTCTTTGCTCACGCGTCGTCGTGCCATGAGGGCAGCGAACATAACTGCTCTGCGGGGGCCTGTGACGGAGTGGTGTTAGCCACTCTTAATGCCGTAGAGCTTGGCCAAGGACCGATGCGAGCCGGTCGCTAGCTGGAGTTCTGCACGGATACGCGGCGTTGTGCGGGCACTGCCATGCAGGCGGATTGCCATAGTGCTTTCTCCTCTTCCAGCTGAAGAATGTTCCTGGGACCGTACATCTAAGCACGCTCTCCTCCCATAAATCACTGGCCCGAAGAAATCGGCAGGTCACGTTGATACGGATTTTGCGTAAGTCCTAATTTTCCCCTCCACTTCTGTGCTCGAATAGCGCCTCCCCTAAAACGCTACAATAGTCTTTCGAATCATATTTCTCTCTACCATATTCCTTCACCTTATCAAGATAGCTCAATAAACATTTGTTGTAATCTTCTCTCGACTCAGGTTCCTGAAGAACAATAATAAATAGTGGCGCAAACAAGTCCCATTCATTCCGTTTAACAATATTATCAACCAGAGCACTGGCTGCCACAATATTATCTCGTGCAGCAGAAATATTCCCAGAATTATACATTTCCACAGCTTTCGATTCGTAATAAAACGCTCTTCTGATATCCTCTTCAGCAACCCATAATTTACTAGCTTTGATTGAAAAAAATAAGCAAAATACAAACCCACTCAAAAAGACAATTATAAAAACGGAGCCGACTAATAATTTTTTCATTTATTTCCCCCGAAACTTGCCATGCATGAAGCATATTCAGCCTGGCACTCTGCCACCTTTTTCATCTGTTCGAGGTTTGGCCGGCTCCAGCAGGCGGCGTTTATCGGGTCGCATGGCGATGTGCCATGTCACGTCTCGCTTGGCATTAAGCCGTTTGCCAGTACCTTGGTAGCTCACAAGGTCGGTCCATCTAGTCCAGGAACTCCCGGCACCACATTCGCTTGACTGTTTGTCCCAAGCCCAGGCCGTGCTGCTTCATGCTGCGTATCGTCTCAGTGCTTCACGTCGATGCCAATCAGGTAATGAGGTGATTTATGCAGACCTTCCATAGTGGTTCTTACTGTTAAAGATGTCTTCCTCACTATTGAATCTGACTATCCAATCCTTTTTGCAATATGCAATTATTTTTCGCAATATCAATACAAAAGAACTCTTGCTTTATTTATTTCTCTTAATTTCTTGAAAAATGACGAAAATCCATTTGTGTTGAAATATTTAATTAAATCAATTTAACTCGTGACTTATACTTTCCCAACATTTCATTATAAGCTCACGGTATTCTAGGCTAACTCCTTTGCAGCTCTTGAAGTAACTTTCGTCTATTGGATTTTCCATCCTGTATTTAGCCGCAAAACGCAAATCGTTTCTGTATATACCATCCTTGTAATTTAAATAATCTTTATCCATCATAAATTCGTGAGAAAAATTCGCTCTGCAAAACTTAAATAGATATTCTGTAGCCCTTATTTCTCCCAAGCAATCCGGAGTACGCGCATTTTTCAGCGAGAAATTCATTTCTTTTATCGCAGAAAATTTCTCTATGTTTTCGCTTTCTATTTTATGGACGCGATACCCTACCCCGCACCCCAAAGCAAAAACAATCCCAACTGTAAAAAAACTAAGTATTCTTTTCATGCCTATTCCCACAAGAGACCTTATCTTCTGGGCAAGTTCCTCCGCCAGGATTAACTATTCTCATACAATGCAACTTACACTCCGACAGTCCAATTAAAGTTTTCTCATTCAAAGCGCAACAGGCGTAGCATGTTGTGCAATTCCCACCTTCATCAACTGCATCATTAGCGCAACTATCATATCCATCAGCACCATCACATTTCCCAAGTAATCTAAGTATAAGAGGGCATGACTTACTCTTCAATCCACGGTCATCAAAGAAAATGATAGGATTATTTTCTGAATAAATATAAAAATTAATACCGCCAATCAGTTTAATTGTGTCTGATTGCATATATCTGGCAATAAAATTTGAATAATCTCTATTGAGATTATTAACTAATCCAGATTCCATATCAAAATACTGCCCCGGAAACCTCAAATTCATCTCCACCTGACTTTGCGGCAATGCCCCTGTGGTTCCAAACGCATCCGCAACACCATTCCAAATGACCGCTCCCTTTTTGCTGGTCCCCAGCACCGGCGTTCCCAGATGATCCGTGTGCAGATAGTGAACGCTGGTGTTCTGGCTCGTCAACTGCGCTTCACTGACGTCCGCCTGCCAGATGGGGTCTGTATTCCATAGCCCTTGTTCGCTTTTTTTAGGATCGAAGGCATACGCCCTTGTCATCAGCCCTTGCTCGTTGGCCTCGCCCAGCAGTCCCGAGTCGCTGTAGAAAAAGTAGGTTATTTTGTAGTTTTGGCCCTCCCTCACCTCTTTGAAGATGCGTCGTCCTAACGGGTCATAGCGATATTGGGCATCAATGCCGGGGGTGCTTTGGCTTGCCTCCGCGCTGGAGTAGCGGATCAAGCGCTCGGCGGCGTTGTAGTTGTAGGTTCGTTCGCCTTTGTCACTGCTTTCCCTGGCCGTGTGCCCCTGCGGCGTGTACTCCACCTGGGTTTGTATGGGCTGTGCTGCTTTGTCGAAGGGTCTGAGCCGGGGATAGCTGGTGAGCTGGTTGTCCGCGTTGTAGCTCCACTGCCCCACCTGGTGGCCACTGAACACTCGGTTGTGCACGGCGTCGTACTGGTATTGCTCCGTGGGCAGGCCCAGGTCCTTGAGCGGCTGGTCTGGGGCGGCCTTGGTCAGCCGGTCCAGGTTGTCGTAGCCATACTCGGTTTTCCCCAGGTCACTTTCGATTTGGGTGATGTTGCCAGCCTTGTCATATTGGTAGTGGCGGCTGACCAGCAGTTCGGAGGCGGCGTTCTTCACTTCGATGGATAGGGGCCTTTGCAGCGCATCGAGGCTGATGGTCTTGGTCGCACCCGGAGTTTCGATGCGCGTGGCCGTGAGCCATTGGTAGTTTCCGTAGCGGATCTGGCTCTGGTCCGGCAGGGTCACCAGGCTCAGGCGGCCCTTGGCGTAGCTGTATTGGCCTGCGCTGCCATCTGGGTAGCTGTGGCTGGCCAACTGGCCGTCCGCGTTGTAGCTTTGGCCTACCGTGAAGCTGAAGCTGCCCGTGTTATCGACCTTGCCGTAGGTGACCTTGTTCTGGGTGGTTCGGCCTTGCGCGTCCTTGTCGTAGGTGGCGCTGCTGATCAGGTTTTGCTGGCCGTCCTTTTGTTCATAGCCCGAGAGCAGGCTATCAGCGTCGTATTGGTAGCTGATCTGTTGGTCGATTTCCGTGCCTTTGAGCTGGTGCTCTTCTTGCATCATAGGATAGCCAAGTCCAGGTCCACCTACCCTGATCCAGTTCCCCAAGAAGTTCCTCGATAAGGACTATTGGCCCCAACGTGTAACCGTACGAATACCCTTTTGAGCAACCACTCCCTCAGAAATCAAAGCGCTTGTCAATGCACATGATATAGACCACGTAGTCACAACAGTCCAGATCACACAATCCAATCTTCCTCTTTTATTTTCTAGTTGATAAATGAAATTACCAACATTTGAGACATAGTACCGCTGCTGGTTGTAATGAGTCCCGGCCTCCTCATCAAAATACTGCCCCGCGAACCGCAGGTTCATCCGCGTACGGTTGCCGCTGCGCTCCAGCGTGTGCCCAAAGCTCTCGCTCAATGCCTGCATGGATGAACGACCTGCTGCGGCGCTGGACACCTGCGGCGTAGCCTAAATTATTATCTAACTATCTTGCATTATGGCCATCCTGCGCGATGCAGCCTAGTTTTGATGGTAGATTTTCTATCTATATATGAAATACTCAATTATTCCTGCCATCAAGAATAAGTTTGATATTTTTACGAGCTTTTTTTCCAATTTCGTCGCGCCTATTTTTTACATCCAAATAATAAGCAATAGCCTCATCAAACCTCTCTTGATCAAACAACGCATTTCCCAAATTAAAAATAACGGCGGACCTGACTTTTCCCTTCAAACCAATATCAAGAGCTTTTTTTAAAATATTTTCAGCCTTCTTTGGCTCCTTAATTGCATCAAAGCAGTTTCCAATTGCCAGCAAGCATTGAACATCGTCAGAATCATAACCATATGCTTTTCTAAAAGATTTTATAGCATCTTTGTATTTTCCCATTTTAAAATCTGCATCACCAACACAATACCAAGCATGATTCCTATCCCAGGCATACTCCCGTTTGATTCTTCCAGTATCAGGGTCAACCAACATTCCCCTTACCTTGCGCTCCTCCCCATTCAGAAGCATGGAATTCACTTCGTCAAAAGATTTTTCTTTCAAATTTAACCCCTACTTAACAAGGATCTATGGGAGGCGGCGGCTTTATAACACCACAACCACCAACACTTGGATTTTCATTACATATGTCATTAACAATATCCCAAATAAGTAACCCTCCGACGCCTCTCGCTCCGCGCGACCCCTTCACACCAGAGCCTCGCTGTTTTTTTGATTGTCTAGAATGCTCTTCTGCATTTTCATGTCCAACATTACGCTCTCTTTCCCCACTTGGAATTCTATGATCAGGCGGTTTTCTCTTGTTTGGATTATCAGGCTTTACATATTTAGGAGCCAATCCATTATTGTCATAAACATCTAGCGGACTTTGCTCCGCATATACGAACAAATTCAAGCCACCACTCAATCCAAATGGATCACTTTCTATATACCTCCCCAACTTTGGCTGATAGTCACGGTAGTAGTTGTAATGCGTCCCCACCTCTTCATCAAAATACTGTCCAGCAAACCGCAGATTCATCCGCGTTCGGTTTCCGTTGCGCTCAAGGGTTTGACCAAAGCTCTCGCTCAAGGCCTGCCACGTTGAGCGCCCTGTCACGTCGCTGGCGACCTGCGGAGTGCTCAAATGGTCACTGTGCAGATAGTGGTAAATCTTGCTAGTTCCCGTCTGATCGTTGACGTGATCCGCTTGCCACAGGGGCTCCGCACCCCAGTCCGTATCAGGCTGCCAACCATAAGCTTTCACAGTCTTTCCCTGGGCATCTACCTCTGCCAACAGTCCTTCTTTGCTGTACATAAGCCACGTCGTACGCGCTCCCACCGTCTTGCTTATACGCCGCCCGAACGGGTCGTACTGATAGCGCGCGATGAGCTGCCCGTCCTGCTCCACGGCGACCCTGCGATCGGTGGCGTCATAGATATTGGTGGTGACGCTGCCATTGCGCGTGGCGCTCTGGATATGACCTGTGGCGGTGTAGTCATAGCGCTCCAGATCCTTGCCCAGGCCTCGCTGCACCAGCCGATTGCCGCTGCCGTATTGCCATTCGCCGGGTTGGTGCAGGCTGCTGATGCGATTGTGAACGGCGTCGTAGCCGTATTGCTCCTGAGGCAGGCCCAGGTCAGCCAGACCGGCGCTGGGGCGCACCTGCGTCAGGCGGTCCAGCGCGTCGTAAGCGTAATCCACACTGCCGTTGACATCGCTGCCCAGTTGCAGCGTCTTGCGTGTGACGCTGCTGTCAGCGTCGTATTGGTAGCCCAGCGTCAGGAGGTTGGCGTTGGAGGCTCCCTGGACTTGGATGCCCTGGATTCTGTAGAAACCGTCGTAGGCAATGCTCCTGCTGGCGCCCGGGTACTGGACCTTGGTGGGCAGCACCCACTGGTAGTCGGTCCATGTGATCTTGTCGGTGCTGCCGGGTTGGGCGGCCTCCTTGAGATAGCCCTTGTCGTAGCTGAAGACGGCGGCACTGCTGTCAGGGTAGCCCTGGCTGGTTTTGCGGCCATCGGCATCCCAGCCCTGGGCCAGAGTGGCGATGACGCGGTTGGCGCCGTCACCGTAGATCAGTTGCTCCTGGCTGATGCGCCCCAGGGCGTCACGACTGTAGTCGGCCTGGCTGATGAGTTGGCCGCTGCCATCCTTTTGTTCGTAGCCGGCAAGGCGGCCAGCCTTGTCATAACGGTAGGTGATGCTGCTGCTCAAGCCCGGTTGCCCGGCCTGCGCGCTGGTGCGGGTGAGCAGAGTCAACAGGCCATCGCTGTTGTAGGTGTAGCTGCTGACATCTCCTGCCGCGTTGGTTTTCTTGATCAGAAAACCTGCGGCATCGTATGCATAGGTGGTTTTGCCACCTTCCGGGCGCGTTTCCTCGGTCAGTCGGCCCAGCCGGTCGTATTGCCTGGTGTGCACGTTGCCGTTGGCATCGGTGACGCGGGTGATCTGGTGCAACAGGTTGTAGGCCATCTGGGTGGCCTGGCCGTTCGCGTCGATGGACTTGGAGACGCGGCCCAGTGCGTCGTATTCGTAGATGGTGGTCTTGCCGCCCGGGCTGGTGATGGCGGCGGTCTGTCCTGCACTGTCAAGGCTGTAGTGCAGGGTCAGGCTTTCGCCATTACGTGCCTTGCGGATGATGGAGGTGCGACGCCCCCGCTGGTCATACTGGCCCAGCTCGGCAAGGCCGCCTGGGTAATTGATGGCTTGCAGCAGGTTGGCCTGGGGGGTGCCCAGCGCTCCGTATTCATATTGGGAGTTGTCGCCTGCCGGGTTCTTGTAGCTGGCGACGCGGCCCAGGCTGTCATAGCCCAGTTCATGGCGGTTGCCGGTGGGCGTGTTCTGCGAAACGATGTCGCCATAGGCGTTGTACTCATAGCGGTAGATGTAGCCCAGCGCGTTGGTGGCCGTGACCAGGCGGCTTTGGCTGTCATAGGTAGCGACGGTGGCATGGCCCTCGCCATCCATGCTCTGGGTTTCGTTGCCAAGCGCATCGAAGCGCGCCGAGGATGTCAGGCCCGAGGGATAGATGGTCTTGATGCGGTTGCCGTGGCTGTCGTATTCATGGCGTGTGGTGTGGCCCAGCGGGTTGGTGATGCTGGCCATTTGCCCGGTGACGGTATGCGTGTAACTCCACACGCCACCTTCGGCATCCGTGGCCGTTTTGCGATTGCCGTTGCCGTCATAGGCATAAGTGGTGACGCTGGCCTGGGCGCCTGTGCCCAGGGTTTGCCGGACGATTTGCCCCAGCTCGTCGTACTCCCATGCCGTGATGCGCTCCAGCGGAGTACCCTGGGCTTCGATACGCTGTACCGCCCGCCCCTTGCTGTCATGCCGCCAGGCGGTGACGGTACCCAGTTCATTGGTATGGCTGGTGGTTTCGCCATGCACGGGATCGTAGGTGTAGCTTTCCTCGCTGCCATCAGGGTGGCGAATCCTCAGCGGGCGCCGGTTGTAGTCCCAATAGGTGGTGCGGGTGTTGCCGCGCTCGTCCACCAGCCTGTCCGTGTAGTTGCCATCCCAGCTTCTTTGCCGAATGGGTTTGTCGTTGAGGCTGCGGCTCGACTCCAGGCCGTCCTTGTCATAGTGAACAACCAGACGATTGCCGCGTGGATCCGTCAGCGTGGCAATGAATTTTCGTGATTCCCTGAGGTACTGCACCGAACCCGTTGTGGTGCCCCGGCGGTCACTGAAACTGCCGACACGCCCGCCTCCCCAGTTGGTCTGCAGTTTCTGCGTGGTGCCACTGGTTCCCGTGGGATCCAGGGTGATGCCCAGGTTGCCCAGCGTGAACTGGGCAGCGGGTGCTGGCGCACTGGCGCTGTACTGGGCCGTGACCTTGCCCCCCAGCGGGTCCGTGCGGCTGGTGAGTTGGCCGTTGCCGTCATAGGTGTATGTCCAGCGGTTGCCCCTCGCATCCAGGACTTCGGTCAGGCGCCTGGCGCTCCCCGATCCCGCCCAGGTATAGCGAACGGTACTGCCTGCACGGTCTTCGATGCTGGTGACAAGGCCATCGGCCAAGGTGAGCTTGAAAGCGACCTGCCCATGGTGGTCAAGGATGCGGATGCTGGACGTGCTGTCGTAGCTGAACCGGACCTGGATGCCGTTGAAATCCGCATAGCCCTGAATGCGCCCCTGCGCGTCATAGTCGATGGTGTTGCCACGGCGGTCATACCACTGCCAGCCATCCTGGCCATTGCGGCTGACCTGCCGGATGAAGGTGGGCGCATCCACTCGGTCCTTGGCGATGAACAGGCCCGACTGGCCGCTTCTTTCATACAGCGTGCCTGCGCGCTGGATGGTCTTGGCCTCCCTGCCCAGGGGATCCAGCTCGAAGTCCAGCGGCGCCCATGCGGGGTTGAGCCACCAGCGCCCGAGCGTCCAGGTGCGGGCAATGTCGATGCTTCCGCCCAGTACCTTGACCTGCAGATCGGTGTTGACCTCCCGGTATTCACCGTTGGGCCACTTGATGTACGGATACTCGCTTGCCTGTGCCTGCAGGACTGCCAGGCTCAGCAGGGCCAACGCCCAGGCAAAGATTCGCCCGAAAGTCCAGGACAAGGCCCGCCGCGCTGCGGCGCGCTTGTCTGGATATTGGGCCAGATCAATCAAATGTTTCAGTGCCTTAGTCATTTTTTGCGCTTCCCTTTGGACCGCTGATGGGTCCCCTCTCCAATCCCCTGCGCAGCGTCTTGATGGCTGCGCCCTTGGACCGGCCTGCCGGATGACAGGCCGGCCTATCTCAACTCCCACACGAGGGAGGGCCGTCCGCCCCGGGTCCGTCGTCTCCCGGCGCATTGGGTCCATCTCCTCCTGGCCCGTCTCCTCCTGGCCCGTCTCCTCCTGGCCCGGCGCCGCCAGGACCTTCGCCACCAGGCCCGTTACCACCGGCCCCACCGCCCCCCGCGCCGCCACCGCTGCCACTCGATCCACTGCCGCCCGAGCCACTGCCACCGCCGAATCCGCCGCCATGGCCACCCAGCAAGGGGCCGCCGCCCATCCCACCGCCTTGGCCGCCAGCACCTGAACTGCCTCCACTGCCACCCCGCCCTCCTCCAGGGCCACCGCCTTCAGAGCTACAGCCACCCCCAAGGCACCAGGGCGTGCAGCCCTGCGTCAAGCCGATGGGTGTTCCGCCACCACCAGTACCGCCACTGCCCCAGCCACCAATGCCACCGCCCACGCCGTGGCCTCCGGTCCCGCCAATCCCTCCGATGCCGGTGTTCCCGCACGCGCCACCAACGAGCCGGTTGAACGTGGCCGAGAGCGAGCGCGATTCCTCTTCTCCATTCGCACAGATCCACGCCAACTCCACCATGGCCCACATGGCATAGGCAGCGCAGCTGCCCGCATTGCGCGCATTCACCACGATGCTCTGCACGGCACCCATCTCCGCCGAACGTGCCTGCCTGAAGCCCATGCTGCGCGGGTGCAGCTTGACGGCCGTGATGCGGTAGGGAATGACCACGCGCTGCTTGGCGGCCAGGGTCTTGGGGATGTCCGCCAGGAATTCGTAGCGGTAGTACTCGTCGGACTGCGGCGGCGTGAAGACGACCTTGTCGGCCTGGATCAGGCCGTAGTTGGTCAGCGTCAGCTCGCCCGTGAATTCCTCGCCCACCTGCAGCTCGGGCAGGCTGATGGACAGGGGCTCCAGCAGCACCACGGGGGCCGGTACCTGGGTCTGGAAGGTGGCTTCCAGGGTGATCTGGTACTCGTCCTTGATGGTGGTTTCCGTCACGCTGAAGTCGATGCTGATGGTCTGGTACTGCAGGTGCACGCGCTCCGAGGTGGTGACGCCCGGGCGCACGAAGATGCGGCCCGACCTGTCGGCATGGCGCGGGCCGCTGGCGCGGTAGGTGTAGGTGCCGGGCGGCAGGTCGGTGAGCACGGCCTTGCCCTGCGCGTCCGTGGTGAGGGTACGCATATAGGTGAGCACGGCATCGTTTTGCAGGCGTATGCGCACGTTGGCCACGCCCGGTATGGGCTTGCCGCCCGCGTCCAGCGTTTCCGTGAACAGGTCGGTGGCATGGAAGCTCAGCCCGCCCTGCCCGCTTTGCGTGACGGCCACCGAGACGGGTATGGTGCCCGTGCCCTGGTTGCTGGCCGTGATCTGCAGTCGGTAGTTGTAGATGCCGTCGGCCACGTCCTTGCCCGGGCTGGCCGTGACCTGGATGGGCACCTGGGCGCCCACGTCCACGGCGCCGATGTGGCTGGCGCTGGACAGGAAGATCCAGGAAGGCGCGGCCTTGCCATCCTTGTCCACCAGTTGGACCTTCACGTCCTGGGCGGCCACCAGGCCACGGTTGCCGATGGTGATGCTCTCGGTGACCGTCTTTTCCTGCTGTACCCCGGTTTCTATGTAGGTGGGGTTGGCAAACAGCTCGGGCAAGGCCTGCACCAGCCGGTAGTGGATGGTGAAGCTGCCCCGGGGCGTGTCCCCTGTCTCGCTGGCGTAGGCCGTGAGCACGACGGTGCCCGTCTCCCCGGCCGATGCACTGCCCGTGAAGCGGATGACCATGGGCACCGAGGCGCCTGCGGCCACATTGACCGGCGCCCCCGGCTCCACGCTGATGCCCGGCGGCAGGCTGCCGCTGGGTTGCTGTGCCGGAACCACGGCCCAGCGCACGCCGGTGGCGCCCGTGCCCGCGCTGGCACGCGCGTTGACCGTGATGCTGGCGGCAAAGCCGCGCGGCGCGGTGAGCTGGTAGCTGGCCAGGTCGAAGCTCAGCCGGTTGATGGTGAAGCGCCCCTGCTCTGTGGTGAGGGTTTCTTCCGGGTGGATGACGGAGACGATGTAGGTGCCGTTGTCATTGGCCGTGGGCACGAATTCGTAGCGGTACTGGCCGCTGTCGTCGGTGGCGATGCCTATGCGCCGCTTGAAGCCCGAGATGTCCAGCACCATGCGCAATGCTGCGTTGGGCATGGGCTGCCCGCTGGCGCGTGACACGGCGGCACCGGCTATGACGACGCGTTGCGCGCCGTACGAGACCGCCGGGCTGACGGAGCTGACCGTGCCCGTGTAGGGCGTCTTGGGCTGCTCAGGCTCGGGCGGCTTGTTGTTGACGGTGACGGCGCGCGTGGCTTCACCAGTCTTGCCTGCCTTGCTGGTGGCCACGGCCCTGAGCGTGAGGGCACCGTTGGCCACGCCCGACGTGTCCCATTGCAAGCTGAACGGAGCCTGCGTGGCTGAGCCGATCAGGCTGCCATTGGCGAAGAAATCGACCTTGGCAATACCGTCCGGTGCCGAGGCGGCGACACCTACGGCCGTGCTGCCGACCACGGTGGCATCCTGGCCCGGCATGGTGAAGTTCACCGTCGGAGCCGCGATGGCATAGGTCACGGCAACCGCCGCGCTCCTGGGGCTGGTGCCGCGCGCATTGCTGGCCGTCGCTTCGATGCGGTGCGCGCCTTCGGCTGGCAGGGTCAGGCTGCCGGAGAAGCTGCCATTGGCTGGCACGGCCATCGGGCTGCCCACGGCCTGGCCGCCCAGATACAGCTGCACCTGCGAGCCCGCCATGGCCGTGCCGGAGACGGCCAGTTGCGGCGTGGACACCTGTGCGTTGTTGACGGGCTGCGCAATGACCGGGGCAGGTGGTGCGCTGAGACTGAGCGTGAACGGTATGTCCAGCACGGCCGCAATGCCGTCCGAGTCGGTGGCGGTGATGCTGAACCGATGCGCGCCATTGGGTAGTTGTGCAAAGTCGATGAACTGGCTGTGGTTGAAAGGGCTGGTGTTGCCACCGCTGCGCTCGAAGATCTGCAGGCCGTTGATGGTGGCCTTGACGTTGGCAATGCCGATGGGGCTTTGCGCGGACACGGCCAATTCGCCTGCGGCGGAAATGGTCGCATCGGGCACAAGCGCCGCGCCTGCCAAAGTGGCGGTGATGACCGGACCTTGACCACCCTTTTTCTGCACCTGCACGGGGCGCGTTGCCGTGTTGCTCAGGCCTATGCCATTGGTGGCCCTGGCCTGCAGGGTGTAGTTGCCGTTGCGCACGGCAGCCAGCGCCCAGGTGGTCTGGAAAGGTGCTTCGGTCAGCAGGGCCAGGCGCTGACCATCCACCAGGATCTCCACCTGCTGCACGCCTTCAGGGTCGGTCACGTTGATGGCGATGGTCGTGTCCTGCTCCAGCACGGCACCAGCGGCTGGCTGGGCGAACTGCACCAAAGGACCTTCAGGTGCGTAGGCAATGGGTTGTGGCAGCGAGAACTGGTTGATGCCACCCTGTGCCGTGCGGAACTGCACATGGATCATCTTGTCCCCCGCCCCCAGGGATAGCGTGTAGCTTGCCAGCATGGGGTGGCCCGTCATGCTCTGCCATGCAGCACTGTCGAACTGATCGCTTTCCTGCAGGCGGAACTGCGCGGCCTGCGGGCAGTCAAGGCGCAGCTCCACGGCACGCACGCGCGTGGCATAGCCTTGCGTGGGAACGATGGTGCAGGCCAGTACGGGCTCGGCCGTCAGGTAGGAGCCATAGTCCACGCCCGTGCTGACCGCATTGCCCTGCCCTGCCGGATTGCCCACGGCATCTCGCGGACCACTGGCGTGGCCCCACCAGTTGCCCTGGGCCTGGACGATGCTGGCCGGGCTGGTGTTGCGTATGCCGAACTGGCTGTTGCCCGAGATATCTGATTCACCAACGGCCGGCGTGGCGCCCTGCTCTGCCAGCAATCCCACGCCGTTGCCAGCGATGCGCGAACGCATGATGCGGGGACTGCCGCTGCCGACCACCCGGATTCCCACGGCGTTGTCCGTGAACTGCAGCCGTTCGAAGCCGTAGCCTGCACCCGCCAGTACCAGAGCGGCACCACCTGCCATGTGGCCGGACAAGCCGTCCGTGCCTCCGGCATAGCGAACGGCCAGGCCGTCCAGCTTCAGGCTGGCGGGAGCGGCTTCAGGCGCCACCAGCACACCCAGCCAGTCGCCGGCCTGCGGCGCCCGGGACTGTGGCCCCTGCGCCTGCACCGGACCCAGCTGCGAGTCATCGTGGCTGCTGGTCAGCACCACGGAAGATCCCGTATGCAGGCCGCTGCGCACGCTGATGCCTGCGCCCTGGCCGAACTTGACGATCACGCCATCGGCAATGGTCAGTTGCGCCGTGTCGGCGGCAATGGCCGTGCTCATGCCCAATGCGATGGCCAGGGCCGCAACGGAACGACGCCGAAGCGCCGACAGCGGTTTGTGCCATGCGGCCACGGAAAGCGTAAAGCGTGCGCACTGGAAAAATGGGGAGCGTTGCATGCTCATCTCTTTCTTATGGGTTCACCGTGATCGGGCCGCTGGTCGCCGGCGTGAAGCCGGGGGAGCTGGCCGTGATCTGGGTGGTTCCGGGAGCGACCGCAGTGAAGGTGGCGTAGCCCGAGTTGCCCGAGTTGGCATTCCAGGTGACGCTGTCGGTGATCGTGCCTACGGAGGGGACGGAGCTGGTGAAGGTGATGGTCAGGGGAGCTGACGGGTATTGGTTCGTTGACCAGTAGGCCCCGGGGACTTCAGCAGAGACAGAGATATAGGCCGCCCTCTGCCCCTCTGCCAAAGAGGCAGGAGCGGACTGAAGGCGCAGCGTCGGCGCCACGGTTTCCGCGTTGAGATAGACGGGATCCATGCCTGCAGCAGAAGCTTCGATCTGGGTTGAGCCAGCATCCAAGCCGCTCACGCTGATGTACGCATAGCTTTGCCCCGCAGGAATCGTCACCGTCGCAGGCGTCTCGCATATCTGCGCTGCCA